>NZ_JBAYUV010000001.1:0-181387 GCF_041674905.1 Hyphomicrobium sp.
CGAAACTGAAATGAACTCATCGGACCTTGAACTTATGCTGCCCGCCCGCCGCTTGCCAACCACGCCGAGCCCTCGCTGGCCGGGGTGACCGGGTGTTCCGGCAGTCGGATCGTCACGCGGGTGCCCCGGTTTTCTTCCGAAAAGACTTCTATCGTGCCGCCGTGCAATTCCACCAGGCTTTTGACGATAGAAAGGCCGAGGCCGGCGCCGCGATGCTCGGAGCCGCTGCTTTGGCTTTCGAAACGTTCGAAAATACGCCCAATCCGGTCTTTGGGAATGCCGACGCCATCATCCTCGACCCGGAAGATGATCGTGCCATTGTCGCTCCAGCAGGCAAGCTGCACCGTACCGTTGATCTTCGAAAAGCCGACGGCATTCGAAAGCAGATTGTAGAGCACCTGACGCATGCGGGATTCATCGGCGACGAACTCGTCGACTTCGTCCGCGACGGCGATTTCGATGGTGAGGCGGTTCCGAACGGCGCGCTCGCGAATGCCGAGGATGGCGGCGTCGATCAGCGCGCGCACGCCAACCGGTGTCGGCTTCAGCTGCAGGACGCCGGCGTCGATGGTCGCGAGATCGATGATATTGTTGATGATGGCCAGCAGCGTGTTCGACGACGACATGATGTCGGCAAGATATTCGCGCTGTTTGCCGGTCAAATCTCCAAACGCGCGGTCGGCCATCAGCTCGGTGAAACCGATGATGGTCTGGAGCGGTGTCCGAAGCTCATAGGAGATGTGCCCGATGATTTTCGTCTTCAGGCGATCGGCGGCGACCAGTGCTTCGTTGCGCTCGACGAGGGCACGTTCGGCGCGCTTGGCGTCTGTCACGTCGGCGAACGTCATCAGCGTCGCGCCGTCGGGCAGCGGCATAAGGGCATAGTCGACAACCACGCCGTCATCCCGCGTCATCTGCCCCGAGAACGTCTCGCGTTCATCGAGAAACGCGGTAACCGCGCGGTTGATCCGCAGCCAGGTGTTGTTGTCGGGATGAAGCGTCTGGGCGGCGGCGATAACTTCGCCGACGTGCGGCAGCTCGGCGAGCCGCTTCTGCTGCATCTGCCAGATGCTGCAAAAGGCCTTGTTGGACAGCTTCAAACGGCCATTGGTGCCGAACACCGCAACGCCTTCCTTGAGGCTGTTGAGTGTTTCGCGCTGCACGTCGATCAAAGCGTTATAGCGGCTTTCGAGCGCCAGGCGTTCGGTTTCGTCGGCGAACAGGAACGTGACGCCGCCGTCCGGGCGTTGTTCAGCCATGACATGGAGAATGCGGCCGTCGGTCAAATTCCAGGTGTCGTCGAAAGGCGTGCCCGTCTGGTAGCAGCCTAGAACCTGGGCTTTCCAATCGCGATGATTGACGACGGGTTCGAGCACGCCGATCTCGCGAAGCCGATCGAGAATGACGCTGTCGCTCGGGTGCGACGAAAGCCAGTCGGTATCGAGCGACCAGAGCTTTGCAAAAGCCGCATTGTAAAAGGCGAGCTTGTGATCGGGGCTAAAGATCGCAACGGCGGTTTCGACGCGATCGAGCGTGCGGTCATAAGCCGAGCTTTGCCGCTCGAGCTCGCCCTGCACGCTTTCGATATCGGTAACGTCGACGGCGGCGCCTGCGGTCATGCCGTCGACGGGAAGCACGACGACGTCGTGCGCCTTGCGTTCGCCGCCCGAGACCAGATGAATGCGCGATCTGTAGGTTTGCCCCGCCGCGAGCATACGCGAGACCGACTTGCGCTGCCGTCCTTCAAGCAGCTCGATCTGATGCTCGAGGACTTCGATCTCGCTCTTCGCGTCGACGGCCTGGACGTAGGCGGCGTTCACCCAGATCAGGCGGTTATCGATACCGCGCAACCAAACCGGCATCGGCAAGGTGTTGAGAAGCGCGCGGCTCGATCGGATATCGCGGGCGAGCGTTGCGTGCTGGTCTTCGATACGGGCGATTTCGAGCTTGTAGCCCGAGACTTCCTTGAGACGCAGAACCGCGCGGCCCCCCGCCGCCCGTCCTTCGGCCTCGATGATGCCCCCTGCGATCGTCTTCAGGATGATGCTGAACGATCGGCCGTTGACGAAGAGCTTGTCGAGCGCCGCCTTCAGCGCATGCGCGGACGTGCTTTCCAGCCACTGACCGAAGCGCAGGATTTCCGCATGGTGCTCCGGCAATCCGGGGACGCTCGCGAGCGTGTGCGAAACGATGCGGACGGCCTGCCCTTGCTCCCAGAACACCAACACCTGCGGCTCGGCGCGGATGATCGCATCGGCGGCGGCGAGATTACGGCGCAGATGCACGCTTTCAGATTTCGCGGCCCGCGCCTCGCGCCGGGCGACGCTCCCTATGCGCCAGGTGACGGCGATGGCCGCTAACGCTCCAACGGCGACGGTGAGGAACAACCAGGTATGGCGAAAATCGAATTCGACCGATCCGATGCCATGCCCGTTCACAAAGCCTGCGAGCATCGTCGCGACGCAGGCCATCGCCGCAATAAGCAGCAGCGCCAGCTGCAGTCGCGTGGTCAGTTTCGGGTCTTGGGGATATGAAAGGCGCATCCGTCCCACTGCAGCCGCATATGCACCCGCGCGCCTCAGGCAGGCGGCACGAGCGCTTCATCGCTTCAAACGACGCAGTACGAATCATCGCGAGTATGGGGTGCGCCGGGCGGGATCACCAGCGCGGTCAATCCGTTAGGACGAAACGGCGCTGAAGTGTTCCCCCCGCGCCGCGATCAAGGAGCAAGGACTGCCGCGGAACAGAAAAAGGGGCTTCCGTGGAAGCCCCTTTCGAGTGTCGCAGCGCGCTGGCTCGGCGTCCGCCGGCCTAGTAGCGATAATGATCGGCCTTGAACGGGCCTTCCGGCTTGACGCCGATGTAGGCCGCCTGATCGGGCCGGAGCTTGGTGAGGTTCACGCCGATTTTCGAAAGGTGCAGCATCGCGACCTTCTCATCGAGGTGCTTCGGCAACGTATAGACTTCCTTGTGATACTTGCCGTGGTTCGTGAACAATTCGATCTGCGCCAGCGTCTGGTTCGTGAACGACGCCGACATGACGAACGAGGGATGCCCCATCGCGTTGCCGAGGTTCACGAGTCGGCCTTCCGACAGCAGGATGATGCGGCGGCCGGTCGGGAATTCGATTTCATCGACCTGCGGCTTGATGTTGTTCCACTTGAAGTTTTTGAGACCCGCGATCTGGATCTCGTTGTCGAAGTGGCCGATGTTGCAGACGATGGCGCGGTCTTTCATCGCGCGCATGTGGTCGACCGTGATGATGTCCTTGTTGCCGGTCGCGGTCACGAAGATGTCGGCGCGCGGCGCGGCGTCTTCCATGGTCACGACTTCATAGCCTTCCATCGCCGCCTGCAGGGCGCAGATCGGATCGATCTCGGAGACCATGACGCGGCAGCCGGCGTTGCGCAGTGACGCGGCCGAGCCTTTGCCGACATCGCCGAAGCCCGCAACCATGGCGATCTTGCCGGCCATCATCACGTCGGTGCCGCGGCGGATGCCGTCGACGAGGCTTTCCCGGCAACCGTACAGGTTGTCGAATTTCGACTTCGTGACGCTGTCGTTGACGTTGATGGCGGGGAACAGCAGCGTGCCGTTTTTCTGCATTTCGTAGAGGCGGTGGACGCCGGTCGTTGTTTCCTCCGAGACGCCCTTGATGTTCGTCGCGACCGTCGCGAACCAGCCCTTCGGCTTCTCTTTCAGCGTCTTCTTGATGAGCGCGAAGAGAACCTCTTCTTCTTCCGAGCCGGCCTTGTCGAGGAACTCCGTATCGCCCGTCTCGGCGCGCAGTCCGAGATGGATGAACAGCGTCGCGTCGCCGCCGTCGTCGAGGATCATGTTCGGCACGCCGCCGTCGCCCCACTCAAAGAGCTTGCGCGTGTAATCCCAGTATTCGACGAGGCTTTCGCCCTTCCAGGCGAACACCGGGATGCCAGCGGCTGCAATGGCGGCGGCCGCATGGTCCTGGGTCGAATAGATGTTGCAGGATACCCAGCGGACGTCGGCGCCGAGCGCTGTGAGCGTCTCGATCAGCACGGCCGTCTGGATCGTCATGTGCAGCGAACCCGCGATGCGGGCGCCTTTGAGCGGCTTGGAGGAACCGTATTCCTCGCGTGTTGCCATGAGACCCGGCATTTCGGTCTCGGCGATCGCGATTTCCTTGCGTCCCCACTCCGCCAGGCTCAGATCCTTGACGATGTAGTCCGTGAACTTCGAACTCATGTGTGCTCCTCAGCGCGGTGGTCCGGACCGGACGCCTGAAGCGCGCGGCCGTCATGATCTCTCGCCGCAAAAATGTCGCATCCACATTATTTGGGGCCCGTCGGCGCTCCTATACCGAACTCGACAGGATCGCGCAATAACACATAAACAAGTCTTTATGTCTCGTTGCCGGCGGTGTGAGGGCGTTGTTCGGCGAGCTGCGAATTCGCAAGTTCAGTCAAATGATTACTTTTGTTTAACAAAGTAATGATGATGTATTTTTAATTACATAAAAGCATAGAATTTGATATTAATTGTATTTAACAGAATAGCTCCGTATTAATCTCACTCTAATGATGTATTTTCCCATTAATTCGCTTTAAATAACTTCGTCGTTAGCCTCAGCGAAAGTAAAACGCTTAGGAGACGGCGATGATAAGCGGTGGTGGTTCCCGGCGGCCGGCACGAAAGCCGTATGCAGTTATTGTTGGTTTGAGAGTTGCGGGCAGCCGCACGATAGAGAAATTCGCTCGCGATACGCGCGGCGACGTCGCAATTCTGTTCGGGCTGATGGCGCTCGTCTTGTTCGCGATGATCGGCCTGGCGGTCGATTACGGGCGTTTTGTCAACGCACGCAGCCAGACCATTGCGGCGACCGATGCGGCTGTCCTTGCTGGCGCACGCGCCTTGCAGACGAACGGCGGCGACCAGGCGGCGGCTCTCAAAGTCGCGCAAAGCTATTATGCGCAGGCGACCAAAAGTCGTCTCTCGCTGAGCACCGATACCATCAACTTCGCCATCGCCGACAATGCGACGGCGATGGTGACGACCGGAAATGCCATCATCACCACGCCGTTCATGGGGCTCGCCGGTACGGCATCGTTGCCGATCCTGCGCAAGGATGGATCAGATTATTCGAAGGCCGTTCTTGCTGTCGGCGGCAACGCCGAACTCAATCTCGAGATCTCCATGATGCTCGACATCACGGGCTCGATGGCGGGTCAGAAGCTCGTCGACATGAAGTCCGCGGCCAGCGATCTGATCAATATCGTCGTTTGGACGGATCAGAGCAAATTTACCTCGAAGGTCGCGATCGTTCCGTTTGCTTATGACGTTCGACCGCCGAGCGCCGCATTGACCAAGGCGCGCGGCACCGTCTCGACCAGCGCGGTGAAGATCAGCGGAACCAACTACTATCCTTCCGATTGCGTCGTCGAGCGTACCGGAACGGAAAAGTATACCGATGCGGCCCCGGCGTCCGGTAAGTATGTAATGACGCACTACACATCCAGCACGACCGGTTCCGGCTCGAGCAAAAAGGGCGTTTGCGACGTTGCGGCGAGCGCTGAAATGCTTCCGTTGACGAGCGAAAAGACCACGCTGCTCTCGAAGATCAACGGCCTGCAGACGGCGGGCAGCACGGCGGGCCACATCGGCACGGCGTGGGCTTGGTACATGCTGTCGCCGAGCTGGTCGACGCTGTGGGCGGCATCGAGCAAACCGGCAGCGTATGGCGCGGACAATCTGCGCAAGATCGCAGTGCTGATGACGGACGGCGAGTACAACACGCAGTACACCTCACAAGGCATCCCGGACGGATCGAATTCACTGACGAAGTGTCCGAATGCCGCGAACGGTGTTTGCTCGAGCGCGCAGGCTGTCTCTCAGTGCACGGCAATGAAAGCCAAAGGCATTGAGGTCTACACGGTCGGATTCCAGCTCGATAACCAGACCGCGATTGACACACTGACAAAGTGCGCCACAGACACGTCGCACTTCTACAATTCCACGACCGGCGACGCGCTGAAAGCCGCGTTCCGCGATATCGCGCTGAAGATCTCGACGCTGTATCTGTCGCAGTAATTCAGAATCTCACGACGCAAAAAAACAAAAGGGACGCTCATCGGCGTCCCTTTTTGTTTCGGTGCTGACTTTCGGCGTCGTCACGCGTCGCCGACGCATTCCTCATCGAAACCGGCCTCGACCAGACAGACCAGCGCCTGCAGCGCTTCCGGGCCTTGCGGACCGATGGCGACGATATGCAGTTCGGAGCCGGGGCTGGCCGCCAGCATCATCAAGCCCATGATCGAGGTTCCGCCGACCGATTGGCCATGATGCGTCACCATTATGGTCGCATCGTAGCGCTCGGCGCATTTCACGAATTTGGCCGAGGCGCGCGCGTGCAATCCCTTGATATTGCGGATGGTGACGACGGCTTCGGGTCTTAGCGTGTTGGAAAGCTCAGGCATTGTTTTCTCGCATCATCAGCCGCCGGAAAGCTCCTGGCTCGCGACCTTGATGTACTTCTTGCCGGCATCTCGCGCCATGATGACGGCCTCGGGCAATGGAACTTCGCCGCGCACGCTTGCCAGTTTGACCAGGATCGGGAGACTGATACCCGCGATGACCTCGGCCTTCGATTCATCCATCACCGAGATGGCGAGGTTGGAAGGCGTGCCGCCGAACATGTCCGTCAGAATGATGACCCCGTCGCCTCCGTCAACCGAGCGCACGGCGTTGAGAATATCGACCCGGCGCGCTTCCATGTCGTCCTCGGGGCCGATGGCGATTGTTTCAAGCGCAGTTTGCGCACCCACAACATGTTCCAGCGCGTTGCGGAATTCCTGGGCAAGGCCGCCATGCGTGACGATGACAAGTCCGATCATGAGCGCCGGCCGTTAAACCTCATTCGGCGAAAGCTTCGCATGCTTCGCCATGTGGCGCGGAAGGTGGCAACTGTTCGCCCCCTGCGCAAGGGGTTTGTAGACGAACTTACTCCTTAACCTCGATACGTGGCAGGCTGGACATGTCAAGAGCCGCGAATATTTTCGGCGGCGCCGAGCTTTCGAAAGGTAAAAGCCGGATCAAGGGGACTTTGACGCCGCACAATACGACCTTAGGCCAGGGCTCCGGATACCGCTCGATGGAGCCTTCGCGCGCGATATCAACGACCAGTGCGATGTCGACCGCGTCTCTGACGGCAACCTCCAGGATGCCGACGCCACGGACTTCGATCTTGCCGCGCAGTGTCGCAGGTGCCGTTGCCTCGAGGCGGGGCGCGCTCTGCGATCGATCGCTCCTGAGAAAAACCTGATCGTCGGCGATGAGCATCACGGGATCGCGAAGTAGCGTCGAGGGGCCATACGCCAGACATCTGAGCGCGAGATCGGATTTCCCGGAACCGGAAGGACCGCGGATCAGCACGCCACGGTCGCCGACCGCAATAGCCGTCGCATGCACGCGATCAGCTTCGCCTTGCAAGTCCGTCTCCAACGTTAGCGATAAGCGGCAACTGCACCGTGAAACGTGCGCCGGTCATGACCGCCGAACCATTTTGCAGGCGGTTCTCAGCGAATATCTCTCCATGATGACTGACGACGATCTCGCGGGAAATCGATAGCCCGAGGCCCGAATTCTTGCCGCGCTTAGCATCGGTTTGCGGCCGGTCGCTATAGAACCGGTCGAAGATCTGACTGAGCTTGTCGGGTGGTATTCCAGGCCCATCGTCCTCGACGCTGATCTCGATCTTGCTGCCGTTCGGGCGTGCGCGCACGGTGATCTTGCCGCCCTCGGGCGAAAAGGACAGTGCGTTGTCGATCAGGTTCGTGAAGACCTGACCAAGCCGTCCGTCATTACCGCGCACCTTGAAGGACGACGGAGCCGCCGGCTCGATGATAAGGTCGATCTTTCGGGTGTCGTCGGCAAGCATGTCGGTGAAGAGACTATTGATGCACTCGAGGACGCCACGCACGTCGACCGTTTCCATATGCTGACGCGCCAGTTCGGCATCGAGCCGTGACGTGCTCGAGATGTCGTTGATCAAGCGGTTCAGGCGCTTGAGTTCGCTCTGGATCTCGGTGACGAGTTCCATGCGGTCGGCGTCCGTCTTCGCATAGGCCATGGCTTCCGCGGTCGATCGGGCGGCGGCGAGCGGGTTTTTCAATTCGTGCGCCACGTCGGCCGCAAATCTTTCGCTCCCCTCTATCCTCCGGTAGAGCGCATTCGTCATCGCGACGAAAGCGCGGCTCGTCTGGCCGACCTCATCGCGGCGTTCCGTCAGATCTGGAAGCTCTTGGCGTGCGGAGATGTTTTGCGTCACGTCGTAGGCGGCTTCCGACAGTCGCCGCATCGGCACCGCTACTGTTCTTTCCAGAACTAGCGAACTGCCGATGGAGACAACGAGCGCCATCGCCGCGATCTGCAGGATCAGCCAGCGTTCGTCCCACAGCACGTCGTCGATGTCGCCGGGCTTGGTCGAAACGAGCAGCACGCCGAGGATCTTGTTACCACGCTTGATCGGCTCGGCCATCGACACGATCTGCTGCCCGCGCTTGTTGAGCAGCAGGATCGGCGTTTCGACTCCGCGCTGCGCGGCATTCTTGACTTCCGGGTAAAGGAAACCGTTTGTCGTGCCGAGCTCGCGATAGACTTTCAGCTCCTTGTTGATCACCCAGTAGTTGAGGCGCGTCCAAAAGTTCTTGAGCCGGGGCGTCTGGCTGTTGTCCGCGCCGGTATTGGCTTTCGGATCGTCGGAGAACAGCGTTTCGCTGTTGAGGATCAGCGTGCCCTTGGTGGAATAGATACGCGCCTTGAGGCTTGCCGGTCCGACGAGCTTTCTCAATACGACGGCCGCCTGATGCGGATCGATCGGCAATTCGAAGGCCGCGAAGGCGTCGTCTCGCTGGGCCCACGTCGTCGTCTTTTCGGGCAGCCGGTTCGGATCGAAGATCGCGCGTTCGTTGACGGCACGGTAGGCGATCGCCTCCGACGTCATGCGCGATACCGTCTTGACGACGTCGACCTTCGCATCCAGCAGCCAGCCGTGATGCAGGCTGAGATAGAGCATCGCGAACAGCAGGCCCGCGAGGCCGAGCAGGTTGGCGAGCAGAATGCGCCGCCTAAGGCTCTTGCCGATGGCCCGCGCGATCCACCCACGCGAGACCAGCCGGCCCGCACCGGTCAGCGCCGACATGACGAACTGGCGCGCGTCGAAGCGAGACCCAGCTTCGGCTGCGGACGGCTGCGGCGCGTTCGCGCCGGGTAGCGTTGCGCCAATGGCTATGTCGTTGCTGTCGAGCGCCATCCAATCCCCATTGACGGCGGCGTGCCCACTACTCTTTGAAACGGTAGCCGACGCCGTAGAGCGTCTCAATCACGTCGAAGTCGTCATCGACCTGTTTGAATTTCTTGCGCAGCCGCTTGATGTGGCTGTCGATCGTCCGGTCGTCGACGTAGACCTGATCGTCGTAAGCGGCATCCATCAGAGCGTCGCGCGTTTTGACGACTCCCGGCCGCGTCGCAAGCGCCTGCAGAATGAGGAATTCCGTCACCGTCAGCGTGACGGGCTTGCTGTCCCAATGACAGGTGTGACGCTCCGGATCGAGCTTGAGCTTGCCGCGTTCGAGAACGCGCTTGGCTTCGTCTTCGACCGTCGCGCCGTCCTTGGGCGCGACGCGGCGCAGAACCGCTTTCACGCGCTCGACGATCAGGCGCTGCGAGAACGGCTTTGCGATGTAGTCGTCGGCGCCCATCTTGAGGCCGAACAGCTCATCGATTTCCTCGTCCTTCGAGGTGAGAAAAATCACCGGCATTGCCGATTGCTGGCGAACCCGGCGCAACAGCTCCATGCCGTCCATGCGCGGCATCTTGATATCGAAGATGCCGAGGTCGGCGGGTTCTTCAGTCAGGGCTTCGAGCGCCGATACGCCGTCGCCGTAGGTGCGGACCTTATAGCCTTCCGCTTCCAGGGCCATTCTCAACGACGTCAGAATATTTCGCTCGTCGTCGACGAGTGCGATGGTGCTCTTTTCCTTCATATTTTCCTCTCAAGCCCCCGGCAGCGGTGGCCCTCACCGCGCCGCACATGGCGCTTATGGCGGGATGGTGGACCAATTGTGGCGCTACGTCCAATGGACGCCGAAGGCTGAATGCAACCTGAATATGCGACCTAAGTCGTAACCGCAAGCAACGCCGAAGAAATTCTTGCGCAAAAATTTGCGGGCGCCGTTTTTTTACTCGCTGCATTGCGCCTATTGCTCGACATACAGTCTTCGAATATTTTTAGCGGTAACATAGTGTTACGAATTCTGTCGTGCGGCAGGACGGCTAAGACCATCGCACAGCTTGAGCTTGCCATTTTGGTTTTCTAAGCACCTAAACTGTCTTGGTAGGCCCGAAGTACACACACCAGCGCTCGAATTGAATGCGTTCGCGTCATCGCGAGATTTATTGTCCGGCCGGCACTCCGCCGCGCCCGGATCGGCAGGGGTACACTCCGTAATGACCATCCAATTGTTTCCGATCGCGCCAAGTCAAAAGATACGTCGCAACATGCGCGAGGCGGAACTGATCGAAGCCATCATCCGGCGAGACGAGGGGCGTCTTGCGGCAAGTGGCGCCGTCGTCGTCGAGACGGGACAACACACCGGGCGTTCCGCCGAAGACAAATACGTCGTGCGCGATCGCGAAACGGATCAGGCGATCTGGTGGGACAATGCGAAGGCAATGTCCGAAGAGCAGTTCGAACGTCTGCTCGCCGACTTCATTGCGTTCGCGCGCCACAAGGAAATTTTTGTTGAAGATCTGTTCGCGGGCGCCGATGCCGAACATCGTCTCAATACGCGGATCGTAACGGAATATGCTTGGCACTCGCTTTTCATCCGGCATCTTCTTCGCCGCCCGGAAACATCCGAACTTGAAAGCTTCGTCCCCGAATTCACCGTCGTCGACCTGCCGAGTTTCCGCGCCGCCCCGCTTTATCACGGCACGCGCACCGAAACCGTCATCGCCTGTGATTTCTCCCGGCGCATCGTTCTGATCGGCGGTACGAGCTACGCCGGCGAAATCAAGAAAAGCGTGTTCTCGTTCCTGAACTATCTGCTGCCGGCCAAAGGCGTGATGCCGATGCACTGCTCGGCGAACGTCGGCAAGGACGGCAATTCGGCCGTGTTCTTCGGACTTTCCGGAACCGGCAAGACGACGCTTTCCGCCGATCCGCGACGCGAACTTTTGGGAGATGACGAGCACGGCTGGTCGGACAAAGGCATCTTCAATTTCGAAGGCGGCTGCTACGCGAAAACCATTCGCCTGTCGAAAGCCGCCGAGCCCGAGATCTGGCAAGCGTCGAACCGTTTCGCGACGGTGCTCGAAAATGTCGTCATCGATCCGGTGACGCGTCTGCCCGATTTCGACGACAACCGGCTCGCTGAAAACGCGCGCTCCGCCTATCCCCTCGACGCCATCCCCAATGCCAGCCCGACAGGGACCGCAGGTCATCCGAAGAATATCGTGATGCTGACGGCCGACGCGTTCGGCGTGCTGCCGCCGATCGCGAAGCTCACGCCGAGCCAGGCGATGTACCATTTCCTTTCGGGCTTCACGGCGAAGGTCGCGGGAACTGAGAAAGGCATGGGCAACGAACCGAAGCCGACCTTCTCGACGTGCTTCGGCGCGCCGTTCATGCCGCGCCATCCGAGTGTCTACGGCAACCTGCTGCGTCAGCTGATTGCCGATCACAAAGTCGATTGCTGGCTCGTGAATACCGGCTGGACAGGCGGCAAGTACGGCGAGGGAACGCGCATGCCGATCAAGGTCACGCGTGGGCTTCTCGATGCGGCGCTGTCGGGCGTGCTCAAGGAGCAGCCGATGCGCGTTGATCCCGTCTTCGGCTTCGAGGTGCCGCTGGCACCCCCGGGCATCGATCCCAAGGTCATGACCCCGCGCGAAACCTGGGATAACCCGAGAGCCTACGACGAGGCAGCGGAGAAGCTCGCGGCAATGTTCCACGAGAACTTCGCAAAATTCGCCCGTCACGTCGGCGCCGACGTCATCAATGCGGGTCCGTCCGTGGGCCGGCAGGTGGCTGCGGAGTAAATTCCATTATGAACTCCTGGCCGGGCTTGACCCGGCAATGATGTGAATGGGCAGGCTTCCGCGCGCCGAGCGTTGATCATTGCCGCTGTGGCGCATAGACATTCCGCCGAACCTCTGAGCGGTACGGAGACAGCGGCAATGGGTACTCGAATTTCCTTCACGCGCCCCGATGGCAAGATGGGCGACGGCTATCTCGCGAAGTCGGCGAAGGCGAACGCGCCGGGCGTCGTCGTCATCCAGGAATGGTGGGGACTGCAGGACCAGATCAAAGGCATCTGCGATCGCTTTGCGCTGGCCGGCTATGATGCGCTAGCCCCGGATCTCTACGCAGGCACCGTCATTCCCTATCATGACGCCGACGCTGCAGGCCGCGAAATGAATTCGCTGAACTTCCTCGACGCGACCGATCAGCTCGTGCGCGGTGCCGCGCAATATCTTCTGGTTTCAAGCCCAAAAGTTGCCGTTTGTGGCTTCTGCATGGGCGGCGCAGTCGCCGTTCTCGCGGCCGTGCGAGTCCCGGAATTCTCTGCCGCTATTGCGTTTTACGGATTGCCGCCAGACTCCGTCGCCAAACCGGCCGACGTGAAAATTCCACTGCAAGCGCATTTTGCGAGCGAAGACGATTTCGTCACCCCCGAAAAGGCCGACGCGTTCGAGGCAGGCATGAAGGCCGCCGGTAAGCCGTTCGAGGCGTATCGCTACGATGCGAGCCACGCCTTTATGAACGAGCAGCGCTCGGTGCACGACCGACAGTCCGCCGAACGTGCCTGGGGCCGCGTCGGCGATTTCCTGACGAAGCATTTGGGTTAGCCGCGCGACGTCAAGTTCTGCTCTCTCGAAGCGACGTGCGAGCATGAACCGCGGTACGCCGCAGGCAACTTGATGATTTAGGCTCAGCCGCCATCGTTCTGAGAATCGGTGGCTCAACAGTGCAAACGTGAAGCATCAGTCGCACCGAGTCGATCCCACTTTTCCCCTCCCAAGCGGGGAGGGGTCAGGGGTGGGGAGAAGAACCGTCGGGATGTTCGAATTTGAATCCCGATACATCGAACATGCATTGATACGCGTGGTGTTCGCCCAATGAACCGGAAGGACCGGCGCAGAAAATAACTGAATCCCGCGAGCGGCTTCTCCCCACCCCATCCCCTCCCCGCTGGGGAGGGGCTAAGTATTGCTCCCAAATTTTCCAGTCGGCTCAAGGGGGGCGAAGCATTGCTCTCACGTTTTCCCCTCGCCTCAGGGGAGGGGTTAGGGGTGGGGTGAAGGACGCGCGTGATATCCGAATTCTGAATTCCGGAAAGTAAAACACGCGATCGGTCGCGAGTGTTCTCCTGGATTTTCTCCCCACCCCATTCCCTCCCCGCTGGGGAGGGGCGACACACTGCGTCGAATCAACTGTCACCCATTGGTGTCAATTCGTCTCCCGGAGCGGAGCAATCGCGCGGCCGCGTGCCGCCGTCCCACCTTGCCCCTCCCATCAGGGGAGGGGTTAGGGGTGGGGTGAAGAAACGCGCGTGATATCGGATTTCTGAATTCCGGTAAGTCGAACACGCGATCGGTCGCGAGTGCAGTCGCGCGCCGTTATCGGAATGCTGCGACCGGAACTCTTTTCCACTGCGGGGAGGGCGTGTCGCGCACCTAGCTGCGGAAATCCTCAAGCGTCAGAAGCGGCGTGAAGGCGAAGCCCGCATCGGAAAACGTCTGCATCGCGCCATCGAGCCGGTCGACGATGGTGATGACGCGAACGACCGTCGCGCCCTCGGCTTTCAGCGCCTCGGCGGCCTTGAGCGCCGACCCGCCCGTCGTCGTCACGTCTTCGACGACAACGACTTTCTTGCCCGCAAGGTGCTCGGTTTTCGCAAGACCTTCGACGAGCGCGCGCGTTCCGTGCTCCTTTGCCTGCTTCCTGACGAAGAATGCCGGGAGCTTGCGTCCGCGTGTGTAGGCGATGGCCGCGACGCTCGACGCGATCGGCACGGCGCCCATCTCGAGGCCGCCAATCAGGTCCGCGTCGACGCCTTCGATCTCGTCGAGGATGAGTGAGGCAATAAGGAACGCGCCCTCGCTGTCGAGCATCGTCGGCTTCATGTTGAAGTAAAATGGCGAGGTTTTGCCGGAGGCGAGCTTGAACGCTGGCCCTTCCTGGAACGACCGCGCCTTGATGAGCTGGATCAGGCGTGCGCGCTTGGCCGCGCCCTCGGACGGATTTTGTGCCATGCGATAGATGCGCCTCTTGCGTTTTTCGGTTCAGGATGCGCAAACACCCCGGATCGAAAAGACTGTCAAGATTTGGGAGAATATTGTGGTGGAGCGTCGCCGCTCGATGATGGAAGGATGGGCTGCGCTGGCCTCGCGCCCGCAGGCCGCATCCATGGCGCTTCTGCTGCTGTGTTTCGCCGTTTACCTTCCGGGTTTCGTTCGCCTTCCGGCCGTCGATCGCACCGAAGCCATCTATGCCGAGACCACGCGCGATATGGTCGCGCGGGGCGATTGGGCCGATCCGCGCTTCGGCAGCGCCGTGCATCAATATCGGCCGATCGGCACGTTCTGGGCCCAGGCAGTGAGCCGCTCGATTGCGGGGGAGGCCAACGCCCGCGACATCCGCGTCTATCGCCTGCCTTCGCTGATTTTCGTCACGCTCGCGGTGCTGGCGGTGTTCTGGCTCGGGAGCATCATCATCGGAGCCGAGGCGGCATTGATCGCTGCCGCATTATTTGCGGTGGCGCCGCTGACCGTGCTCGTGTCGCAACTCGCCATCGCGGAAGGATTGTCTCTGCTTCCGGCAACCATCGCGATGCTGACGCTTGCCTGGTTCTACGAGACGGCCGCGCCGCCGGTCGCATCGGAGGCGCTCGCCCGACATCCCCGCCGTTTCTCCGCACGCGGAGAAACGGGTCTGGCGTTGCTGTTCTGGGCCGCAATCGGCGCGGGAATTCTCATCAACGCGCTGCTCGTGCCGATTCTCGTTGTCGCGACGTTGGCGGCGCTCTTTGCGTTCGATCGCGATTTTTCATGGCTGAAGCGGTTGCGGCCGCTTTTCGGCGTCCCGATCGCGCTCGCAGTTGCGGCGCCGTGGCTTCTCGTGCGAGCGCATCAGGACGGCACGCCCTTCGCGGGCATGAGCTGGCCGGAATTCCTGGCGGCTCTCGGCGGCGCGCAAGACATGAAGCTGCGTGCTTTCCCGGGGACGTTCGTTCTGGCGTTATTACTTGGCTTCCTTCCCGGTACGGCGCTGCTCGGAGTGGTATTCAAGCGTTTCTGGCGCACGCGCGACCAGAGGCTGCCGCGCTTTCTACTCGCTTGGGTGATCGGATATCTCATCTATCTCGAAGCCCTGTCGTCAAAGCCCGGCACGTACATGGTGCAGACGATGTTTCCGGCGTTGGCGCTCGCCGTCGCATCGATCGTCGTCAGCGAGACGGGCCACGGCAAGCGGCCCGAAGGCGGCATATTCGTGTGGCCGACTGCGCTGGCGGCAATACCTATTGCGGTGTTCGCCGCGGTCTACGGTTTCGCTTATGAACTGCCGGGCGTCATGCCCGCCGTGCTGATCGCGATCATCGCGTCGCTGTTCATCTGGAGCGGCCGTCTGATCCATGAAGGGCTGTTGCGCGGCTGGGCGACCATCGGTGTCGCGGCGTTGGGGCTGTTCGCAATCACGCTGCTCGGCGTCGTGCTGCCGTCGATCGACAAGATCTGGCCGTCGGCCGAGATCAAGCGCGCCGTCGCGGCCTGCCAGCCTCAAACGATCGATCTCGTCGGCTTCCGTGAGCCGTCGAGTCGCTTCCTTCTCGGCGTTTCTCCGGACCGACAAGCGCCGGAAACCATTGCGAGCGAACCTGCGGGATCTGCCGCGAAACTTTTGATCGTCGAGGATCGTTGGATCAATCGGATGAACATGGCGCTGGCAACCAGCTCCAAGGCGGCGCTGCCAAGCCCGAGCGGTTGTGTTTCAGCCTATAATGTCATGCGCGGATGTCCGGTGCACTTCCGGATCTACGATATGGAGGCCGGTCAGCCTTGCAAGATTCCGGCGAGGTTCGCGTGCCTGCCAAACGCGGAGCCTGCTGGCCCTCAGAAATCCGGAAACTGCGACTGACGTTTTGTCGAACCGCACGCTCTGCACATCAGACTTCGGAATGCTATATACCGTCAAAGCCATTCAAGGATCATTCGATGTTCAATCCCGAACACCCGCCCGAGATCATCGCGCAACGCTGGCTGAATTCCGATAAGAAGCGCACGCTGAAAGCTGAGAAAGGCAAAGTCATCGTCGTTGCGATCTGGCAGCTTCAATGCCCCGGCTCGCAGAAATTCGGCTTGCCGCAGGCGATGCGGCTCAGGCGCGCGTTCGAGGAAGATGAAGTCGCCGTCTTGGCGCTGCATATGCCGTTCGAGAAATTCGCCGAGCAGACGCCGGACAAGGTCGAAGCCTATCTGACCGAGAACGAGATCACGATCCCGGTGGCGCTCGACAAGCCGAATGGCGAGGACTTGCCTGAGACGATGAAAGCTTACGAGCTTCAGGGCACGCCCGCTCTTCTGATCTTCGACCGGCAGGGGCGCCTGCGCCGCCACTACCTCGGCGCTGTCGATGATATGCGCCTCGGCGCGGAAGTCATGGCGCTGCTGATCGAGGACAAGGATAGTCCGCGCGAGATGGCCATTGCGATCGAGCGTAAGCTTGGCGCGGCGCTCGTCGATCCGGAAGCGCATCATCATCACGAGCACGGCGACGCGTGCGGCTGCGGCCACGATCACAGCCATGATCATGATCACGACCATGCGCATGATCACGGCGAGCCGGGTCACGTCCACGGTCCGGACTGCAAACACTAATGGCGGATAAGGCGCCGAAGGACGGCGCGAAACCCAAGCAGGACGAGCCCGCATCGCCAGCGCAAGATCCACCGCCAGGATCGGGTCTTAGCCGCAAGGAGCGGCAGCAGGTTCGCGAGAGCGTCCGGCATCGCCCAGCCGTCGTTTATGAGATCATTCGCGTCCAGGGTGAGATCGAACTCCGGCGCCCGTGGTCGGCGCTGTGGTGGTCGGGCGTCGCGGCGGGCATTTCCATCGGCTTCTCGTTTTTGACGGAAGCGGCCTTGTCGGCTCATCTTCCGGCATCCGAATGGTCGCCGATTATCGCCAAGCTCGGCTATGCCGTCGGCTTCCTCATCGTCATCCTCGGACATCAGCAGCTCTTTACCGAGAACGTGCTCACCGCCGTGTTGCCGGTGATGGCGCGCAAGCAGGTGCACTGGCTGCTCAAGATGCTGCGCCTCTGGGGCACCGTGCTCGCGGCGAACATCGCGGGATGCATCATCTTCGCAATGGCGCTTGCGTATCTGCCGGTCGTTCCCTCGGACGTCGTGCCCGCGCTTGCCGACATCGTCACGAAGGTCATGAGCAATTCGCCTTGGGAGATGTTTGCGAAAGGCATCGGCGCGGGCTGGCTGATCGCGGCGCTCGTCTGGATTTTGTCGTCCACCGAAAACGTTGAATTCGTCGTCATTACGCTGTTGACGTATCTGATCGCGCTGTTCGGCTTTACGCATATCGTGGCGGGCAGCGTCGAGGCGATCTACGGCGTGGCGACCGGCATCATCGGACCCGAGACGGCGGTCTTCCGCTTTTTCCTCCCGACGCTGGCGGGCAACGTGTTCGGCGGCACGGTTCTGTTCTCGGTGCTGAGCTACGCCCAGGTGCGCGAGGAAATCTACGCCGATCCCTCGGAAAGCTGAGCCGGTCGGACTTACGAACGCCACCCGAATCACGCTTTTCTCCGCCCTACAAGTCGAAGCGGAAGCGAGGCGGCCGATGGTCGAGGAAGTAAGCCGTTCTAAATCGCGAGGCGCGCGCAAACCCGGCGCAACCGGCCGGCTCGCGGAACGCGAGTCGCGAGCGCCAAACGCCCCTTCCGGCGCAACCGGCCGGCTCCGCGAAGCGGAGTCGGTTGCGCCCAACACCTTTCCCGGTGCAACCGGCCGGCTCCGCCAAGCGGAGTCGGTTGCGCCCAACAAAAGAACCATCGCGCTCGTCTACGACTTCGACGGCACGCTGTCGCCGAAACCGATGCAGGAATACGCCTTTCTGCCGAAGCTCGGCATCGATCCGAAAGCGTTCTGGGCGGAGTGCACGCGCGTCTCGCAGGCCGAGCGCGCCGACGCGCTGATCACCTACATGCATCTGCTCTACAAGAAGGCGAAGGAGAAAGGCGTCCGCATCGACCGCGCCGATCTGGTCGCGCAGGGCAAGCATGTCGAGCTTTATCCAGGCGTCGCAGCGTGGTTCGACGCGATGCATGCGTATGTGAAAAAGCGCGCGGGCGACAGCGGCATCACGGTGAAGCATTATCTGATCTCGTCGGGCCTGACCGAGATTATCGAGGGCACGAAGATTTATCCGCACTTCGCCAACGTGTTCGCGAGTGAATACTGGTTCGACGCCTACGATCTGCCGTTTCCGAAGCGGGTGATCTCCGATACGGGAAAGACGCAGTTTCTGTTTCGCATCAACAAGGGTCTTGAGGACCTGAGCCAGAGCATCAACGCGCATATGCCCGAAGCGCAGCGGCCGATCCCGTTTTCAAATTTCATCTATTTCGGTGACGGCGACACGGACGTGCCGTCGATGGCGCTTTTGAAAAAGAACGGCGGCCAGGCGATTGCCGTGCACGGGCCGGATGAGAACGAAGCGAAATGCGTCGAGCTTTTCAAAGCCGGCCGCTGCGATTTCTACGCGGTTGCGGATTACCGCAAGGGCTCCGATTTATGGAAACGCACATGCCTGCTGCTCGATCGGATCATCGCCGACGTCCGCGTGCGAGCAGAGGCGAGGGGGCTGGGAGATTTGAGTGTTTAAGAGCAATACAGTTGTAGTCATTGGCGCAGGTGCGAGCTTCGAAGCAGGCTTGCCGATCGGCTCGATATTAAAAGAGCAAATTTCCAAGCTGACCGATTTAAAATTTGAACGCGGGGATCTAGTTCGAGGAAGTGAATTTGTCGGCGAGCTAAAGCGTTGCGAACGTTTTCAGAGAGATGTGCAGCGAATGATTGCTGCGTGTAGTAAAGTGTCCGCAGGAATTGGCTTCGTAAGCTCGGTTGATAACTTTCTTGAAATTCATGCGGACGATGAAGACGTTCAAGTTTGCGCGAAATGCGCCATTACCTATTTAATTTCCAAAGGCGAGCAAGCATCGAAACTCGCAATCGACCGTTCGAAAGCCTATAGTAGACTATCTTCATCCAAGCTCGCCAACACTTGGTATCAAGGTTTGGCGCACGTGCTGTTTGAAAAGGTGCCGGCAACTGCAATCAGTTCTGCTTTCGAGAAAGTTGATTTTATCTCCTTCAATTATGATCGCTGCCTGGAATGGTTTCTGTATCAGTGTCTGATGGGAATATACGCGATTGATAGCTCCAAAGCACTGAAGTTGCTTTCATCTGTTGATGTTCGACATCCATATGGACAGATCGGAGATAAAAGCTGGCAAACTGTTGTAAATTTTTTTGGTGAGGACCTATCGAGCCGCATTGCTCTGTCTGCGGAGAAAATACGAACTTATACCGAAAAATGCGAAGCGACAGGTGTGGATGAAATTCGCGGTTTAATCGAAGGCGCAGAAAATATAATATTTTTGGGTTTTGCGTTTCACCCGCAAAACATGAGCCTTCTTCAGCCTCAAGGAGGCAATGCTTTCGGGGAATCTAAAAATATTTATTTTACATCGCATGGCATGTCGGAGAATGATGCCGAGGAAATCAACATGAGCCTCAAACATTATTTTACTCCGCATAGAGGAAAATACAATCCTGCGAATGTTACTTCTGCCAATCTCAAGTGCTTCGAATTTTTGGAACGATATAAGCGAACGTTGTCCGCATAAATTTCAAGAAGCTGGGGATCCAGCGCAAAGCGCGTCGCAGACGCAATATTGAGCCTTCAGCACTTATAATGCTGGATCCCCGAACGGCCTCGCAGGCTCACCCGTTCGAGGATGACGGTCGCGGATCAGAACAGAGTGCGCTCACCGCCCCTCGATCTTGATCCCCGGCAGATCGACTTTTACCTTGGTCTGGTTGGCGTCGTAGACTAGGTAGCTCAGCACGCCGACGGCGACCAAGAGCACGCCGATGATGAGTGATTTCGTATCCATCGTCTAATGTCTCCGCGCCGCGATCCGAATCTAAACTCGATATTCAATCGCCATGCGGTGAACGCCAAGTCAAGCGCACCCGTCGCGCCGCTTGTCGTGAGGCTGTCGCTCAAAGCCCGAGCATACGGCGGAGAAACCCGCGTTCTGCATGGTCGGCGGCTTCGCCCGTCCTGTCGACGCCGATGAGCAGCGCCGCGACGACCGCATCTCCGTCCTGGTTCACGGCAAGGACGGTGCCGCCGCCGTCGCGCTCGCCGCTGCGGAAAATGCCGTCCTCGTCGTTGGTCGTGTCGGCGATAGCGCGCAATTTATACGGCTCGTATGTCGTGTAGATCCGTGCGCTGAATTCATCCGGAAAATAGACCTGCGCCGTCGCGACCCGCTTGTCGCCGATAAAGAGTTTGACGTGGATGTGCGGCGTGCGCCCCGGATACCAGCCCGGATAGATCGATTGGAATCTGACGTAGCCATCAGCGTCGGTCGTCTGCGTACCGCGTAGGAAGCTCTCGCCCTTCGTGGATACGCTGCGGCCAGCACCTTGGCCCGCGTAGCCGGAATAGAAGCCGTCCGCATCGGCGTGCCAGACGTCGACGCGTGCGTTCGGGATCGGCGCGCATGTGCCGCTCTCGATGATGCGCAGTTCAAGGCGCAACGGCACGCCCGCTCGCCCGTCCGCGATATCGGACCGAACGAACTTCGGGTCGAAATAGAAGGGGCCTTCCACGGCCTGCGGAAACAACCGGCACTGACCCGGCGGTTGATCGGCTGCCGCAGGCGTTGCCTCGGCCGCGTGAACGGTCTCCGCCAGAACGGCCGTCGCGGGTGCGGCGAGGACCGTACACAGGGCTTGTCGTCGCGATAAAAATCTCGTCATAGGGAACGTCATGTCTCCAATGTGGCGATGGGTTGGAGACGTTTCCATCCCTACGGCAAATGAAGCCGGTTCTTCTGTCGGATTTTTGTCAGACGGCGCGGTACGGCATTCGGCCTGCAAGCTGACGACGTCAGCGTTTCAATTTTGCGATCAGCAGGGGAACGGCGCCGAGCGCCACAAGCGCGCCGCCGCCGCTAGCCAGCGCCGCGTTGAGCTGCCCGTCGCCCAAGGTTGCGACGATTGCTGAAAAGACCAGGGCGAAGACGGCCGCATCGGCCATTGCGTAGGCCAGCGGCCAAGTGCGCATGTCGGCGGCGTCGAACGGCTCGTCGAGGCGCATCATGTGTAATTTGCGCAGAATGATCCACGCGCCGATGCTGCCGATCATCAGCACAGGGACGATGACGGAGCTGCGGACCAGAAATCCATGGACGATGTCGAGCATGGCGGCTCTCCTTTGCGAGTCCATGTCAGGGCCCGCGCAAGCAGCAGACCTTGCACCATTGCCGACTGGAGACTGTTCCCGAGGGAACAGTCGGGCCGAGGTTAGCTGCCGATCAATTTGCCGGAGGCGCGTGCGGAGGCTCCTGCTGCGCATGCTGCGGAGAAGCAGCTTGCGACGGGGAATCGTCCACGAAGATATACTTTGAAAGCCGCTCGCGCGCCTCGATCTGACGAGCCTGATCGATTTCATGGCCGGTGTCGGCTTCGATCAATGCCGATAGGACGGCGTCGTAATATTGCGCGGCGTCGGAAAGGAGCAGCAGGTCGACGCCCGCATTGACGGCTTTGACTGCCGCGCCGCCGAGGCCGTCCTTCGAGCGTGTCACGGCGCCCATGCCGAGGTCGTCGGTGATGAGCAGCACATCGCCGTTCGTTCGCGCCCGGATAAATCCGTTGATGACCTCGCCGGAGTAGGATGCGGGCGTTTCCTTGTCGGCGGCGGTGACACGCACATGCCCGATCATCGTCGCGATGCCGGGCTTGCCCATCAGGCGGCGAAATGGAAGCCAGTCGCTGAGCTCGAGCTGCGCGGTGGTCGCCGATATTTCGCCCGTCACGACGTGGGTATCGCGCGCGACGCGTCCGAGACCTGGAAAATGCTTCAGCGTGCAGATGATGTCGAATTTAACCAGCGTGTCGCAATACCAGCCGGCAACCTTAGCGACGAGATACGGGTTGCTATCGATGGCGCGCCAGAAGAGCTGCGTTTCTCCGTCGTTGCGTCGCGACGATCCGAGTCTGAGGTCGACCACCGGCCCGAAATTCATCGTAACGCCGAGACGCTCGAGCCCCTGCGCTTGAACCTCGGCATAGGCGCGGACGGATTTCTCGCGCTCCTCATCGGTTTTGAGATTGGCGACGAGCGCGCCGAGCGATGGCTGCTGCTTCAATGGCGGCGACAGGCGCGACACGTACCCGCCTTCCTGGTCGGCGGCGACGATCAGCCGGGGCAGTCCTTGCGCTTTGCGAATGTCCTGAAGACTCTGGATGTCCTTCGCGACGTCATCGGCCTTGCGCCCGCGGACGTTGTGATCGGTGATGAAAATACCGGCGACGGCGCGTTTCTCGACGAGCGGCCGTACTTCATCGAAGCGCTGAAATCCGACGATGATGCGGCGTCCAAGACGTTCGAGACGCTCCGGATCGGAGGCAAGGATTTCGGCGCGTGTCAGGAGTTTCAGCGGCCGTTTCGGCGGCAGCGGTGCAGCGGGCGTGCCTGCAGCCTGTGATCCGACGGCCGCAGCCGCCTTGCTGCGGGCGCGCATGGCAGCTCGGTGTCGTGCTCGATTTCGCGCCCAGTATGTTTTTTTCTTCGCCGACACGTGGCTTCGATAGGATCGCGCGTCGGCCGCCCCCGGAGGCAGCGCTACAAGCGTTGCGAGGAAGGCAAAACCTATGACTGCGGCGGTGAAGCTACGGAGCATCGCCGACCATGATAGCCTGCAGACGGCTAAGATTGAGGCAGAGCATCGAATTTAGGTTGCTTTTCCGATACCGGCGTCACGCAACGCTTAATATCAATAAATTCTGACCGGGAAATACCGTTGCACAAGCTCCTCGAAGCGGCCGGAAGCCCGCACCCGGTCCAGCCCCTTATTGAGCAGCAGCCTGATCTGGGGATCGTTCTTGGGAACGGCAATGGCTAAGCCGTCACCGAAAAATTTCGGTTCGAGATAAGGGCCTCCGCGCATTTCACAGCATTGGCGCGAGAGTGTGCCGTTCAGCCAGAAGGCCAGCGATATGCCATCGTCGAAGATGAAATCGGCCTTGCCGGCCGCCAGCGCCTCGCGCGCGAGGTCGGCATTTTCGAAGACGACCAGCGGGCTGTCGCGAAAGAAGGCCTTGAGGAACGCTTCGTGCGCCGTGCTCCGGGCGACCGCGATCCGCTGGCCGTCGAGGCCGCTCGGTGTCATTTCGACCTTGGGCGAGTCCTTACGGCCGGCAAAACGGCCCGGTGTGTGGAAGTACCGGTCCGTGAATTCGACGTCTTTCAGCGCGGCGGGCGTCACCCGGTGTGCTGCAATCACCGCGTCGGCTTCACCGTTCTTGAGGCCGCCGAAAAGCTCATCCCAGGGCCGTGCCTTGATATCGCACGAGGTGTTGAGTTCGAGGCAGATCGCCCGCGCGAGATCGACGTTGAAGCCGATCAACACGCCGTCTTCGTCGTAGAAATCGAACGGTGGGAAGTCGCTGTCCGTCAGGAACCGGATGACGACCCGCCGGGTGGCAGCCTCGGTTTGCTGCGGCGCGGCCCGGGTATCGCTGAGCGACGGAAGCGTTTTTGCGTTCTGTGCGACAGCCCATCCGCCGAAGTCCGCAAGCGCTATCGCCAGCAGCACGGCAGACAGTCGAGCGACGTGCGGTCCGATTTTCATTTGCACTGCACTATAAGTGATGGCTTGCGACGAAAATGAGATTCGCAGTCTTAGTCCCGTTGCTGGTTCCAAACCAGAGCATATACTCCGCGCCCAGTTAACCCGGTGGAACACGGGATCGGCTTGGGGGCGTCCATGTCCACGGTGGAAAACGAGAGGCTGCGGCCTCGTCGGCCGAGCGAGCCGCCGCGCGCCCCGCCGCGCCCGCCGGTTCCTTGGGAGCCTTTCCTGCGTGCCATTCGGCGGCTCGATCGCGCAGTGAATGATCTGCGCCGTCGCGCACCGGATTTTTCGGCGGCGACCCCGTTTCCAATCTGGCAGCAGACGGTCATTCTTGCCGTCACCGCGATGTTCACGGCCGCGCTCATTCTGATCGATGAGGCGGCCTTCATCCTGTGGTGGCTCGCGCTCGCGCTTCCGTTTCTGTTGATTGCGAGCATCCGCATGGTCGCCGTTTGGTACGTCCTCAGGCGGCAACCGAAGTACCGGCGCAGGCCGGTCGACGACCGCCGCTTCGATGCCCGGCTTCCGACGTTTTCGGTGCTGATCCCCGTGTACAAGGAGGAGACTATCATTCCGGGTTTGGTCGCGGCGATGCACCGGCTGGATTACCCGCTCGATCGCTTTGAAATCTTGTTTATCACCGAGGAGCACGATCTTCCGACCCGGCATGCCTTGCTCAAGACGGGTCTTGCCCCAAACATGCGCGTCTTGACTGTGCCCGCTGGCGAGCCGCAAACGAAGCCGCGTGCGCTGAACTACGCATTGCAGGAAGCCCGCGGAATTTTAATCTCTGTCTATGATGCGGAGGACATCCCCGACCGCGATCAGCTTCGCCGGGCGGCCGACGCTTTCATTGCAGGCGGACCTCGGTTGGCCTGCGTGCAGGCACAACTCGCGATCTATAATGCGAAGCAATCTTTTTTTAGCCGGCAGTTCGCTCTTGAATACAAGGCTCTGTTCAGTGGCCTGTTGCCGGCGCTCGCCTTCCTCAAGCTGCCGATCCCGCTTGGCGGGACCTCCAATCACTTCCGGCGCGATCTTTTATTGAAATGCGGCGGATGGGACCCCTTCAACGTTACCGAAGATGCCGATCTCGGCATTCGCATTGCGCGATTGGGCTACGACGTCACGGTCATCCGATCGGAAACGTCGGAAGAAGCTCCGGCGGCCTGGCGGACGTGGCGCGGACAGCGTACGCGGTGGATCAAGGGCTGGATACAGACGTATCTGGTTCACATGCGTCATCCTACGAGGCTGTGGCGTGACCTCGGAACCTGGCAGTTCTTGGGCTTCCAGGTGATGATCGGCGGCATGATCTTATCGATCCTCGTCCATCCATGGTTTTACATTCTGCTCGCGGAAGGCGCGCTCAGCGGCAGCGAGTTGGCGCCGGCCAATTCCGTTCTGCGATGGATTTTCGGAGTACATCTGACGATCGGTTATGGAGCAGCGTGGCTGCTGACGATCGTGACGGCGCGCGGGTCCATATCCGGGCTCTGGGCGGCCGTGTGGCTGCCCATCTATTGGCTGGCGATATCGTGGGCGGCTTATTGTGCGGTGATCGATTTGATCTTCAGGCCCTTTCATTGGGAAAAGACGGCCCACGGCGCAGGCGCCAGCCACAGGATTGCTTTGCCGAAATCCTGATCGCTTCAGTCATCACTAACGTCACTTTACCGGCACCCGCCGATATGTTGAATGCCGCCTATACTATTGGAAAACAGGATTTGAAACGCTAGGTCTATAAGACGGCAGCCCGCCATGGAACTCGGAGGCGCCGCGCGATGTTCAAGCTCGCGGCGCAGCATTCGATGCTGAGGTGATCGACATGAAGCTTGCACTTCAATCTTTGCTCAATAGCTGTATTCGACGCGGATCGTTGACCCTCGTTTTGCCTAGCGGCGAGCGGCTGGAAGCTGGTGACGGGTCAGGACAGCCACTGACGATGACGTTGACGGACCGCCGCGCCGGGCGGCAGCTTGTCCTCAATCCGGAACTCGCTTTCGGCGAACTTTATACCGACGGGCGCCTGCTCGTTTCAGGCGGCTCGATCTACGATGTTCTCGAACTGCTCGGGCACAATCTCGATGCTCTGTCGCCGCCGCAGATCGGACGAGTTCGTCACGCGTTGCGTACGGTGTTCGAGGGCTGGCGGCAGCGCAATTCCGAAAAACTTGCGCGGACCAATGTCCATCATCACTACGACATCGACGACCGCATTTATTCGCTCTTTCTGGATTCCGACCGGCAGTATTCGTGCGGATATTTCGCATCCGAGAAAGTGAGCCTCGAAGAAGCGCAGCTCGCAAAGAAGCGGCACATCGCGGCCAAGCTGCTTGTTTCTCGAGGCGCGTCCGTTCTCGATATCGGCAGCGGCTGGGGCGGTCTGGCGATCTATTTGTCGGACGTTTGCGGAGCCGACGTAACCGGTCTGACGCTTTCGCCCGAGCAGCTCAAGGTTTCCGAGCGGCGCGCGAAAGAAAGAAAGCTGGCCGACCATATTCAGTTCCGCCTGCAGGACTATCGCGCTCTCGATTGTGCCTTTGATCGTGTCGTATCCGTCGGCATGTTCGAGCATGTGGGGGCGCGAGACTACGATACGTTCTTCAGCGTAGTCCGGCGCAATTTGAAGGACGACGGGATCGCGCTTTTGCATTCCATCGGTCGCCTCGACGGCAAGAGCCCGACGAACCCGTGGTTCGAGAGGTACATTTTTCCTGGAAGTCATGTTCCGTCACTGGCCGAAGTCCTACCGTCGATCGAGAAATCCGGATTGATTGTTACGGACATTGAAATTCTCAGACTTCATTATGCCGATACGCTGGCCGCATGGCGCAGCCGGTTTCTTAGTCATCGCGATGAGGCGAAAGCTGTTCTCGGCGCCAGGTTCTGTCGCATGTGGGAATTCTATCTCGCATCCGCCGAAGCCGGATTCCGTTACGGCGGACTGATGGTTTTTCAAATTCAGCTCGCAAGGAAACTCGACACCGTTCCACGCACGCGCGACTACATCGCGACCGCAGAAGCGCGGCTCCGCCAAACTGAACAGGCGAAGGCTGCTTGCCCAATAGCTGCGGAGTAGACGTCGATTTCAGCTTCATCAAGCGATCAGCGCAAATCCCAATCCGATGATGATCGCGAACGTCGAAAGCACGAACGCCGATATCAAAGCGACAAATAGAAAATAACCGTCCGACTGATCCGGATCGGAAAGGTTGAGCCAATGCTTTGGAAAAAGATTGTGCATATGACGGAACTCAAATCACCCCAAGTTATCTCAGGGCTTGCGAACAAACGGAGCAAACTCGGGAAGGCGGGGTGGAGTTCCGCATTTCAGTCCACCGCCAGTGCGATAATTTTGCGCGTGTCGAAAAAACGACATGAGATGCGCTGGCATTGGAAGGTCGTTGATTATCTGTGATAACGCCCCGCATTGCGCTAAAATAGCCAGAACCAGGAACTCCCGACCCGCACGCCGCGTGCATATTCGCAAAGGTCATTGGCGTCCGGAATTCACTCACCTTGAGCAATCGAACCGAATTTCAACGCGGAATTTCTGACGCGGCGCGTTCGTCGCAAGACCGGCGGTCGTGACTCGTAGTATCGCTAGTTCCAATTCGATCGAGAGGTTTTCCTGATGGGCGTTTTGGCTGCGGCCTCAGAATTGCTCGAACTCAGCACGAAGCTGCACAAGCTCATCCCACCTCGGTCCGGTGATATCGACCGGACGATGGAACTCCGAGAGCAGAGGCTTCGTCATCTCCTCCGCTACGCAAGCGAAAAGTCTCCTTTCCATCGCCGGCGATTGCAGGGGATCGATCTCGAAACCTGTCACATCGAGGATCTGCCGACACTCAGTAAGTCCGAGATGATGGCAAATCTCGATGACGTCTTTACCGACAGGTCCCTGCGACGAGAGGATATCGAAGCTTTCATTTCCGATCACGCCAATCTCGGTGTCTATTTCAAAGGCAAATACGCGCTCTGCCACACGTCAGGCAGCCAGGGCCAGCCGGCTCTGGTCGTGCAGGACAAGCACGCCATCATCACGAGCTTTGCCGCGCAATTCGCGCGCGGCAATAAAGTCAAACGCAAATTCCTGCCTCACATCGGGCGGCTCGTAAATCCGGCGCGGATGGTCATCATCACGCAGCGGCCGGGCTTCTATCCGAGCAGTACGTTTTTCAATTATTTTCCGCGCGTGGCTGAGCCGTATATCAAACTTCAGCGCATGTCGGTCTTCGATCCGATCGAAGAGATCGTGCAGCGCCTCAATGATTTCCAGCCGACCTTCATCACCGGCTACACGAGTTCTCTGGAATATCTGGTCCGTGAGCAGGAAGCGGGCCGGCTAAGGCTTCGCGAAGGCGGCAAGCTCGAGCAGATGAACAGCATGAGCGAGCCGCTTCCGGCAGCCGTCGCCGAGCGCATCGAGAATGCTTTTGGCGTGCATGTCACGAACAGTTACAGCATGGCGGAATGCATGGCGCTTAGCTGCGGCTGCCCCGTTTGCCGTGGCAGTCATCTCAACAGCGATCTTGCCATTCTCGAGATCGTCGACGCAAACAATCGTCCGGTTCCGAAAGGCACGCCGGGCAGCAAGGTCCTGCTGACCAATCTCTATAATCTCGTTCAGCCGATCATTCGCTACGAGATCGATGACATCGTCACGATGAGCGCGACCCCTTGCGCCTGCGGAAACCTGTTGCCGCTGATCGAGTCCGTTGGCGGACGCGCGAAGGACCAGCTTTGGATCGAGATCAACGGACGAAGCCGCGATCTGCCCATCTATGTTTTTCTCGCGGCTCTCGATAACGAAACGAACCTTGCCGAGCACCAGATCCTCCAGACGGGGATCAATACGTTTGTTCTGCGCGCCGCGGCACAGCCCGGCAAAGCGCTATCGGTGGAGCGACTGCGGTCCTACGTGCATCAATCACTCGCGAGCGAAGGGATAGCCGACGTGGTCAATCTCGAAATCGAACTGGTTGAGCGAATCCTGCCCGATAAGTCCGGCAAGGTCAGCCGCGCGAAGAACTTGTACGGTCCGGCTCCCGACGACGGAGAGCCCGCACCCGGCAATTCATCGCGCGTCATCGCCTGAGCAGGCGACTGTTACGGGCGGCATCCAGACGGCGGTTCGCATAGAGCAGGCACCTATTGGCGTGGCCCGGCTTGACAAAATTTGGCAAGCGCCCATTTTATGAGCATGTCCAAGGTAAGCGCCACATTTCTTCGGATTCATCGGCTCACGGAAGTGTAGCCCCTGGTGCTCGGCCATGCGCGCCCCGAGCCTGGGGGTACGTGCTTAGCCGAAGCGAGCGAGGCCTCTTTAGAGGCATCCCACAATAAACATCGATGTGACTGGCCCGGCGCGGAGTCTGCGCTGGTTATCCGCATGTCAGCTCAGGAAAGATAGGACGCTATGGTCCACTCGAATGAAGGCGTTTCGAAGCCTCGTATTGTCGTCAGCGACACCGATTTCAAGCGTCTGACCGATCTCGCGCTCGGCGCGATCGACCGGCTTCCAGAGGTTGCCCAGGAACTTGAAATCGAGATGGGCAGGGCCGAAGTCGTGCACGCCGCGGCGCTTCCCGCGAATGTCGTACGCATGGACTCGATCGTCGAATTCCGAACGGATTCCGCGCAGCAGCGTCGGGTGAAATTGGTCTTCCCGGGCGAAGCGGATATTTCCCAGGATAAAATTTCGGTCATGACGCCGATTGGCGTGGCTCTCATCGGCCTCGCCGCGGGGCAGTCGATCACCTGGACCGCACGCGACGGCAAGCAGCATACGCTGACGGTCATCGCGGTCGAGCAGCCGGACGAGGCACCAAGCGTCATTGCGTTTGCGGATCGGCGAAAGGTCGCTTCGAAGAGGACGGCGGCGGGGGATGATGATCCCGGCCCGCCGCGAGCCGCGTAACCGCCGAAGAAGCCGGGAAAACCTCCTGTGTCTCGGACATGATCATGGTAGGGTGTGTGCGTTGCATTCGCCCTGCTTTCGGCTGCCTTGCCTTTGCCAGTGGGAGCCACGGTTGACGGTGACCCGTTCGCCGCAATTCACGAAATTCTTTCGTGTGCTCGCATTCTCAAATTGACACCGCAACCCGGGCATGGAGCTATCCGCCGAATGTATGGAACGGGGAGTATTTTCATGTACCGACAATTGTGTGTTGCGCTGCTCATCGGCCTTGGCATGGCGGCACAGACGACCAATGCCGACGCGCGCTGGAACAAGCGCGGAGTGTGCAAACCGGTTCTCGAAGGCGTTGCGACCGGCAAGGGGTTATTCGGCGAAGGCAGTGCGCGCGCTCGTCAGGCTGCGGTGGACAATTGGGAAGCCGCCGTTGAGAACCAGTACGGCCGGCTCTTTGCGAACTTCGATCGTGCGGCGAGCGTGCGTTGGGATTGCGCGAAGAACGCGCTGATCACCGCAAAATGCGTCGTCGTTGCGCGGCCATGCGCTTCGCGCATCAGCGGCTAACAGAAAAGCTTGCGGAGGTCGGCACGCTGATCGGATATCGCTTCATGCCGTTGCGATCAGCGACGCCGCCTTGGCGCCAAGAACCAGGACGATCTGTTTGGGGTCGAGCTTGATCTGAAGTCCGCGCTGGCCGCCGTTGACGAAAACGCTCTCGAGAGCGAGAGCCCGCTCTTCCAGCACCGTCGGAACATTGCGTTTTTGACCGAACGGACTGATGCCGCCAACTTTGAAGCCGGTGATGCGCTCCGCATCGGCCGGCTTCATCATCTGCGCGGACTTTGCTCCGAGGGCATGAGCCAATTTCTTCATCGAGAGTTCGCAGTCGGATGGCAGCACCGCACAGGCCGGTGTGTTGTCGGCCATGAGCATGAGCGTTTTCAGGACGTGACCCGCAGGTACGTCAAGTGCGCTCGCGGCTTGAATCCCGATACGGTCCGCGCTGGGGTCGTAATCATAGGAATGCAATGAATACGTGACGCCGCTTCGGTCCAGCATTTCGGTTGCGCGCGTCGTTTTTGACATTCGAAATTCTCTGAAGCAACGCGCCACCCGGCTGAAAGCAAAGCCTCGGGCGCGGCAAAAACATCGTTCGAAAATAACCTCTCGTTCGTCTCACGCAACAACGACCCCGTTCAGCGGAGGCTTGATGTCAAGGCGAGAGCTGGGCAATCTGCAGGCTGGCGCGCCATGTGAGTCGACGCGTTTCTGACGTCAACCGGAGACCGGGAATGACAGTTTGGATCTTTGCAGTCCTAGCATTCGTAGTATCCGCGTTCGTCGTCGTCGCGCGCAGGCGGCGGACGGATAAACGCCAGTTCGATGATCGAAGCGACGTGACCAAGATGGTTTTGGCGGCCGACCGCCGGCGTAAGGACGCCAACGCCGCGCTACGCTTCATGCGCGAAAAGTGAGTGTGTTCGCCTAGCGGAGCGCGTCGATCCGTGGTGATAGGAGCATCGGACCGTAGTAGACGACGAAAATCCCAAAGCTCACGATCCATAACACGCCGGAAAGCGAAACCAGGGGCAGGTAGAACGAAGGCAGGCAAGCCGCTGCTATTCTTGTTAAAGTCGCAAGTGTGATCGCGGCATAGGCCGTCGTTGTGATGGCGTCGGCGTGAAGCATTCGCCCGGTATGCCCGAGAGAGACCCGGCTCATTACGGCAAGCACCATTGTTCCCATGGCTCCGGCCGTCAACGCGTGGATCGCCGCCGGTTCCGGAACGTGGTCGCCGATAATGCTGGCGCCGAGTAGCGCCGTGCCGATCACGATCCAGAGATAGCCGAGATGAAGGATCGCCAGCAGCGGCTCCGAGGTCGTTGCGATGCCGTGCCAGCGCGCGAGGCGCCAGGCATTTAAGGCAGCACCAGCCAGCAGAATGACGCCGGATGCAGGAGAGGCTGGGAAAAAGACCCAGCCCAGCAGGCCGAGCGCGAGAACCGCGATAGCAACGGCGTCGAAGCGACCCGCGGGCGCGGGGAGTTTCTCGGCTTTGCGCACCGCGAGCCAGTTGCGCGTGAAGGCTGGGATGATCCGTCCCGCGATCACCGATATCAGAAAGACCACGGCCGTGATGGCGAGACGCCGTCCCAACCCAGCCGGCACGGCGACGCCGAGAGCCTCGAGATGTGTGAGGACATTCGCAATCAGAAGCACGGCGATCGGAACCGGCATGATGAGATTGCGCGGGTTGCCGGCAAGCACGATCTCGCGCGCCACGATGAGACAGAGCGCGAGAAGAAACATGGAATCGACGGCGACGCCGAGCCAGACCGGCAGCAATGCGGACCCGAAACAGGCGATGCGCCCCGCCACCCAAAGCACGACCAGCCCGATGAGCGGGAGTCCGCGGACCGGCGCTCGCCCTGTCCAGTTCGGGATCGCCGTCAAAAGAAATCCCGCGATCGCTGCCGGAATAAATCCGAACAGCATTTCATGCGCGTGCCAGTCGACGGGCGAAAATCGGCTCGGCAACGTCAGGCCTTGCGTGAGGACGAATATCCACAGCGCCAGCGCCAGCGTCGCCCACAGACTGGCGGCGAGAAACAGCGGACGAAATGCAATCGTCCAAACCGCCGTGCTTTTCTTGCCGGCCACCGCCGTCGTTCCCACAGCGCGTCCCTTTCGTGGTATCTTCGGGAAATTGTTTTCCTTGCGTCACGGATACGGGCAACGATACCGGAGCGCTTTGTTGCTCCGCAAACCTCGCACCGAACTCAAACGGTCTCGTTGTCGCCGACCCGTTGGATCTCGGAAATTTTGGCGATGGTCAGATGCTGGTCGCGTGTCACCAGCCAGCCCGCTTTCTCCCAAGTCGTCAGGACGCGGCTGACCGAAAATAGCGTCGTCCCGCAGATGTCGGCGATGTCCTTGCGGCGCAAAGGAAAACTGATTTTCACGCCGTCCGGAGTATCTCGACCCGCCTGCCTGGAGAGCCTTAGAAGCGTATGAGCAATGCGGCGCTCGACGGGCTGCGTGGAAAGCTCTCGCAGCCGGTTCTGCGCTTCCTGGATGCGCTTTCCGACGATTTTCAGCGCATTGATCGCGATCTGCGGATGGGCGCTCATCAGCTTGAGGAGATCGGCTTCGCTCCAACTGAACTCGATGGCATCGGTCAGCGTATCGGCATCGGCCGGATATTTACCATCGGTGAACAGAGCTACCGTGCCGAACATTTCGCCCGGCCCGATGAAGCGAATGACGATCTGGCCACCATCGCTCCCGGTCTGCGCGATACGGACGCTGCCTTCCACCAGAAGGTGCGCTCTCACGTATCCGTCGCCCTGGTTAAAAATGCGGGTATCACGGGCCAGCGCGCGGCAGCGGGTGACCGCGATCACATCGTCGAGGACGGGCGCCGCAAGCCCCTCGAATAAAACGAGCGATGACAAGTCGTTGCGCGAAAATTGCGGGCCAGGCTTCATGGTGCTGCCACCCTAGCCGTTTCCTCTGGCTCTGGGGAGCCTTTTGCGCCAACGCAAACGGACGAGGATAGGAACCACATAGCCTACCGATACCGTAGGCTGAGCCATAACCGGCTGTGACACGATGAATGACGTGATTTTAGCCCGCGCGCTGCATGTTCTGGCCGTTGTGGTTTGGATCGGCGGCGTTGCAATGGCAACTGGCATCATCTTGCCTGCGGTTCGCCGGGGCGATCTCGGCCCCGACCGGCTGAAGGCGTTCAGCGCGATCGAACGTCGCTTCAAGCCGGTGGCTCGCACTGCCGTCCTGATCGTGGGCCTGAGCGGGCTTTATATGGTTGTCCGCCTCGACATATGGGACCGCTTCACGTCGGCCGAATACTGGTGGATGCACGCGATGGTCGGCGTCTGGCTGCTGTTCGCCTTTGTGCTTTTTATCGCTTCACCATTCATTCTGCATGGCCGGTTCCGGCGCTGGGCGACCGAAAGGCCGGACATCGCGTTTCCATGGCTGGAGCGGGCACACTGGGTGCTCCTCGTGCTGGCGCTTATCGCGACGTTCGGCGCGGTGACCGGGAGCCATGGATGGACGGCATTTTGATCGGCTCACCACGCCGCAGCGGAAGCCGCAATGAATTTTTATAACCCCTCCAAATAACCATCCGGGTCAGGGAACTTTATCCTCGTTAATGCATTTAACGACTTACCTCCTGGAATGCTAAGTGCTGGGAAGGGGGTGAGGGTGGAGATGGCCGACGCGGCTCTTGCAGAAATGAGGGGGGCCTCAGCAAACTCCCGGATTCTTCTGGTCGAGGACGAGATCTTGATCCGCCTTGCGATGGCTGATGATCTTCGTCACGCGGGATTTATTGTCATAGAGGCGTCAAACGCTGATGAAGCCCTGAACGTCTTGAATACCACACCTGATATTGCACTCGTCGTCACCGATATTCGTATGCCTGGACGCATGGACGGCGTCGGGCTCGCAAACTGGGTTCGGCGTCACGCGCCGCTGATCAAAATCGCGATCGTTTCTGCGAACGTAGAAATCGGAATGGATCGGGCCTTCGATGCTGTTTTGTCCAAACCCGTTCTGCCGTCGGACCTGATCGCGCGTGTGCGAAAGTTGCTACCGCCAGCGGAACAACAGTCGAGTGATGAAAGCCGTTAGGGCCTCGTGATCGAGCTTGAAACAAAAAACAGTGATGCGACTGTCCTCGTTGTCGACGATGACATCCTCGTCCGCACGCCAATTGCCGCTTATCTGCGTCATTGCGGATACCGTGTCGTTGAAGCTGCCGGCAGCGCCGAAGCTCTGACCGTTTTGCGCCAGATGGACATGAAAATCGATGTCGTTCTGACGGAAGTTGAACTGGAATCCGGCACTGGCGGCTTCGCGGTAGCCAAGTGGGTTCGCGAGAACCGGCCCAACGTGGAAGTCGTCATTGCAGGTTCGCCCCGGCGAGCGGCGGAGCAGGCAGGGGAGCTTTGTTCGAAAGGCCCGCATCTCAAAAGGCCATACGAGCACGCGCTCGTTGAAATGGAGATCCGCAATCTTTTGGCGGGGCGGCGTAAGCTTGCGGAAGAAGCCGAATCTTCCGGCGATGTTTAGATCGGCGAACGCCTCGGAGCATCGCCTTGCTTCTTCAGAAGAAGCACGAGCGGAATGAGCAGCAGGAAGCTCAACGTCACGAAGCCGAACGCTTCGATGAAGCCGATCATGGTCGCTTGCCGGCCGAGTTCCACCGCCAAAATCTGCATCGCACTCGGATCGGGCACGGTGAGGCCGGTTGCGTCCTGCCAAGACGAAAGTGCCGGGTTATAGGGATTGATCCCCGCGCCGAGGCTCTGCCAATTTGAGTGGCTTGCACGCGTCAGCACGGTCGCCGCGATCGCGATACCGATCGAACCGCCGATCGTGCGCGCGAGATTGAAGATGCCCGCGGCCTGGTCGGTTGCCTCTTGCGGTAGCGTTTGGTACGCGAGCGTTGAAAGCGGCACGAAGATCATGCCCATTCCGAGGCCCTGCACGATGCCCGGCGCGATGATCCAGAACACGTCGACATCGAGATTGTACCACGTGGTCGCGTAGGTGCCGGAGGCGGCAAGCGTCAGTCCGATGAGAACCAGCCATCTGGGCTCGAAGCGATTGATGGTCGTGGCGACGAACACCATGCCCATCGCGACCGCGATACCGCGCGGCGCCATGACGAGACCGGCGGTGCCCGCCGGATAGCCGAGCAGATGCTCGAGGAACAATGGTTGCAAGGCAATCGTGCTGAGCATTCCGACGCCGAAAGCCATGATCATGAATGTCGCCGTTGCGAGATTGTGGTCTCGCAGAAGACTGAGCCGCAGGATGGCATCCGGCCGATTGTAACTCCGGACCGTGAACGTGATCAGGCAGAACGCCGAGACGAAGATCAAGGCGATGATGAAATTCGATTGCAGCCAGTCGTCGCCGTTACCGCGGTCGAGCAGCATTTGCAGACTGCCGATGCCGGTGGCGAGCAGCAATGCGCCGATCCAATCCGCGACCGCGCGCGATTTCGGCGTGTGTTTCAAAAACACGAGGATCATCGCCAGATTGATGAGACCGATGGGCACGTTGATGTAATAGACCCACCGCCAGCCGAGATGGTCCGTGATGAAGCCGCCGACCGTTGGGCCCATAATCGGACCGAGCAGGATTCCGATACCCCAGATGGCCATGGCCTTGCCCCGGTTCCGGGCTTCGAACGTATCGACCATGATGGCTTGCGAGAGAGGTATGACGCTTGCGCCGAATGCGCCCTGCAGAAGTCGGAAAATAACCATCTGGGCCAGCGTCTGCGCTTGGCCGCAAAGCATCGAGGCAACCACGAAGCCCGCGACGCTCACAAAGATGACGTGCTTGCGTCCGAAGCGCGCCGCAAGGAAGCCGCTGGTCGGAATGACGATCGCTTCGGCAACGATGTAGGATGTCAAAACCCAGGTGATCTGATCCGGCGTCGCGCCAAGCGCGCCCATCATGTGGGGCAACGCGACGTTGACGACGGTCATGTCGAGAATGACCATCAGGACCGCGAGAAGCACGGCCGACGCAGTCAGAACCTTTCTGGCCGTGCTTTCAGGAGCGGTGTCAGCGAGCGCCACTGCCGGAGCCCTTGGCTGTGGTATCGACGGTCACCGCTGCCGATGCGCCGATGCGAAGTTCCGGATCACCCGGCTTCGGAGTGAGCGCGATGCGCACGGGAAAGCGCTGTGTCGTCTTCACCCAGTTGCCCGTCGAGTTTTCCACCGGCAGAAGCGAGAATGAGGCGCCGCTGGCGGGACTCACGGCTTCCACTTCGCCGTTGAATTCATGTGATGGAAAAAGGTCGATCGTGACCGTTGCTTTCTGGCCTGCCTCGATCCGCGACAGGTCCGTCTCCTTGAAGTTCGCGTCGACCCACCATTTCGACGTATCGATCAGTGGGAAAAGGCTCATGCCGGCTTTGGCGATCGACCCGGGCCGAACGCGCACTTTCCCGATGATGCCGTCCACCGGAGCTTTGATCGTCGCATGGTCAAGTTCGAGACGCGCCTGATCGACGCCGGCTTGCGCCTGATCGACGTTGGCCTTGGCCGCCGGTGATTGCGCCGCCGGGCCCGTCGCTTGCTGTTGTGCAAGCGTCAGCTTTGCTTCCGCCGCTTTGAGCGCGGCATCGAACGGCGCGGGATCAAGGCGCACGAGAACATCGCCCGATTTGACCGTGGCGAATTCCTTGGCATTGACCTCAGTCACCAGACCGGAGGCCAGCGGAGCGATCGGGACGATATTGGCTTGGATATAGGCATTGTCCGTCGACGGATGCAGCGCCGAATGTTGCCAGTAGGCATAGCCCGCCGCGATGACCGCGAGCGTGGCGATCAGCCCGCCGATCGCCGGCCAGCTCCGCAAAAAATCTCGCTTCTGGACGGCGGGAGTGTTCGCCGCAGAGGCTGGATTGGCTTTGGGCAGAGGTTTCTGCCCTTGCTGCATTTTTGAATTCTTTTGTCCTTGCAGCACCTTTTGGGATGCATCCTGCATGCGGGCCTCGTTCGGCTTGTGGTCGGTAATCGCCATGCGAAATAAAATTCGGCTTTAGCTCAGCAGCGACCTGGGAAGTATAAGGCGGAGTATAGGAAGACGGTTATGATGCGCCCGGCTTTCTATACTTCATCTGCGGCGGTGGCTGGGATCGATTCGTCGCATGGTGTCGGATTTTGTCGGGCGGTCCGGGAACCATCGACGCGGGATGGGCGTCTAGCCTTGGTCAGACGAATGGGAGTTCCGTCCGATGCCTCACTCTTACGATCCTGGTCGGATCGAACCGGCTGTTAAGGTGTTTTGGCGTCGCCGCGCCAGGAGTTTGAGGGCATTTCTAAGTGCACGGGTCTTCCCCCACTTGCCACGGACACCCTCGAAATTAACGCTTTCGCTCACCACCGGAGCCGACGTGAATCCCACCGATCTGCAGATGTGCTGCGAGCGGGCCCTCGACGCGCATACCGTCGAGGATGCGATCTTCTGGCATAGCGAAGTCATCAATGAGCTTTCCGTCGAAATCTTTTCCGTCGCGGCGATGCCCGGCGCAAATGTTAGAAATGAACGGATGCTCGCCGAGCTGACAGATCTCCAAAGTCGCCACGGCGCGATTCTTCATCGGCTGACCGGGATTGTCGCGCGCAATGAGCAACTCATCTGGGAGCCAGCATCGATCTGTAAAAAGTAGAGATTGAGTGGACGCAACGAGAGCAAAATCTGCGCGCTGTGGGACTCAACGAGGAAACACCTTTTCCATCAGCACCTGCCGACGTTTCGATTTGGCGCGCTGTTCCTCGTCGTCGCGGCTTGTGCGAATTTCATGAAGCTTCGTTTTCAACACGTGATAGTCGGCTTCGATCGCAGCCTTCGCCAATCTGATTTCGTGAAATGACCGCTCGTTCGTGATATCCGCGCCGCGGGAGACATGCGCCTTCTGAAGCCGACCGACGGACTTCATAAGGCATTCCAGCCGTGACAGGCACGTTGCTATCGCCGTCTCTCTGCTGCGCACCACGGCTCATGCTCCAATTTGAGATTACGCGGCCTTCGAAGTGCGATAATCGGATGCGTAAACTTCGTCGAGAACCTGATGAAGTTCGTGGCGTGCCTGCTTCAAATGCTCCGAGCAGTCTTCGCGGTTGATCGATGCGGAAAACTCGCCTTTTTTGAGATCCTTCTCGAGATCGCAGACCGCCTTCAGAACATGATAAACTTGGTTGATCGCCTTGTTACGCATGCCGAGCTCCCATGTTCATTCCCTTTATTAACGGCGTAATCCGCCATCGGGTTCCGAGCTGAGGGGCGAAAGCAGCGTTGTGAACGCAGCGCTCGAAATGTTGATCACAATGTCATGGACAGTCGCAACTCGGCCGCATTCGAAACCTGACGTGCGTCTCGTCAACGCGGCTCCGCATCACGCGAGCGATTAACGGAATGCAGATGGCAGCATCGGCGTTCCGTGCACCTCCCCGTTTGCCGGGGGGCGGCGGGGAGGTGTGTTGCGGGCTTGGTAGAGCTCCACTCACGCACAGTTTCGAGAACAGCAGAGGGCTCACATAAAAAACCCCGGCGGACGTTGCCGCCGGGGCTACACCAGCTAGGAGATTGCCGGGACTGGAGAGCCCTGGCAGAAACCATACTGATCGAAAGGCTGCTGTCTTGCGAGCCGTGAATCGGCCAGCTGTCCATCAGGCCTATGCCTTTTGACCTATGCGCCTTCGGCTCGCGTCGTCTCTACTGGCGCATGCAATATTTCGTGTCGGCGACAGCCTCGGCTTCTTCCAGCAGAGCTTCAGCAAGATCTTCGGCTTGCGACACGCTGAGACCGTAAGCGGGCTCGTCCTCAAACCGGAGCATGACGACCGGCTCGTGACGTCCGTGGCCGACGGCGTAGCGTTTTGGAAGCTTCGTCAACCGTCCGGGATGAGCGATGTCGGCGGGCGCGGCTTGCGAGGCGATCGCGACGAGAGCGGCCAGAGCGTCGGGACCGAGGCTGACTGTCTGAACGTGTCCGGCGGCATCTGACAACGCGATTTCCAAACGTGCGGTTGCCCGATCAATCTCAGACTTGGCGATCATGTCGGCGAAAAATGTCTCTGCCATAGCTGCTCTCCCCACCGTCAGAGAGAATCGCTAACAAGATTCGCGCGAAATTTGCGACGCGCGCCGTTCTAACTCACAAAAAGAAAGGCCCGGATGCGGGCCTTTCTCTCAAAATCTGGGGACAATTTGAATTAGAGCCCTTTCGACCAGCTGTCGATTTCCTCTTTCGCCTTGTCCTTGGCGTAGCCGTAACGCTGCTGCAGCACGCCTTCGAGCTGCTCACGATTTCCGTTTACGCGGGCCAGATCGTCGTCAGTCAGATCGCCCCATTTTTCTTTCACTTTGCCGGTGAACTGCTTCCAATTGCCTTCGATGCGATCCCAATTCATCTGCATCCTCCTCTGTTGTTCAACTTATCGAAGGAAGCAACGGTTTGAACGCGAGCTAGTTCCCAATTCAATCTTTCTGCTCTGCCGGTCTGCGGCCGCATGCGGATATGGATGCTGGAGAAGGTTGCAACGCACCGTCGTAACAAACGGATTTATTTCAAATCTTTGGTCTGCGTCGCGCACATTAAGTGCCTGCGCGAATGATGCTTGGAACAAATCGGCATCCTCGTGCATTTGATACACCCGAACATAAGTGCGTTTTTAAACGGCGTTGATTTCGCAGTCACCGCCGTGTTCGAAAGGAGGCCCGATTTGCATCCTTGGATGGCGGTGTGGATATGGTCGATGGCCGTATCGCGTGTTGCACGAGACTCGATGTTTGGCGTTTCGAGCGATTTCGGAGGCGCGCAGTCTGTCGCGCCAGTGAGCCCGGCAATTTGCCTCGGCGATTACTTTCAGTCGGAAATCGTTACCAACCCTCTACCGACGAATTTGCTAGATCGTCTCGCTGACCTTTATTGGACGGAGCGCGAGTCCGAACTCCCCATTTGAACTCCGAAACGGGATCGCATCACCACTTGGCAATTACGCGATCTCGTCGCTCGCGCCTGTTTCAACATTTTCCCAAGCACGCATGAAAAAGCCCCGGTCTCTTACGAGAGCCGGGGCTTACCGTTTTGGCACGGGCTACTAATCGCAGTAGCGGTAGCCATTTCTCCAGTAGCAATCGCGTTCGTAAGCGCCGGCTGCGCCCGCAGCGATAGCGGCGCCGATGCCGAGCGCGATCCAGCGCCCATTGCGCCAGTATCCGCGACCACGACGATGGTGTCGTCCATAATTGCCGTGATTGCCGTTGTAGGAATAGTGCTTGCCACGATATTGGCGCGGACCGGCATCGGCAGCCGGAACGGTGGCGACCATCGCGAACGCCGCGGCTCCAACAGCAGCAATCGAGCAAAGGTATTTTCTCATCTGTGCCTCTTATCTCCTGGCCGGGAACGTCGCTCCCGTTTCTGCGAGCAAAACGCCTCGGAGCGAAATTAGTTGCCGCCTGCGACCGTCTCCCGCAAGTGTTATTATTCCTAAATTTGCTTTATCTCGGCGCGGTCTGCAGTTCTTCGGCGCGCATTTCTTTCATGCGAGCCCGCCTCCATCTCGCGGTATGTAGCGAGCGCCCGCCGCAACTATAAAGCGTATGACGCATTTCAGTGTCTTAATAGCCATATCGTTATGGCTGATACGCATGATCGTGCATTGTCGCAAGCCATGGCTCTCGGCAATGCTGCGCGGCCGCGATGAACCTAGGAGCAAATGACGAAATGATAATCGACAGGCTAACTCTGGCTAAAGCCGCTGCGATGATAGTCGCGGGAGGATTTCTGATCTCGACCGCGTCCGCGGAAGATTTGAAGCAGGTTCCACTACCCGGAAACAGCGTCTATCCTGAAAGCATAGCAGCGGCGTCGGACGGGACGCTGTATGTGAGTGGGCTTTCCTCGGGCGGCGTTTTTCGCATTCAACCCGGCGCGGCCACGGCGGAAGAGTGGATCAAGCCCGGCGCATTCGACACCCGCTCGACGTTCGGGGTGCTCGTCGATGAGGCGAAGGGATTGCTTCTCGTCTGCTCGAATGATGCGTCGGGCATCGGCGTCCCGGGACCCGGCGCCGCGAAAGGCGCCGTCATCAAAGGCTTCGACCTGAAGACGGGTGAAGGCAAGCTGAGCGTTGCATTTCCAAAAGACGGCAGCATTTGCAACGATTTTGCGATCGCTCAGGACGGATCGATTTTCGCCACCAACACATCGTCGCCGCAAATTTTGCGGCTGAAGCCCGGAGCATCCGAACTTGAAGTCTGGCTAGAAAGTGCGGATTTCAATCAGCCGAAAGAAGGTGCAGGCCTCGATGGCATTGCGTTCGGAAGCGACGGCAATCTTTACGTCAACACCTACACCAACGGCGAATTGTATCGCGTCGATGTCAAGGACGGTAAGCCGGGCAACATCACGAAGCTCAAGACATCGCGGCCGCTGAAGCTCGCTGACGGCTTGCGTTCGACCGGTGAGCAGACGTTCATCATGGCTGAAGGTAGCGGCAGCATCGATCGCCTGACGGTCAAGGGCGACGAGGTCACTGTTGATACCATCAAGGACGGTCTCGCCGGTCCGACGTCTGTTGCACTTGTCGGCAATACCTATTGGGTGCCTGAGGGCCAGCTCGCCCACCTTTTTGATGCTAAAAGCGGACCTCCGCGTCTCCCGTTCAGGATCGTTGCCGTTCCCGCAGGCCAGTAAATCGGCCGCAACGGAACCTCGACGCTTGAACAGAACGAAGCAAGGAGTGGTAAGATGGCTATTCGTTTAATGAGCCGTGGCGCCTGTTGTGCGTTGATCGGCGGAGCGGTGTTCGCGGTGCAGCCGCTTGCCGCTCCGTCCGCGTACAGTCAGGAAAAAGATTGTCCCGCATCGGAAGCGGGGATCACGCTGCCCAAGGGCTTCTGCGCAACGATCTTCGCGGACAAGGTCGGGCACGCGCGCCAGGCCGTGGTCGCGCCGGACGGGACGCTCTATCTCAACACCTGGAGCGGCGTTTACTACAACAACGATACGCCGCATGAGGGCGGGTTTCTGGTTGCGTTGAAAGACACGAAAGGAACCGGCAGCGCCGATGTCGTCTCGCGCTTCGGACCGACGTTCGCGGAAGGCGGCCACGGCGGCACCGGTATCGCCCTTTATAAAAACTGGCTCTATGCCGAGATCAACGATCAGGTCGTGCGCTACAACGTGAGCAAGGGCGCGCCGTCCGCCGACGCCAAGCCTGAGATCATCCTGAGCGGCATGCCGATCACCGGCGATCATCCGATGCATCCGATCGCGATCGATGCCGACGGCAACTTGTTCGTTGCGATGGGCTCGGCGACGAACACATGCGAAGTCAAAAACCGCATGCCGCATTCGCCAGGCAAAGATCCCTGCATCGAGCTCGAAACGCGGGGTGGAATCTGGCGCTACGACGCGAACAAGCCGGGACAGGTTTTCTCGGCCAAAGAGCGTTATGCGTCGGGCATTCGCAATTCCGAAGGTCTGGATTTCGATGCGGCCGGCCGTTTCTATTCCACGCAGCACGGCCGCGACCAGCTGCATGAGAACTGGCCGAAACTGTATACGGCCGCGCAGGGCTTCGAGCTTCCCTCTGAAGAAGTCATGATCATCAAGAAGGACGCGTCGTACGGCTGGCCCAAGTGCTACTACGATCCGGCTCAGAAGAAGTTGGTGCAGGCGCCGGAATACGGCGGCGATGGCGGCAAGAAAATCGGTGACTGCGATAAGGCGGAAGGACCGATCGCGGCCTATCCCGCGCACTGGGCTCCGAACGATCTCAAGATCTATAAGGGCACGCACTTCCCGAAAGCTTACGAGGGCGGCGCCTTCATCGCATTCCACGGATCGTGGAATCGCGCGCCCTCGCCGCAAGCGGGCTATAACGTCGTGTTCCAGCCTTTGGCCGACGGCAAGCCGTCCCGAGACTACGTCGTCTTCGCGGACGGGTTCGCCGGTCAGCACAAGGATCCGGGACGCGCCGCGCATCGTCCGTCGGGGCTCGCCGTCGCGCCGGACGGAGCGCTTTTCATAACGGACGACGCGGGCGGCCGTGTCTGGCGCGTGACCTTCGTCGGCGATGCAGGCGTTGGCGTCGAAGCTGCGCCCGCCCCCGTGATCTCGGCGAAAACGTCTCCCAATGCATCACCGCCGGAAGGTGTGCATCCTGACGCGGGGAAAGACGCGGCATTGCCTGTGCCGGAAGGCGCAACAGCCGAACAGGTTGCACTCGGCAAAAAGATCTTTCACGGCGAGGTGGCGGGCGCAACGTGCTCCGGCTGCCACGGAGCGGACGGGATCGGAACGCCGGTTGGCCCGGCGCTCGACGCCGGCAAGTGGTTGTGGAGCGACGGTAGCCTCGCCGCCCTCACAGGCACCATCAAGGACGGTGTGCCCGAGCCGAAGCAGCATCCGGGCGCCATGCCTCCGATGGGCGGCGTGCAGCTCTCGCAAGCCGATCTGACGGCGGTCTCAAGCTATGTTTGGGCCATCGGCCACCGCAAGTAGCTGCTGCGCCGGACGTGCCCTGCATCGCTACGTTAATCCTCCGGGCGGACCGCAAATTCGCCCGGATGCCGGTCCGGCATCATCGTGTATGATCTATTCGCGTTGGCCTTAGCGGCGGCTGCAGCCGCTCAATATTGTTCCTGCCTGCGCGAATGACCGGGTTCATCGAAGTAGAAGACATGTCGGTATCGGACGTAGAGGAAGCTCAGAAAAAAAGTACGCGGACGCGGCCGGAGCGCATGCAGGCGCTTGCGACGTTACCCGTATTCTTCAAGCTTGCCGGCAAGCGCGCCATCGTCGCGGGCGGCAGCGAACCGGCACTGTGGAAGGCCGAACTTATGGCTGCAACCGGCGCCCATGTCGAAGTTTATGCGGAGACCTTCGTCGATGGGTTCGACGCCCTTGCCTCTGCGCCTCCCGGCGGCTCGGTCAAGCTCAACAAGAGAGCGTGGTCGCCTGCCGATCTCGAAGGAGCCGCGATCGCGATCGGTGCCAGCGACGACAATGAAGACGCGGCCGCATTCGCAGCTGCCGCGCGCACGGCGGGCGTGCCCGTCAACGTCGTGGACCGTCCGGCATTTTGCGATTTCCAGTTTGGCGCCATCGTCAATCGCTCGCCGCTGGTTTTGGCGATTTCAACGGACGGAGCCGCGCCTGTCCTTGCCCAGACGATACGGTCGCTCGTCGAAGCCCTGCTTCCCGATGGTCTGAAGCGCTGGGTCGAGGCGGCGAAGCTATGGCGAACGAGAGGCGGTCAGCTGGGCGCGACCGCCGCGGCGAAACGCAGGTTCTGGAATCGCTTCGTCGACCTCGCGATCGACGAGGCCGAGCGCGAACCTCGCGAAGCCGACTTCGATGCGCTCGTGCGAGCGCCCGACAAATCACCTCCGTCCGTCGCGATCGTCACCGTCGGAGAGAGCGCCGATACGTTGACATTGCGCGCCTTGAGAGTGCTGCGCACCGCCGACCGCATTTTCTTCGATGATGACGTACCGGCTTCGGTTCTCGATTTCGCGCGCCGCGAAGCTCAGCGCTTTGCCATCGGCCCAGACGCTAACGGTGACGCGAACGGTGGCACGACCGGCGCTGTCGATCGCATCGTGGACGCGGCAAGAAACGGCGAACGCGTCGTTTGTCTGATTGCCGGCTCATCCGGCAGGGTTGAGGCATCTTGCAACGCCCTGTCGCGCGCCTTGCACAACGCCGGACTGGACATGCCGGAAATCACCTTCGCGCCTCGTCTAGCCTCGGATGCCTCCTAATCCTATCGGGCGCTGCCATCGGGCCGCTGTGAACACAAATCGCCATGACCGGCGCGCCACACTTCGCGAACACACTCGCGGTCGGCATAAAATGAACAAAAATATTACCTAATTTCAGTTGGTTATGGGAAGGCGGCTCCTCCAGGCTTGGCTTGGAATGGTGTTGGCTCTTGTTTATACTGCTCGCGGGGGTCCGCTCGGTTCAAAGTCCAGCCACGGTCGGGCGATTGGCACATCGCTCTCCTTGTTGCGGGGCATTGACTGCACGGTCGTGGCTCCGCGTTGCCTTTTGTTTCGGAGTCGCGTGCGAATGCGCTGCAATCCCATCTATTGGCTGTTGGGCGTCGTCCCGATTGCGGCGCTGAGCTGGGTGGCCGTGCAAGTCCAGCACGCGGACATCGAAAGCGATCTCGCGCGGCGCACCTCCGAAGCACTGAAGCGTGTCGGCTTGACCTGGGCGACACCGCACGTGAGCGGTCGCGACATCGTGCTCACGGGCAAGGCGCCAGAGGAGCGCGGCCCGATGCTGGCCGAAGGATATGCGCGCAATGTGTGGGGCGTGCGTGTTGCATACAACCGGTCGGGGCTGATCGAGCACGTCGCGAATTATCAATGGTCGGCGGCGTCCGATGGCTCAGGACGGCTCAGGCTCGCCGGCGACGTTCCCTCGGAACAGGCGCGGCGATCCTTGCTCGAGGCGGCGAAAGCCGCGTTTCCGTCCGCGTCAGTCAGCGACGGGATGCGTCTCGCACGCGGGTCTGTCGATCCTGACGCGTGGCTCGCGGGAGCACAATTCAGTTTGAAGACGCTCGCCGGATTGAAACGCGGCGAGGCCGAACTTGCGGCGCTCGATCTGTCGCTCAGGGGCGAAGCCGCAACCTCGGACGCCTATCGCCGTGCAAAAACGGCGCTCGCGAAGCAGAGACCGGCGCGCATCGGATTGGCGGAAGAAAAAATCAGCTTGCCGGTCGCCCGGCCTTACACCTGGAACGCGCGTAAAGGCGGCGATGGCTTCTTGATCGAAGGCTACGCGCCGGGCGATGACGTCAGAGGCAGGCTCGTCGCGCGCGCCCGGTCGCTCTTCGGCAAGATGTCGTTTTCCGACCGCACCGACATTGCGGAGGGTGCGCCCGACGGCTGGGAAAAAGCCGTCGTCATCGCGCTCGAGCAACTGGCGCAGCTCAAGTCGGGCGACGTCGCTTTCAGCGGCAGAGACCTGACGTTTTCGGGCGAGGCCGCCGATGAGCAGGTCGCGGCGGCTGTGAGCCGATCCCTGAAACTCGACGTGCCTCAGAACTTCAAGATCGTCGACCGTATCCGCTATCCGAAGCCCGATCTGTTTCCAGCGGGCTCCGGCTACGTGATGGGCGTCGTCAATAACGGCGCAGCCATCGACGTGATCGGCATGACGCCGAGCGAAGCGGCGAGGGCCGCGCTTATCGACGCCGTCAAGGCACGGTTCCCGGGACGCGCGGTGAACGACAAAACGCAAGTCGCGCCCGGAGCCCCCGAAGGCTGGCAGCAGTGCGTCGTCGCGGGCCTCGCATCGCTGTCGCGGCTGACGAAAGGCAAGTCGCTGCTTTCCGATCGCAAGCTCGAGCTTTCCGGTGAGACGGACGACTACGCCACGTCGCAATCGGTGGCCGGAGACGTCAAGGCGGCGGCCGGGCAGACCTGCGAAACGACGGCCAACGTCGCATTCATCGGCAAGATGAAGACGGACCTTTCCTGGAAAGCAACGCGTGCGCCGAACGGCATGATCACGCTCGAAGGCGATGCTCCGGACGATCCCGCGCGCGTCCGCGTCATAGAGACGGCGCAACGGATATATCCCGGTGAAAGCATTACCGATCAGATGAAGATCGTCGGCGCGCCGCCCGAGCCGTGGCAATCCGCGACGCGTGTCGCGTTGGAGCAACTCGCGCGCCTCAGGCGCGGCGATGTCGAGATTTCCGCAAAGGATCTGATGATCGAAGGCGCCGCCGAAAGCGAGCGCGTCGCGAATGAGATTCGCAGCGTCCTCTCGACCGATCTGCCGCCGGGCTTCAAGGCCCGCGACGCGATCACAGTGATGAACGTCGACGAAAAAGCCGCCGATAGCTGCCAGACGCTGATGCGCCAGACATCGGCGAAAGGGACGATCAACTTCGAGCGCGCCAAGGCGGATTTGACCGCCGACAGCACGCAGACGCTGCGCGATCTCGTCGAAGTCGCCAACGAATGTCCAGCCTTCAGCATTGAAATCGAAGGCCACACCGACGCCGAAGGCACCGACGAGCGCAATCAGCGGCTCTCCGATCGCCGGGCTCGTGCGGTCGCTGACTTTCTCACCCAGAATGGCGTCAGTGCACGTCGCCTTTCGACGATCGGATACGGCGCAACCCGTCCGCTCGCCGATAATGCGACGGAAACAGGCCGGGCAAAAAATCGCCGCATCGAATTCAACGTCAAAGTCAATTGAGCAGGCACAGTCGCTTCGAGGACCGGGTTCATGGATTATCTGTTTGTGAAGCTCATTTGGTGGATCGCACTGGCGTTCGCTCTCGGACTGGTCACGGGCTGGATCACATGCCGGGAGGAATAGCCTTGAAACGCGCGTTGGCCTTCATGGTTTGCTGCATGGCGGAGCCGGTTCGGACATGACGTATCTGCTGCTGCAGACATTCCTGCTTTTGCTCGCGTCGTATTTTTTTGGCGCTTTCCTGGCGTGCACCGCAAAGCGCGCTCTGCTGGGCTCGCGCCAAACCGAGGCTGCTTACGCTACTATTCCGGCAGAGTTCGACGCGCCGCTTTATCCGCCGGTCGCAGCCGCTGCTCCGCGCCCGGTGCCGACCAGATCCTTCGCTCCACCGGTCGTTCCGCGTTCCATCGATCCCGTGCAGCCGAGGATCGATGTCATCCGGCGTCCCGAACCGCGGCCGATGCCGAAACTCGTCGATCCGTCGCGTTTCGAGCGCGCGCTGATGGGGCCGGATCTGAACGAAGGCATGCCGCGACGCGCCATCCCGGAAATTCGCCCCGTTGTCTTGAAGCCCGTGACCGGCGCGTATCAACCGGGAAGCTACGGTCCGCCGCCTGAGCCGGAACCGGAGCTTCCGCCGCCGCCGCTCGAGCCTATTGCGATTGAACCAGAGCCGGAGCCGTACGAACCGGCACCGGTTGTTGCCGACGTTGAACTCGAGCCTGCTCCCGAGCCCGTTGTCGAACGGCGCGAAAAACCGGCGAGACTGACGTCGAGACTGAGCGACGCAACTACGTCAGCTGCTGCTGCGGCGGTTGCTGCCGCCAAGGCCGCCGCTGCCGCGTCCATAAGCTCCTTCGCCAGACGGCCCGCGCCAGAGCCCGCTCCTGAGCCGGAACCGTTGCAAGAGGCGGAGCCGGCTCAGCCGCTCGGCGTCGTTGAGCAAAGTGCCGATGAGCCGGAAGACATTGCATACGAGAAAATCGAAGACCACGCGGGCGATCCCGTTGAGGAAACGGTCATCGCCGAGCCGGAAGACGAAGAACCGGAAAGCGAATACCTCGACATCGAGGAGCCGGAACAAGACGAACCGGAAATCGAAGAGCCGGCGCACGCTGAGGTGCCTGTCTCTTCGGTGCCGCTCATCGCGCCGAAGCCGATCATCCGGCAACCGATCGAAGGCGGCGACGATTTCCAGCGCATCCGCGCGATTGATGCCAATCTCGAGCAACGGCTCAAGATGGAAGGCGTCGACAGCTTCGAGCATATCGCGGCCTGGAGCCCCGCCGACGTCAAGCGCATCAGCGGGCTATTTGATATTCCCGGCCGCATCGACCGTGAACAATGGGTCGAGCAGGCGCAGATTTTGGCGAAGGGCGGCGAGACCTATTATTCGCGCAATCGCGTGGCCGCACTGAAGGCCGCCGCGCCCGCCGAAAAACCGGCGGCGAGCCAGATCGCGGACTTGGTCGGCTTGCCCGCGTCCGGGTCAGGGATTGCCGGAGATAAGCCCCAATCTTCGTCGGTCAGTGCATCCGTGACGGAAACGGGCAGCACTGACGCACCGGCCGCCGGCGAGAAAGTGCCGGAACCGCAACTCTCCGGCGTCGCCGCCGCGATCCACGGACGCTCGGTCGCGGAAATGGCCGCCGCCGCCGCCGCCGCGATCGCCGCTGCCTCGGCAAGCGTGACGCGCGGCTTGAAGCCGATCGAACCGATCTCGCCGCTGGCCAAGGTCGATCCGAAAATATCGATGCCCGCGAAGCTCTCAGACGCCATCAAGGTCAAGGAGGCGGCCACGGCGCAAGCTCCGGCCGCGAGCGAAGCAGAGCCGCCGAGGCCGATGCCGGCTTCGAGCCAAGGCCCGAATAGTGATTTGAAACGCATTCGCGGCGTTGGCGTGCTGATCGAGAAGCGGCTCAACGCCATGGGCATCTCGCGCTACGAGCAGGTTGCGAACTGGACGAGCGGCGACATCGATCGCGTCAGTCAGGTGCTGGAATTCAAAGGCCGCATCGAACGCGAGGGCTGGGTCGAGCAGGCGCGCATTCTGCTCAATGGCGGTCAGACGGAATTTTCCCGCCGCGTCGACCGCGGCGAGGTCGACACCAGTCGCGAGACGTGACTGAAGTCGCTGCGGGTCAGAACGCCATAACGCCGGTCGGCGTTCGCTTCGTCTGACTGAGCAAAGAACGAGGCAATGGCGGAGATCGTCGGCTCGTCGCGCAGAAACGGAGCGTGTCCTTCGTTCGGCGCGGTGACCGACGTCATGCGCGGATGTCGCCGCCGCATTTCTTCGACCGTCGCCTCGGACAAGAGATCGGAATTGCCGCCGCGCACGACGAGCAGCGGTACCCGCTTCAAGGCTTCAAACTGCGGCCAGAGTTGCGGCATCGGACCGTCGAGCACCGATAGGCACTTGGCCAGCTTCGCGTCGTAGCCGCTGACGGGTTTGCCGTTTCTTTCATTGAACAGTTGGCGCGCGACGGCCTCGGCGTCGGCCTCCGAAAGGTTGGGAAAATCGCGACGCGTGAGATCAAGAACGATCCGTGCGGCATCGGCCCAGCTCTTCGGCACGGGAACGCGTCCGACATAGCCCGCGATGCGCGCCAGCCCGTCCATCTCGATGACCGGCCCGATATCGTTGAGCACGACCGCGCCGATCAGCGAAGGCTGGACCGCCGCGAGCACCATCGCGATGAGCCCGCCGCGCGATGTACCGATGATGCCGGCGTCTCTGAGGCCGAGCATGATCATGTAATCGATCACATCCTGCATCTCGATCGGCACGGCGTAGTTTTTCCAGTCGTCGTCATGTTGCGAGAAGCCGCGCCCGCGCGTGTCGAGCGTGAAGACGTCGCGCTGCGGCATGCAGCTGCCGCTCAACGTCAGCGCGACCGTGTGAAAATCGCGGCTGTTTCGCGTCAGTCCCGCAAGACACACGACAGGGCGCGCGCCGCTTGGATTGAGCGCCGGGTAATGGCGGCCATAAAGGCGCAGGCCGTCCTGGGACGTGAAATAGATCTCTTCATATCCTTGCGCGGCTGCTGTCATGGTCGCGTCGTCTCCCCTAGCCCTCGTTGTCGCTGGCGGTGTTCGTGCGCGTTTGACTGCTGCCCGGAGGTTTCGAATGGTCCGGCGCCCGAACGAGGTCCTGCTGCAGGCGGAGCGCATTCTTCGAAAACCCGAGGCGCGCGCGATAGATTTGAATGTTCGCCAGGACCTTCGTCACGTAATCGCGCGTCTCGGTGATCGGAATGCGTTCGATCCAGTCGACGGTATCGACGCGTGCCTCGCGCGGATCACCGTTTTCATTCATCCACTGCCGCGCGCGACCGGGACCGGCATTGTAGCCGGTGAGGCCCAGCACATACGAGCCGTCGAAGTCATCCATGCGGTCGGCGATGTAGGCCGATGCTAAAGAGACGTTGTAGCGTGTATCAGAAAGCAGGCGGGAGAGATCGCATTTCATTTTGTAGTCGCGGCAGACGTGGCGCGCCGTGCCGGGCATGATCTGCAGCAGACCCTTGGCCCCGGCGCCTGAGACGATCTGCGAGTCGAATTCGGTTTCCTGACGCGCGAGGCCGAGCAGCAGCGCAAGCTCCGGCGGCTTGCGCAGCGGCTTGTAACCGGGGAACGCCGTGACGGGATAGGCATACGTCAGCAGGTTCTGGCCCTTGGCGACGGCGGTTTTTCCGATGCGCAGCGACATCTGCGGATCGCCGATCGCACGTGCGATATAGGCGACTATTCCCGCTTCGGCCTCGCTCGACGTCGCGGAATGCAGGGCGACAAGGAAGCTTCGCGTATAAAGACGAGAGAGCTTCGCTTTCGCTGCCAGAACCAGCGCCTTCGTCGCGTCGTCCGACATGAACTTGCGGATCTGGTCGGGCGAGGGGTAGGCGGGCGGCTTGATTTCGAGCGACGTGCGCCCCGGCTGCAGCATCTGCATCGCGAGTAGGCCGTGGAACGTATCGGTGTTCTGAGCCGCGAGCCGGTAAGCCTTCGTGGCTGCGCCCTTGTCGCCGCGCGCATCAGCTACGCGCCCAAGCCAATACTGCGCTTTCGCGATGCTGAGCGGTCCGTCGGCCGCCGCCGCCATGGCGCGAAAATGCTTCTCGGCGGCATCGATGTTGTTCAGATAGCGAAAGGCGATCCATCCCGCCATGAACGTCTGCTCTTTGAGCGGATTGACCGTCAGAGGACCGGCGTCTCTGGTGAGCCGGTACGCGAGTTTCGCCTTGCCGAGCTTCAACGCGCCATAGGCAAGCTCGCGTCGCTCCGCCCACCACTCGTCAAGCTCGGCGATCTTTTTGGGGTCGGGCGGCACGGAGAGAATGAGCTCGGCGGCTTCATCGATCTTGCCAGCCTTACGCAGTACCTGCGCGCGATGAAACGTCAGACCCGCATCGCCATCACCATGTTCGGCGAGCGCGCTCATCAGCGCGTGCGCATTCTTGGCCTTGTCGAAGACCGCGAGCCGCGCCGTCGCTTTTTTCTGCTCGGATTGCGGCAGCAGCGGAATGAGACGCCGCGCGGCGGCCACGCGAGCGGCGCGGTTATCGGCGAAACGCACGTCGTCCGTCACCAGGCGGTCGAAACGCCATTTGTGATCGGCGTCCGTCAGGAGTTTTCCGAAGCGCGCGAGAAAACCGTTTTCGAGTGCCGGAGGAAGCGTCGTCTCCCGCCAGGTCTTGGCGGCAAGCGATCGCGCCTTGGCGGTATTGCCTTCCGCGAGATAGGCCGATGCGAGCGCCGCGGTGCCGGCACCCGTCTGCGGTTCCTCGCTTGCAAAATAGCTTTTGATCGCGCCGGAGCTGCCGCCCTTCGTAAAAAGCGACTCCTCCAGCCGTTGAACGAGCATCGCGCGCGACGGCCAGCGCGGATTGTCTTTCAGAAACGTCTGATACTCTGCCGGCTCTCCAAGTCCGGCGCGCAGCCGTATCCAATCGGCGAGCTTGCGCGCCACCGGATCGGAAATATTGCTTCGCGCGGCGCTGAAGCGATTGTCATCCTGTGCGCCGACGGCTGCCACCGCCTCACGCAGATTTTTAGCGTCGCTGGCGGATGGCTCGGCCGACAACAGGGGCGCGAGCGCCGAACCCAGCCGATCAAGCTGCTTCTGCTCGTCGGCAAGGGGCCGGGGCGCCGCGATATCGCTCAGGGGTGAGTCGGCGGAAACGGGCAACGCCGCAGCGAGCGACAGGGCCGCGAGGCAGCATGCCGCGACGCTCTTCAAAGCGCCGGCACGAAAGAGATTTGGCGTTGCCACGGCAGGGTTTAGAGGCATCGTCTCTCATTCGGTGGGACGCAGGGATGCACGATCTTGCAGCAAGCCTAACGAGCGCCTAATGTTATTGAGCTTGCACCGAAAAGTGTTTGTCCGGCCGCATTAAGCGGCGGGATGGCTACGGACGCAAGCGCTTAACGGACGACTGGCACGTCCGTGCGGCAAGACCGTGGCTCGAGTTGGCTCGAGTTGACTGGGGCCTTTTAGGACAAGTTTATCAGTTGATGCCTACAACCGGGAAATCTCGGCCTTCTCGGCAGCACCCGGCTCGGGAAATCAAATCAAGGCGCACGCATGTTTAAAGGTTCGATCACGGCGCTCATCACGCCTTTCAGAAACGGCAAGGTCGATGAAGCGGCCTTCACCCGTTTTGTAGAGTGGCAGATCGCGGAAGGCACGCACGGACTCGTTCCCGTCGGAACCACGGGCGAGAGTCCGACCCTCGACTTCGACGAGCACAAGCGCGTCATCGAGCTGTGCGTTACGACGGCGAAAAAGCGCGTGCCCGTCATCGCCGGGACCGGCTCCAACTCGACGGACGAGGCTGTCGAGCTATCGCAGTATGCCGAAAAGGTCGGAGCCGACGCGGTTCTGATCGTGACGCCCTATTACAACAAGCCGAGCCAGGAAGGCCTCTACCAGCACTTCAAGGCGATCAATGACGCGATCAACATTCCGATCGTCATTTACAACATTCCCGGCCGCTCGGTTGTCGACATGTCGGTGCAGACGATGGCGCGCTGCTACGAGTTGAAGAATGTCGTCGGCGTGAAGGACGCGACAGCCAATCTCGCGCGCCCCTCGCAGACGCGCGCGGCTCTGGGGCCGGATTTCTGTCAGCTCTCGGGCGAAGACGCGACGGCGCTGGGCTTCATGGCGCACGGCGGCTCCGGATGTATTTCCGTTGCCTCGAACGTCGCGCCGCGTCTCTGCGCCGAGTTCCAGAATGCGTGCCTCGCGGGCGATTTCAAGAAAGCGCTGGCGTTGCAGGATCGGCTCATGCCTCTATTTGAGGTCATGTTTATTGAGAGCAATCCGGGACCGGCGAAATACGCCGTCTCGCGATTGGGTTTCGGCACCGGCGAAATGCGTCTGCCGATGGTTCCGATCTCGGATGCTGCGCGTAAGGCCGTCGACCAGGTGCTGGGTCAGCTCGATCTGATCGACGCCCGAGCGGCCGAATAGAACGCGCCTGGAGTTTATTGAACGATGGCCGCGAAACGCGACGACGGCAGCACGCTTGTCGCCGAAAATCGAAAAGCACGTCACGAATACTTCATCACCGACAGCTGGGAAGCAGGCATCGAGTTGCTGGGCTCCGAGGTGAAGTCTTTGCGGCGTGGACAATCGAATATTGCCGAAAGCTATGCCTCCGTCGAGGATCAGGGGATCTGGCTGATCAACAGCTATATCGCCGAATATCCTGGCGCCGCTTTGTTCCCGCACGAGCCGCGCCGCAAGCGCCGCCTGCTGATGCACACAACCGAGATCCACAAGATCGCGATCGCCGTCGAACGCAAAGGCATGACGCTCGTTCCGCTCGAACTCTATTTCAATGAGAAGGGCAGGGCGAAAGTCAAAGTCGGTCTGGCGCAGGGCAAGAATCAGGCGGACAAACGCCAGGATTCCGCTAAGCGCGACTGGAACCGACAGAAGGCGCGCCTGATGCGCGAAAAAGGCTGAGCGGTGCCGAGCGCGAATTTCATGGACGTCGACTGGTCGGCGCTTCCGAGTCCCGTTGACGACGGCGGTGCACGCCACCTGACCGGAGCAGCTCTGCCCGACGTCGCCTTGTCGGCAACCGACGGTTCCATCGTTTCGCTGGCGCGGCTGACCGGGCGCACCGTCGTTTTCGTTTATCCGATGACGGGTCGGCCGGGCATCGCTTTGCCCGAAGGATGGGATCAGATTCCGGGCGCACGGGGCTGCACGCCGCAGACGTGCGCGTTTCGAGATATTTACGTGGAACTGAAAGAAGCCGGCGCCGCACATGTCTACGGCTTCTCAACGCAGGATTTCGCCTACCAGCAGGAATTGGCCGAACGGCTGCATCTTCCGTTCCCTTTGCTGTCGGATTCGGATCTGGAATTTTCGAGCGCGGCTCGCCTGCCTATGATGACCGTCGAGAACATGACCTTGGCGAAACGCCTCGCACTCATCATTGATGATGGAATGGTAAGCCACGTTTTCTACCCTGTCTTTCCACCGGATCGGAACGCAGGCGACGTGCTTTCCTGGCTGCAATCGAACAGGCGCTCACAATGAAAGACGTCCGGCCCTGGCCTGCTCCCGTCGATGATGGCGGCGCGAAGCATCTGATAGCCGGCACCCGCGTGCCGGACGTTTCGCTGCCTGCGACGCGCGGCGCGAACGTGAACCTCGCACGCTATCAGGAACGCGCCGTCGTCTTCGTCTATCCGATGACGGGAACGCCCGGCACGTCCAATCCGCCGGATTGGGATACGATTCCCGGCGCTCACGGCTCGACGCCTGAAGCCGAAGCCTTTCGCGATTATTATGCCGAGTTCGAAGTGCTGGGTTACGAGGTGTTCGGTCTGAGTGCGCAACCGCACGCGGAGCAGCACGAGTTCGCAGTTCGCGCCGGAATTCCATACCTCTTGCTTAGCGACGAGAAATTCGCGTTTGCCGACGCATTGAAATTGCCGCGCTTCGAAACCGGCGGCGAGACGTATCTCAAGCGGCTGACGATGATCGTGAAAAACGGCGTGATCTACCGGGTGATCTATCCGGTGCATCCGCCCGCGACCCATGCCCGCGAGCTGCTGCTCTCGCTCAATCGAGCGCGCGTCTAATATCTTCGAACACGGATCGGAACATGGCGGGCGTCAGCCGGCCGGTGTTGGTATTGTAGCGCGAGCAGTGGAAGCTATCGAATAGCACGCGGCCTGGTTCGATCTCATGGCGTGCCCCGTGTGCGAACGGAAAGAGTGCCTTGCGCTTCGCGAGCGTCGTCAGAACCTGATCATGCGCAATGCGCCCGAGCGCCAGCATGATCTGCAGCCGCGGCAGATGCCCGAGACGTGATTGGAAAAAGGGCCGGCAGGTCGCGATCTCTTTCGGCTCCGGCTTGTTTTCGGGCGGCACGCAGCGCACCGCATTCGTGATCATGCAGTCGACGAGCTTCAGTCCATCGTCGCTGCGTGCCTGATAATCTCCGCGTGCGAAGCCGTAGGAAAGCAACGTCGCGTACAGAAGATCGCCGGCGTAGTCGCCGGTGAACGGCCGCCCGGTCCGGTTGGCGCCGTTGCGACCGGGCGCCAATCCCACGATCAGAAGTCTGCAGTTGGGATCGCCGAACGATGGAACCGCCCCGTTGAACCAGGTTGGCTCCTTGGCCTCGTTCTCATGGCGAAAAGCGACGAGACGCGGACAGCGTCCGCATTTGACGGGAGCCTCAGGTGCCGTCGCAGGCCCGGTAACGTCAGCCGTCAGCGGGCCTGCCATGCGTCAATGGCCTTCTGAGAGAACCTGCTCGCTCAGACTTCCTCTTCTGCGAGGTCGTCGTCTCCAAAATAGCCCACGTCGCGCGGCGACTGTGACGATCCACGACCCGCATAGCTGCGAGCGCCTTCACGCGGAGGGGTGCGGCCACTCTGAGCCCTGCCGACCTGATCCTCAAGATCCGCGAGATCGATGAAATGGTCGGCCTGGCGGCGCAATTCGTCGGCGACCATCGGCGGCTGCGTCTGCAACGTCGAAATGACGCTGACGCGCTTGCCCTTTTGTTGAAGGGCGGCAACGAGGCTGCGGAAATCTCCGTCGCCCGAGAAAATCACGATGTGGTCGAGCGCATCGGCAAGCCGCATGGCATCGACGGTAAGCTCGATGTCCATATTGCCTTTGACTTTGCGGCGGCCGGTCGCGTCGGTGAATTCTTTCGTCGGCTTCGTCACCATCGAGAAGCCGTTGTAGTCCAGCCAGTCGATCAATGGACGGATCGAGGAATATTCCTGCTCCTCGGCCAGCGCCGTGTAGTAGAGGGCCCGGACAAGCTGCCCCTTCTGCCGGAAAAGCCCCAGCAAGCGCTTGTAATCAATATCGAAACCAAGAGACTTGGCGGTCGCATAAAGATTAGCGCCGTCGATGAATAATGCGATACGTTCCGTCGGATAAAAATGCATGGCCGATCCCTGATGCCAATTCAATAATTAAACAATGTCCAACAACGTCGCCAGGGGGCATTGAGGGGAAAAGTCATCCTCGTCCGCGACGAAAGCCGTGTCGGGCAGGGAGTCAAAGCGCTTCTACAGCGTAGATACATCGATAGCAGATTATCGTCACGATTAACAATTGTGACAAATAGTCTGGTCAATTTGTGGCTCGAAACCCGGAACGACGCAACGATAACCTGGAACTTCGTGCAACGACATCGATCAAGTGATCTTGCGTTTTACACGCTAAGGTGCGAAACAAGCAGGAACGTGGCGCTGCGAAGCGGTCCGAGAGATTGTGTGCGCCCTCATTCCATTTGAGCAGCCGAAGTTAAACCAAGGGAAGGTCAGCCCTCATGGCTCGCGTTACTGTCGAAGATTGCGTCGACAAAATTCCTAATCGTTTTGAGCTGGTTCTCCTTGCGGCACACCGGGCTCGCGCCATCACCAACGGCAGCGCCATCACCATCGCACCTGATGACGATAAGAACCCGGTCGTCGCGTTGCGCGAAATCGCCGAACGAACCATTTCGCCCGACGACATGCGCGAGACGTTGATTTCCTCGATCCAGAAGAACACCGAAGTCGACGAGCCGGAAGCCGTCGCCGCACCGCTTCTGCCGCCGGATCGCCGCGCGCCGATGCTCGGCCGCGATGACTTGGCAAGCGATACGCAGGTCGACGTGATGACGGAAGAGCAGCTTCTGCGTGGTCTCGAAAGCATGACCCCGCTCGAGCCGTCCGCGAACATCGGATCGGGCGCAGGCCCACGGGAGCGCGAACGTGATCGCGATCCGCGGGACCGCTCGCGCTAAATCGGTGGCGCGGACGGTTCCATCGCATAGCCGCACCCCGTTTGTCTTTAATCTGCGCCGCAGATTCAGGTACGCTTGCGCCCGGAAGGAGTGCGGCGGGTCATGATGCGGCAGTACGAACTCGTCGAGCGGGTTCTCAAATACGATCAAAAGGCCGACGAGGCGCTGCTCAATCGCGCCTACGTCTACGCGATGAAGGCGCATGGCAATCAGAAGCGTGCGTCAGGCGCGCCCTATTTTTCCCATCCTCTCGAAGTCGCCGCCATCCTCACCGAGCTGAAGCTCGACGACGCCACGATCGCAACGGCCCTGCTGCATGACGTCATCGAGGATACCGACGCGACGCGAGCCGAGATCGACCAGATGTTCGGGGCCGAGATCGGCAGCCTCGTCGACGGCCTGACGAAGATAAAGCGCCTCGACCTCGTTTCCAAAAAGGCGGAGCAGGCCGAGAATTTCCGCAAGCTGCTGATTGCGATTTCGACCGATATCCGCGTCCTCTTGGTGAAACTCGCGGACCGACTTCACAATATGCGGACCCTCGAGCACATGAAGCCCGAGAGCCGTCAGCGCAATTCCGAGGAAACGCTCGATATCTACGCGCCGCTCGCGGGCATGATGGGCATGCAGGCGCTGCGCGAGGAACTCGAGGATCACGCCTTTCGCTGGCTGCATCCGCAAGCCTACGAGATCGTGACGGAAAAGCTGGTTGAATTGCGCCAGCCCAATCGTGGTCTCGTCGAGGAAATTCGGCGCGCGATCGCGCACAAATGCGCCGACGCCGGTATCAAGGCGGAAGCCGCGGGGCGCGAGAAAAAACCTTACGCGATCTGGCGTAAGATGGAAAACAAGCAGATCAGCCTCGAGCAGCTTTCCGACATCTACGGATTTCGCGTCATCGTCGACTCGATCGAGGATTGCTACCGGGTACTCGGCATCGTCCACACCACGTGGAGCACGGTGCCCGGCCGCTTCAAGGACTATATCTCGGCGCCGAAGCGCAACAACTATCAGTCCATTCACACGACCGTTTACGGTCCGCGCCATCAGCGCGTCGAACTGCAAATCCGAACGCGCGAAATGCAGCATATCGCCGAATACGGCATCGCCGCCCATGCGCTCTACAAGGACCGGCAGTATCAGGCGAACGGCAGCGGCTCCGACGAAGACGCCGACGACAGTCCCTACGGGCGCCTCCGGGTGATGATTTCCTCGCTGCTCGAAGCGGCCAATCCGGAAGAATTTCTCGAGCACACGAAGCTCGAGCTTTTTCACGATCAGGTCTTCTGCTTCACGCCGAAAGGACGCCTCATCGCATTGCCGCGCGGGGCGACGCCGCTCGATTTTGCCTACGCCGTCCACACCGACGTCGGCAACGAAGCCATTGCCGCTTACATCAACGGCCGTCATGTGCCGATCGATACGCATTTGCGTAACGGCGATGAAGTCGTGATCGAGACATCGAAGAGCCACGTGCGCTCGGCCGCCTGGGAAGCCTTCGCCATCACGGGGCGCGCCCGAGCGGCGATCCGCCGCGCGGCGCGCGAAGCCGAGAGGAAACGCTTCATCGAGCTTGGCCGTCAGCTCGTCGGCTCGACGCTGGCGGGCATGGAGATTGATTATTCCGAAGAGAAGATAAAGGCCGCCGCTCCCAAGATGGGGTTCAAGTCGGCCGACGAGCTTCTGGCGGCGGTCGGTCGCAACGACGTCGTGTTGCCGGATATCCTCGCCGCGATCATGCCCCAGACGGGCGCAAGTCCGATCGACGAAGGCTATAAACCGAGCCGCAGATTTGGCCGCGCGCAAGCGCAGGACGGCTGGTTCAACATCGAAAAGATCGAAAGCCTGAAATTCCGCACTGCGGAAATCGATAATGCCGCAACGATTTCAATCGGCGGCCCGAGTCAGGACCTTCCCGTCCGCTTCGAGCCGGGCGGCGCCGTTCCCGGTGATCGGATCGTCGGCGTCATGGCCCCCGGAGAGGGCATCCGCGTGTTTCAGATCCATTCGCCGCGCCTCAAGGAATATGAGGAAGCCCACTGGATCGATGCGACATGGGACGTCGATCCCGAGCATCCGCAGCGATTTCCCGCGCGAATCAGCGTAACTGCCCTTAATGCGCCAGGCTCGCTGGCCGAAATCGCCAAGATTATCGGCGAGACCGGCGGCAATATCGATAACATCAGGATGGCGAAGCGTGCAGCGGACTTTACGGTCATGCACATCGAGCTTGAGGTCTTCGATTTGGTGCATTTGAACCACATTATCGCAGGCCTCAGGGCGAAATCTTCCGTCGCGAAGGTTGAACGTCTGTTCGAGTAGCTTAATCTGCGCCTAGGTTCGGGCGCGTAGGAGAGCCGGCACAGGGCGTACGATGGTCCATCGCAGTTTGCGAGATAGGGTGTCAGTTGCTTCGGATGTTGCCGGTAGGTGGGCGCTGAAGCTGGTGCCCCTGCGCAAGCATCTCATCTATTATTGGCGCCGTATTCTGAGGCTCCGCGCGACGCCGCACGAAGTTGCGCTGGGATGCGCGGCCGGAGTTTTCGCCGCGTGCACGCCGTTTCTCGGCTTCCAGATGGCGCTCGCGGGCGCGATTGCGTTTCTGCTGCGTGTCAGCATTCCCGCCGCCTTGCTCGGGACATTCATCGGCAATCCGTTGAGCTGGCCCGCGATCTGGAGCGCATCCTACGTCGCCGGCGTCTGGGTGCTGGGCGATGATCCAGCCTATGCCGCCGAGCATTTCGTCCAGAGCGCCAACGCGCTGAGCGCGACACTGATGGCCCCGTCCCGGTCGCTCGACAGCGCGGTCGTCAGTCTGTCGCCGATTATCGAGCCGCTGGTCATCGGCGGACTGCTCGTCGGCTTGATCGCAGCCGTATTTAGTTACTATCCTACCCGACAGGCCGTGCGCGTTTTTCAGAAACGTCGTAGAGCCCGCTGACCGGCGGACGCCGGTCCCCCGTAACGACATTCCGATGGCCCAAGATCGTGCCTGCTCCTCATAAATCTGAAAAATCCGCAATCGCTGCCGCGCGTCGCGCTCCGCTGCGGCTCGGCGTCAACATCGATCACGTTGCAACGCTGCGCAATGCGCGGGGCGGCGTGCATCCCGACCCGCTCCGCGCCGCGCATCTCGCGATCGAAGGCGGCGCCGACGGCATCACCGCGCACCTTCGCGAAGACCGCCGCCACATCTCGGACACCGATATAACGCGCCTCAAGAACGAGCTGACGCGGCCGCTCAATCTCGAAATGGCGGCAACGGACGAGATGCTCAAAATTGCGATCCGTCACGTGCCGAATGCGTGCTGTCTCGTGCCCGAGCGTCGCGAGGAAAGGACGACGGAGGGTGGCCTCGACGTGCAGGGCAGCGTCAAGACGTTGCAGCCCTTTGTCGCGAAACTCCAGGACGCAGGCATCCGCGTTTCGCTGTTCATCGAGCCCGATATCAAGACCATCGAAGCGGCCGCGAATGTCGGCGCCGACATCGTCGAGCTTCATACGGGCCGCTATTGCAATCTGGCGCTCGAGCATGACGCGGCTGGCGTCGCGCGAGAAATCGAGCGCCATGCGACAGCCGCTCGGGCTGCCGCCTCTGCTGGTCTCGAAGTCCACGCGGGTCACGGATTGACCTACAACACAGTCAAGCCGATCGCCCAGATGCCGGAGATTGTCGAGCTTAACATCGGCCACTTCCTGATCGGAGAAGCAATCTTCGGCGGCCTGTCGGGAGCCGTCAGGCGTATGCGGCTGTTGATGGATGAAGCGCGGGATGACGTTGCGCGCACGGGTCGGTCCGATCGATGATCCTCGGCATCGGCAATGACCTCTGCGATATTCGCCGCATCGAAAAAACGATCGAGCGTTATGGCGATCGTTTCCTGCTGCGCGTCTTCACGGAGGAGGAACGTCGCAAAGCCCTGTCGCGCGCACACCCGGCCCGCACGTTCGCCAAGCGCTTCGCGGCCAAGGAAGCTGCCACGAAGGCTCTGGGGACGGGCTTTAGCAACGGCGTCTATTTCAGCGATATCGGGGTCGTTAACGCGCCGAGCGGCCGCCCGATCCTGGCTCTGACAGGCGGCGCCGCCCGCCATTTGGCGATGCTCACTCCGAAAGGCTTTACGGCCCGCATCGACGTCACCTTGACGGATGAATATCCGCTGGCCGAGGCATTCGTCGTGATCTCCGCGGTCGCCAGCGACGACGTCCGCCCAGGCTGAGCCGTCAAATTTCGCCATGCCCGGCACGAGGGGTGCGACCTACTGTTTTCACTTACGTTTTTGTCATGTTGCCGCGTTTCATTGCGGGCCTTTGGCAAACTCGCTATAGCGAACCGCTGACATAAATCGAGTCCGGCCGATGCCGCTCGGCGGCGCAGAGGAGCCTCCCTGAATGAGCATTGGTACCAAGACGTCGGGATCGAGTTGGTCGGAAACCCTCATCATCGTCGTCGAAGCGCTCGCGATCGCGATGCTCGTTCGCATCTTCTTCTTCCAGCCGTTCAATATACCGTCGGGCTCCATGAAGGAGACGCTTCTCGTTGGCGACTACCTCTTCGTGTCGAAGCTCTCCTACGGCTACAGCAAGTTTTCATTTCCCTTCAGTCCGGATCTTTTCTCCGGCCGGATTTGGGGCGCCGAGCCAAAGCGTGGCGACGTCGCGGTGTTCAAGCTGCCACGAGACAATTCGACCGATTACATCAAGCGCGTCATCGGCCTTCCGGGCGACGAAATCCAGATGAAGAGCGGCCAGCTCTTTATTAACGGGCAGGGGGTGCCGAAGGTCGCGGCGGGTACGTTCACGACGCGCGAGGAAGGCCGGGAGCGGGCTATTCCCGTCTATCAGGAGACGCTTCCGAACGGTGTCAAATACGACGTTCTCGACAGCGATCCGGACGGCCCCTACGACAATACCAGCGTCTATAAAGTCCCGCCCGGCCATTACTTCATGATGGGCGACAACCGCGACAACTCCACCGACAGCCGGGTCCAGTCGTCCCGCTATGGCGTTGGCTTTGTTCCGTACGAGAACTTCATCGGACGGGCCGAGATCATCTTCTTCTCCGCCGATGTCGATGAGCCGGACGCCTTCCGCTGGTGGTCGCCATGGACATGGCCATTTGACATCCGCTGGAACAGGTTCTTCCATCTCGTGCGGTAAACCGCTACCAGCACAGACACATGTTGAGACCTCGAAAATTCAAGGAGCTTGAAACCAAGCTCGGGCATCGCTTCAAGGACCCCGGTCTTTTGGAGCGGGCCTTGACGCACGCCAGCGTTCGCGGCGGAAAAATCGCGCGCTTCGATAACGAGCGCCTGGAATTCATCGGCGATCGCGTGCTTGGGCTTGCGATCGCCGAGATCCTGAATCAGCAATATCCCGAGGCGAGCGAAGGCGAGCTTGCCCGCCGCTATAACCAGCTGGTGCGTGGCGAAGCCTGCGCCAAGGTCGCGCGCAACATCGGCCTCGGCGCGCATCTCATTCTGTCGGAAAGCGAAGCCGACAGCGGCGGGCGCGACAAGACGACAATTCTTGCCGACGCCGCGGAAGCGTTGCTCGGCGCCGTTTTCATCGACGTCGGTTTCGAGAAGGCTCGCACCGTCGTTCGCAAGCTTTGGCAAGAGCAGTCGGAGCCCGTGCCGGAAGTTGCGGTCGATGCCAAGTCGGCATTGCAGGAATGGGCGCAAGGCCAGGGTCTGGCGCTGCCGAAATATACGGTCGTATCGCGCAAGGGGCCGGATCACGCTCCGCGATTCACCGCCGAAGTCATCATTGCCGGACGTGCGCCTGCTCAAGGCGAAGGCGCATCGAAGCGCATCGCGGAACAAGCCGCTGCCACGGCACTTTTAACCCGCGAGGGAGAAGGAGGCCGTCTTGGCGAAATCTGACGAAGCGCACGGAGCGTCCGAAGCCGGCGAACGGCGTTGTGGATTTGTGACCGTGCTCGGGCCGACGAACGCGGGCAAGTCGACGCTCGTCAACGCGCTGGTCGGAACCAAGGTTGCCATCGTTTCGCACAAGGTGCAGACGACGCGGGCGCCGATCCGTGGCATTGCCGTCGAGGGTCAGAGTCAGATCGTATTTCTCGATACCGCCGGCATCTTCAATCCGAAGCGCCGGCTCGATCGCGCCATGATCGATGCGGCGTGGAGCGGTCTCGAGGACGCCGACGCCGTGCTTCTGGTCATCGACGCCGCCGCCGGTCCCGACGATGATGTCATGGGGATCGTCGAGCGTTTGAAAACGGCGCGCATGAAGCGCGTCGCCGTTCTGAACAAGATCGATCGGGTCGAGGACAAGCCGAAGCTGCTGGCGCTGGCGAAACGTCTCGATCAGGAACTGGCCTTCGACCGGATCTTCATGGTCTCGGCGCTCGATGGCAAAGGCGTCGCCGATCTGCGCACATATCTCGCTGGAGCCGTCCCCGTTGGTCCTTGGCATTACGGCGAAGACGACGTCACCGACGTTCCGATGCGCACGCAGGCCGCCGAGATGACGCGCGAGTGCATCTATCGCTATCTGCACCAGGAGCTTCCCTACACGACGACCGTCGAAACGATGAGCTGGAAGACGCTGAAGGACGGTTCGGCACGCATCGAGCAGACGATTTATGTCGAGCGCGACGGGCAGAAAAAGATCGTCCTCGGCAAGAACGGCGCGACCATCAAGCAAATTTCAAGTTCCGCCCGCCGCTCGATCGAGGAAATGGCGGGTCATCGCGTGCATCTGTTCCTCTTCGTCAAAGTGCGCGAGAATTGGGAAAGCGACCCGGAACGCTACCGCGAGATGGGCCTGCCGTTCCCGAAGTCGTGAGGCGCCCGACGATCTCCGAATGGCGATCTCTGAATTATGCAATGGACGGATGAAGCCATCGTTCTATCGGTCAAGCCGCACGGTGAAACGGCGGCGGTCATAGAACTGTGGACGCGGACGCACGGCCGCCACCTCGGCCTCGTTCACGGCGGCCGGTCGCGCCGCCTCCGTCCCATTCTGCAAGCCGGCAATCACGTTGACGCAACCTGGAAGGCGCGACTTGCCGATCAGCTCGGCCATGTGACGATTGAAATGCGCCGCGCCTTTGCGGCCGAAACGCTCGACGATGCCGCAGCCCTTGCGGCGCTCTCGACGCTGACGACGTTGACGCGCCTGCTGCCCGAGCGCGACCCGCATCCGAACCTCTACGAAATCACCCTTTTTGTTCTGGGCTTCTTGAATGACGCAACGGTTTGGCCGGCGCTCATGGTGCGCTGGGAACTGGCGCTCCTCGACGAATTAGGATTTGGTCTCGACCTCAGCCAATGCGCGGCGACGGGCAGCAACGACCAGCTGATCTATGTCTCTCCGCGAACGGGACGCGCCGTATCAGCGTCCGCAGGCGAACCATACCGGGATAGGCTGCTTCCGCTTCCCGCATTTCTGACCAAGAATAGATCGGGTCACGTGACCGAAGACGACGTCCGCTTAGGCTTTGCGCTGACGGGACATTTTCTTGAAACGCGCATTCTGCTCCCGCGCGGACAAAGCCTGCCGCAGCCGCGCTCGCGATTGTTGGCGCATCTCGCGCAGTGACCTCCTTCGAAGCGACGGGCTGCGCAAAGAGAATTCGGCGACGGAAACTCCGCGCACGCCCGTTCATAGATTGACTGCGTGCGAGTTGATCGCGGGATCTCTCGCTACGCAGTCAGCCATCGCTTTGCGGAGATTTCCCCCCGTCTCCGCAAAGAGCTTCTACCGGTCTTTTGCGTTCGCGCTCCTAGACTGCAAGCGTAAACGGCCGAATAGGCCCGTCCGGCAGCCCCCCGCCGGACGGGCCATAATTTTTTATGTCGCCAGCCGCCGGCATTCGGTTCTCGTGTGTCGCGTCCGTTCGACGCCGACATTAAAAATTGGAAATGCCACGCCGTCGCCGACGCCCTTCAGCAACGGTTCATCCGCAGTGACAGAAATAGAGGTCCATTAGCGCTCGACATGTTTCCTGCTGCGCTTGCGGGAGCGCTGCAGGAATGAACGAGGATCGCAGCTTGGGGCTGCGGTCCTCGATCTCCTGCCGCCGCACGGCCATTGCCTGTGCCGTTGCCGCTGAGCCGCATCGGAATGCCCATATTGGCCATCGTTTAATTTTCGCGCAGCCTTTAATCCGCGATTAAGCATAGGACCCTACTCTCAACCGCAGTTGCCGGCGCTTGGGGTTGGGTTACCGATGAGTGGGTTGCAGTCGCTTCGGGTTGGGGAAATCGTAAATCGCGGGAGCCTTGAAGGTTCGGATTTACGCGCCTTACGGCAGGTGTTTTACGAGGACGGCATCGTCACTGCGGAAGAGGCCGGGCTCATCTTCGATCTCAACGACGCTTGTCGCGAGCGTCCGGCCGACTGGGCTGATTTTTTCATCGAAGCCGTCACCGACTACGTCGTCTTTCAGGAAAAGCCGCAAGGCTATCTGACGGCGGACAACGCCCATTGGCTGATCGAGCGCATCTCTCATGATGGCCGCGTCGACAGCAAGACCGAGCTCGAGCTGCTGGTCAATGTTCTCGACAAGGCGCGTTGGGCTCCCGTCAGTCTCGTCAAATTCGCGCTCGAGCAGGTCAAGGCCGCCGTCATTCATGGCGATGGTCCGCTGCGGGCTGGCAAGTCTCTCTCCGCAGGCGCCATCACCGAAGCCGAAGTCGATCTGCTCCGCCGCATGATCTACGCGTTCGGCGGCGATGGTCACATCGCGATCACCCGCGCCGAGGCCGACGTCCTGTTCGACATCGATGAAGCCGTCGCCGATCAGAAACCCAATCCGGTCTGGACGGACTTTTTCGTCAAGGCGATCGCCAACGTCATGATGGCGGCGTCGGGCTATCGGGTTCCCTCGCGCGAGGAAGCGCTGCGCCAGGAAGCAAGCCTGCATGAGCCGGACCAGCAAACGTCCGTGCTCGCCGCGCTTCTCTCGATGGTTCGCGCCAATCTCGCGTCGATCCAGGACGCCTATCAGGACCAGACGAGCGAAGAGCGCGCTTTGGCGCGGCTCGAGCACCAGCGGATCCAAATCATCACCAACGAAGAGATTACCGAGGCCGAGGCGGCTTGGCTCGTCAGCCGCCTGGGTCGCGACGGGCGTTTGAGCCCCAGCGAAACGGCGCTGGTGAAATATCTGGAGCAGGAAAGCCCAAAAATCCACCCCTCTCTCAGCGAGGCCGTGGCGCGGCTGGTCACCGCCGCCTGAGCGCCGGTGCGACGAAAGTCCAGGCTAAAGCCGTTTTATGCGGCAGGTGATCGCAGGTCCGGGAGGTCCAGCGCCGCCTTGCCATGTTTACGTCGTTCCCGCCACACTCTAGAACGGCTCGTTGCATTCCCATGAGCAGCGAAACAAACAATCACGGCAAAGACCGGGGACGGCCCATGTTCAAGAAAATTCTGATCGCAAACCGCGGTGAAATCGCCTGTCGCGTCATCAAGACGGCGCGCAAGATGGGCATCAAGACGGTGGCGGTCTATTCGGACGCCGATCGCGACGCCCTCCACGTCGAGATGGCCGACGAAGCCGTTCACATTGGTCCGGCGCCGGCAGCGCAATCCTACCTGCTCATGGACAAGATCATCGAGGCCTGCAAGGCGACCGGCGCCGAGGCGGTCCACCCCGGTTACGGATTTTTGTCCGAGCGCGAAGCATTCCCGCTCGCCCTTCAGAAGCATGGCATCGTCTTCATCGGTCCCAATCCCAGGGCGATCGCCGCGATGGGCGACAAGATCGAGAGCAAGAAAGCGGCAGCCGCCGCCAAGGTCTCAACCGTTCCCGGCTACCTCGGTGAAATCGGCGACGCCAAGCAGGCGGTCAAGATCTCCAACGAGATCGGTTATCCGGTGATGATCAAGGCCTCCGCCGGTGGTGGCGGCAAAGGCATGCGCATCGCCTATAACGCCAAGGAAGCCGAGGAAGGATTCCAGCTTGCGCGCTCGGAAGCGAAGTCGTCGTTCGGAGACGACCGCTGCTTCGTTGAGAAGTTCATCGAAAATCCCCGCCACATCGAAATTCAGGTGCTGGGCGATAAGCACGGCAACGTCGTCTATCTTGGCGAACGCGAATGCTCGATCCAGCGCCGCAATCAGAAAGTGCTCGAGGAAGCTCCCTCGCCGCTGCTCGACGAAAAGACCCGCAAGTCGATGGGCGAGCAGGCCGTCGCGCTCTCGAAGGCGGTCGGCTATGACAGCGCCGGCACGGTGGAGTTCGTTGCCGGCCAGGATCGCTCCTTCTTCTTCCTGGAAATGAATACCCGCCTGCAGGTCGAGCATCCCGTGACAGAGCTCGTGACGGGCATCGACCTCGTCGAGCAGATGATCCGCGTCGCAGCCGGTGAAAAGCTTCCCTTCAAGCAGGCCGACATCAAGCTCAACGGCTGGGCAGTCGAAAGCCGCGTCTACGCCGAAGACCCGTTCCGCAACTTCCTGCCCTCGATCGGACGCCTCGTGAAGTATCGTCCCCCGGCCGAAGGCAAGAAGGACGGCGTGACGGTTCGCAACGATACCGGCGTCTTCGAAGGCGGCGAGATCTCGATGTTCTACGATCCGATGATCGCCAAGCTCGTGACGCACGCTCCGACCCGCGCCGCCGCGATCGAGGCCCAGGCCGGCGCGCTCGACGCTTTCTATATCGATGGCATCCAGCACAACATGCCGTTCCTCGCCGCCATGATGCAGCATCCGCGCTGGCGCTCCGGCAAAATCTCGACCGGCTTCATCAAGGAAGAATTTCCGGACGGCTTCGAACCCCGCGCGCCGGAAGGGGCCGATCTCATCACGCTCGCCGCGGTCGCCGGTGCGATCGATCACCTCGGTAACGCACGCCGCCGCGACATCACGCATCAAATGGCGGGCCGATCGATCAGCTTCGCCAAGCGCCGGATCGTCAAGGTCGGCGAAGCCAAGGTCGTGCTTGAAGCGATGGGCACGATCCCGGGGCCTTACTATATCTCGATCTTGAACGACGGTGGTGAGCCGACGAAAACGCTGGAGATCACCTCGGACTGGTGGCCCGGCGAGCCGGTCTGGCACGGCACCGTGGAAGGTGTCGCCGTCGCCGTGCAGGTCCGTCCGATCGCGAACGGCATGCTCCTATCCTATCGCGGCATGCAGGCGCCGACCTTCGTTTACACCGAGCGCGAAGCGGAACTCGCGGCGCTCATGCCGGTCAAGGTCGCGGCCGACATGTCGAAATATCTGCTGTGCCCGATGCCGGGCCTCGTGAAGGCCATCAACGTCACCGAGGGCCAGGATGTGAAGGCGGGCGACGCGCTCGCCGTCGTCGAAGCCATGAAAATGGAAAACATCCTGAAGGCCGAACGCGACGGCAAGGTGAAGAAGATCAGCGCGCAAGCCGGCGATAGCCTGGCCGTCGACGCAGTGATCATCGAGTTCGCCTGAAAGTAAACGACGATCAGCGACAGTGCCCCGCAGCTAGTTGAACTTGGCTGCGGCGCGCCGAAGCCCGCGCAAAATGGGCTCGAAAGCCTCTTCGTTCCGCGCCTCCGGGTAGACCATGTACACGGGATAAATGAACTTGCGGGCCCTTTTCGGCTCCCGCACGCGGCCGCGCGCGATGAGTTTTTTCACCATGCGCGCTGGAAAATAGCCGGAGCATTCATTGGCGAGCAGGTAGTCGAGGGCCATCGGTCCGAGATCGAGGCTGATGGCGGGATTGGCGTGCTGGGGGAAAGCGGCGGCGTGATCCTGCACGAAATCGATGCCCCAATCGACGAGCAGATAATCGCTGACGGTGCGGCGTCCCCCGGCTTTGGCTGAAGACACGAGGACGAATTCCTCGTCGAACAGGTGTTCGATGGTGAGACCTGGCGGCAGCGACGGGCGATACATGACGGCGAGATCCAACGTTCCCTCGATCAGACGCGGGCTTAACTGAGACGAGGCGCCCGCCGTCGCCGAGAGCGCGATGCCTGGGATATTCGCCCTCAGCCCCGACGCCCACTTCAATAGAAATCCGTTCCATAGGCTGAGCGGCGCACCGACCGAAATGTGCTCCGGATGCTGATCTGCAAGGGAAACTTGAAGCTGCGCCTGCTGCCAGACGCGCACCAGCGCCAGCGCATGTTTCTGAAAGAGTTCGCCGGCCCCCGTCAGTTCGACGCCGGACTTCGAACGCGTGAACAGCGGTCGTCCGAGCAGATCTTCGAGTCCTTTAATTCGAGCTGAGACGGTCGACTGCGTGATGTTGAGCTTTCGCGCAGCGTCAACGAAGCTGCCCGTCTCAGCAACAATCAGAAATGTGCGAGCGAGATTGACGTCCATTGGGTTCGAACTTCACATCTGAGATAAAAACTTATCTATCGACATTTTCGATATCACCAAACATCAAATTTCGTTTGTGCAATGTCTTGAAGTTTATAATGTCGAAAATGACTCGACTCGAGTCGGGTCTACAGACGCACGCGTCTGTCAACGATCAAAACGGAAGGACGATCCACAATGGCTAAAGCTGCAAAGAAAGCCGCCAAAAAAGCTCCTGCCAAAAAGGCAGCTAAGAAGAAAAAGAAATAATGACTTTCTGCCGTGATCGTGGGAGCCGCCGTATCGATATTCCAAAGCATACGGTTTGCACGATCGCAGCTCTTCTTATGACCTCGGCTGCTTCCGCAGCCACGATTACCAACCGCAGTGATAAGGACGTCAAACTCACCATCACTGAGGGGCCCTCTCGCCAAGACGAGGTTTTGCCGTCCGGCAAGGTGATCGATGGGGTCTGTCGGAAGGGCTGCATCATCCGCCTCAACGACAATTCGAAAGACGAGTACGAGCTTCAAGGCTCGGAAAGCGTCTCGGTCGAAGGGGGTTTTCTCTATTATGATTCTTCGAAGATCGAGGTAGCGCCGACCGGTGGCAGCGACACGGTCAACGGAGAGCGAAATAACTAGAGATTAGATTACGGCACGTGCATTCGGCGCCTGTATCCCCTCAGGATACAGGCGCCTTTTCTTTTTCAGTTCAGAAACTTAGTAATCACCTCGCACGGGAATTCTCGGAACCCGCCTCCGGCGGCTCGGCACGCTTCGTCGCCCCGAACGTGCGCTCGAAGTTCGCTCTCAATGCAACGTCGACATCATAGTTCGTGACCGGCAAGCCGAGGCCCGCGAGACTGGTGACGCCATAGTCGCGGATCCCGCACGGAACGATACCGTCGTAGTGGGAAAGGTCGGGATCGACGTTGATGCTCAAGCCATGCGTCGTGATCCCGCGACTGACGCGAAGTCCGATGGCCGCGATCTTCTCTTCGATGGCGCCAGTCGATGAAGCGCGCTTGACCCAGACGCCAACGCGATCCGGCCGCGTCTCGCCTGTGACGTTGAACTGAGCCAGCGTGCCGACGATCCAGGCTTCGAGCCGCGTGACGAAGGCCCGGATATCGAACCCCCGCGCCTTGAGGTCGAGCATCACATAGACGACCCTCTGACCCGGCCCGTGATAGGTGAACTGGCCTCCGCGCCCCGTTCGAAAGATCGGCAGCGCCGAGGGATTGAGGAGATCATCGTCTTTCGCTCCGGTGCCGCCCGTGTAGAGCGGCGGATGCTCGAGAAGCCAGATCAGCTCGGGAGACCCGTTGTCGCGGATTGCCGCAGCTCGACTGCGCATGGCGTCGAGCGCAAAAGGATATTCGATCGGACGATCGCTGATCGCCCAATCGACCGCGGGCGCGGAACCTGGAGCAGCGCGGGAATCGCTGGAAAACATAGTTATTATGTATGGCAGGCGGCGATCGATCGCCAGCCCGCTATGCTGTTGCCTGACGGAATGTGCGCTCCGGCTTCCCCTGCGCGAGCCTGCCGCGGTTCCTATTCATGCGCTGCTGTCATCATGATTGCCGCCAGAGCCAATCTGGCGCTTGCGTTCGCCAGACCGCTCTGTTACGTCGGGCGTCTTCGCGGTTGGGATTGCTTCGGTGGTTCCTATGCTTGCGATAGCCGGGCCTTAAGGTCCGGTCTGCGGTTGTGGCGGAATTGGTAGACGCACTACCTTGAGGTGGTAACGCTGGAAACGGCGTGGAGGTTCGAGTCCTCTCAACCGCACCATATGGCTCGCCAGGCCATTGGTCATCCCGGAAGCCCCCACCTTCCACGTTCAACAGTCCCTCAAAGGACGATGCAAGCGCGCGCGCTCGCGAAGCCTTGAGCACGCGCAAGCCCGGGTCGCGAGAAATATCGGGCGCGTCGATTTTCTCCCTACGGGTGGCTTTGCGCAGGCATCGCTGCTCAGCCCAGGCGAGCGCCTCCACGAAGGCGCCCCGCCACTCGCTCATTCGCCGAGGCGTCGTCTGCTCAGTTGAAAAAGTTGAACTGCCAGAGTGGAGCTTCGTCTTTCGGCGCTCCGGAGTTCCGCGCCTTGGCCGGCGTAGCAGCGGGCACGTCTTCGACGATCGACGGCTTGGCTTGCACTTTCTTCGCGGCCTTCGACGGCTTGTGCTTCGCGCCGGGAGGCGGCGTCATCGACCAGACGACGGAACGCTCGGCCATCGGATCGGCAGCCTTCGCGGCCGTCTTCGACGCAATCGCCTTTTCCGCTGCCGCATCATAAGACGCGATCGTTTCGACGGGCGCCTTAGCGACGAGGTGGACGACCTTGAAGCCTTTTTCGTGAAGCGCGGCAAGCAGCCCGGGCAGCATCTTCGCGGTCCAGGCGTGGATGTCGTGCATCAGAATGATGCCTTTCTTCGTCGTCGCAAGCTGCGTGAGAATGCGATTTTTGACGACATCGGGATTGCGCGTCAGGTAGTCCTTCGAATCGACGTCGACCCAGACAGCACCGATATGCCGGCTCTTGAGGTAGGCATCCGCCTGTCGGCTCGAACTCAGGTAGGGAAAGCGAAACAGCGGCGCAACCGGCGCTCCATTGGCTTTCGACACCGTGGAGATGGCGCTTTCGATCTGCTGGTCGATCGCCTTGGTGTTGGCGAACCGCATGTTCTTGTGTGACCAGGTGTGGGTGCCGATCGTATTTCCGCCCGCGGCAACTTCGCGAACCATGGCAGGATCCGACAGCGCCATCTGTCCGACCATGAAGAAGGTCGCCTTCGTACACTGATCGGCGAGCGCCTTCAGAATAGCCCTCGTGCTGGATTTCACCGGGCCGTCGTCGAATGTCAGGACGACTTCACCGTCCTTCAGAAACTGCGCCGCGCCCTTTTGGTCGCCGCCGATCGCAGGTCCGCCGGCGGTATCGATCTCGACCGTGCGCGACACACCGAGCGTCTTCCCATCGTCCGCGCAGGCATCCGCCTTGACCGCGCCACCGGCTTCGATTTCTGCGTAAACTGAGGGAACGGCTGCCAGCGAAAGCAACGCCGCAACAGCGATGACGGACAGTGAAGTGTGCCGCATGGGATCCTACTTGTTTACCGGTCCGAACGGCGACTTTTAGGGGGGTGAATATGAACGTTCAACGAATGCGCGGTTGTCTCGCCGCTATCGGCGCTCGCACTGTGACCCAATAGCCGCGATAATGAGCGGTTTATAGCGTAGATGCTGCCATTCGCGCGGCGCCCTGCCGCATTTGTTCCATCCGGTCCGTGGCGTGCCGAACGGCCATTGCCGGCTCTAAACTTGATCAGGACTTGCAACGCCATGGCTGACGTCGACACTGGCTCCATGAAGATCGAGGTTCGCCCAGTTACCGCCGACGACTACGAGGACTGGCTCCGGCTCTTTCGCGACTACATCGCATTTTACGAAGAGGAGGTGCCGGACGATATTATCGCAGCAGCGTGGCAGCGGTTGCTGGCGCGAGAGGACAACATGATCGCCCTCATCGCGACCGGGAATGATCGCGCGTTCGGCATCGCGAACCTGGTTTTCCATCGTTCGACATGGGCACGCGATTGGTATTGCTACCTCGAAGACCTTTTCGTCGCGCCGGAAGCGCGTGGAAAGGGCATCGGGCGGGCGTTGATCGAGGCCGTTTATGCCGAAGCCGACCGGCGCGGCGCATCCCGCACATATTGGGCGACGCAAGCCAAGAATGCGACTGCTCGGACGCTCTATGATCGCCTCGGAGTACTGACCGAATTCGTACAATATCGCCGCTAAAGTGCTTCCGGAAAAGTGGACCCCGGTTTTCCGATAAGAAGCACGACAAAACGAAGAGTGCTTCCGGAAAAGTGGGCACCGGTTTTCCGACAAGAAGCACGACAGAGCAAAGAGTGCTTCCGGAAAAGTGGACACCGGTTTTCCGATAAGAAGCACGACGAAACAAAAACCTAGAGCCGATCCGCGATTCAACGAAAAGCGGAAAGCGGAAAGCGGAAAGCGGAAAGCGGAAAGCGGAAAGCGGAAAGCGGAAAGCGGAAAGGCTCTAGTGCTGTCCGCCGGGAACTAAGCCGCCGATGTGGTCGAAGAGTTCGACCGCCTGAGGGTAAGCCTGCAGGATTTGCGACATGTCGTTCGAGAGCTCGCGCAGGCGCGCCTTTTGTGTCGCCGTCGGCGTTCCCGCGCGCATCAGGAGTTCAAGCTCGGAAAGCCGCTGTTCGAGATGCTGCGTGTTAGCTTGGCGCGCATAGAAGCGGTGCATTTCTACGATCGCCGAAAGCACCGTGCTGTAGTCGACGAACGAGCTGGCTGCGGGAGAGCCAGCTCCGTTGTACGGCGACGCTCCGTTGCCGAGTGAGGCCCCGTTTCCAGGCGAGGGAAGCGCCGGTTGGGTGCGGATCTGCCGGGGTGCGCCGCGCGCCGCGTCGGAAGCAGCGGGCGGTCGAGTGCGGGGAACATCGTGCTGCGGCGAAACCCGCTCGCCGGGCGCCGCGACCGCGGCTTGAGCATGCGCAGCGCCGTTATGGCCGCGTTGCGGCGGCAGGCTGGTCTTGCCCCCTGCGAGGCTCTCGATCTGCCCGCTTTCGAAATCGATCGAGAAAGCGATCGTGTCGTCTCCGCGATTGATCTTCTCGGTTAGGATGCCGCGCACTTCGTTGAGAATTGCGCTATCGGGCGCGGCGAAGCGTGACAGCACGCCATCATTCGACGAAATCAGCAGATACGGTGTCTTGTCTTGCCGCTTCAGCGCCAGCGCCGCGAAGGCGAGCGTGATGAAGCTCAGGAGCACGGTGGCCCCGGTTGGCGCAAGCGGACCAAACGATAGGTCTGGCCGCATCGACCCGAATGTCATCACCAGGAAAAGCGCAGCGAGTCCCCAATAGAGAAGGGTCGGCTTCGGCGCGACATGGGTGCCGACGGAAACCGTCGCGATGTTCGCGATCGGGATGGTCCGCGATGGTGTCGTGAGAACGCGGCCCTCGATGCGAAGCGCGTCAAACGTCTTCGTCGCGGCCGAGCTCTCTGGAATGCGTCCGTGAAATACCATTATAGAAGTGCTCACTTTCGGAGCTATCGCACTAGTTCTCATGCGGAACATAGTCGATACGCGTCGCAAACAGAAGCCCAGCGGTCGGGCAGCTGTTGATAGATCTTCAGCTCGCCGGCGCATCGAGCTTGCGCGTCAGGTCCTCGAACTCCTTGCGCAGTTCCTCGTTCTTGAAGATCTGGTCGAGGCTCGGTGATTCGAGCTTCTGGATCGCCTCGAACGACGTCGAACTTTCACGCATCAGGTCGCGCAGCTGAACGCTGGCTTCGACGGTTTCATACGTATTATCCGCGATTTTGAGATCGTGCGACGCCTTGAGCCGCGCCTTTGCGATCTGCTCACGCTGCTGCTGCAGGTAGCGGCGGTAGGTCTGCGCTGCCGAGTCGGCAATCTTCTGGCTGTCGCGATTCGATTCGAGCGCCCGCTGCTGGTCCGGGCGATTCTCGGCCTTCAGGAGATCGGCGGTCCGCCGCCGCGCCGCCGCGATATCCGCGATGATGGCCTCGAGTTTCGGCAGATACTGCGTATCGATCTTTGCTATTGTCGCGTCCTGGGCCTGCACGAGCATCGCGAAAAGCGCCGCATGCATCGCAAAATAGCGGCGAGCCGCGCCCATGTTGTCGCCCGTCGAGCCGATGAGCTTCGCCAGTTGCCCGTCGATCATCTTGGCGGCGTTGAAGACGGCGACGAGGCGGATGAGGTCGCCCGAGAGCACGCTGTCGAGCAGCAGGTCGACCTGCTCGGGCTGCAGTTCGATGCCGGCCGCCTTGAGCGCCGCACCAATTTCGCCCTTTTCCTTTTTGATCTCGGCGCGGTTCGCCCCGATACGCTTAAGGTTTTCCGCGATCTGCGCTTCGATCGAATCGACGGTATCCGTCAGGACGCCGGGGAAGTTCGCCTCTTTCGGTGCGACGAGCTGTTTTTCCTTCAGCTTGACGTTCTGGTCTTCGATATCGCGAATGTTATGGCGCAGCACATCAAGCTTTTTTTGAACGTCGACGACCGGCGCGTTGGTGACGATCCCGAGTGCCGCGTCGAGAAGATCGCGCACCTTGGTGTTGCGGTCTTCGCGCGTTTCCTTCCAGAATGGCGGGATGATGTAGTCGTCGCGGCTCGGAAGCTTGCTCGCCCCGGCGCGGGAATCGGCCGCGTCCTTGAGCACGGCATCCACCGCCGCCATCAGCGCCTTGGCTTGCTCATATTGAACATCGCCGTCGCGCGGGTCTTGGGCTGCAGCCTTGGCGGCGGCAGCCGAAGGACTGAGCGTATCGCTCTTGACTGTTGGATCGATCGGCGACGGCGTGTTGGTTTCGCGCGCCTTCAGCCAGTCGGCGATGGCGTCGCGTTTCGCCGCCTGTGCGGCGGCGCCGGTTGGAACGACCACACTTGCAATAAGCGCGAGGCATAAGGCCATCGCGGGCCGTCGCTGAACCGACATGGGCGCCTCCGTCGGCATCAATGGCACCGAAAATTCTGGCAAATCAATGTTGCGCTAACGTCGTTGATGCAACAAATCCAAATGCATTCAAATACTGGGCGAGGCTACAGCCGTGCCGCAATCCTGATCAACCTTAGAAAATCCTCGTCGATACTGCGCGCATCGTCGAGCAACAGCACGTCGGGAAACGTCGAAGCGGATTTGTTAACCGCGTCCGCAGGTTTAGCGCGATGAATGCCGGCGGCGCCAAAACTGGCGTAGAGCCTGAGCGCCTTGGGAGACGGCAGGAGTGCCGCGAACGGTTGCGGTTTTCCGATGACGATAAAGGAGCCCTGGGCATTGAATTCGGCGCCGGGAATGGCGCGCCCGATTTCGCGCAGCACGAGGTCGGCGAGCGGGCGTAGACCTTTTGCATCGGCAAGCAGACGTTCGATACCCGAGCGCGGCGGCGGCGCGGACGGTTTCAGCTCGCGCGGTGGCGGCGATGGCCTCTGGACAATCTCGAACGGGCGCGGACCGTGTCGCGTCGCCTCCGGCGGCCTTGGGCGCGCTGGCGGGGGAACGCTGCCGGGATCGCCGCCATAGATCAGCCGCCCGCCGTTGTGATGGATGCGCTCCAGCCAGGAGGCCCAGGAGAATTGAAACCCCTGGTGCCGAAGCCAGTCGATGATCGCATTACGGTCGCTATGCCCGCAGCCCCGGATTGCGATCATCCAGGCCGCGAGATCCCGGCCAGTGTCCTCCTTGAGGCTGGCGACGAAATCCCGCTCCATTTCCGCATAGTCGGTGCTCATCGCAAGTCTGCATCAAATCCAGCGGCGCGTCCGCGCTTTATAATCGAGGTACGCGTCACCGAATTGGCGTTCGAGATGACGTTCCTCCGGGATGATCTGCAGGATCGTGACCAGGATCGCGAAAATCAGCGCCGCGCCGACGAACCAGACCGACTTGGTGATTTCGGCTGTTCCCAGCAGCACCAGCATGTCGCCGAGATAAATCGGGTTCCGAAAACGCCTGAATGGTCCGGAAGTCACCAGCACGCTGGATGCTCCAGCGGGATGAAACGTCGTCCCGTTCCTGGTCAGCGTCCGGATGCTCCAGACGATCAGCGCTACGCCGGCGACGCCGAAGCCGATGCCGATCCAGTGCGCCGGACTGTCGTTCATTCCCGGCCAAGGGAGCGGCCAATTTCGCGTTGCGAGTGATGCCGCTGCGATCAGCACGACCAGCAGGACGGGCGGCCACGGAAAATTGTTCGCACGCTCGATCGGCGTCGCGTCTGCGTTCTGTTCGGTCATGACGGCAATCTACAGCCAAACGCGGCGAACGCCAGCCGGGCCGGTGACTGGTGTGTTACGACGCAAGCGGACTCGATACCCGGCGCGCTCTGTCAGGGCTGCTTCTTTTGGCCCGTGTCGGCAGGCGCCTTGCTTTTCTTGGGCGGCGCGATCCGGGGCACTGGCGAAACAAGCGGATCAGTTTGCTTGAGCTCGTAATCGAGGTCGAAGCTTTTGCAGCCCGCCGCTGCGAGACGCTGATTATAATCCTGGAGACGCTTCAGATCGGTCGCATGCTGGCCGTCCGGATCGCGCCCCGTCGCCGTCGTCCCGACCGTCGACGAGAAGATCGTCTGCAAGCCGCGCGAGACGCCCGATGCCTGCTTCCGCTCGCCAAACCCACGAAGCTGCAGGATCAGAACCTGCGTCCGTCCGGACAGCTGCTTGCAGTTGAGCTTTTTGTCGTCGACTGGGGCCTGATAGCCCGCGCCGTGGTCGCCGTCGCGCCACGAATTTTTTGCGTAGGCGCTGGCGATGATCGACGAGCTACCGACCCCCGCCACCAGCGTGAGAGGCACGACGACCGTGATCAGACTGAGCGAGGTGAGAAAACGCATTCGCACTCCGGCAGGCGCTAAAAGCGACGTTCAACATGATTCCGGGGCAGGCTAAAGGCAAACCCGGAGTACGCCAACGCATAGCCGCTTTTGGGCCGGCAGATTTGCGCTGGTTGCACGCCTCTGATTTCACTAAGATTATCGGAGCAGGAGGGCGGGCGGCCCGTCTGCGCGACGCTTTGTTCGGAGGGGATACGCGAGATGTCGATCGTGCGCATGGCGCTGCTGGCACTCATCGTTGTCGCGGCGGGATCGCCGTCGCTGGCGGATGAGCCTGGACCGGCGCATTTCGCCTGCGACTTCGCCACGGGGCATTCCTGGACGTATGAGTCGGGGAAATTCCGCTCCGAACCGCCGAAGGATCTCAAGTTTGAAATCAGCAACATAGATCTCGACAAGCAGTCAGCCACACTCATCCTTGATGGCAAGTCCGCCAATACGCTCAAGATCGTGCGCGCCTTGAACGCGAACACCTTCCTGGAAGTCGCGAACGAAGGCTTTCTGAACCTCACCACCATTTATGACCGCGATCCTGCGACCGGGGCTTATCCGGCCGTGCATTCGCGCCATTTCGGGCTCTTCGGCCAGCCGATGTTCGCGCAGTATCCTGGAACGTGCATGGCCAAGCCCTGAGCCGCATCGAAGTCCGGATAAGCTGTGGACAGGCGAGTTGCCGTCCAGCCGCCTCGGGAGCACAACAACCGGCATGACCCTGCATCTCGTCAAGCTCTGCGTCGGCGCAAGCTCAATCGAAGACCTCGCGGACTGGCAGCGCGAGAACCGGCAGTGCAAGTCACGCGACGGCAAAGCCTGCGTTTATCATCCGACGTATCAGTTCCCGAAACGGCGCGACGACCTGCTCGATGGCGGTTCTCTCTACTGGGTGATCCGCGGTACGATCCTCGTTCGCCAGAAGCTCGTCGGACTTGAAGACGGGACGAGGGATGACGGCACGCCGTGCTGCCATATCCAATTGGCGCTTCCGCTTATTCCCGTGCGGCCGACGCCGCGCCGTGCTTTCCAGGGCTGGCGCTATCTCGACGACGAGGACGCGCCGCCGGATCTCAAAGGCGGTAAAAGGGATCAGGTTGCGGTCATGCCGGCTGAGATGCGAAAGAAGCTCGCCGATCTCGGCCTCCTCTGAAGCAACCAGCTGAGAAGCAATGTCCCGCCCGCCTTTTGCGCCAACCATCGCGTCGCTGCCCAAGCTTGTTCCCTTTGTCGGACCCGAAGCGCTGGAGCGCGCCCGTGGACGGCCTTTCGCCGCTCGCCTCGGTGCCAACGAAAACGTCTTCGGGCCGTCGCCAAAAGCCGTCGCCGCGATGCGCGAAGCGGCCGCCGAAAACTGGAAGTACTCCGACCCCGAGAATTTCGAGTTGCGTTCCGCGATTGCGGCCCATCACGGTGTCGCAATCGAGAACGTGGTCGTCGGCGAAGGCATCGACGGTCTGCTCGGCCTGACGTGCACGATGTTTCTGACGCCTGACGCCGAGGTCGTGACCAGCGACGGCGCTTATCCGACCTTCAATTTCCATGTGCGCGCACATGGCGGCTCGCTCAATCTCGTTCCGATGCGCGACAAGCGCGAAGACATCCCGCGCCTCATCGAAGCGGCGAAAGCCGTGTCGGCCCGCCTGCTTTACGTCTCCAATCCGAACAATCCGATGGGAAGCTGGTTGCCGGCAGATGAGATGGCGCGATTCATCGGCGCCCTTCCGCCCGAAACGCTTTTGATCCTCGATGAAGCCTACGTCGAGACCGCACCGGCCGGAACCGCTCCGCCGATCGACGTTTCCAATTCACAGGTCGTGCACTACCGGACCTTTTCGAAGGCCTACGGATTGGCCGGAGCCCGCATCGGATACGCGATCGGCGAAAGCAGCGTGATCGAAGCCTTCGATAAGGTCCGCAATCATTATGGCATCAACCGCGTTGGGCAGATCGGGGCGCTGGCTGCGCTTCGGGACCAAGACTATCTGCGTGACGTCGTTGGCTCGATTGCTGCCGCGCGCGAACGCATCGCCGCGATCGCATCGGCGCACGGCCTGTCCCCGCTGCCATCCGGCGCGAACTTCGTCGCGATTGACTGCGGTCGCGACGGCGCCTTTGCGCAGCGTGTGCTGAAGGGACTGCTCGATCGCGACGTTTTCGTCCGTAAACCCATCGCCGAGGGCATCGACCATTGCATCCGGGTATCGTGCGGCCGCGACGATGATCTCGACGTCTTCGCCGACGCTTTACCGGCGGCGATCGAGGACGCGCACCAGTTGTCATAGAGCCCTCAGTCGCACCCATGACAACCTCGGGAATGAAGACAGCGCGCGTCTGGGCCGCTAAGGGAACCGGATGACAAGCACCAACGAACTCGGCCTTACCGCCGCTCAGCGCCTTCTCAGTCTTGCCGCCGTCACCGCGACGGCGTTCGGCGTCGGTCTTTCATTCGGCATCGGGTTTCCGCTGACGGCTTTGTCGTTCGAGGCTTGGGCTCAGCCCAAATGGATGATCGGGCTCGCAGGCGCGGTGCCTGCGATTGCCGTGCTGTTGGCTCTTCCGATTTTGCCGCGCGTGGTCATGAGGCTTGGCCCAGTCACCGCCATCGCATTCGGATGCCTCGTCGGCGCCGCTGGATTTGCTGCGCTCTATGCATTCCAATCGCCTTCGGCGTGGCTGATCATCCGATTGCTGATGAGCGTCGGTTTTGCGCTACCATGGCTCGCGGGCGAGACGTGGATCAATTCCGTATCGGAGGAGTCGACGCGCGGCCGGGTCATCGCCGTTTATGCGATCGTGTTCTTCACGGGGTTTGCGACCGGTCCGTTCGTTTTGCAAAATCTCGGCCTCGACGGGCCGTGGCCGTTCATCGTCGGCAGCGTAGGTTCGGCGTTTGCGACCCTGCCGATCTTGCTGGCCCGTCAGTTTGCGCCGGAATTTTGCCATGACGGGTCGCACCATGCGATCTCTGCTCTCCGGATGGCGCCGGCCGCGATGGCGGCAGCGTTCATTGGTGGTTTCGCCGAAATCACCAACCTGTCGCTCATTCCAAACGTTGGGCTCGCGGCCGGGCTGTCACAGAACGAAGCGCTGGGTCTGCTCAGTGCGATGACCATCGGCGGCATCGCTTTGCAGTTCCCGATTGGCTGGTTGTCAGACAAGGTCTCGCGCCATGCCGTAACGCTCGGCCTCGCGGTTGCGTTCGTTCTGCTTGTGCTGCTGTTGCCGTTCGTCCTGACAAATTTCGACGCGGCGCGGGTCGTCGCCTTCCTGATCGGGGGCGTTATCCTCGGCTTCTATACATTGGGCCTCGCGGTCATTGGAGAGCGCATCGGGCCAGGAGATCTCGCGGCCGCCAACGCCGCATTCCTTCTCATGTATCAGGGCGGCTCGATCATCGGTCCCTTTGCCGCCGGCGTGGCGATGACCGTATCGCCGGTCAACGGCTTCGTCGCGATCATGACCGGACTGATGATCGTTTGCGGTGTCGCGGTCGTGCTCCTCGAAAGGCGCGAGCGCCGCGCCGCTGCGCGTGGTTAACAGATTGTTTGCGTCGTCGCGCTAGCTTGCAAAGGTCGAAACGGAGCCTGCTTTGTGCAGTGGCTCAGCCCCGCGCAAGGTGCGTGCGATGATGCGATCGGTTCTTTCTTTTTTTTCTGTGTTGGCTTTCGGTGCGATGACGGCGGCGCTTCTTATTGCGCTTCTGCCGTGGGTGTCCGGACATGCGCCAGACAATCTCAAAGCCCTGGCCGACGGCCTGCAATTCAACTCGGTGATGTTGGGCTTGGTGTTCGGCTTGATGCTTGGCTCGCTCGGCCGATACAACTGGGCTGATATCCCGCGCCGCGTGGTGACATGGTTCCTCGTCCGCGAGCGCCAGTTTTTCTATTACGTTTTGATCGCGATGTGCGCCGGCGTGCTGCTGTATTACTGACGCTCCCGCCAGAACGGAAAAGGGCGGCCCTTTCGAGCCGCCCGTGAGGGTAGTGCCTGGAAACTGTCGGCCGCCTCAGACCGAATAGTACATGTCGTACTCGACCGGATGCGGCGTCATCTCGTAGCGCATGTTCTCTTCCATGCGCAGCGCGATGTAAGCGTCGATCATGTCGTCGTTCATGACACCGCCCGCTTTGAGGAAGTCGCGATCCTTGTCGAGGCTGTCGAGAGCTTCGCGCAAGGAAGCCGCGACCGTCGGGATCTTCGCAAGCTCGGCCGGCGGCAGGTCGTAAAGGTTCTTGTCCATCGCAGGACCCGGATCGATCTTGTTCTGGATGCCGTCGAGGCCCGCCATCAGCATCGCCGTGAATGCGAGATAGGGGTTGGCGCCGGGATCGGGGAAGCGAACTTCGACACGCTTCGCTTTCGGATTCGAAACGTGCGGGATGCGGCACGACGCCGAACGGTTGCGCGCCGAATAAGCGAGCAGAACGGGCGCTTCGTAACCCGGCACGAGGCGCTTGTAGGAGTTCGTCAGCGGGTTCGAGAACGCGTTGATGGCCTTGGCGTGCTTCAGGATGCCGCCGATGTAGTAGAGGCACATCTGCGAAAGGTCGGCGTACTTGTCGCCCGCGAACATCGGCTGTCCGCCCTTCCAGATCGACTGGTGGACGTGCATGCCCGAGCCGTTGTCGCCGAAGATCGGCTTCGGCATGAACGTCGCCGTCTTGCCGTAGGCCTGGGCGACGCTGTGCACGACGTATTTATAGATCTGCATATGATCGGCCATCATGATCATCGGGCCGAACTTGACGCCGAGCTCGTGCTGGGCGGCGGCAACTTCATGGTGATGCTTCTCGACCGCGACGCCCATTTCCGAAAGCACGGACAGCATTTCCGAGCGGATGTCCTGACAGCTGTCGATCGGCGGAACCGGGAAGTAACCGCCCTTGACGCGCGGACGGTGTCCGAGGTTGCCCATCTCGATGTCGGCCGACGAATTCGTCGGCAGCTCGTTCGAATCGACCTTGAAGCCGACCGAGTACATGTCGGACGAGAACTTGACGTCGTCGAAGATGAAGAATTCAGCTTCGGGTCCGAAGTAGACTTTGTCGCCGAGGCCAAGCGACATCATGTAGGCTTCGGCCTTCTTGGCGATCGAGCGCGGGTCGCGTTCATAGGGCTGACCCGTCGACGGCTCGAGAACGTCGCAAAACAGAACGACCGTCGTCTGCGCGAAGAAGGGATCGACGTGCGCCGTCGTCGGATCCGGCATCAGCGTCATGTCGGACGCTTCGATCGTCTTCCAACCGGCGATCGACGAACCGTCGAAGGCATAGCCGTCGCTGAACACGCTGTCGTCGACGCAGCTGATGTCGGCCGTCACGTGCTGCATTTTGCCTTTGGTGTCCGTGAATCTGAAATCCACGAACTTGGCTTCCTTGTCCTTGATGAATTTCAGGACGTCACTTGCGTTCTTCATAGACACTCCCCTGTCTTGCAATGCGTTACGGCTCCGGGCGAGCCGAGTTGACCGATTGATCTCTCAAATCGGAAATGGTTGTGCGGTGTTAGATTGCGTCGCGGCCGGATTCACCGGTGCGGATACGGATGGCGTCCTCAATGGTCGAAATGAAGATTTTGCCGTCGCCGATGCGGCCCGTCTTCGCGGCCTTTTGAATGGCCTCGACGGCCTTGTCGAGCATCTCGTCGCTCAACACGACCTCGATTTTTACTTTCGGTAGGAAGTCGACGACATACTCGGCGCCGCGATAAAGTTCGGTATGGCCTTTCTGGCGGCCGAACCCCTTGGCCTCGATCACGGTGATGCCTTGCAAGCCGATTTCCTGTAGCGCTTCTTTCACTTCATCGAGCTTGAAGGGCTTTATGATCGCTTCAATCTTTTTCATTTTCGCCCCTTGATGATGGACAGGATGTCAAATGGCGGCCCACGCCTGCCCAATGGCCGAATGGCTAGCAGGGGCCGTGCCAGTCTTGGCACTGATAAGGAATGCCGGAAAAGTCAATGGCTTAGCTGCGGTCGAGAATGTTGAGAGCCAGCCACCTCCGACTTATACGCCTAAAAAATAAGCCGCGTGCTTTAAATTCAGGCGGCAGATGATGACGCGGCACCATGACCGTCGCAAACCCAGGATCGAGCGCAGCGCATGAACGAGCTTTTGTCGACTTCCGAGATGGCCGAGGCCGATCGGCTGGCCGCAGACGGGGGCGTCCCGAGCCTCGATCTGATGGAGAACGCTGGCCGCGCCGTCGCCGAGGCCGCATTGAAGCTCGCCGCTGATCTGGCCCGGCCGAGCGCGCGGATCGCCGTCCTCTGCGGACCCGGCAACAATGGCGGCGACGGCTTCGTAGCGGCCCGGCATTTGCGCGATCGCGGTTTCGACGTCCGTGTCTTTCTTCTTGGCGAACGCGCCGCGTTGAAGGGCGACGCGGCCGAGATGGCGCGTCGCTGGCCGCTGCCCATTCGCCCGGCATCGCCCGACGCGCTGCAAAGCATGAACATCGTCATCGACGCGCTCTTCGGCGCCGGGCTTTCGCGTCCGCTCGATGGCGATGCCGCCGAACTGGTTCAGGCCGTCAATGACAGCCGCATTCCGGTGATCGCCGTCGATGTCCCAAGCGGGCTGAATGGCTCGACAGGGCAAAGCGACGGGCCGGTCATTCAGGCGCGCAGGACGGTGACGTTCTTCCGCAAGAAGCCCGGCCACCTTCTGATGCCGGGCCGCGATCTCTGCGGTGAGGTCATCGTCGCTCAGATCGGCATACCGGATAAAGTGCTCGAAACCTTGAAGCCTGCGGTGCACGAAAACCTGACGCCACTCTGGCTCTCTTCGTTCCGCTGGCCCAAGGACGGTGGCCACAAGTACGATCGCGGCCATGCCGTTGTCGTGTCGGGACCTGCTCTGCAGACTGGCGCCGCACGCCTCGGCGCACGCGGAGCGCTGAGAGTGGGCGCCGGCGTCGCGACGCTTGTCGGCAACGCCACGGCGACCGCCATCATCGCCACGCAAGTCACGTCAATCATGGTTCGCTCGGTCGCGGGGCCTGCGGCGCTCACCGCCTTTCTTGCCGACACGCGGCGCAATGCCGTGCTAATCGGACCCGGCGCCTCCGTCGGAGCCGAAACGGCGGCGGACGTTCTCGCAATCCTGAAATCGTCGGCGTCGGTCGTGCTTGATGCCGATGCGCTGACCTCGTTTGCCGATGGCGACAAAGATCATGACGGCGCCGAGTCCGGCATGGGCTTCCTGGTGCGCAACAGCAACAAGCCGTTGAACGCCGACAGCCTGTTCGCCGCGATCAAATCTCGCTCCGCGCCGGTCGTGATGACGCCGCATGACGGCGAGTTCATGCGCCTGTTCGGCGACGTCAAAGGTTCGAAGCTCGATCGCGCGCGGCACGCAGCCGAGCGATCCGGCGCCATTGTGATCCTCAAGGGCACCGACACGGTGATCGCCGAGCCGGAAGGCCGTGCGGCGATCAACGCCAATGCGCCCGCCTGGCTTGCGACGGCCGGATCTGGCGACGTGCTGGCCGGCTTCGTTCTCGGACTTTTGGCGCAACGCATGCCGGCGTTCGAAGCCGCGTGCGCGGCGGTCTGGCTGCACGGCGAATGCTCGCGCCGTTTCGGCATCGGCCTGATCGCGGAAGATTTGCCCGAGATGCTGCCGCCCGTCCTCGCCGACCTCTACAGCCGCAAACGGCATTAAACGCGGCCCGCTTGCTTCAACTGATCGTCGGCGTGCAGGAACGCCTCGACTTCGGCGGTCGCGGACGGACTCGTCTCCGAGACGCCGAGCAGCGCCATCAGCCGCGCGATCTCGACGAACTTCCGCACCTTACGATCGTAAAGTCCGCCCTTGAACAGCGCCCGCGCCGCAACCTGACCGTCGCGCGGCCCGCCGTCGACGACGAAGATTTGCTCCATCACGACGAGGCTCGCGTCCCAACAGAGCAACTTGGTATCGAGCCGGAACGTCTGGAACGGGCGAAGCTCGCGCTGGAAGCGTATCGTGACGGCGCTCGCGATCGGCGTCCATTTGTGATGCAGCACCTCGCGCCAGAGACCCGACCTCACCATGACGTCGAGCCGACCAAGGTCCATCAGCGTCAGATAGCGCCCGTTGTTGAGATGAAACGAAAGATCGAGATCGTGCGGCCACACCCGGAAACGCAGCGTCGACGACTCGCGCGGCAGGCTAAGCGGCCCGCGCCACCGCGCCGTCAGCAGGAGCCATAAAAGCCTCAGCCAGAGGTTCATCGAACCGGTCTCCGAAACGAGGCTTGCAGCGTCACGCGGGCTCTACCTATAGTCAAAAGGGCCGACTGCCGCGGCTGTTCGCGATTGCTCGCCGCCGGGCCATAATCGCACTTTAAGAGGACAGTACGGCGAATCGCTTGATGTCCGGCAGGAAAGGTGACGACAAGAATGCCGCGGCTCGCACGTTTCGCGCAGATACTCGTTGCTTCGGCTTTCGTCGCAGGCGGAGTGAAGGCCGCCGACGGCGTGCCGCAACCGTCAGCAGCCGAGCAGGGTGCTGCCGAGATGGTTCGCGGCGACGTCGCGACTGCGGTGACGGCCTATACGGAAGCGCTGCGCGATACCGGCCTCGCCAACGACCGCCGCGCCACGATTCTCAACGATCGCGCCGTGGCCAACGCCCGTCTCGGGCAGACGAAGCTGGCGCTCGAAGACTTCAACCATGCCGTTGAATTGTTCCCCGAGTATCCCGTCGCCTACAACAATCGCGGCAATCTGCTCGTCGCTGTCGGACAGCTCGGCGAGGCGATGAAGGACTTCGACCGCGCGCTCGTGCTCGCGCCCGGATATGCGGCCGCATATTCCAATCGCGCCAACGCCGAGATGAAGCTCGGCAAGCCGGAGGTCGCGGTCCGCGATTTTACGAAGGCGATCGAGCTGATGCCGTCCAGCGCGCCGCCGCTCTCCGGGCGCGGTCTCGCATATCTAGCAACCGACAAGCCGCACGCCGCCATCCGCGATTTTTCGCGGGCCGTCAGTGCCGACGCCCGTTTTGCCTCCGCTTACCGCAATCGCGCCGAAGCGCGCATGACCATCGGGCTCCGCGATGACGCGATCGAGGATTTGTCCCGCGCCATCGCCTTCGACGTCAACAACACCGAACTTTATGTCGTCCGCGGATACGCTTACCTGCTGAATGCAAATACCGCGTCGGCGCTGAAAGACTTTTCTCGCGCCATCGAGCTTGACGCCAACGCGAGCGCGGCTTTCGAAGGGCGCGGCCTCGCCAACAGCTTCGCCGAAGCCTCCGACGATGCCTATGCGGATTTGAACCGCGCCATCGAACTCGATCCGCGCTCGCCGGTCGCCTATGCGTTCCGCGCCGTCGTCTACAAGCAGAACAACCAGCCCGACATTGGCGCGCGAGACGTCGAAACCGCCATCAAGCTCGATCCGAATTCGCCGGAGGGCCTTTGGGCGCGCGGCGAGATCGCGGAAGCGAGCGGCCATGCCGATACCGCGATTGCCGATCTCCGGCGCGTACTACAGTTGAAGCCGAGCTGGCAGTTCGCGGCCGATGCTCTGAAACGATTGGGCGCGCCCGTCGATGATGGCGATGAGAAACCGCTCGCCGGCCTCGACATTCCGAAGTGGCATGTCGTGCAGAACGGCAAGGCGTACTTTGCCGTGAGCGACGACTACGGCCAGATTCGCGTGCCGCTGGAAATGATCGGCGACGGCTTGCCAAAGCTTCTTGAGTGGGAGGTCAAAACCCCGCCCTACGCGAGCTACGGTGTCCTGCGCTTCTCCGGCGGCAGCGTCGCGGGCAAAAACGGCCCCGAGGAAACCGAACTCGCCGCCATCGTCGATATTGCGGCGGCAAAGGTGATCGCAATTCAGCCGAACAAGCAGGGTGCGCGCGTCGCAACCTGGACGTGGGACGGCGATCACCTGCAAGTCGCAAGCGTTGACGGCGTAACCGACGAATACCAGCTTCGTACCGTCGCCGTCGCTGCGGCGACAACCGCTCCACAACGGCGGTACGAGTCCTGGGAATCACGAGAGTCTCGTCAGCGGCGCTCCGCCAAGCCCAAGACGATTTTCGACTTCTTGTTCGGAAACTGACGCCTTGCCGCAAGAACGCAGTCGCACTGACGGCGTTATCCGAATCCAACGGCTTGAGGCTCTGCGTTAAAACCATGCACGACAAGCCCATCGTTCTCTGGTTTCGCAACGACCTGCGGCTTGGCGACCACGCGGCGCTCGCGGCGGCTGTCCGCACCGGCGCTCCCATCCTTCCGCTCTACATTCTCGACGATGTGTCGCCGGACTGCTGGAAGATGAGCGGCGCATCGCGCTGGTGGCTTGGCGAAAGTTTGGCCGCGCTTTCCAACGATCTCGCGCGCAGCGGCAGTCCCCTCGTGCTCCGGCGAGGCAACAGCGAGACGGAATTGCTGCGCCTCGTTGAGGAAACGGGAGCCGCCGCCGTTTATGTCACCCGCAGCTATGAGCCTTGGGCGGTCGTTCTTGAGCAGCGCCTGAAAACAAAACTGGGCGAGGCAAACGTTGAGTTTCACCGCTTCGGAGGTCGCCTGCTTCGCGAGCCCGAGGACATGCGAAACGCCGAAGGCGGATTTTACAAAGTCTACACGCCCTTCTCTCGCGCCTTCATGAAAGTCGTTGTTCCGGCAAAAGCCGTGCGCCCGCCGGAACGCGTCACGAGCCTTGGACATCAGCCGAAAAGCGAACGCCTGCGCGACTGGTCCTTGCATCCTGAGAAGCCCGATTGGTCGAAGGGACTAGCGGCCGCATGGCAGCCGGGCGAAGCCGGCGCGCGCGCGCGGCTTTCCGATTTTGTGCGAACCGCGCTGAAATCGTATGCGCAAGACCGCAACGATCCCGCGAAGTCCGGCACCTCCCGGTTATCGCCGCACCTTGCTTTTGGCGAGATTACGCCTGCCGCCTGCTGGCATGCGGCGGTGCATGCGGGCGGCAAAACCAATGGCTCTGACAAATCGGTGGAGACATTTCTGAAGGAGCTTCTTTGGCGCGAGTTCTCCGCCAATCTTCTGTTTCATTTTCCAGAATTGCCGGACAAGCCGTTTCGCAAGGAATTCGCGGGCTTTCCCTGGCGCAAGGACGCGAAGCGTCTGAAGGCCTGGCAACGCGGGCAAACAGGCTACCCGATCGTCGATGCCGGGATGCGCGAGCTATGGACGACGGGCTATATGCACAATCGCGTGCGTATGATCGCCGCGTCGTTTCTCATCAAGCATCTCCTCATTCCCTGGCAAAGCGGGGAGGCTTGGTTTTGGGACACCCTCGTCGATGCCGATCTCGCAAACAATTCAGCGAGCTGGCAGTGGGTAGCCGGTTCTGGCGCGGACGCTGCGCCTTATTTCCGTATATTCAACCCGGTCCTCCAGGGCGAGAAATTCGATCCGGACGGCGAATATGTCCGGCACTGGGTGCCTGAACTCGCGCATTTGCCCCGGGAAATTGTCCATGCACCCTGGAAAGGCGATGCCGATACACTCGCGCAAGCCGGTGTGAAACTCGGAAAATCATATCCGAACCCGATCGTCGAGCATGGCGAGGCCCGCGCCCGCGCGCTTGCAGGCTACGAACTGATTAAAAAGTCGCCATAAAAAACGTGGTTTTTAGGGAATTCGTGGCCGCAAAGTCGGTTCAAGACACCCTTGCGCGAGGGGCGCCTGCGCAATGTGTCGCCCGTAAGGATCTGGTTTAGAATATTCCCCGATAACAGGCACGATCTGGCTTACTCGATCTCATAGTGTGATAGAGATAGATGGGCTCCGCGTATTGCGTAGGGAGAGAGTTATGTTGCGCGCACGTACCTTGGCAGCGTTGCTGGTCGCTGTTCTACCGGTTGTTCCTGTTGCTGCTCAGGAGGCTGGAACTAGCGAAAACGCCGCCAGCGCCGCATCGGCGCCAGAGCAGGACGCAGCGAAATCGGAAGCTCCGGCACCTGCGGTGAAACCGAAGCCGTTGCCGCCAACGCTCACCGCTTCGATCGATCTCACGCGTCAGACGATGACGGTCAAGGTCGACGGCGAGGCACGCTACAGCTGGCCGATCTCATCAGGGGTCGCCGCCTTCGCGACACCGACCGGAAATTTTCGTCCGCAATGGACTGCGAAGATGTGGTACTCGCGCAAATACGATATGGCGCCGATGCCGCACGCCGTCTTCATCAATGGCGGCGTCGCCGTCCATGGAACCTATCACACGAAATATCTTGGCAATCCGGCGTCGCATGGATGCATTCGGCTGGCTCCGGGCAACGCCGCGACATTCTACAATCTCGTGCAACGGCACGGCTTGGGCCGGACGCGCGTCAGCGTTCACGGTCGTCCGAATTGGAAAGGCGGCGCCCAGATTGCGAGCCGCAACGATGAAGATCGCAAATCGAGATACGCTGACAATCAGGGAAGCTGGTTCTGGGGCGATAACAGCTCCGATTCCGCCTACGACCCGCGCTTCGCCCGCAAGAAAGCCCCGAAGGGCTACGTCTACATCGACGGCAAGCTGATGAAAGTCTATCGGCGCAAGAACGGGGAATATGTCTACCGGCAAGCTCAGCGGCGCGTCTCTTCCAACTACGCCAGCGGCTACTGAGATTGGCTCCGCAATAGACGTGAAATCCAAAAGGCCCGGCATTTGACCGGGCCTTTTATTTTGATCGTCAGAAGGGGTTCCACGTCGGCTGTCGCGTGAAGCGCACGTACCCGAGGTTTGCACCAAGCCGTACGCCGACTCCTGACCGTATCGGCGCCATGATGACCTGCCCGCCTTTAAGCAACGTGAGGCCAACGCCGCCGACAAAATAAGCCGACCCGTCGATGCCGGTGAAGTTGCGGTAGAGGTCGTCGGAATTGCCCATGCGATAGATGAGGAACAGCGTCCGCGATCCCGAGGCTCCAAAATCGGTGCCGACCGACGGGCCGTGCCAATAGACCTCGCGTACGTCACGCTCGTTGCGCATGTAGAGCGAGCCCTTCCCGAACCGGAGACCCGCGAAGAACGCGCCGCCACCTTCGGTGCCCAGCACATACGCTGTCGGCCGTCCCAATTCCTTGAAGGCATGCTCGATGACACTTGCGAGGTTGGTCGAGATCGTGCCGAAGAATCCGCGCGTCGCTTCGCGGACTTCGTCGATCGAATACCCGTCCGCCTCGGTTGGCGCAGGCAAAGCTGGGCCGCCTTGCTCGCGCATCGCGAGGTTTGGCGCGTTGTAGGAGTCATCGGGTTTCGTATCGGCGGTCCAAGTCGACGGCGCGGCAGGCTTGGCGACAGGCGGAGCCGGTTCGGCGCGTTTCGGAGGCGCGGCCGTGGCTTGCTTCTCAGGCTTGGCTTTTTCGGCGGACGCGGCCGGCTCAGGCTTTGCTGGCGGAGCCTGCGGTTCCGCCTCGGCGATTTTTTCGTCGAGCCGCCGGATCATGTAATCGGACTTTGCCTTGATGACCTTATTGAGCTCGGCCGCCGCCGTCCTCACCTGCTCGAGCTTGGAGCAATCGGGCACCGCCCCATCGGGCACGCGGCCGAGCGAGTCGACGGTCAGCAGCAGGTCGGCGCTTTTTTTATCGAGGTCGTCGAGGGTTGAATCTCTGACCGTCTCGAGCGCCGTTTCCTCGGAGCTTTCGTTGGAAAGCTTCTTCGCGGCCTTGTAGCGGCGGAGGCGCTCCTGGATTTTTGGCTGCGCGTCGAGCGTCAAAACACGCAGGCTTGCTCCGGACTGGTCGACAACCTCGGCAAAATCGTTTGCCGTGCAGTCGGCGGCCCTAGCGGGCATTCCGAGCAGGATGAGCGAGAGAATGGTCGCGGCAGAGAAAAGACCCGGTCGCATCGATTAGAAGCTCCAGAAGCAGACGCCGATGTTCCGCAAGCATACGTCCTGATTCCGTCGTCTCAAGGGCTGACGGAACTTTGTTAGGGTCGTTGCAGGGATTTGGCTGTTAACCGAGCCATGAACCGCGCCGTATCGACCACGACGCGCGTGTGCGAGCCCGACCCGATCTGATCGATACCATCGCTCGCAACGACATCGAACGTCAGTTTGCGGCCATCGGTGGACTTGAGTGTCGCGGTGGCCGTGACGGTAAATCCGAGCGGTGTCGGTGAGGCGTGCGCGACGTCGAGATGCACGCCCAGGCTTTGGTGGCCATCCGGCAACTGCGCTTCGATGCAATCGACCGCCGCCGCTTCCATCACGGCTATGAGCATCGGGCTTGCAAAAACTGGGGCGCTGCCGCTGCCGATCGCCGGTGCGAGACGCTGCTCGACCACCAGAGCGCTTGCCGTTCCGATCGAGCCGATCCGCAATTTCGATAGATCCGCCATGTTCGGCTCCCTTTTTGGCAACCGGCCATAGCGGGCAACGCCGGGCGGAGCAAATGATTTCGAAAAGGGGCCTATCTTCGCTTCTTTTCAGAGCGAAATTCCCGCTCTGCGCAGGCTGACAAAGGATTTACCAAGCCTACCGCCGCACGCCATCGAGCAGCCCCGGGAAGACAGTTCCCGAAGGCCCGATCTCGATGGTCGCGGCAGCGCAACTCTCTTCGATCACCACCCGGCATTCGCTCGGATCGTCGACCGTCGCGCACTGCTTGAGCTTGATCCACGCATTGAAAATTCTCGACGCCTGCGCCTGGAACGCCTGCATTTCGGCGCCAGTATAAATCGTGTTGAGAGCCGGCACCTTGACCGTCGTTTGCGCGCCCGGGCAGATTTCAATGGCGCCGAGCGCCTGCCCGTAGCGGGAGCCGACGTCCTGCGGAGTCATTTGGGCGACGGCCGAGCGTGCCGCATCCGTGGGCTCGGTCTCGGATGGCGCCGCGGCGAAGCATGGCCAGGCGACCAAGGCCGCGACGAAACCGAGGATCAGGCCGGCTGAATGTCCGGCTGAATGTCTTGGGGCGAGCATGGCTCTGTCCGGGTTCATGCGACTGCAGTTCGAGCGTCGGAACGCGCGATCTTGAAGGAATGAATATACTTTTTCGTAAGTACAAGTCTTTCGTATTTCGGCAACCCTGCCAGAAGCTTATATGTTTGCCGGATTGTCCGTTAGGAGTAAAACGACACGGCCTGTCCACTAGCAGGTGTCCGACCCGCCGAGCGCGATTGTCTGCGCCTCGCCGCCGTCTAATGGAGACTACAGATGATCTCTCGCATTTTCCTCTCCGCAGCTGCGCTCGGAGCCTTTGCGTTCGCCACGGCTGCACCAAGCTCGGCCCTGACAAGTAAAGAATGCAGCACAAAATACCAGACTGCAAAAACGGCCGGCACTTTGAACGGCAAATCATGGAACGACTTCCGCAAGACGGAATGCGCCGGAGCCGAAGCCGCGACGGAAACGAAGGCTGACGCCAAGCCGGCAACGACCACGGCGGGCGGTGCTGTATTTCCGAAGTCGGTCGATTCCAAATACGCGAAAGAGTCGGCTGGCAAAGCCCGCATGCATACGTGTCTCGACCAATACAAAGCCAACAAAGCCACCAACGGCAACGGCGGCTTGAAGTGGATTCAGAAGGGCGGCGGTTATTACAGCAAGTGCAACTCCGCGCTGAAGAGCTGAGGTTTCTGCTGGTTTATCATGGCCGAACAGACCGAAGGCGAGGCGTTGGCCTCGCCTTTTTCATTGGCTGCGGGAAATATTGCCTTGGACTCAGCGCGCGCCGCGATCACGCTGCCAGGCCAGGAATAGCGACGTCGTCAAAGCTGTCAGGATCATCGTACCCAGGATCGCAGGCTGACGCATGTACGAGTACCAAACGTCGAATCCGTTCACCCAGCCGCCACGTCCCGTCAGCACGTTGTTCAACACGAGAATGATTAGCGCGACGCACGATGTGAGTGCGGTTGCGGCGCCTGCTTCAACCGCACGCTTGGTCAAGCGCGGGACCGAAATGGAGTTGCGGCCAATTGCGAGTTGTGTCCGGTCCGACATGGTTCGCTCCGTCGTTGATGCAGCATGGAGAGGGCGCGCAGCGAAAGCGTCGAACCCCGATTCTTTTTTCTCTTTACCAGATTCGCTGCAGCAACGTGGCAAGGTCGAGGCGGACAACATTCCGTTATGCTTCTCGCGATACTATCCGCGTGGGCGATCGGCAGCAGTCAACATGATATGATCGGAAGAATTGGATTACTATTTGAGGCTACATCATCGCTCTCGCCCCGAGATCTGGTCAACGAGGTCGGTTTAAACAATGGTACGAACGATGAGACGCATCGGTTTTCTGGGAACAATTGCTGCGGCAGGTCTCTGTGCAAGTGCGGCGCAAGCGCAGACGCTCTTCGAGGTTGAACATGCGCGCGGCAACTATCGCGCCGGCCTCGTCAGCGAATACGACGCCGAGTTGATCCGCACCTGGGGTGCGCCGAGCGGCAACTATCCAGGCGCGCGGTATCTCGATGCGCGCCAGCGTAAGACGGGCACAGTCAGACCTCAACGCGTCCGCGCCAAACGGCGGACGGGTAATTAAGCGCGGGATTTGCGCGTAACACGATCCATGAACGCCATGGCCGCGTGCGGCGCACGAACCTTTCCTTCGTGAATGAAAAACACGAAGGTATCGCGCGCTCTCTGCTTTGGTTTTGTATCTCGGTCGACGACCGGCAGATCGTCCGGCACCCCGCCTTCAGCCCAGACCTTCGCCCGCGCCGCCCATTCGTTGAGTGCCTTGGGCGTGTAGGCCGTCGGGATATCATCCTTGCCCGTCTGCAGTCGTGCGTAAACGAAATCGGCGGTAACGTCCGCGATGGCCGGATATTTCACATGGTCGGCAAACACGATCGCGAGGGATTTCTTCTGCGCGAGTTTGATGAACGCCGGCGTCGAGAATGAATCGTGTCGGACTTCGATGGCGTGAAGCAGCTTTCGTCCGTCGAATTTTTCCGGAAGCAGATCGAGAAACGCCCCGAAGTCGGTTTCATCGAATTTTTTCGTCGGCGCGAACTGCCAGAGCAGGGGGCCGAGCTTTCCGCCAAGCTCTGTGATGCCTGATTCCAGGAATCGCGAAATGGACTCGCCCGCTTCCGCAAGCTCACGCCGGTTCGTGGCATAGCGCGGCCCCTTGAGCGTGAAGATGAAGTCGTCCGGCGTCTCCGCGGCCCAGCGGGCGAACGTCTGCGGCTTTTGCGTGCTGTAATAGGTGCCATTGACCTCGATCACCGGCAGGTGCCGGCTCGCGTAGCTGAGTTCCTTGGCCTGCGTGAGATCGTCCGGGTAAAAGACGCCACGCCACGGTTCGAACGTCCAGCCGCCGATACCGGCTCGAATTTTGCCCCTTTTCGTGGTTTTGCCACTTTTTTCTGGCGCATGCGGGGGATCGTTGTGTCGGGTGGGCATCGACGGCTCCCAGTCGCGGTTCAAGTCCGTTTCGAAAAACTTCCGTTCGCTGCCCATGAAAACGAGGGGCACGTGAGCGAATCGCGTTCTATCCGCGACCTCACGGCGCACGCGGACGCGATAACCACAGCAAATGTCGCGGCGATTTCCGCCGCTTATGTAACACTTCTGGCTCGCATGCGGGCAACCGGGTAATCTTTGAGCTGGGCCGATCCACGGGGATCGGCGCGGAGGGGAATGGATCAGACGGCTGATCTCACAACCGCCGGCTTCGCGCGGTGGGGTGGAAGCAACAAACGCGAACGCAATTTCTGGATTGCGTTGGCGTGTGCGGCTGTGCTTCACGCGTCGCTTTTCGTCGGTGCCGTGACCAGCAAGACCACGCGCGTTGGCGATGAGAATGGTGCCGACAACGCGATCAGCGTGTCGCTCGTAACCGAAGCCGATCTCGAGAGTAGAGCCACGGTCGCCGAGGAGCCGCAGCCGCCTCCCGGTCCGCCGCCGCAGCCGGCACAACAGCAGCAGCCCGAGCAGCCGCGTCCGCAGCCCGAGGCGAAGCAAGAGCCTCAGCCGCCTGAGCCTGAGCCGCCGAAGCCGCAGGAACAGGAAACGAAATCGGAGCCCGCTCAGCAGCCGCCGGACGATGCCAAGCCTGTCGAAAAGCCCGAGCAGAAGGCTGCCAAAGAAGCAGACCCGAATCCCATTGATGACTCATCCGATCTCTTGTCGTTGCAGAACGAAAATCCTGCGAACGTGAAGAGCGAGGAAAAGCCGAAGCCGAAACCCAAGGCTGCGGATGAGGTGGCGAAGGCGGCGCCCAAGCCGGCACCGAAAAAGCCGCAGAAGAAAGTGGCGTCGCTCGACCTGTCGACGCCGAAAAATCTGATGCAGCCGTCGTTTGGCGGTGGCCGGTCGGCAGGTTTGCAGCGTCCGCCCGGGATCACGCGTTCCGGCTTGAACGATGCCTTCGCGCGCGGTGTAATCCGCGCATTGCAGCAGACGATGCCACAGCTGATGGATGTCGACGGCCGCGTCACGATCAGAATATTTTTGTCGGAGACGGGCAACGTCGTTGAAGTAAAGTTGCTATCCGGCGCGAAAAATTCGACGCTCAATCAGGACGTGGTGTTCGCGGCTCAGCAGACGAGCTATCCGATCCCGCCGACCGGCTCCAATCTGGCCGATCGCACGTTCATGGTGACGTACATCTACGATTGAGAAAAACGGACGAAGCTCTTGCCGAACGCTTCGTCCGTTCTGGTCGGCATCAGGATATTGCGACGATCTTACCGAGTGCGCGACTAGCGCTGACTTGACGTTTGCGCAGTGCCCAACCCGCCAAGTTTCATCGGGGTATAATCAGGCGTTTCGCGCCGGCATGCACCAAGCGCCAGCGCGGCGAGACAAAGTCCAAATTTTCATAATGCATGCCTCCCGGTTTGAGTATTGCGACTGTCGTCATGCACATTCGGATCGTCAACGTCGCGCAACTCGCGTCCGTTCCTTTGTGCTCAAAGGTTCGCTCGCCCTTTTGAAATGATGTCACCTCAAATCCACACGTCGCAGAACCGAACTCGGTTTCACAGCGTGCGAATGGCGAGAGGCGGACAGAAACATTCAGATGTGCTCTGCTCGCAAATATCGGGATTTGCGCCGAAGTAGCATTGCGTTCCGCACGTCGACCATCGTCTAGCCATCCTCGAAGAGCGCCATGGCAAGCACGGATTGCTCGTTGCCTCGGATGAATTCCCCATGACGCGTCATGATCGACATCCTGTCCTGGTTCTTGCCACGCTCGGTGCAGTGTCCGGCAGTCTCGGCGCGACCGTCATGGGCTCCGGCTTTGGCGATGCTCCAAATCCCGGGGCCTACATGGTGCTGACCGGGCTATGGTTCGGCTTAGTAGTAGGCTTTGCCGTGTGGCGCTGGGGGCAAGCATCTCTCGGCGCGTCGATGATGGCGGTTCTCGTCACGTGGATCGCGTGGGAAGCCGCAGTCAACCTCGCGATCCTGATTGACCGGCCGCCGCCCGACACGATCGACATTGCGCCGGCCTACAGGTCCTATCTGACAGGCGTCCTCGCCGGAGCCGTCGGCGCGTCCGTCACGTGGGTGGGCGCCGCTTTCGCTGTGCCCGCGCTTCGGCGCAGATCCGTCGCGGCAACAGTCACCGTCACCGGCGCATTTTTGGGTTTGCTTTATCCTGCGGTGAATTATTTTGATACCGGCCTCGTTTTGCTCGTGCCCTGGCAAGCGGCGGTTGTGACGGTGATGGGTTGTAACATGCCGTTCCTTCAGGCGTCCGATGGGTATGGTCGGCGATTGCCCGCCATTTGATGACGTTTCGAAAACACGATCTTCCTCGCGCCGCCGTCCACCGCCGTTTAGTATCAGCGCGGATAGCGAAGGAAGCACATGATGACGTCGTGGATGACCGGCTGCAGCAGTGTTGCGTTCGCGACGATCGCCGCAACGATGGGCGCCGCCGCTGCATACGCGGACCCCGCGGCGGATGAGCCCGCCGGCTCGATCGAGCAGCTTCTGCAATCCGGTTGGGAGGTTGCGGGGTATGCGAGCAACGCTGATAATCGCTCGACGTTCATCCTCTTCAAGAATTCCGCTCAGCCGTACCTCGTGCAGTGCCTCACGGGGTATGACGTGACGCGCACGCCGCGCGTTTTCCAAAATTGCTATAAGCTACGCTGAGCGCTCTCAGCGCCACGGGGGAATAAATGCATCGGGCCGACCGCTTGAGCCGGGGAGCATGGGCGATTGTCGGCCTGCTGTGGTTTGTCGCAACTTTCAACTATCTCGATCGGCAACTGGTTGTGACGATGCCCGGCCCGATCAAGGGCGACCTTGGGATCGGCAACGAACGCTTCGGGCTTCTCTCCTCCGTATTTCTCTGGATTTACGGAATATGCTCACCGATCGCGGGCTACGTGGCCGATCGCTTCGGCAAGCGTCCCGTGATCATCGCGAGCCTTCTCATCTGGTCGGCGGCAACCTTCGTCACCGGCATCGTGACGTCGTTCGAAGGCATGCTCGCGGCCCGCGCGATGCTCGGCGTCAGCGAAGCGTTTTACATGCCGGCCGCCGTCGCGTTGATCGTCGAATACCATCGCGGGCCGACACGCAGCCGCGCCACAGGTCTGCACTTGAGCGGCGTCTACGCAGGCTCTGCGCTGGGCGGCCTTGGCGGAGCTTTTGCCGAGATGTTCGGCTGGCGCACCGGCTTCCTAATTATGGGAGCCATCGGCGTCGCCTATGCGCTTGTGCTGATGATCATTTTCCCACGCCCGCAGACCTTCAGCGATGAGACGCGTGCCGAAATCGCGTCCGCTAAGGCATCCCCGTCTGCTGCATTCACCACGGCATTCAAATCCCTGCTGACGACACGCGGCTTTCAGTTCCTGCTCGCAATGAACCTGTTGAACGGCGCCGCGTATTGGCCGGTCCGAAACTGGCTACCGGAGTTCTTCCGTTCCGAGCTTGGTGTCAGTCAGGCCTGGGCAGGCATATACGGACCGATGGCCTTCAACGGCGCCGCATTCGTCGGCATGCTGATTGCCAGCAACATTTCCGATTGGTGGTCGGGCTGGAATGAGCGGGCGCGTGCGCTCGTCCCCGCGATTGGATTCATGATCGCGGCGCCATGCCTGTTTGCGATTGGCGCCGTTGAATACATCCCGATCATTCTCGCGTGCGTGCTGGTCGCGGGCATGTCGCAAGGATTTCTCGACGCGAACCTGATGCCCGCCGCATGCACCGTGACGGACTTCCGCCATCGTGCGACCGCTTATGGATTGTTGAACTTCGTCGGCACGACGGCGGGCGGCGTGATGACCTATGTCGGCGGTATGCTGAAAGAACAGCACGTGCCCTTCGGCACGACCTTCCAGGCTGCGAGCCTGCTGATCTTCGTTGCGGGCCTTTGTCTCTTCGCTGTCAAACCCACGCGCGCGGCAATGTCTGAGCCGCGCGCCCGTGACCCGCTTCAACCGGAGCGTACTGGGACGAGCGAGCGCGGCTCGGCGTCGTCCTAGGGCGCGGCTTTGGCTTTCACGTAGCGCGCATAAAGCTCTTTTGTGGCTGCGAGCAGAGCGGCGTCGGCTTTCTCACCTGGAAAATTCGTGACAGCGACGATGCCGGCGTCATGCTCGACGTCGACGAGGATCATCGCGAGATTCATCGAATTCGATCCGGTATGGATCAACACCGGCTTGTCCGTCCAATCGAAGTGCGAAAGTCCCCACCCGCAGGCATAGCTTCCGCTTTTCGGCGTGCCGGGCTTGGGATGCGGAATTTCGGTTTTGATGTGCGCCTGATGCAGCCGCTTCAGCGTTTCCGGTTTGATCAGAGCCGGTCCGCGCTTGCCTTCGCCGGCATTCCAGCCGGCCCAGGTTGCGAAGTCCGCGACGTTCATGTGTGCGATACCTGCAGGCCCGACGACGGCCGGACCATCGGCCGAAGGCCCCCACGGACGCGGCGTAACTTTGCCGTTCTCGTCGACGGCATGACCGATCGCGGCATCGTATTTTCCGAACGTCGCCTGCGGCCCGAGTCCCGCCGACTTGAGGCCGAGCGGTTCGAAAATTCTGGTTGTGATCAGTTCTTCCCAAGGCTTGCCCGAGGCCTGCTCGATCATCGCACCGACGATCGCGTAGCCAAGGTTCGAATATTGGAACGTCGAGCCAGAAGGCACGCTCAGATCATGCGCCGAATTCCATTCGGAAATCATCCGTAGCCGGTATGCGGTCAGCGTGTAATCGAAAGCCTCCGCGTTGAAATAGAGCTTGAGCAAGTCTTCCGTATCGCTCGGGATTCCGCTCGTGTGCGAAAGAAGCTGCTCAAGAGTAATCGCGGCAAATTTCGGCTTAAGACCGGGAACGATAGGGCCGAGCACTTCGCCGATGGTCGAATCCCACCGGAGCTTGCCTTCATCGATCATCATCCCGGCAATCGTCGCCGTCATCGCCTTGCCGTCCGATCCCAAATGAAAGCGATCCTCTTGCGTCACGGGAATATCCTTGCCGAGGACGCGCACGCCGACCGCGCCCTGAGCGACGATCTTTCCATCCTTGACGACGGCCGCCGCGAGCGCCGGTAGCTCGTATTGCGCGCGGATCGGTTCAAGTAAGTCGGATAAAACACCGTCCGCCCGTGCCGCATTCGAGAAAGCAACGATGCCCGCAAGCGCCAGAACTTTCGCAATGTGAGACATGGAATTCTCCAGAGGGTGCGCACCGGAGGGAGGGGTGCATGCCGAGGAAGGGCGCTATTGAGATAGCGGAGGCAGATAACGGATATGCTTCCTCAATCCCAAAAACATGCGTAAAAATTTACGCAATCGATCGCCGCTCAAACCTTCGGCTGCAGTGGCGCCGGCGGATGGCTCGGTTCGCGATGAAAGTATTTGAGCGTCAGATAAGCGCCGATCCATGAGCCGACGACGGCAAATCCGACATAAATCCAATTGTTTGTATAGCTGATGACCGCAAACGAAGAGAGCATGTACCAGACGCTGCTCCAGTTCGCGGCCGCCAGCGCTCGCCTTGAGACGACAGACGATGTGAACATGACATAGGCGGCATCCGTCGCGGCCGTCGCAACCAGGACACCCGCTCCGATCCAATAATCGATCGCCATTTGAAACTCCTGTTTTGTATCATCGAAAATCGGCGCTTCGCCGCACGCAATCAGTCGACTGCAGAATGATGCGCCGCTATCACCACCGCACTTTGTGAAGCGCGAAAAAGCGGCTGAAAATCTTGCGCACGACGCGTGACGGAAGCTTGCCGCGCGCGAGATGCATGAATTTTGCGGTCGGGCCGACGGCCGTGCGAAAGCGCGGGCGCGGCGCGTCGAGCGCATTTCCGATCGCCTTAGCGACCTCGACAGGATCGCGCGCAGATTTTGCAACGTAAGTATCGACGGTGAGTTCGAGGTGGCGCAGCAGAGGTCGGTAAGCGCTTGTTTCCGGCAGTACGCGCGGCGAGCTTTCCCAGATATTGGTTCGATACGCGCCGGGTTCGATGAGAATGATCTCGATGCCGAAAGGCTCGAGCTCATACGCGATGGCCTCGGCCCAGCCTTCGACGGCCCATTTCGATGCGCAATAGGGCGAGTTGGCAGGCTGGCCCGCAAACGCCGATTCACTCGATACGATCACGATGCGCCCGCGCCGCTGCGCTCGGAATCCGGGCAACAATCGTTGCGTCAGCGCTAGCACGCCAAAATAGTTGACCTCCATGACATGCCGGACATGAGCGTCCGTCAGGTCTTCGAACGCTCCGCCTACGGCGACGCCCGCGTTGTGAACAACAGCGTCGAGAGGCTGTCCGTTGGCATTAAAACCGGCGGTTGCCTTGTCGATCGATTGCGGATCGGTGACATCGAGCTGTTCCACGCGGACGAGCTTTCCAACGTTCGCCGTCGCGATGGCGCGATCGAGCTCCGCGCGCCTGCCGGGGTCGCGCATCGTTGCAATGACGTTCCAGCCGCGTTTTGCAAGCTCGACCGTCGTGACGAGGCCGAATCCGGATGAAGTCCCGGTTATGAGAACCGTTGGCATTTGAATGGCGCGCTCCGTGTCGAGGTTTTCTCGATAGCCTATTCCCTTTTATGAAAATCTAGGAAGCCCACCCTGAATGCTGCACCTTGCGGCCGGCTCCGCGCAGCGGAGTCGCAAGGTGCCACCCACCCGCTGCACCTTGCGGCCGGCTCCGCGAAGCGGAGTCGCAAGGTGCCACCAAAATGCCCTATCTTGTGCGCCCGCCGCCGTCGTACTAGCTACGGCCCGGAAATCCTGCGCACGGAGTTGGAATCATGGCTGAATCGAGCACCACCGAAAAAGTCCTCGCGGACCTGAAGCGCGAAGTTGCCGAACTTTCGGGACTATCGCTTGCGACGGGCGTCATCCTCACGCAGCTTTTGCAGAAGATCGCGAGCCGCGAGATGAATCCCCAAGGCGCCGCCGGGCAGATCGTCAACAATGCGCGCGCCGCTATCGAGGGCTTCACCGCAGGCCACAAGTCCGACCCCGTCATGAAAGCCCGCGCCTTGGAGGCCGTGACGCAGTATGAGGATCAGATCCGCTCGGTCTTGCGCGAGTAGGCAAGCATTAACCATCGCGGCCCCCGGGATCGCTCCTGGGAACCGCCGGGGCCGTAAGCGCGTGTTTACACACAGTATAGCATTGCGACGCTAAGCTGATGCCTGCAACGCGCAGTCGAGGAGTTGTCATGAACCGGATATGGACCGCTGCCGTGAGCGCAGCATTAGCCGTGACGTTTGGCATGCCCGTCGCAGAGGCGGACATGATTGCCGAAGTCGAAGGCGCCCGCGCCAAGGAACGCGCCGGCTATTACCTCAATCGGCTCGACCGCGAAAAGCTCCGCCGTTACGGCGGCAATGCCGACTACCGCGATCGCTACGTGCGTGATTTCGATTACGGCCGTCGCGGCCCCGGAATGCGCATTTACATCGGGCCGGACGGCTATTACGGACCCGGCCGATACTGAGCTCGCGAATCTAGCCGCAGACTGTCACTCCAGAAACGTCACCCGCCCCGTCGCGATGTCGTGCATCGCGGCGACGATTGCGAGCTGCTTCTCCGCGACGAGATCGCGAAGCACGCCGCTCGTCTTGGTCAGGTTCTCGGCCGCGAGCTTGGCGTTGGTGATCGCCACCTGCTGCACGAAATCCGCGTTCTTCGAGGTGTGATCGCCGGGCGCGTCTTTATTCGCGTCGACCGCGGGCCTGATCTTGGCGAGAAGCTGCGTCAGCTCGCCAAGCTCGGCGCCGTCGATTGCGCCCTTGACCGCACCGCACCCGCTATGGCCGAGCACGACGATCAATTTCGCGCCCGCGAGCTTGGTCGCAAACTCGGAGCTGCCGACGATGTCGTCGTTGATGATGTTTCCGGCGACCCGCGCACTGAAGATGTCACCGATGCGCTGGTCGAACACGAGTTCGGGCGGCACGCGCGCATCGATGCAGCCGACGATGACGGCGGACGGAAACTGCCCAACGGACGTTGCCCGCACCTGCTCGAGGAGATCGCAGTTGCGCATGTTGCGCGAGACGAAGCGCTCGTTCCCGGCCTTGAGCTTCGCCAAGGCGTCGTCCGGATTGAGGGCTGCCTGCCGCTCTGAGGTCAGAGCCGCGCACTGATCGGCGGCGAACGCCCGATCAAGCGTCAAAAGGCTGCCAGCCATCAGGCCGCTGCAGCAGAAATGTCGTCGTGAGAGCATCGTGCGTCCTCCTCGAACATCAATTGGACTGATCGGCGTCTCTAATCTCGGCGCATTAATACGGCATAATCGTATTGCGAAGCTTGCGAAACAGTTTCTGGACAGAGTGAATAAGAGCCAAGGACGCGCCGCGCGCAGGCTAAACCCCTTGGTTAAGACACCGCAATCGGCGTGTCACTCGTCGCGACCAGGAGAAAGCGACGGAATTTCGCGCCGCAAGCGTTTTTAGTGAATGCGGCACGCCGCAATGATGCGTTTGCTGCGTAATCGGTGCCGTCGCGATGATCCGTCCGGCATCGATCCAAATCACGACAGCTAGGAGAAACTCGTGATGAAGCGTCTTGCACTTATTGGATTTTTGGCACTGGGAACTGCACTCGGCAGTTCGGCGGCCTCGGCTGCGCCCGCACCGGCGGGGCTCGCGGGACTGAGCCAGACCCAGAGTGGCATAGAACTCGTCCAGCATCGCCGTGGACACTATCGCAATCGCCATTTTCGTCGCGGCGGTTACAACCATCACCGTTACCGGCACCGCAACTATCGCGGCTGGCATCGCTATAGCCATCGCCCCCACAACTGGCGTTCGCGCGGCTGCGTGATCGTCGGCCCGATCTGGTTCTGCCCGTGAGCGGACACCCGCGCCGACGGAACGTGATCTGATCAATAGAAGCCGGGCGGAAAATCTCCGTTCGGCTTTTTTGTTTGCGCCGGGCGACTCTCCTTCGTCGAGCCGGCCGCCCGGCGCGTCGTGAAGAAAGAAGCACCAGGCATGTGTCAACGGCCGGCTCCGCGAAGCGGAGTCGGATGGCGCAAACAAAAGAGTAAAGCACGAAGCGGACGGGTTCCGCGGCGTGGGTCTTCGCAATTCAAGTCTCGGAACCGGTCCGCTCCGTGACAGACCGAGAACAGGGTTCCGATCAGGCCACTTAAGGAAGCGGGATATTCCGCACACGGTTTCTCTCATGCCGTGCGGACTTGGCCGGTCGCCTTGTCCGCATCGCGCGCGTGACGCGAGCGGGTCGGGCTGCCCCACCCGAGCCTCGCGCGACGCCTCACGCGATGCCCTTGCCGGATGGGTGAGGGGATTATCGATCAGCCCGCAACACCGGGAATAAGATTTTTGCGAGATACCGCAGCGAGTCCGGTGCTCCGCGCATCGCGGCCGGCTCCGCGGAGCGGAGTCGCGATGCGCAAACAAAAGAGAGAGCGGGGATAATATTTTTGTATGGTCGGTTGGACGAAGGAAAGCCGGCGGCGCAATTAAAAGTGCCACCGGCCCTCAGAAATGCTTGTAGAGTGCTTTTTTGTTCTCAAAAGATGGCCATGATCAGTCGGATTCAGAGGCGCAGATGATTTCGGACGTTGCTGATCTATTACGAGAATTGATGGCGGCTGAAGCTGCTAATATTTCAAAGCAGGGTATCAAGCATGCTCCTACCATTGGTGCAATGTATGAAGGTTTGACCAAAGAAATTTTGGATCGTGCAATACCTCCATCACTGAACTTACAGGTGGTTAATGGATTTGTTGAGGGTATTGACGGCTTTCTGAGTCCTCAGATCGATTGTATGTTGGTGACGGGTAACGGTCGAAAATTGCCGCACATAGATTCATACGTATGGCATATTGCGGATGTAATTGCGATTTTAGAGGTTAAAAAGAATCTGTACGGCGCGGAGATGAAGGATGCCATCTTAAAACAACGAATAGTCTACCGCATGTTTACGAAGTTCATGGGCGAATCTTCAACCAAGGTTGATGTCGATTTTGTCCTAACAGCTTTTGCCAAGTTTTCAGGACGATATATATCCTCTTACGACAAAAGCGCTGATCTTAAGGGGCTTGAAAAGATAGTCTTTCATTTGATGATTATAGAATATCTCGCGCCTGTCCGAATTATCTTCGGCTATGAGGGCTTTGCCACTGAGAATTCCCTCCGTGCCGGATTTGTAGATTTTCTCGAGAGCAATATTGCCGATATCGACAATATCGGTGCATTTTCGATTCCGAATCTCATCGTTGCAAGTTCAAATTCTCTAGTTAAGTTGAATGGGTTTCCTTATGTCGCGCCGAAGGAAGGAGATTTATGGAATATTGTTGCATCGAATGGGGAAAATCCGATTAGAATTCTCATTGAGCTAATTTGGTCGCGCCTGGAAAATCGGTTTAAGATCCAGCTTCCTGAAGACGCCAATCTTTCAAAGGAACGATTATTACCTTTATTGCGCGGCAAGGTTCGTCAGATTGAAGATGAAAAATGGGGATGGATTTACGAAATTGTAGATTTGTCGCCGGAGGTTTTAGCTGAATTCGAAGCAGAACTTTGGACGCCTGATTCTATTGAGACATTCGAATGGGCCGTGGCAATTGCCGCAACAGAAAATGGCCATATCGATATTCGGGATGAAATGCTAGATGAATTTGCGCGTAGTGAGGGGGTGGGTAAAATGTCTCTGATAAACAGATTGGTGGCGCGCCGTATTCTTGTTTGGGATGGCGAATATACGCTACGCCCGATTGCCGAAACTCTGTTAACGATTTTCACGCCCGACGGCAAAGTTCAGATCTCGTCGAATGCTACGCTTACCGGCGAATGGGTTTTTCAAAACATTGATTTGCGACCAAGGAGTCTGGAAGGCTGATCAACTCGCAGCATTTTCCGCGCGAAGAGATAATTACTCCGCCGCCGAAATCGGCCGTAACTCATAAATGCGCGCAAGCTTCGCGGCGGCTTTGAGGTCGCCGCGACGGAGCGCCAAACGGACTCGATCGAGCTTCTCGATGTCTTCCAATGCGTAGTAGGGCGACCACTCGCTATCCGTCTCGATTTGCGTAACGTCGACTTCGGCGGCGTAATGTCCTTCGCGCACGAGTTCGATGGTGGATTTTGTTTTCATCGTCTGCGCGTCCTGAAGTCCGGCATCCACGCATCTGGATCGGGCCGATAGACCGTAACCAAGACAGCGGGCTCCCTCGTTCCCTTTTCCAAGCCCCAAAGGGCGTGAATGGGTAAATTGGTGCTGTCGGACTGTAACACAAGAACGGCGGGGCCAACATGGTAGTCAGGGTAGTCTTCGATTGGCGAGCCCAGAGCGGCCTTGGCGATGACGTCGGTCGTCAGAATGCCCCGATTGGAGCAGCGGGTGAAGGCATGTGCTGAAACCCGGACCTTTCTTTGTGCAATGAGTTCGCAAATCGCCTTAAATGTCGTTTGCTCCATGCGCCATGTCCCCCCAGAGCCGTGCCATTGCTCGAACGTCTGAGGCACGTTGATCGAGGTTTCAAGGAACGGATTTCGATGACCTCTGATTTAAAATCAGATGTCAGTCGTTTCGCATCAAGAGCTTAAAAGTCTCACGACACGGAAACCGTCGGTTTTTGTCGGATGCGATAACTGTCTTTTTCGTTTAGTAGCCAGGCAGTTGGGCGTGAGACTGTGGTTCTCTGTGGATGAAGCTGTTCGCCGCGAACAAAACCGTCCGATACGTCAGCCTCAAGGGGCTGAATCACCCCCTCCGCGCCCGCTCAATCTCCGCCACATCAATCTTCCGCATTGTCATCATGGCTTCGAACGCACGCTTGCCTTCGTCGCCGCCGATGGCCAGCGCTTCGGTCAGTGCGCGCGGCGTGATCTGCCAGTTGACGCCCCACTTGTCCTTGCACCAGCCGCATTCGCTCTCCCGGCCGCCGTTGCCGACGATGGCGTTCCAGTAGCGGTCGGTCTCTTCCTGGTCGTCGGTGGCGATCTGAAACGAGAACGCTTCGCTGTGCTTGAAGGCCGGGCCGCCGTTGAGCCCGATGCACGGGATTCCCGCGACGGTGAAGTTGACGACGATCACGTCGCCCGCCTTGCCCGATGGAAAGTCGCTCGGCGCGCGGTGGATGGAACCGACGGAACTATCGGGGAACGTCTCGGCATAGAAGCGCGCCGCGGCCTCGGCGTCCTTGTCGTACCAGACGCAAACGGTGTTCTTGGCCATCAGTTTCCTCCGTTGTTCGCGCTCACACTCGTCATTGCTCAACGGTTGACCGTGCGAGGCCGTTCCGGAGCCAGCATTAAGAAGCGCCGAAGGCAATAATGCGTCTTCGACGAATCTTACGCTCGATCCCCGGCCTTCGCATTGCTCGGCCGAGGATGCCGAAAAACGCTCGCGGGGAGAAGGAGGATCACTCCGCCGCCTGCCGCTTCGCTTTTTTGTTTGCGGCTTCCGACTCCGAATTTTTGTTGGCGCCCGGCGACTCGCGTTCCGCGAGCCTGCCGCCGGGCGCGGACTTGCTGCGCGCCAGCACCGGCTTCAGATATTGCCCGGTGTAGCTCTCTTTCACCTTCACCACGTCCTCGGGCGTGCCTGCCGCGACGATGGTGCCGCCGCCGTCGCCGCCTTCCGGGCCAAGGTCGACGACCCAGTCGGCCGTCTTGATGACTTCGAGATTGTGCTCGATGACGACGACGGTGTTGCCCGCATCCGCAAGCTCGTGCAGCACCTCGAGCAGCTTCGCGACGTCGTGGAAATGCAGACCCGTCGTCGGCTCGTCGAGGATATACAGCGTGCGGCCTGTTGCACGCCGCGACAGTTCCTTCGACAGCTTGATGCGCTGCGCTTCGCCGCCCGATAGCGTCGTCGCCTGTTGCCCGATCTTGATGTAGCCGAGGCCGACGCGCGCTAAAGTCTCAAGCTTGTCGCGGATCGACGGCACGGCCTTGAAAAACTCCGCGCCTTCCTCGACCGTCATGTCGAGCACATCGGCAATCGACTTTTCCTTGAACGTGACGGCGAGCGTCTCGCGATTGTAGCGCTTGCCCTTGCATTCCTCGCACGTCACGTAGACGTCCGGCAGGAAGTGCATCTCGATCTTGATGACGCCGTCGCCCTGGCAGACCTCGCAGCGCCCGCCCTTCACGTTGAACGAAAAGCGCCCCGGCTCGTAGCCGCGCGTTTTCGCTTCGGGCAGGCCCGCGAACCATTCGCGGATCGGCGTGAACGCGCCCGTATAGGTCGCCGGGTTCGAGCGCGGCGTGCGCCCGATCGGCGACTGATCGATGTCGATGATCTTGTCGAAATGCTCGATGCCGGTGATCTTGTCGTGCTCGCCCGGATGATCTTTCGCATTGTTGAGCTTGCGCGCCACGGCCTTGAACAGCGTGTCGATCAGCAGCGTCGATTTCCCGCCGCCCGAGACGCCGGTGATGCACGTGAAAAGCCCAACCGGGATCGATGCGGTGACATTCTTGAGATTGTTCGAGCGTGCGCCCGTCACGGTCAACAGCTTCTTCGGATCCGGCGCGCGGCGCTTTTTCGGTGTCGGTACGTAGCGCACGCCGGACAAGTATTCGCCCGTGATGCTCTCCGGCGACTCCATGATGTCGGCGGGCGAACCCTGCGCAATGACGCGGCCGCCGTGAATGCCCGCGCCGGGTCCGATGTCGACGATATGGTCGGCCGTCATGATCGCATCCTCGTCATGCTCGACGACGATGACGGTGTTGCCGATGTCTCTGAGGTGCTTCAGCGTATCGAGCAGGCGGTCGTTGTCGCGTTGATGCAACCCGATCGACGGCTCGTCGAGCACGTAGAGCACGCCGGTCAACCCCGAGCCGATTTGCGATGCAAGGCGGATGCGCTGCGACTCCCCGCCCGACAGCGTGCCCGACGCGCGCGACAGCGTCAGATATTGCAAGCCGACGTCGTTCAGAAATTTCAGCCGGTCGCGGATTTCCTTCAGGATGCGCGTCGCGATTTCCGATTGCTGCTTCGTGAAGGTCTTCGGGACGTTGGCGAACCATTCGTTGGCGGCCTTGATCGAGAGATCGCCGACTTCGCCGATGTGCTTGCCGCCGATCTTGACCGCAAGCGCCTGCGGTTTGAGGCGATAGCCGCCGCACACTTCGCACGGATGCGCCGCCTGATAGCGCGAGAGTTCTTCGCGCACCCAATCGGAATCGGTTTCCTTGAAGCGCCGCGCGATGTTGCCGATGACGCCCTCGAACGGCTTCTCGGTCGAATAGTTGCGCGTGCCGTCCCAGTAGGTGAAGACGATATCCTCGTCGCCCGAACCGAATAGGATTGCGAGCTGCACATGCTTCGGCAGCTTTTCCCACGGCGTCTTCATCGACACCTTGTAGTGCTTGGCGAGGCTTTCCAGCGTCTGCTCGTAATAGGGCGAGGAAACGCCGGTCTTCGCCCAAGGATAGACCGCGCCTTTTTCCAGCGACAGCGATCCGTCCGGCACGACCATATCCGGCTCGAAGCGAAGCTCCGATCCGAGGCCGTCGCACGTTGGGCAGGCGCCGGCAGGCGCGTTGAACGAGAACAGCCGCGGCTCGATCTCCTCGATCGTGAAGCCCGACACCGGACACGCGAAGCGCTGCGAGAACATGATCCGCTCATGCGTCTCGTTTTTGTTGCGCAGGACTTCCTTGTCTGCGACCGGCGGCCGGCTCCCCGGAGGGGAGTCGCCGGGCGCAACCGAAGAGAGCGGCTTATCGACGAACTCCGCGAGGGCGAGACCATCGGATAATTTCAGCGCCTGCTCGAAGCTATCCGCGAGGCGCGTTCCCAAGTCCTTTTTCACCACGATGCGGTCGACGACGACGTCAATGTCGTGCTTGTATTTCTTGTCGAGCTTCGGTGCATCGCCGATGTCGTAGACGGTGCCGTTGATCTTGAGGCGCTGATAACCCTTCTTCTGCCACTCGGCGATTTCCTTGCGGTATTCGCCCTTGCGGCTGCGTACCACGGGAGAGAGCAGCAGCAGCCGCGTGCCCTCGGGGAGAGCGAGTACGCGATCGACCATCTGCGAAACGGTTTGGCTTTCGATCGGCAGCCCCGTTGCGGGAGAATAGGGAACGCCGACGCGCGCGAACAGCAAACGCAGGTAGTCGTAAATCTCGGTGACAGTGCCAACCGTCGAGCGCGGGTTCTTCGACGTCGTTTTCTGTTCGATGGAAATCGCAGGAGACAGCCCGTCGATGTGATCGACGTCCGGCTTCTGCATCATCTCGAGAAACTGCCGCGCGTAGGCCGACAAGCTTTCGACGTAGCGGCGCTGCCCCTCCGCATAGATCGTATCGAAGGCGAGCGACGATTTTCCCGAACCCGAGAGCCCGGTGAAGACGACGAGCGCGTCACGCGGAATTTCGAGATCGACGTTTTTCAGATTATGCTCACGCGCGCCGCGCACGTGAATCGTCTTCATCAATTCGGAGCCGGGGCGGGCGGTCAGCTTTTTTGTCGGTGATTTCATAGGGCAACGGTCTACCCGAAGGGCGGGGGGCGCCGCAATGCGACCCCACGCAAGCGACGGAAAATGATGCGAGACGCCCCCCTTTTCAAGGGCTTGGCCTTTTGCGTGCTGGAAATGGCGCATGTCGCCTTCGAAACGCGAGGGATTCCCCTCCCGCTTGCGGGATGCGGAGACGGAATTGAAGACACGCCTCTCCGTTCCCTTCCCCCTTGCGGGGAGGGGTTAGGGGTAGGGGTAAAGGTTCGGGAGCGATATCGGCCGGCTCGACAAAAGCCAGCCCGGCCGCGCCGGTCGCAAAGTCAATTCCTGCAATCCGCCAAGCTCCTCACCCCCGACCCCTCCCCGTCGAGGGGAGGGGAGAAGTGGCAACGAGTGTTCGCGCTCTATTTCCCTCCCCCTTGCGGGACGGGTTAGGCGTGGGGGAGCGATGCGAAGGCAGAATGTTGCACCCTGGCATCGCTGCGCACCGCAGAACGCTGTTCGTTGCGCTCCGCGTTCACACGCCTGTCAGCAAAACGACGCCATTCAGCCTTGACGCCATCCTATGGGTTTCGGAAACTTTCGCGGGCTTGGTTTTCAATGAGGGTACTTGCAATGAGCGACGCGTCGTCCCGGCTCAATCTTTCGAATCCTGCGCATCCCGTGAACCGCACGCTGACGCTCATCAAGCTGCTCGTGCTCGCCGTTTCGGTTGCGGCGGCCATCCCGACCGCGCGCAATCTCTATTTCTCCTGGAAGAACGATGTGCCGTTCAGCCAGGTCGATCATCGCCTCGCGCAGGCGGCGCTGCTGGAAAAGAATTTCGGATGCAAGATCGATTACCGCGGGCTCGTTACGCAAGGCACCGCGCGCGTCGAGGTCGGCAGCTGCCCGAAGACCGGCGACATCTCGATCCGCGTCAATGGACCGAAGGGCCAGGTGAACTACGAGTGGATTGCGTTCGACCGGCTTCCCAAGCCGTTGACGTCGCATACGGCGAGCCTGCTCGACCTGATAGTGCCGCGCGCACTCGCATCGGAGAATGCCGCCGATGCCAGCCAGCCGTTTGAGGTGGCGCAAGATATGTCAGTTCTTTGTCAGGCAAAATCCGGAGACAACATCATCCGCGTCGTGCAGTCGGGCGGACAATGCGTGCGCGAAACGGTTTCGATTTTCCGCGGCTCGGTCGAGAAGAGCGAAACGGTGCCGTGCGACAAGGCATGTCCGATCAAATAACGATCGTGACGGCGCACTGCGACGCGTTTTTTCGAAATCCGCCGCCGTGCGTCACCATTCGTCCTTCTGCGGAAGATTGTCTGTCAGGTCATAGTAGTCTGATTTCGATGCAACGAAGATGTGCTCGGCGATTTTGAGACCGGTCGGTTTATCTAGCGTGCCTGCGGTGATGTAGACATCGCCGCTTCCAGTTTGCTTCCAAAATAAATTGCCGCCGCAGCGAGTGCAGAAACCACGTTCGACCGTCTCCGACGATCGGAACCAACGTAATGTCTCGTCGGAAAGAATTTTTAGATTGTCATGCGCACAGCAGGTCATTGCAGCGAAATTTCCGCTTGTTTTTGCACACTGTGAACAATGACACGCGAGCACGGGACTGAGCGTTCCGGTAATTTCGAAAACCACGCCTTTACAAAGGCAACTGCCGGTCGCGTGATGTTCCGTCATCAAATGCAGCCTCTCAGTCGTTATGTCGTAGTCGTTATGTCGTTGTTACTTCTGAAAATATAAAATGCACCGCACAGGGATCATGTGCGGGCGTGGAATATTTTTAATCACATTCACACAGATGACGTCTTGACGACACCGCATTTGAGGCACAGATTTAGTTTGTGACGGTGCTGCTGTCGCCAAGGATCGCAAAGGCATCTCGGCCGATGGGGTCGATGAGCAGTGATCGCCAAGGCGAGTTGTTCGGCACATGTGGTTTGTAAAGTCCCGTGAGCCGGATGAATAAGGCAGTAAGCGTGACTCGGCGAAACAATCGAGGAGGGAGATGACTCCACCGGATCATATATCGGGACCTCGAGGATTAACGTTCACGAGGTCAGCAGCTTGACGGGCGCTCTCGAGAATTTGGCCGCGTTCATGATAGCTGTCACGTTCACAATTTGGATCTATCGCACGAGGGAGGTTGCCGTAAAGGCAAGCCAGAGCCTCGCATCAAAAGCCCGGTTTTAGTCTGGGCGAACCATCGAAGGTAAAAAGAACCCCGCGCGCATCCGAGGATGCGGCGGGGTTTATCTTTTTCCGATTGTCGCTTCCGACGCCGCTTCGCGGAGCCGGCCGCCAAGCACGACTGTCGCCGAAGCGGCGGCGCGCACATTTGTCCTGTCGTGCCCATAGAAGATCAGTCGCGATTCCTATCTCTCCCGTCATGGCCGCGAAGGCGGCCATCCACGCTACAGACATCTCCGCCCGTCGTGTTTCAATCTGTTGCGGCATTTGTCCGCCTGTGTTGGGTTTGGCTATTGCCAATCGCCGTTGTCTGCCTCGCGGGCCACACCGTCGGCGCTCGGCTGAAGCCGAAGCCATAGATGAAAAAGATATCGACGCCTCAGCCGACGAACCATTCATGGCCAAGCGTCGAAGATCAGATCAGGGCTTTCAAGGAATCAGGTGTTCGCGATCCTGTCTCTGTCTGGACGAAAGAGAGGCCCACATACGTGTTGCTATCAATGATCGGGAGGAAAAAATTTAAACGCGTCGGGCGGCCGGCTCGACGAAGGAGGGTCGCCCGGCGCAAACGCAACCTTCAATCCTTGTGATTGGTAACGGCGACGAACGTGTCGTCGTTCTGGCAGCGGCGCTCGTGCATCAGAAAATCATAGTAGCCGCAGCGGCCGTGGCCCGGATATTCACGGCAGGCGCGCGGGCGTCCGTGATAGATCGTGCAGCGGCGTTCTTTCGTGTCGAAGAACTGGCAGATGCGGCCGTAATGCTTGTCGCCCTTGCGGCGCATCAGATATTTGTGGCCATGGCCCTCGCGCGTGTAGCGCTTCTTCGCCGTGTTGAACGTGACCTTGAAATATTTCGCGAGGCGTTCGACGTCGCGCTTGTTGAGCGCGATCACCGGATACGAGCAGCAGTACCCCGGGCATTTCAGGCAATTATAGTGAGCCATCTGCGGCTTTGACGCTCCGGTCGTGCGCGGCGAACGCGCGTGTGTTCTGAACAATCGCCTTAGCCGATAGCCTTCGCCAGTCAAGCGGCCGCGGGTTGCCGCGAGCCTATCCGATCCGAATCCTCTTGCGCTGTTGCCAAGGCTTCCCTATATTGGAACATAAAGAGAACGCTAGATGTGTGTAAATCGTGGACAACGGCAAATGATCTGAGGAAGCTGGGTGGCCTAGCCTCTAATGTCGGTTAGAGATTCTGCGGTGCTGCAGCTGATACAACTAGGATGCTGCGGCGTTCATGTCGGATGAGTCTGGCCACTGACGCAGCCCGCGTCTGAAGTTCAAAACAAGTTTCAAGGAGACTGCGAATGGCAGGTTCGGTCAACAAGGTCATTCTGGTCGGCAACGTCGGCAAGGACCCCGAAATTCGCCGCACGCAGGACGGGCGGCCGATCGCCAACCTGAGTTTGGCGACAAGCGAAACCTGGCGCGACAAGCAGACGGGCGAGCGCAAGGAAAAGACCGAGTGGCATCGCGTCGTCGTCTTTAGCGAGCCGCTGTGCAAGGTCATCGAGCAGTACGTGAAGAAGGGCTCGAAGCTTTACATCGAAGGCGCGCTGCAGACGCGCAAGTGGACCGATCAGAGCGGCGCCGAGAAGTATTCGACCGAGGTCGTGCTGCAGGGGTTCAACGGCACGCTGACGATGCTTGATGGTGCCTCCGGCGGCCGTGGTGCATCCGTCGGCATGCAGGAAAGCGGACCCGATTACGGAACCGACGGCGGCTTTGGCCAGGGTTCAAGCCAGGGTTCAAGTGGGAGTGAGCCGCGCCGGGTTTCCTCGAAGACGGGTGGCGGCGGTGCCAAGGGCGGCTTCGACAAGGCCCTCGACGACGAAATTCCATTTTAGTTTGCGCTTGGCGGCCGGCTCGCGGAACGCGAGTCGCCAAGCGCCAACTCAAAGCGGAGTCGCCAAGCGCTGTCATCCTCGGCCGAGCGCAGCGAAGCTGCGTCGAAGGCCGGGGAATCCAGCGCAAGACTCGTCGAAGACACAAAATTGAACCTTCGGCACTTTTTATGCTGGATTGCCGAACGGCGTCGCAAGCTCGCCCATTCGAGAATGACGAAGCTGGCACCATCGCCGGGCGCTAATGCAGCGTCACGGATGCGGGCTTGAACGCCTCCTCCGACTGCCCCTCGATGAACAGGTGCCGCACTTCCGGAAAACGCGATTTGATCGCAGCCTGCAAACGCCCGGTCGTGTCTTCCACCGTTCGCGCGCTGATGCCGTCCTGGAAATCGACGCTCGCGGTGACGAGCACGTCATGCGGTCCAAGGTGCATCGTGCGCAGGTCGTTGATCTTGCGGATCGGACCGTCGCCGCCGATCTCGCTCGCGACGATCTCGCGGATCCCCGCCTGCACGACGCGCGACGCCGCCTCTCCGACGATCAGCGATTTGATCTCGATCGACATGAACGCGGCAACGCCCGCGAGAACCAGACCGATCAGAATTGAAGCAAAGCCGTCGGCTCTGTTGAAACCGCCGAGATGCGTGACGAGCGTGCCGACGAGAGCGATCGTCAGACCGAGCATCGCAGCTATGTCTTCGAGCACGATTGCGAACAGGCTCGGGTCTTTCGAACGCCGCAGCGCTTCGACAAATCCGTGCCGCGGCTCCGGCCGCGCGTTGAATTCGCGCACGGCCTTCAGCAATGAATAGCCTTCAAGAGCCATCGCAACGCCGAGGACCGCGTACAGCACCTTCACGTTTTGCAGCGGATGAGGATCGAGAATCTTGAGCACGCCCTCGTAGATGGCGACGCCCGCGCCAAGCGAGAACAGCACCATCGCGACGATGAAGCTCCAGAAGTAAATTTCCTTGCCGTAGCCGAACGGATGCTGCTCGTCGGGGGGCAGCTTGGCGCGCGAGATCCCAAATAGGAGCAAACCCTGATTGGCGGTATCGACGAGCGAGTGGATGGCTTCCGACAGCATTGCGGAAGAGGACGTCCAGGCCGCCGCAACGAATTTCGCGGCTGCAATCCCGAAGTTGCACCCAAGTGCAATCAGAACGACTGATCTTGACCCGCCCGACGCCACGCTCACCCTCCACAAATCTGGGCGGCCATGCGTAGCCGACACCAGCCGCAGGCGTCTACTGCCAATGTTCGGCTGCATTAACGGACTGAAGTCGACCCGCTCTCACATCTATCGTCATGGCCGCGCAGGCGGCCATCCACGCGACCGTCAACACCCTTTAAGGTGTGGAACTAATGAATTCGCTAGGAGAATTTGTCGGGGATGGCCGCCTTCGCGGCCATGACGAGATTAGAATAACGGCGCGCGCCGGACGCAAACCCCATCTGACGCGCGCCCTCTCACGTCGCGGCGGGGCTTAACCTGGCCAGCCAGGATCATTCGATGAATGTCTTCGTGTTGCCCTGGATGGGCCGCCTTCGCGGCCATGACGGTGGTGGCTCGTTCGCTATTCGCGATGCTCGCATCCGCACGCGCCCAATCACTTCGACTTCAGAAATTCGATGATCTGCTTCCGCGTCGCCGCGTCTGTGATGCCGTTGAACGGCTTCATAATGTTGCTTTGAACCACGCCGTCCGGATTGGCGATGAACTTGTCGAGCGTGCCGTCATCCCACGTCAGATTCGCTTGCTTCATCGATGGCGAATAATTGAACCCTTGCAAAGCACCGGATTTCCGTCCGACGACACCGTGCAGGCTCGGGCCCAGCCGGTTATCGCCTTCCTTCCAGGAATGGCACGTGCGGCAGTTGTTGTTGAACAACTGCTCGCCCGAAGTCTGATCGGCGGCGAAGGCAGCTTGTGAGAGCCATGCTGAAACGGTCAGCGCGGCAGCTATGGCAAATAGAGGCATACGTCGTTCCTTTCTCGGCCGTCCGGGAATTCGGCGGACAGCGGCCGCGCAAAAACGGTAACGTTCGATAGGAAAAGAACGCAAAAAAACCCGGCGCCGTTCCGCGCCGGGGTAAACGTGGAGTTTAAAAGGGAAATTCGGTTTCGCGCCTTAGTTCTTTGGTGCCTCGGCAGGCGGCTGTTGGGTCGTCGGCTGCGCCGCTTCCTTCGCCTTGGCGATTGCGTCCTGGGCTTCCTGCTTGGCCTTCTCGATCGCGGGTCCAGCCGTTTCCTTCGCCGACTCGTAGGCGTCTTTGGCGGCGGCTTTCGCCTTCTCGTAGGCGGGGCCTGACTTGTCGCGGATCTCTTCACCCTTTTCGGCGGCGCGTTGCAGCCAGCCCTTCGGAGGGTTGGCGCGCTTGTAGGCCGGAGCGGCCGTCAGAGCTTCCTTCGTCGCCGCTGGCAACGTGATCACGATGCCTTTGTCGGTCGCCTCGATGTTGAGCGACGGAAGGCTGACGGCAATCTTTTTCTCGCCAACGCCGAGAAGCCCGCCGACGCCGATGATCGCGCCGACGATTTTGTTGTCGCCGTCGACGACGAGATCCTCGACGTCGCCGATCACCTTGCCGTCGCCGTTATGAACGTTGATGCCGATGAGACGATCCTTCGCGAGATATTCCGTCGGCTTCTGTTCGGTAAGGAAGATGTCGTCGGCGAGTGCCGGAAGCGCTCCGGCGGAAAGCGTGAGGAAGGCGAGGGCGAAGAGTTTTGGGCTCATTGAAAGGTCCTTTTCAGGTGGAGTACGTGGCTCGTCGGCGCCGCGCCGCCGGTTCGATCGAGACCCACGAAAATCCCGAATCTGCACGGCCGAGCAAGTAGCTTTCGACTGTGTCCGGATGAAGTCCGCTCGCGCTCGGTCTCACCTAAAATGGCTCAAATAACATATTGAAATAGCGTATAAAATTTTCCCGCATGAATTCGCGTCATGTCGCCGCGCCGATAGCATTCCGGCGCTGTTTCCGGTATAGTATCGAACATCTTCCCGCGCCAGCCGAACGTCCGCGCTGCAGCCGCGATTTGCCTCCAAGAAAGTTGAGACTTTGACCGATAACAGCGACGACGAAAGACCGGCTGGCCGCGAGCCGAGCGACATACGTCCCGTCTCCATCGCGGAGGAGATGAAGAAGTCGTATCTCGACTACGCGATGAGCGTCATCATCTCGCGCGCTCTGCCCGATGTACGCGACGGCCTGAAGCCCGTGCATCGCCGCATCCTGTTCGCAATGAACGAGCTCGGACTCGACTGGAACAAGAAATACGTCAAGTCGGCGCGCATCGTCGGCGAGGTGATGGGCAAATATCACCCGCACGGCAACCTCGCGATCTACGACGCGCTCGTACGCCTCGCTCAAGATTTCTCGATGCGCGTGCCACTGGTCGACGGTCAAGGAAACTTCGGCTCGATCGACGGCGATCCGCCGGCAGCCGAACGCTACACGGAATCGCGTCTCGCCAAGGTCGCGAGCTTCCTGCTCGACGATCTCGATAACGATACGGTCGATTATCGCGAGAACTACGACGGCACCATTCAAGAGCCGACCGTTCTGCCCGCCAAGTTTCCGAACCTGCTCGTCAATGGCGCTGGCGGTATCGCGGTTGGCATGGCGACGAACATTCCGCCGCACAATCTCGGCGAAGTCATCGACGCGTGCATCGCTGACCTCGACAATCCCGAGATCGGCATCGACGAACTCTCGCAGTTCATTCAAGGCCCGGACTTTCCGACGGCGGGCCTCATTCTCGGTCGCGGGGGAATTCTTTCAGCTTATCACAAGGGCCGCGGCTCGATCATCATGCGCGCCCGCGTGACGGTCGAGCATATCCGCAAGGATCGCGAAGCCCTCATCGTCAGCGAAATTCCCTATCAGGTGAACAAGCGCACACTGATTGAAAAAATCGCCGATCTCGTGCGCGACAAGAAAATCGAAGGCATCTCCGATCTCTGGGACGAGAGCAACCGCGAAGGCATCCGCATCGTCATCGAGCTGAAGCGCGATGCGGTCGCCGATGTCGTCCTGAACAACCTCTACAAGTATTCCGACCTGCAGACGACGTTCGGCGCCAACATGCTGGCGATCAACGGCGGCCGTCCGGAAAGCCTGACGCTGAAGGATTTCATCTCGGCATTTACGAGCTTCCGCCAGGAAGTCGTCACGCGGCGCATCAAGCATCTGCTCAACAAGGCGCGAGACCGCGCCCACGTGCTCGTCGGCTTGGCGATTGCCGTCGCCAACATCGACGAGGTAATCAAGCTCATTCGCACGTCCGCGTCTCCCGCCGAAGCCAAAGAGCAGCTGATGGCGCGCGATTGGCCGGCGAAGGACATGGTGCCGCTGGTCGAGCTGATCGCCGACCCGCGCCACAGAGTGTCTGCGACGGGTTCCTACCGCCTTTCCGAGGAACAGGCGAAAGCCATTCTCGAACTGCGCCTTGCCCGCCTGACCGCCCTCGGCCGCGACGAGATCGCCGACGAACTGAACAAGATCGCCAGCGAAATCCGCGAGTACCTCGCGATCCTCGCGTCGCGCGCGCGCGTCGTAGATATCGTCAAGGGCGAGCTTCAGTCGATCAGGGACGAGTTCGCAACGCCGCGCAAAACCGAAATCGTCGACATCGAGGGCGAGGTCGAGGACGAGGACTTGATCCAGCGCGAGGATTGCGTCGTCACGGTCAGCCACAAGGGCTACATCAAGCGCGTGCCGCTCGCGACCTATCGCGCGCAACGGCGCGGCGGCAAGGGTCGCTCTGGCATGTCGACGCGTGACGAGGATTTCGTCACCCAGCTGTTCGTGACGTCGACGCATACTCCGGTGCTGTTCTTCTCGTCACGCGGCATGTGCTACCGCATGAAGGTCTGGCGCTTGCCGCCCGCCTCGCCACAGTCTCCCGGTAAGGCGCTCGTCAATCTGTTGCCGCTGGCACAGGACGAGGTGATCACGTCGATCCTGCCGCTGCCGGAAGATTCCTCGACCTGGGGTGAGCTGGAGCTGATCTTCGCAACTCGTTCCGGCAACGTCCGGCGCAACGCGCTCGCGGATTTCGAGAGCATCAATCGCAACGGCAAGATCGCGATGAAGCTCGATGAAGGCGACAGCATCGTGCAGGTCGCGATCGCGAAACCCGATCAGGACGTGCTGTTGACGAGCGGCGACGGCCAATGCGTCCGCTTTCTCATCAGCGACGAGATCCGGCTCTTCAAGGGGCGCGACTCGACCGGCGTTCGTGGCATCCGGCTCGGCGACGGCGACGAAGTGATCTCGATGGCGATCCTCGGCCATTTTGAAGCATCGGCCGAGGAGCGCGCCGCCTATCTGAAGCAGGCCAGTGCCTTGCGCCGTTCGGAGGACGCCGACGAGATCGAGACCGTCGCGGAGGCCGACGCCGAGGAGGTCAACGCCGACGCGGTGACGCTCAGTCCGGACCGGTTCACGGCGATGCAGGCTGGCGAGCAGTTCGTGCTGACGGTCTCGAGCAAAGGCTTCGGCAAACGCTCATCATCGTTCGAGTTCCGCACCTCGGGGCGCGGCGGCAAGGGCATTGTCGCGATGGTCGTCAACGATCGCAACGGCCGCTTGCTCGCGTCGTTCCCGATCGACGAGAAGGACCAGATCATGCTCGTCACCGATGGCGGCCAGCTGATCCGCTGCCCCGTCGACGGTATCCGGATCGCCGGACGCAACACACAGGGCGTGCGCATCTTCAAGACGGAAGCCGAGGAGAAAGTCGTCTCCGTCGAGCGCATCACCGAGGACGTGTCGGACGAGGAGCGCGAAGACGTCAGCCAGTGAGCAGGGGTTTCCCTGCTCCGTGCAGCCGGATGATCGCGTCGCTCAGCGGGCACTTCGCAACAAGTGCCTGCCAATCGCGGATCGTCACCTGGAACCGGCCGCGGCGCTCGATGATCCCGTCATTCACGAGTGACGACAGGATTCGCGAGACCGTATCGGGATTGAGCGCCAGATAGTCTGCGATGTTGTTCCGCGAGAGCGGCAGGTCGAAGGAAATCGCGCCGCCTGCCTGCATGCCGATGTGCGCGCCGATTTCGATGAGAACGGCCGCGATCCGCTCTTCTGAGTTTAATCCCGACATGGCTGCAATATGCAGCTGCGATCTCGCATTCCGCATCTGCGGAAGCAGAAAGAGAGCCTTCCGAAGTTGCGAGTTTCGTTCCGATTCCTCGGCCAGCGCCGTCAGCGTCAGCTTCCAGAATTCGCAAGGACGTTGCGTCGTCAGTGTCAGCTCGGGCAACGGAGGTTGAAGCTCCGGAATGAATACGTCGCCCTCATAGAGAAGCGCGGTGACGGCATGGACGCCAGGATGCACCGTGCTCTCAACGCAGACGACGCCGCGAGCGACGATATAGACGAAACCCGAGCCGAGCGCGCTGATGGCATAGCGATTGCCGAGCCGGACGAGTTGGGCGCGCTTCTGCAGCGGCGCAAAAATGTTTGCTCGATCGCCCGATAGCAGGCGGTCGAGAATCTTCGCTGCGGTCTCATAGGACGACATCGTGCTGTGACTCGCAGCGAGTGGGTTTCGTTGAGACCTGTGTTATCGGCTGGGCGCATCCGCAAAATTTTGATCGATATCAACAAATTCCGTGGCGCGGGTGTCACATGCGCGATTATCGCGCCCGTCGTCTGATCTCCGTCAGAAGTCGGCTCTGCATCGCCGTAGGCACGGTGCCGCGCCGCATCGATAACCCTCGTCAGACTGCCGGGTCGCTCGCGATTCGCGGTGGGGACTGACAAAGCAAATGGGGGTTAGACAATGCAGAGAGAAGCAATCGGCGTGCTTCTTGCGCTTGGGTTATCGTTGATCGCGGCACCTGCGGGAGCTGGCAATTATAGCGGAGATACTCTCGTCCGCGTGCAAGGCACCGTGGTGGTTCCGGACGCGAGCGCGAAGGTCAACATCGATCCGAACGCGGATGCCGACGTCAGCACCGACGTGCTTCCGACTCTGACGTTGACGCACTTCTTCACCAAGAACATCGCAGCCGAACTGTTCTGCTGCTTCGCGCGTTTCGAAGCTCAAGGGCGCGCGGACTTGAAAGGCACGGATCTCGGAAGCTTCTGGACATTCCCCCCGATCCTGACGCTCCAATACCATTTCGATCCGGTTGGCGGCTTCAAGCCTTACCTCGGCGCGGGCGTCCAATACATTCACTATTTTGACGGCGGAAAAAGCGACCTCGGCGGAGCCAAAATCAAGCTCGACGATTCCTGGGGCTTCGCGCTGCAAGCGGGCGTCGATGTCGAGCTCGGACAAGGCTGGTACTTCAACGCCGACATCAAGAAAGTCTGGCTCGACACGGACGCGTCTTGGAAGGGCACCAACGTCAAGGCGGACGTGACGGTCGACCCGCTCATCGTGTCGGTCGGTCTCGGCTATCGGTTCAATCTCTCTGATATCCTCGGAACGCGTTCGGCGGACGTGCCGCTTAAATAGCGTGGCACGCAGCCAAACATGCGATTGCTAATCGTGAGGCCCGGGGAAATCCGGGCCTCGTTTATTTGCGCATTCCAAGGTCGCGCCCGCCACCAGCTTCACGAAGCCGCCGCGCCCCGGACAAACGCCAGCGATAGCTGACGTTTGTCCGCTTCGATTTGTGATTTTAAGATATTGAATTTATTGACCTTCTCAAGATTTCAAAAAACCCCGCCAGCCTTAACGCGCCTTTCAGGCTTCTCTGCCACAAACAACCCGTCCAGTAGCGGGGCCGTGCATGAGTATTGCGTCTTTCACCGCGTTGCCGAAGCCGATGTGGGAAGTCGCATGGGCTTACCTTCGCGCCGGCATCCCCGAGCTGTGGCAACGCTCGAGCCGTCTCGCCTGGATGGTCCTGGCGGGGTGCGCTGGACTGCTCGCCATCCTGTCGATTGCGATGGGTTTCCATTATGCGCCGTTTCTGCTCTCCGCGCAGCTCGTCATTCTGCTCGCGCTTGCCGCCGGATTGACCGGCGCGCGCTGGCTGCGTCCGGCGCTGATCATGGAAACGGCTGCGATCTTAACCGCAACCTTTCTGATCGTTCCTCCGCTGTGCTCCGCGCTCGCCGCCATGGCAATGCCGCTGCAAGACGCGGCGCTCGCCGAGATCGACCGCAGGATGGGGATCGATTGGATCGCGATGGCCTTCTGGTTTCGTGACAACCCTGAGCTTTCACGCGTGCTGTGCCACGTCTACGCCAGCAATCTCTGGCAGCCGGTCGCGTTGCTTCTTGCCCTGACCGCCGCCGATCCCGAGCGCCTGCGCCTGATGATCACCGCATCGGCCATCACGCTCGCCATCACGATGTTCGGATTTTTCCTCATTCCGGCGATGGGACCTTATTGGTACTTCCATTTCACGCCCGCCGATTTCCCCGACGCGATCAACGTCATGCCATGGGAGCAGCCGAAGCTCATCGAAGGTTTGCGCACCGGTTCGCGCGAGATGGTATTCAGCGGCATCGTCGAGTTCCCGAGCTATCACGCGGCGTCCGCCCTCCTGTTCGCAATCGCCTGGCGCGGCGTGCCGGTCATCGGCGTGTTTGGTATTCTCCTGAACATCGTCATGTTCGTTTCGACTGTCCCGGTCGGCGGCCACTACATCATCGACCTTTGCGCCGGCGCAGCCGTCGCCCTGCTCAGCCTGAGCCTCGCCAAGCGCTACTATCGTGCGACGGACCGCATCCCCCCGCTGGAGCCTTGGACCCGCACGCGTGAGGGTCGCCGTTTCTTGGCCGCCTTGCGCAAACGGCCGATTGTCTCGGCCCTGATCAAGCGGACGCTTAAGACTTCCTCTAAAGAAGCGGCGACGGCTTGATCTCGGATCGGTTGCGCCCTTACAAGCGAGCATGACCCGCATCGGCTTTTATTCCGGCTCCTTCGATCCCGTGACCCTCGGGCACACCGACGTCATTCGGCGGGCGGCAGGCCTGCTCGACAAACTGATCATCGGCATCGGCATCAATCCGGGCAAGGCCCCGATGTTTTCGACCGACGATCGCATCGCGATGCTTGAGGACGAAGTTCGCCCCATCGCGCGCGACACAAAAACGAAAATCGAGGTCGTGACCTTTTCCGGATTGGCGGTTGATGCTGCGGCTCTGCACCGGGCGAAAGTGATCGTTCGCGGGCTGCGTGACGGCACGGACTTCGACTATGAAATGCAGATGGCGGGCATGAACGGCGAGATGGCGCCGGACATTCAGACTGTCTACGTCGCCGCGTCTCCGCACGTGCGCCACATCGCAGCTAACCTCGTGCGCGCGGTGGTCTCGATGGGCGGCGATCCTTCGCCGTTCGTCTCCAAGGACGTGCTGAAGCGCCTGAAGGCCAAGTCCACCAAGTCGAAATAGATTTTGGTACGGGTCAACGCCATGTCGAAAAGAGCCGATCTGCTGACGCTCGTTCGCGCCGTTCCAACGGGTCGCGTGACGACGTTCGATGTACTGGCTGAAAAGATTGGCGAGCCGCCCGCATTCGTTCAGGCGCGCTTGGCGAGCTTGTCGGAAGACGAGCGCGATTTCGTCCCCTGGTATCGCGTCGTCGCGAAGGGTGGCGCGATCGGCCGGGGTCCGCATCGCGATCAGCAATTCGCACGCCTCGTGCGCGAAGGTGTGCAGGTTTTGCCCGCGGGCATCGTGCACGACATGCCGCGCTTTCTCGTGACGTTCGAGGCCGCGCCGCAGGAACGCCAGAAGCGATCCGAGGCGCCGCCGGAACCGACGCCACCCCTCAGTCGCTCGCGCGGCATGAAATCACATCGATAGGCGGCAGGGTCGCGAACTGCGGCGCTCGTCATGGCGCCGAAGCCCGGCGCAAGCGCCGCAACACTGTCCAAGGGTTGCGATCAGGCCGTCAAATCGCCATAAGGGCGACAACACTGCCGGCTGCAACGACAGAGCGGCAACAGCCCGCCTCTGGAAAACCTCCAAGACATCATGAGGAGCGCCATGACCCGCTTTCTATATCTTGCCCTCGCGTCCGTGTTTGCCATGACGTGCCTCGCCGGCACGTCGGCTCGCGCGGCGGGCGACAAACTCGTTATCGAGCTGAAGACCGGCAAGGTCGTCATCCAGCTCCGGCCCGATCTCGCGCCAAAGCACGTCGAGCGCGTCAAGACGCTGGCTGGCGAAGGCTTCTACAACGGCCTCAAGTGGCATCGTGTGATCGACGGCTTCATGGCGCAGACCGGCGATCCGACCGGCACCGGCATGAGCGGTTCGAAGCTTCCCGATCTTCCCGCCGAATTCTCGCGGGAGCCCTATAAGCGCGGCTCGGTCGGCGCGGCGCGCACGCAGGATCCGAATTCGGCGAATAGCCAGTTCTTCATCTGCTTCAACGATCAAGGCTGCTCCGGTCTGACGGGCCAGTACACCATCTGGGGACAGGTCGTCTCGGGCATGGAGAACGTCGACAAGATCAAGCGCGGCGAGCCGGGCTCGGGCACAGTCGACGCTCCCGACACGATGGTGAAAGTTTACGTCGAGTAGAAAAACTCCCTCTCCCCATTCCTCTGCGCTTGGAATGGGGAGAGGGGCGGCAACTAGCTTAGAGCAGGCGGCTGCCCCTCACCCTGACCCTCCCCAGCGAACGGGGAGAGCGAAAGAAATACTGAAAGGAACTGCAAGTGGCTGACTACAAAGACCCCGAGAACACACTGCTGATCGAGACGAGCAAGGGTCCGGTTGTGATCGAACTCCGTCCTGATCTCGCGCCGAAGCATGTCGAACGCATTAAAACGCTGGCGCGCGAAGGCTTCTACGACGGCATCGTGTTCCATCGCGTCATCGACGGCTTCATGGCGCAGACTGGTTGCCCGCAGGGCCGTGGAACCGGTAGCTCGAAGCTGCCGAACCTTCCGGCCGAATTCAACGCCGAGCCGCACGTTCGCGGCGTCTGCTCGATGGCGCGCGCACAGAATCCGAATTCCGCGAACAGCCAGTTCTTCATTGTGTTCGACGACGCCCGCTTCCTCGACAAGCAATACACCGCCTGGGGTAAGGTCATCTCCGGCATGGAGAACGTCGACAAGCTCAACAAGGGCGAGCCGCCGGCGAGCCCGGATAAGATGATCACGGTTCGCGTCGCTTCGGATGCGGCGTGATGACGGACTCTTGTGACACCACCAAGGGCGCGCTTTGCGGCGCGCCTTTTCTCATTCTCGCCTGGGCGGGCCTTGCCGGCGCTGCTGGCGTCGCGCTCGCCGCAGCCGCCTCGCACAAGTACCCGAGCGCGTCGCTTGCGACGGCGGCGACGATGTTGACGCTTCATGCCGCTGGGGCCGTCGCCCTCGTGGCCTTGCCGTTCCGCGCCTCGCGCCCCTGTCTGTGGCAGGCCGTTGCCGCCCTGATGCTTACCGGAGCCTCGATTTTCTCGGGCGAAATTGCCTACCACACGATCATCGACGACGCGTCATTCCAGATGCTTGCGCCGATCGGCGGTACACTGATGATGGTGAGCTGGCTCGTCGTCACGGTGCTCGCGATCGCGGGAGCATGGCGCAAAAGGTGACACGTCGCGATGCGTACCGATCTTTTCGATTTCGAGCTGCCCGATAGCGGCATCGCGCTGCGTCCCGCAGAGCCGCGCGATTCCGCGCGTCTGCTGGTCGTACATCCGGTCGAGGGTGGCTGCGCACGTGACGACGCCGATCTCTCCGACAGGACAGTCCGCGATCTTCCGGGCTTGCTCAACCCGGGCGATGCGCTCGTTTTCAACGATACGCGCGTTATTCCGGCGGCGCTCTCAGGCGTGCGCAGTCGCGGTGAGACGCAGGCGAAAGTCGATTTCAACCTGACGAAGCATGTCAGCGACAATTCCTGGCGCGCCTTCGCGCGACCGGCGAAACGTCTCGAGGTCGGCGACCGCGTGCACTTCGGCCATTCGGGTGAAAGCTGCCTTCTCGGCGCGCTCGATGCGACCGTGTCGGCGAAAGGCGAGGCGGGCGAAGTCGAGCTTGCATTCGATTTTTCGGGCAGCGTGCTCGACGATGCGATCCGCGCCATCGGGGTGATGCCGCTGCCGCCGTACATCGCGCTGAAGCGTGGTGCCGACGATCGCGACCGTCAGAGCTATCAGACCGTTTATGCAAAAAAGGACGGCGCCGTCGCCGCGCCGACCGCCGGGCTGCACTTCACCCCGGAACTGCTGGCCGCTCTCGATGCGCGCGGCATCTCGCGCCATTTCGTGACGCTGCACGTCGGGCCGGGCACGTTCCTCCCCGTGAAGGTCGACGACACCGATGAACACAAGATGCACAGCGAGTGGGGCGAAATATCATCCGAGACGGCGGCCGCGCTCAATGAGACGCGCGCCCGCGGCGGCCGCATCGTCGCCGTCGGCACGACGTCGCTTCGTGTCCTCGAAAGCGCTGCCCGCGATGATGGGCGCATTCCCCCGTGGTCGGGCGAAACGTCGATCTTCATCACGCCCGGCTATCGCTTCAAGGCCATCGACGTGCTGATGACGAACTTTCACCTGCCGCGCTCGACGCTGTTCATGCTTGTCGCGGCCTTCTCCGGCCTCGGCACCATGCGCGCCGCCTACGGCCACGCCATTCACTCTGGCTATCGCTTTTATTCCTACGGCGACGCCAGCCTGCTATTCCCCGCGAAATTCCCCTCTCCTTGACGGGGAGGGGTTAGGGGTGGGGTGATAGGATCACGACGCATTTTGCAAAGGCAGACGTGGAAAATAATCTCACTCCGGACGGCCGCTTCGCCTTCCACCTCAAAAAAACGGACGGCTTGGCGCGTCTCGGCGAGATCACGACGTCGCGCGGCGTCATCCGCACGCCTGCGTTCATGCCGGTCGGAACGGTCGCGACGGTTAAGGCGCTCTACCCCGATCAGGTGCGCGACGCGGGCGCCGACATCCTTCTCGGCAACACGTACCATCTGATGCTGCGGCCCGGCGCCGAACGCATCGCCCGCCTCGGCGGGCTGCACAAATTCATGCGCTGGGACGGCCCGATCCTGACCGACTCCGGTGGCTTCCAGGTGATGAGCCTCGGAAAGATCCGCAAGATCACGGAGGAAGGCGTCGCGTTCCAGTCGCATCTCGACGGCTCGCGTCATATGCTGTCGCCCGAACGCTCGATTGAAATCCAATGCCTGCTCGGCGCCGACATCCAGATGCAGTTCGACGAATGCATCGAGTTGCCAGCAGAGCGTCGCGAGGTCGAGCGCGCGATGGAATTGTCGCTGCGCTGGGCGGAACGCTCGAAGCGCGCGTTTGAGACACAACGCGCGGCGGGCGGCGCGCACGCGGGGCAGGCGCTGTTCGGCATCGTGCAGGGTGGCACCGATGCGGAATTGCGCCGCCGTTCGGCGGACGCGCTCGTGGCGATGGATTTTCCCGGCTACGCCGTCGGCGGGCTCGCAGTCGGCGAGGGTCACGAGGCGATGATCGCGACGCTCGGCGAAACGCTGCCAGCGCTTCCCGCAAATAAGCCGCGCTACCTGATGGGCGTCGGCACGCCGCTCGATCTCATCGAATCCGTCCGCCTCGGCGTCGACATGTTCGATTGCGTGATGCCGACGCGCAATGGCCGCCACGGCTATGCGTTCACCTGGAATGGCGCGCTCAATATGCGCAACGCCAAGTTCGCCGAAGACATGAGCCCGATCGATGAGCTGAGTTCATGCCCTGCGGCGCGCGACTATTCCAAGGCCTACGTGCATCACCTGATCAAGTCCGGCGAATTTCTCGGCGCCATGATCCTGTCGTGGGTCAACACGGTATTTTATCAGGACCTGATGGCGGCGATGCGTGAAGCCATCGCGAACGGCCGCTTCGCAGAGTGGGCCGACGAAACGAAATCGCGGATTACGAGGCAGCTTGCTGCTCCATAGCAGCGTCCTTGCTGTCGCGATGGGCGATGCGTTCCCGGTGCACGAGGTAGATGCCGGACGCGATGACGACTCCCGAACCGATCAGCGTCCAACGGTCCGGGCTGTCGCCGAAAACAACGTATTCCAGCGCGACCATACTCATCAGCTGGAAATAGAGAAACGGCGAGACGGACGAGGCTGGCGCCAGCCCATAGGCGTGAATCAGCAGATAATGCCCGAGCCCGCCGAGCGCGCCGGTCGCAAGCAGCAACAGCCAATTGAGCGGCGTCGCAGGCCACACCCACTCCGGAATCGCGAAGAATCCGCCCACCACGACACCAACGATCAGCGCGTAGAAAAGCGTGACAAGCGGCGGATCGATGCCCGAGAGCTTGCGCGTCACGATCATGAACAGCGCATAGGCCGTCATCGAGACGAGCGACGCCAGGAATGCCGGATGAAATTCGACGATGCCGGGCCGGACAACGATCAGAACGCCGAGAAAACCCGAAACGATCGCCATCGCGCGGTGCCATCCCACGTATTCGCCGAGCAGTGGTCCGGCCAGCGCCGCCACAAGAAGCGGCGCCAGAAACGCGATCGAGATCGTCTGGTCGAGACGCAGGTATTGGATGGCGATGAAGTTGAACGCCGTCGTCGCCACCATGAACACCGAGCGCAAAATCTGCAGCCCGGGCCGCTTCGTCCTGAACCACCCCGGAACCGAGCGCGGCCCGAAGATGATCACCATCAGCAAAGCTTGGCCGAGGAAGCGCGCCCACACGATCTCCGACGTCGGGATGCCCTGAAAGCTGCCGAGATATTTCGCCGTCGCGTCGAGGCACGAGAACAACGACACAGCCGTGCACATCAGAAGAACGGCCTTGAGGCGGTCAGGCATGGGTGCGCCGTAAATGAAACGGAAGAGATTCCGAGCCGAGGCCTATGGTGCCCGGTGAAACGCGGGACCTCGAAGCACTTTGGCGGGGAAACCGGAATTCAAGTCTGTAAGCTTAAGCGCGTATCGATACTGCGACCATATCGCCGCACAATGGCTATGCTGACGCCCCATGAGGCGTCACGGCAACGCATCCAGCCACGTCCCTCCAGTCAAGTGCGGGCTCAAAGTTTCCGGCAAGGTGCGTAAATCTGTCCTGAAAGCACCATCCTGTGGGCCGCATGCCGTGATCTTTGCGCACCGCGCGAGCCGACACTTGCGCTCCGGCGAAAAGGCAGGTAACCGGACCCCTTCGGGGGCCCGTAGCTCAGCGGTAGAGCATCTGACTTTTAATCAGAGGGTCGTTGGTTCGATCCCAACCGGGCTCACCATTATAAACAGGGGTTTAGCGAAGTCGGAATTTCATTCTGACTTCGCCGTAGCGGAGCCAGTCTGACGTTCGGTGTCAGACTGTTCGCAAACCGACTGCAATCCCGATGTCGCTGAGCAGCCAGCCCGGTTGTTCCGTTCAGGTTCGCTGCGGCCTCGCGCCTGCGATCCGGGCAGTTCGAGGAAATCCGGATCATCCGATCGCGTGCAACTCGCGGTGAACGGAAGCCGTCCTCCGCAGACCGTCTCGGGTCGGATGAGAGAATGGACGCCGGATCGGCTCGTTCCTCCTGCGACGTACACCCGACGGTGTAAGGCGATGCTTGCCGTCTAATTATTGTTAGCGACTTTAAACCCCGTGCTTCACGATGGTTTTTTGTGCAGATCCACCAGCGCGATCGAGACGAACCCAACTTTCGATCGAAGCTGGTGAGACACGTTCAACAACAATGCCTGAATGCGTTGGTTGCATCGTATACGGATTAATCTTCGCTTTACCGAAGCGGCGCGTCATCGGCTGGACTTGTCTAAGCCGAGGAGCACCATGATGGCGCGTAATTTCACAGCGGCAATGATCGCCGCGATTGCAGCGTTTTTTTTTCATTCCAGCGTAATCCAAGCGCAGGGCCTTAAAGATGGCCCCGTCTCTCCCGAGACGACCTCTTGGACCGGCATCTATGTCGGCGTGGGCGGCGGTTTTAGCTCACTTGTCAGTGAATTTGACGGCAAGCCAGGATCCGGGGTCACGGATCCGGGCGCCGCAGGAGCGCGCGCCTCTTTTAATGGATTAGGATCATCTGGCGGCTTCGGCACGGTCGTTCTCGGTGCCGATTATCAAGTGAATGCCCAATGGGTCGTCGGCGCCTTCGGTGAATATGACTTTGAAGACATGACGAGTAACGTCTCGGTCGATATTCCGGGAATTCCTTTAACAGCGCGCGCCAGCCTCGACGTTCAGGGCAAGGCGTCTGTCGGAGCGCGGCTGGGATATCTCTTTTCTCCCGATACGCTTTGGTACGTGGCTGGAGGTTACAGCCGCATGTCTCTGAGCGACGTGAAATTAAACGTTGTTGGGTCCGATCCGGATATTTCAGCGACTATAAATGTGCCGAGCCTTTCCGGTGTGTTTGTGGGCGCCGGCGCTGAAACGCGGATTACCGAGCACTTGTCCCTGCGAGCCGAATACCGCTACACTGACTTCGGAAGCGGCAAGGTCGGGCTGCCGACAATCGACGGTACAAACCTCAACGAGTTTGTCGACGTGCATGTTTCTCCGGGCATGCAGGAGGGTCGAGCTTCACTCAATTATCGCTTTTGATTGTTTTGCACGCCCGTGGCCTGCTGTTCGTTCGAGAGAAATTGCAGTTCACGGGCGCCGGCAGCGCCCAGTTTCAAGAACGCTCTCGATTTCCGCATCCAATTCGCTAGTCGGGGCGACAAAACTGGATCGTTGAGCGCGGCTCTATCGTTTCCCATCTCGGAAATCTCAAGCCGTTGGCTAATGTCAGACTGTCAGGAACGTTCCTGCAAAATGATAAGGCGCGACCTGAACAGCTGGTTCCGAACTGACTGCGGATTGAGACCGAGCCTGCGATGGGACAGCCCGCGACACGCCTTCAACTCGCCGGCGATCTGACCGGCGAGCGCGTGCTGCGCAGGCTGATCCTCATTCACACGTCCATGCTGCCGTCGTCGTCGGACCAGTCGTCATCCTGCTCGTCCTGCATGTCGTCCTGGGCGGCATCGTCGGCAGCGAGATCCTTGCGCGCCTGATCGGCATCGTCTCTCGCATCTTGCGCGTCGTCTTGAGCGCGATCGAGTTTAGCCTGCGTTTCGCTGGCCGACGCCGCGCCGCCGCTACCGCCAAAAAGGCTGCGAATGCTGTCGGCGAGAAACATACCGCCGGCAACGCCCGTTGCGGTCGAAAGCGCCGTACCAAGAAAGCTTCCGCCCCGCGACGGCTGCCGCGCCCACGGGCTCGCGGCAGGCTGTGCGGTTTCAGAAGGCGTATCCGCGGACCTGCGGCCTGTCTGTGGCACCGATGATCCGCCGAGAAAATTGGTGGACCCACGCGGCTCGCTGGATCGCATGTCTCGTGTAGATGCTTCGAGCTCTCTTATGCGCACGTCGGCGCGATCAAGGGCTTGCTGCTGCACGAGCACGCTTTGCGTCAGATAGTAGGGAGCGTCCGGAAAGCGAGAGAGAAGATCCCTGATGAGCTGCTCCGCATCCCGATCCTTCGGTGCACCGCTCGCGCTCCTTAAACGGGCGAACAGATCCTCGATGAGACGTTGTTCCTGTGACTCCATGTCAGGTGTTCCTTCGCCATTATGCGCCACGCCGAAATGAGACGGCGGTAGATATGTAAGGTTTGAAATGCTCGTGAAAATACCGCCTGGACGATTACTTTTTCGTCAGGTCGACGAAGTGTCAGGCGCTGAGAATGATTTTCAAAAACCACGAGCGCGCGCACCGCACTGCCTGATCATACGGCAAAACAGGCTTATTCCGCCTTATGTCGTTCGGCCTAAGCCGAGGCGTGCGCCGTCTAACGTGATTTTCGGGATTGTCCGAAGATCACCATCGCGGTCCGGTATAAGGCGGCTGAACGCGCGCATCGGCGCAGTATTCGCCGTTCCAATACCGGAACTCGCCACAACTCGGAGGCGGAGGAGGCGGTAGAATTTCGAAAACGGGAGCCGCGTCCGGCTGCGGAGGATAAGGATCGACGCGTCGCGGCGGGGGCAGATCGTCTTCATCTTCATAGATATTATCATAGCCATCGTCATGGCGATGTGTGACGGCAATCACCGGAAGGCGATTTTGCTCGAGAGCCGTCAGCGGCAAAATCGAGTGCGCGCCGCCCGGCGAAGTCGAAAGAATGCCCGGCACGATGATGCAAATAAATAAGACTGTCGCGTTCCGCATGGCCAGCTCCCGGCGCGATAACAATCGGCGCAAACGTAGCCTCGGCGGACGACGCTGGCAGCGAGAACGGTAATTCCGGTTAATCGATCGTTGGCGCGGGTCGTCCGTTAAACTGAGGCTCCTGGTTCGGACGGTGGCGTTAGCATTACAATCATCGCGGCTCGGCGCGTGCTCCGAGCGTTGCAATGTTCTCGCCCGTATGATCGAGCGTCTCCGCGATGAGTGCGATCGGCGGTTTGGACTCGATAGGACGTCGCGCGACCTGCGCAGGCGGGCGACGTACAACCCGACGCTCCGGCGCCGCCAAAACGGTCTTTTTATCGGCGGTGGGTTTCGGCATCGCTCGCGCTAAGCCGCCGCCAAGACCCATATATCCGCTCATCCAAGACGTTTGAACGGTGATCGTTTCGTCGATCGTAAGGCTCTGAGCCGCGAGATCGCCCGGTATAACGGACGCCGTCGCGGCGAGCACTCCAGTCACGACCAGATTTCGGGAAAAGCTCACGATGGTCAGCCCGGTGCAAGAGACGGCTACCGGGAAAGTTCAAGATGCTTCGGGTAAACAAAAAGTTAATGGGAGGATCGGAGCGGGATATTTGTCTCCAGGCCTGTTCCATTGCTCTTTCCCTTGCGCGCGGGAGCCGGAAGAGCAGGGGTTGCGGGTTTCCCGAGTTCGGTATCGATATCGACGACGGTGCAGCCTGAAACGCGCATGGCATCGTTGATGTTATTGGCCTCGCGCCGCATCTCCGCCAGCTTTTGAGCCTTGGGCTGATCGACGTAGGGTTTGCCCTGCATCAGGTCGAAGACGCCCGCGAGCGTATCGGGAACGGTCTGCTCCTTGGCGATCGTCGCCTTTAGGCTCTTCATATCGTTGATGCGTTTCATCAGATAGCTGCTCATCTTGGGGCACGGATCGCTCGGAACGGACAATTGCTGTTTGTGCTTGGCCGCGCACGGCGTGCTCAAAAATCCGGCGCACGAAATCAGTACCGCACTCAAGGCAGCACCAAGACGAAACGAGCGGCCCTTGAGCTTCAAGACGTTCATCGGTTCGGTCCTTCGTTCGTCATCGCTTTTGCGTTCGGCGCCGATCGCGCTGCCGCTTTGCATGTCTGGGCCAGCGGGGTTTTCGCGGCGTCGGAATCTAAGTGACGGCTTGGCTCGAAATTGCGGCGCGGCGGCGATGCATAGCTGAGTTGTCTCATTTTAGGGAGCGCGAGTTGCTCACATGTCGACTTTCGAGCGCAAATAAACCGCCGGTTTGCCGCGCTTTCGCAGTCCAGACTGTCGCTTGAAAGGCACGCGTCCGCGCGTCGCGATATGAGCCGGCTCGACACATTAAATATGTTATATTATACGAAACTATTAAAGCGGCATTGGTTGCTGCAGTTGGGGAATGTCGTTGGGGGAAATCATGCGCACGTGCATCGGATTGACGGCGTTTGCCGTGGCCTTTGGGTCTATGTCGCAAGCAATGGCTCAAGAGCCTCAGGCACAAGAGACGCCTCCGGCATCTACGAGCCAGCCAGAACAGACCTCGCAATCCTCGGCGTCTCCGTTGCCGCCCGTCGTCGTTGTTGCGCCCAAAAGAGCCGTCTCATCGAAGACGAAGGCGCGCACGCCGAAAAGGAACGGGCCGTCCGGTGCGACGGCGGCTGCTTCGAAGCCGGTGCCCCCGCAAGCGCCGCCATCCGTGGAAGGCGGCGGAGAAGATGCGGTCTTGGCGGCGACGATCCTGCCGCCGCCCGGCACACTGATAAGCCCGCAATCAGGCACGCAGGCGACCACGGTAACGAATGCCCGCGATATCATTCCGACGCATGGCGCAACGATCACCGACACGCTGGATCAGCAGCCGGGCATAGCTGGATCGACGTTCGCGCCGGGTACAAATCGTCCGATCATTCGCGGCCTCGACAACAACCGCGTGCGAATTCAGGAAAACGGAATAGCGACAGGAGACGTTTCCGACATCAGCGAAGACCATGCTTTTCCGATCGATCCTTACAGCGCCGATAGCGTGACTGTGACGCGCGGGCCGTCGACCGTTCGTTATGGATCGCAGGCCATCGGTGGCGTCGTCAGCGCGGAAAACCAGCGCATCCCGACCTATATTCCGTATGGCGGCTTCACCGCGCAAGTCATGGGCGGATTAAGTTCCGTCGACAACGGGCGCGACGGCGCGTTCAAGGCAACGGCCGGTTCGCAAGGCTTCGCCATCCACGCCGACGGCTTCGCGCGCCATGCGGACGATTACGACACGCCGGAAGGCCGTCAGGAAAACTCATTTCTCGATAGCCACGGCGCGTCCATCGGCGGCTCCGTCATCGGACACGATGGTTTTTTCGGTGTCAGCTACACGCGCTTCGACAGTCTCTATGCCGTTCCCGGAATCGAAGCGGCGGAAGAAAAATCGCGCATCGACATGGGACAGGACAAGATCAACGCCAAGGGCGAATGGCGTGCGCCGGATCTCGGCATTGCCGCCGTGCGCGGCTGGTTCGGCTGGACCAACTACGCGCACAACGAACTCGTTTTCGAGGCCGACGAGGGCGCCGACGCCGTAGGGTCCCGCTTTACGAACAGATACACGGAAGGCCGCGCGGAAATCGAATCCGTGCCCATTGCGACCGCGCTCGGCGCGTTGACGAGCATCGCCGGCATTCAGATCAGCAATCGCCAGCTGGCCGGCATAAGTTTCGAGGGCGACAATCTGCTCGAGCCCAACACGACCGATAGCATCGGCGGCTATCTATTCGAGGAACTACGCCTGACGCACGCGCTGCGGCTGCAGGCGAGCGGCCGCGTCGAGAGCGATAATGTCAGTGGTTCGATGTACGTGGATATCTTGAATCCGCTACCCAACAGCCTCGTCGCCGAACGGAAATCCTTCACGCCCGTCAGCGGCAGCCTCGGATTGCTTTATGACCTGCCGCACGGCATCGTGGCGCGCCTCACGGGGACATATGCCGAACGCGCGCCGGTCGCGCAGGAACTCTTTTCGAAAGGCGCCCACGAGGCGACGGAGACGTTCGAGATCGGCAATCCCGACATCGGCATTGAGACGTCGAAGTCGATCGAATTCGGATTCAACAAGGCAGCAGGCCACTGGCGGTTCGATTCATCTTTCTACTACACGAAATTCGACGGCTACATCTTCCGCGATTTCACCGGCGGAAAATGCGACGACACGATTGCATCCTGCGGCTCCGGCAGCGAGCTTGACGAAGTCATCTTCAATCAACGGGACGCGACGTTCTATGGCGTGGAGTTGGCGACGGAATATGACGTTGCCCGTATCTGGAACGGCATCTGGGGCGTCTCCGGCCAGTACGATTTCGTGCATGCGGAATTCTCGAACGGCGAGTATGTGCCGCGCATGCCGCCGCACCGCATCGGCGGCGGGATTTTCTATCGCGATGACGCGTGGCAGGCGAAGGTTTCGTCCCTCTATGCGTTCAATCAGAACGACATCGCCCCGCACGAAACGCCGACGGCGGGATACACGCTTGTCAACGCCGAAATCAGCTACACGATGACCTTGAACGGCGACGGCGGCATCGCGCCGAAGCTGATCATCGGGCTCAAGGGCGAAAACCTCTTGAACGATGACATCCGTAACAGTGCATCGTTCAAGAAGGACGAAGTTCTGCAACCAGGCGCGAACGCGCGCCTGTTCGGAACGCTCGTCTACTGAGCCCGGCGCGTCATTATCGTTGTCAGTTCATGTGCCAGCCGTGACTGACGATGATGCTCTCGCCAGTCATTGCGTTGGTCTTGAAGGCGGCGAGAAATAGCGCGACCTCGGCGATGTCCGTCACCATCGTGAATTCCTTGTCGACGGTCTCGCCGAGCATCACCTCCTTGATGACGCGTTCTTCCGTGATGCCGAGTTCATGCGCCTGCTCTGGAATTTGTTTGTCGACCAGCGGCGTGCGCACAAAACCAGGACAGATGACGTTGGCGCGCACGCCATGCTTGGCGCCCTCCTTGGCCATCGTCCGCGCAAGCCCGAGCAACCCATGCTTGGCCGTGACGTAGGCGGACTTCAGCGGCGAAGCTTCATGACTGTGCACTGAGCCCATGTAGATGAGGGCGCCCGAACCCTGCTTGTACATGTGCTTGACGCAGGCTTTCGTCGTCAGGAACGCACCGTCGAGATGAATTGCGAGAAGTTTCTTCCAATCCGCGAACGGGAAGTCCTCGATCGGATGCACGATCTGAATGCCGGCGTTCGAGACGAGAATGTCGACCGTGCCAAATGCCGAAACCGTCGCTTCGACCCCGGCGTTGACTTCGTCTTCCTTGGTGACATCCATCGCAACGGCGATCGCATCCTTTTCGCCGCCAAGCTCTTTCGCCGCTGCTTTGGCCGCGTCCAGGTTGAGATCGGCGATGGCGACGCGCCCGCCCGCCTCGACGTAGCGTCGCGCGATCTGATGGCCGATGCCGCTTGCTGCGCCCGTAACCAGGGCGACTTTTCCGTCGAGTTTCATCACGCGCGCTCCTTTTTCGGATCGAGATAATCGTAGATGACCTTGCCGAGTCCTAGCGTGAGATCGGCAAGAATGTGCGTTGCTGAAATAATCTCGCGCACCGGCAGGTCCGCGATCGGCGCCAGCGCGTGCGGCCGGAGATCGAGCGCCGCCGGGCCGCTCCACGCGCCCTTGATGACGACGTCTTCCAGACGGTAGTCGACAAGCTCCAGAATGCGCGGGGTGCCGTCGACGTGCGGGATGATTTTCAAAAGGTAGTTCGGAATTGCAAGCGACTTCGCGACCGCTTTGAGATCGAGGGCCGTGTGCTTGTAGCCCATCGTGCCGGTCGCGATTCGGATGCTTCCATAATCGAGCGTACCGACAAACGTATCCTTGTCCGGGCCGAGCGATGGCTGTGCGTATTTTTTCGGGAATCCCCAAAGCTCGCGGCCGCCGTAGATCGGCGGGCCGTCGTTCAGGAACATCGCGTGCGTATATCCGCCAGCGACACCGTTGAATTTGACCGGAATGACTTGTCCCGATTCGGTGTAGTCGCCGAAGCCCGTCGAATTCGGCATCCGGATGAATTCGTATTTGACGATCGGCTCGTCGAAAGTCAGCGGTTCCGGCACGACTTTTTCGAGTGCCTCTTTGTCGGTTCGATACGTGATGATCAGATATTCGCGGTCGATGAAGCGATAGGGCCCTGGTGGAAACGCCGGACTGGTGAGGGGCATCGCATAAGCGGTTTTACGGACGTCGGCGATTTTCATGTTTGCGTCTCCATTGGGGGCGGCAGGAGCTCTTTGGTGCAATCGAGCACGAGCACGCCGTCTTTCGGCGGTTCGCGATTTTTCCAGGCATCGCTGTTGAGCGTGCTTTCGACGTCGGCGCGCCCGGCCTGCCAGTGCTCGTTGATGGTGTAGCGCGAGAATTCATAGTCGTTCGACTGCGTGGAGTAGGCGGCGCGCCGGTGAATGAGATGCACCAGCGTGACGGCGGCATTGCAACTGAAGCTCGACAACAGCTTCCAGTCGAAGCCCGCCTTGATCTCCTCGGAAAGAACGCCGTCGAGCCTTCGCACGGCGCGCCGCAAGGATTGCAGAACCCTGAAGTAGTCCGTGTTGAGACGTGTGCGGCTTGAATATCGGATTTCCTTTTCGCGCGTCTGCACGTCGAATAGCGTCTTTGGAATGGGACCGCGCGCGCTGAACAGATCGATCTGGAAGATCGTCATGTCGTCGCGCGGTAGTCCGCCGTCGAGAATGTATTGCAGCGGTGTATTCGAGACGATGCCACCATCCCAATAGAGCTTGCCGTCGATTTCGACCGGTGGAAAACCTGGCGGCAGCGCCCCCGACGCCATGATGTGCTCCGGCTTGATCTCCTCATGCAGGCTGTCGAAATATTTGAGATTTCCGGTATCGAGCTCGACGGCGCCGATGCTGAACTGAACAGCGCCCGAATTCAAAATGTCGAAATCAACAAGTTCCAGCAGCGTCTCTTTGAGGGGGTACGTATCGTAGATGCTGATCGCATCCCTCGTGCCGGGTAGATTGAAAACGGCCGGCGGATAGCGTGGCGTGAAGAACCCTGGTGCTCCCGTCGTGGCGACGAGCGCCGCGCTCGTTTCATTGAAAATCTTGCGTGAGTTGTCATCGGTCGCAAGCGGCGGCAATGTCAGGCGGCTTGAGACGAGATCCCAGAACTTGCGAAGCCGAGGTCCACGATTTTCCGGACGATTGCCGGCGATGATTGCGGCGTTGATCGCGCCGATGGAAATGCCCGCCACCCAGTCGGGCTCGATGCCCGCGGCGGAAAGAGTTTCGTATGCTCCCGCCTGATAGGCGCCGAGAGCACCGCCGCCTTGCAGCACGAGCACGGTCTTTTCGCGTTTGGCTTTCGGCTTTGGCATGTTCCTCGATCGACCTTGGGGGGAAGGACTGTGGACGAGGTAGCTTGGCAGATGTGGATGTCAGTCGTGCGGTGTTGCAATGCGTCAGATCGTTGCCGGTGGCAAGCGGAACCGCAGCCGATGACACGCGTCCACCCTTGGGCAGAGTCAAATTCCCGTTAACGGTCGGCACCGGCAAGTGTTCCCTCCCGCTTCATGCCGCGCAGTCGCACAGCAGGAATGTTAGTCAAGTCCCATGATGATATGAGAGCTATCCGATCCCCATCTTCCGTTATCTCAGCAAATGATCTCGCGATTGAACGAAGCATCGGTCGAGCGCGAAAGGCTGCCTCGTGTCGTGGATGGGCGCCTTCGCGGCCATGACGGAGTCATGGGCTGACACTCGTTAGCCGTTCATCCTTCTGTTCAACTTCGGTGAATGATGAGGAATTCTCTGGGCGACACCGCACTCTTGCCGTCATGGCCGCGAAGGCGGCCATCCACGCGAGCCGATGATTTCGTGAGGGGCGCCGTGACGGGGGCACACGGCAGCCCCTCACTCTAAATCTCTCCCGCCCGGAGTGCAGCGAAGCGGGAGAGATAACGGTGTTCGCGCCTAGTGACCTCCTGCCCCTGCGGGGATCGCCGCAGGCTTGCGCATCAGCATCGTGAAAAGACCGGCGCTCGCAAATAGCAGCGTCAGAAACAGGAAGACATCGGCGAACGACAGGACGTTGGCTTGCGTGCGCACGAGCATCGCAAGCTGCTTCAGTGCCGACAGATCGCCGTCGGGCAGCATTTGCGACATGGACTGCTGCATGTTGGCGAGCTGATCCTCCGCCACGGCGCGGCCCCACGAAACGCTCTCATGCAGCCGTGCAAGATGCAGGTCGAGACGCTTGTTGAGCAGCGTGTTGATCACCGCGAGGCCGACCGCGCCGCCGAGGTTACGCGTCAGGTTGAACAAACCCGATGCATTCTTCAACTGATCAGGCGGCAGCGTGCCGAGCGACAGATTGTTGATTGGCACCATGCACAGCATCAGCGACGAGCCGCGCAGGATCTGCGGGATGAACAGTTCCCAGAAATCCCAGTCCGACGTGATGCTGGTGGTCCAATAGGTCCCGAGGGCGAACCCCGAAAAACCGATCAGCATCATCACGCGTGGATCGAGAACGCTCGCCAACCGTCCGCTGATCGGTGCGGTGAGGAACATCGCGACGCCCGTGACGAACATCGTTTCGCCGATCATGAGCGCATCGTAGCCGCGCACCTGCGCGAGATAGACCGGATAAAGATAGGTCAGGCCGTAAAGCCCGACGCCCATCGTGAAGCTGAAGGCCGACCCGAACGCAAAGTTGCGGTCTCGGAAGGCGCGAAGCTCGACAATCGGTTCCCTCGCGGTTGCCGCGCGCCAGAAGAAGACGATTGCGCCGACGACAGTCAGCGCCGCGAACGTCGCGATGGTACGGTCATCGAGCCAGTCGTAGCGCGGGCCTTCTTCGAGTACGTACTCGAGCGAGCCGAGCATCACCGCCATGCCGGCGAGCCCGACGAAATCGAAACGCCTAAGAAGCGAATGATTGGGTTTGTCGAAATCGACGAGGAAATACACCGCAATCGCGACGAGAATTCCGGGGCCGACATTGACGAGGAACAGCCAGTGCCAGGAAAAGGCATTGCTGAGGTAGCCGCCGACTGTCGGGCCGATCGTCGGCGCAAGCGTCGCGACAAGACCGATGATCGGTGACACGATGTTTCGCTTCGACGGCGGAAAGAGCGAGAACGCCACCGCGAACACGCTCGGGATCATGCCGCCGCCGATGAAGCCCTGCAGCGCCCGGTAGACGATCATCTGATCGATCGACGTTGCGGTCGCGCAGAGTGCGCTCGCGGCGGTGAAGCCGATTGCCGCCGAAAGGAACAGCACGCGCGTCGACAATGCCCGCGCCAGGAATCCCGAAAGCGGGATCATCACGACTTCGGCGATCAGATACGCCGTCTGCACCCACGGAATTTCATCCGAGCTTGCCGAAAGCCCGGCCTGGATTTCCGAAAGCGATGCGGAGACGATTTGAATATCGAGGATCGCCATGAACATGCCGAACACCATCGCCATGAAGCCAGCGAGCTGGCGCGGCGTGACGCCGATCCAGGCGAGCGTGCCCGGCGGCACGTCGGAAGCGGCATTGGTTCTTGGTGTTTCTGATCGGCTCATCGTCCGTCACCTTCAGGTAACGCGATCTGCAGGATTAGTTCGAAGCGTGCTGCTGCCCGGCGGCGTTGGGCGTCGTGCGCGTATCGATGTCGACGACGACCGACAACCCCGGCCGTAACCGGCCTTTGGCTTCCGACGCCGGAACTTCGATGCGCACGGGCACCCGCTGTACGATCTTCGTGAAGTTGCCGGTCGCGTTTTCGGGCGGCAACAGCGAGAACTGCGATCCCGACGCGGGCGCCACGCTGACGACCTTGCCCTTCAGCACAGCGCCGCCAAGCGCATCGACCTCGACGTCCGCGTCCTGCCCGACGACGACGAGGCCAAGCTGCGTCTCCTTGAGGTTGGCGTCGACATAAACCTTATCGAGCGGGATGATGGCGGCGAGCCGCTTTGCCGGCGTCACGTAGTCGCCCACCTGCACGTTTTTGTTGCCGACGATGCCGTCGAACGGGGCGCGGATGACCGTGAACGACAGATCGCGCGCGGCCTGATCGACCGCGACCTGCAGTTCTTTCGCGACCTGCGTTGCCTGTCCGCGCTGCGCATGCAGAAGCGCAATATTGGCATCGGCCGACTGGATCGCGGCTTCGTCGGCCTTGACCTGTGCCCGCGCGGAATCGCGCGCCGCGATCGCCGCGTCGAGAGAAGCCTTTGTCGCGTAATCCTTCGCGGTCAGTGCGTTTGTGCGCGCGTAGTCGGCTTCCGTCTTGATGACGTTGGCTTTCGCGGCGTCGATCTGGGCGCGGGCCTGCGCCGCCGCCGCTTCCGCCGCCTTGATCTGCGCATCGAACGTCGCGATCGCGGCATTCTGCGTCGCGAGCTTGGACTTCGACTGCTCGAGCGCCAGCCGGTAGTCGCCGTCATCGAGGCGAACGAGGACGTCGCCCCTTTTGACGGACTGGTTGTCGGCGACCGGCACGTCGGCGACGTAAGCGGGAACCTTTGGCGAAACCATCGACATGTGCACGCCGACATAGGCGTCGTCCGTCGACACGATGAAGCGGCCGACGGTGATGTAGTGATACGCGAACCAGACGCCGCCGAGCAGAGCGAGCGCGCCGATGCCGATGAAAATCGGCTTTCTGCGCGACGAGGGCTTCGACGTTTGCTTGTCCGCAGCCGGAGACGCGCTGCTGGTTTCGCGTGCCGTCGCGGGTTCGCCGGAGTCGGCGCTCGGCGCGGCGTCGGCTGTTGTCGGTGGAACCTGCGGAGCGTCGTTGGCGACGGAGTGAAGGCGTGCGCTGCCGCCCTGATCTTGGTTCTGGCTATGCGGACTCCGGTCCCGAGTCTGATCGAGGACCGACTGCAATGTCCCTCGCGCCATGATCGCAATTCCTTATCACTAACAGGCAATATGAACCGAACGGTTCAGTTCAGGGGTTGACATAGCGCGTGCAACAGGCAATATCAAGAGGAAACTGAACCGTTCGGTTCGCATATTTTCTCTTATCAACATGCTGGCCGGTAAGGCTCACGTAGGAACAAAGCCATGGAAATACGCAGCGTATCCCCGGAAGCATCCCCCGAAGTCTCGGAACGCCGTGGGGGCCGGCCCGCAGCCGGAACCGACCCGCAAAAGCGGCGGCAGATATTGGAAGGGGCAGGCCGCGTTTTCTCGACGCTCGGCTTCGATGCAGCGAGCATGAACGACGTGGCGCGCGAGGCAAAGGTGTCGAAGGCGACGCTCTATGTTTACTTCCAGGACAAGGAGCACCTTTTCACGTCGATCTGCGCCGAGCGTCGCGATCGCAACATTTCAGAGCTGATTTCGCTCCTCGACCCGAAGAAGCCGGTGAGAGAAACGCTGTTCCACTTCGGCACCGAGATGATGCGGCTTCTATCCGATCCGTTCGTCGTCGCGGCGCATCGCATCGTCATCGGCGTTGCCGAACGGATGCCGGAAATCGGCACCGAATTTTTCGAGGCCGGCCCGAAGCGCATGGCGACCGCGCTCGCGGCCTACATCGAGGCCCACATTGCGGCGGGACGGTTGAGCGTGCCGGATGCCTATCTCGCCGCGGCGCAATTCCTGGAGCTTGTGCAGTCGCTGATCTTCCGTCCGCGTCTCTACGGCGCGATCACGGAGCGGCCGACCGAGCAGGAGATCGACAAGGTCGTCGCCTCCGCGGTCACGATGTTTCTCGCGGCCTATCGTGCACAGGATGCGGGCTGACGCAGCCGGTCGTCAGACGGCGGCAGCCTCAGGTGTCTGCTCCGCGAACGCCAGGTCGCGAGGGTCTTTCTCGACTCCCGAGAGAGTGTACCAGTCGGGCAGGTTCGCGAGTGAGGAATCGATGAAGGTATGGTGCCAGAGCTGCGTTGCGAGCACCGCGACGAGCCCGAGTTCCATCGAGCTTCGCTGATAGAAGCGCGACGACAGCTCGGTATATTTCGTCCGCCAAAGCGCGACCGCCTCAGGATCGAAATATCCGGTTTTCTTCAGAGACGCTTCGCTCAGCAGCTCGTCGACGTAAGGCAGCCGCTGCTGCAGGAAGAAGCCGTCGAGCGGCGCACGGAACATGCCCTTCGGCCGCCACGCGACAGACTTCGGCAGCCATTTTTCCGCGACGCGCCGCAGCAGATATTTCTCCCGGAGCCCTTTGATCTTCCAATTCGGATCGAGCCCGGCGACGAAATCGAACACGTTATTGTCGAGGAACGGGTAGCGCATCTCGACCGACTGGCTCATCGCGATGCGGTCGCCCTTGAGGCTCAAAAGCTGTCCGGGAAGATGGATACGGCCCGCCCAGTAGATGGCGCGATTGATGGGATGCCAGCGCTCGGCGCGTCCGAGGTCGGGAGCGAAATCGGCGTAGGGATCGTGATCGCCGAGTTCGCCGAGCATATCGGCGCTGTAGAAGCGAAAGCGCGATGCGCCGAGCAGATCGTAAAAGCGCTGGAACGGATGCGCGCCTCCAGCCGATGGCGCGCAGCGGTCGAGGTAGGCGACGGCATCCTTGTTACAGCCGAGCCATGTGAAGAAGCGTTTGCGAATGGCCGCATCGAGCGTGCCGCCTGAAATGGCGCCGAGCCATTCGACTATCCGGTCGATCTTGTACCACGGGTAGCCCGCGAGCCATTCGTCGGAGCCTTCGCCGGTCAGCGCGACTTTGAAGCCTTTTTCATGTACTTTTCCGGCAAGAAGCATCAACGCCGTACACGACGTATCCGTGACCGGCGCTTCCGTCGCGACCAGCAGCCGTTGATAGTTCGCGACGATCTCGTCCGAGCCGCACGGCACGATCGTTGGATCGGCCTGGAGATGGCGCGAGATCACCGCCGCCTGCTTGGTCTCGTCGAGTTTCGGGTCGCGGATTTTAACGGTAAAGGTTGCGGGCGACGCGCCGAGAATGTCTCGCGCCATCGCGACGACGGTGCTCGAGTCGACTCCGCCGCTCAGATACGACGCGACCGGAACGTCCGCCCTGAGCCGCCGCTTCACCGCAGCATAGAGAACGCTTTCGAACTCATTGACGAGCGCCTTCTCATTCTGACCGCGCGCTTCTTGTCCCTTGTCGGGAAAATCCATCGTCCAATACGCGTGCTCGCTGATCCTGGCGGCCTCGCCCGGACGCCCGCGCGCGATCTTCAAGAACTTGCCGGGCTGCAGGATGTTGATGCCTTCGAAGCAGCTGAACGGGCCTGCAACGGCGAGGAAATTGAAAACCGCGTCGATGCCGCGCCGGTCGGGCTTCGGCTCGATCATGCCGGTCGCGAGCAGCGTCTTGATCTCCGATCCGAAGATCAGCCAGTCGTTTCCGAAGCGCGTCGTGCGTGTCCAGTAGAGCGGGCAAATTCCGAAACGATCGCGCGCCAGAATGAATTGCTGCTTGCGTTCGTCGAACAGCGCGACGGCAAACTGGCCGTTGAGCTTCTCGAACATGTCTTCGCCATGCTCTTCCCACATGTGCGGAAGAATTTCGGTATCGCAATGCGTTTTCAGCGTGTGGCCGCGCGCCGTCAGATCGCTGCGCCAATCGTTGTGGTCGTAGATTTCGCCATTGAAGATGACGGAGACGGATTTGTCCTCGTTGAACATTGGCTGTTGCCCGTCGGCCAATCCGACGATGCTGAGCCGTCGCGATGCGAAGCCGACACCGGGGCGTTGCAGATAGCCGTCCTCGTCCGGTCCGCGATGGTACATCGCATCGGCGGCGCGCTTGAGCACGGAAGCGGGAACCGCGCGGCGCCCTTTAAGATCGATGATACCGAAGATGCCACACATACAACGTCCAACTTTCCTGAGGGCGAGTGATTGAGCAGCAAGCGCGGCCGATGAAATGAGATCGAGGCCGCATCACCGCAGTTCCGCCGAGCAAGCTCTGGCGCACGAAATAGCAGCGGTCACCGTCCAGCGGCTTCCGAGGCTTAAATATGGCCGGCAATTCACAGAATGGTAATTGCCGTTCGCGTCAAATACGCACTACGCATATCTTAAGGGAGCTAGGCCGGAAGGCTTAGCCCCCTTTTCGAATAGCAGTAAATAAACCGCCGATGGTGACGGGAAATGCTTAGGGCGCCGGAGCTGGGCTCGGCGTCGTACTGTCGCCAGCCGCGGGTGCTGGGGCGGGTGTTTCCGCAGCGGCCTTCTCTGCGGCGGCTTTCTCTGCTGCAGCCTTATCGGCCGCTTCCTTGGCTTCCGTTGCCGCCTTGTCGGCGTCAGCCGCCGCTTTGTCGGCGGTCGTGCTTTCGGTCGCAGCCTTGTCGGCAGCGTTATCGGCTTTTTCCTTCTGACTATCGCAAGCCGCGCTCCCAAGCGCGCCGAGTACAGCCAGCGCAATTAGCAACTTTCTCATGACACATCTCCTAGCCGCAAAAGTAGTCTCACCGCTGAGTTAAGTAGGTGTGCGGGCATTCAGGCGCAATCACCGGCCGAAATCAAGGCGATTGGCGGGAAATGCGGCCAGGCAACTGAACATGGTTCGCGATAAGAGAACGAATTTCATCTAATTCGCAGTTGCGAGAGCCGGTTCGATGATTGTCCTGGTGACATGAGAGCCGGACGTTCGCGAGGCGGCTAGTCCTTGCGCCGGCGCGTCATGAACGCCAAACGCTCGAGCAGATGGACGTCCTGCTCGTTCTTGATGAGGGCTCCGGCGAGTGGCGGCACGAGCTTGCGCGGATCGCTTTCGCGGATAAGGGCGGGATCGATATCCTCGTGCAGAAGCAACTTCAGCCAGTCGAGCAATTCCGAGGTCGACGGCTTTTTCTTGAGGCCCGGGACATCGCGCAATTCGTAGAAAATCCGTAGCGCGTCGCCGACCAGCTGTTTTTTGAGCCCAGGGAAATGCACGTCCACGATACGCCGCATCGTCTCGGCGTCGGGGAACTTGATGAAGTGGAAAAAGCAGCGCCTGAGAAACGCGTCGGGCAATTCTTTTTCGTTGTTCGACGTGATGAGCACGATCGGCCGCGTCGTGGCTTTCACCGTTTCGCCCGTCTCGTAGACGAAGAATTCCATGCGATCGAGCTCTTGCAGCAGATCGTTCGGAAATTCGATGTCCGCCTTGTCGATTTCGTCGATCAGCAGCACGGACCGCTCGGCCGCCGTGAACGCCTCCCAGAGCTTGCCGCGCTTGATGTAGTTCGCAATGTTCTTGACGCGCTCATCGCCGAGCTGGCCGTCACGCAGTCGCGAAACGGCGTCGTATTCGTAAAGGCCTTGCTGCGCCTTCGTCGTCGATTTGATGTGCCATTCGATCAATGGCGCGCCAAGCGCTCTTGCAACTTCGGCGGCGAGAACCGATTTGCCTGTCCCGGGTTCGCCTTTGATGAGAAGCGGACGCTGCAGCTGAATGGCGGCGTTGACCGCGACCTTCAAATCGTCGGTCGCAACGTAGGAGGAGGTGCCCTCGAATTTCATGAAATGCCGTGACCTCGGAGTTTGTGGTCTCCCACTCTAAGGGTCGCCCGAAAGGGCGGGCAAGATGACGGAAACGCACGACAGGCGTAGGACGAACGTCCCCGATCCTGGCATGCTGCAGAACTGTTCGGTTCAAGCCATTGTTTTTGCATCGATAATTAAGTCGCTTTTAGACGCGGATTGGCCGCCGCGCGTGCTTGACTTAAGGCCGTCTCGAATAGATAAGGATCGGCCGGAAACGGGGCCCGATTCCATTTGGATCGAGTTTCCTTCGGCAACGATTATCAGCTCGAGCGCATAAGCCTCAGGAGAGGCGGACGATGAGCAAGACAATCGCGGCAAAGACGGCGAAGAGAAAACCCGCCGATAAGAAGGCTGTTGCCAAGTCCGCTCAGTCGGCAAAGGCCAGCAAAACGTCGGCAGGCAAACCTGCTGCAGACAAAAAGAAAACGGCGGCAAAACCGGCTCCGTCTTCCAAAGAGAAGATGGCAATGGCCGCTAAACCAGCAGTAAAGAAGGCTGCGGCAGCAAAAGTTGCAGCGCGGCCGGCCGCAACGCCAAAACCGGCGTCCAAGAAGTCAGAGGGTACGAACAAGAAGATGGCTCCGCGCGTAAAGATTGCAGATATCGTTCTTCCTGCTGGCTACAAGCCCTCGGACAACGAGCCGTTCATGAACGACATGCACAAGGCTTATTTCCGCAGGCGGCTGCTTGACTGGAAAGACGAAATTTTGCGCCAGACGCGCGAAACGCTCGCCATCCTGCACGAGGATTCGACCCAGCACGCCGATCTCGCCGATCGCGCGACGTCGGAAACCGACCGCGCGACCGAACTCAGGACGCGCGACCGCCAGCGCAAGCTGATCTCCAAGATCGATGCGGCGCTCGGCCGGATCGAGGACGGCACCTATGGCTATTGCGAGGATACGGGCGAACCGATCGGCCTGAAGCGGCTCGATGCCCGCCCGATCGCCACGCTTTCCGTCGAAGCGCAGGAGCGCCACGAGCGTCGCGAGCGCGTTTACCGCGAGGAATAAGCCTGGGCACGGCGCGACTTGACCTTGGCCGTCCTATTCCGCGACACGGCTTTACCGGCCATTAATTGATTAGGACGACACTCTTCTACCACAGCTTGTGCGCCCGGCCGTTCGCGCCGGGCGGCCGGCTCCCCGGAGGAGGGGCACCGGCGCAGCGCAACGTCCGCGCCGGGCGGCCAGCTCCCCGGAGGGAAGTCGGCGGCGCAGAGCAACGTCCGCGCCGGGCGGCCGGCTCCCCGAAGGGGAGTCGCCCGGCGCAGAGCAAGAAGAGAAGGGTAACGCTCGTGTCGATTACGATCTCGTCTACGCTGACGGTAGCGGCGGCAGCGACGATGGCAAGCGCCATCCTGTCGTCGGCATCGTGGGTCAATGCGCTTCCCTATGTGGACGCGACCGCAAGCCCCGCCATGTGGAATACGCCGGCGGCGCGCAAGACACTCGCACGAGCGGCGAAGATCGTTCGGCAGGATAAGGTCGCGAGCGCCGTCAGGCCCTTCGATCTTCGCAAGCTGACGCTGGCTGATTTCGGCGACGTCGACGGTTCGCGGTAATTTGACTGAGGCAGTTACGACAAAATCCAGCAAAACCGGTCGTGGATGGCCTCTTTCGCCGCCATGACGGATTTGCACGCAATATTTGAATCGCCTCATGCCGTTTGGTGGAACCAGCCTGCTCTCACCTGCGATCACCGGCCTCCGCCACCTAGTCCCAATTCCCTATTCCTCAATCCCTAAAACTGCGGCCCCGTATCCGACGGAGGCGGAGTTTGCGCGCCGCGTCCGAACATCGGCGGGCGCCGGAAGCCTCCGCGCTCGCGGGGCGCCGAAATTTCAGCATGTGGTGGCGCGGCGGGCGGTGTAATGCCCGTTTCTATGACGACATCGACAGGTCCGCCGGTCATGAGCAGATGTTCGACGCCATCGCGCCGGATCAGCACCAGCTTTCTGCGGCTGTCGACACTGGCATGATCGACGACTTCGAGGCGGCGCTCGCCTTTTTGCCGGAACAGAACCGACGACGGGCTGGTCCCATTCAAATAAGCCCGCACGAAAACCGCGATTCCCGCGCTTGCCAGCCCCAGCACGACCAACAGCAACGTCCAGAAAATATAAGTTTGCATGCGTGCCTCGCGCCGGTTGCCTGAATGCCGCGTGTCGAAATCTTGCAAGAGAGTGCGATCGATACACGCGAGTTGACTGCATGTTAACTCTCTTGAGGGAAGTCTTAGCCAACAGAAAAGCGCCGACTCGTTGCGGCACAGTTGCAGTTGCGTTTGAGTTCCAGTTCCCATGCTCCAGACTGACGCCCCGGCCATCGAGAATCAGATAGATTCCGAGCCCATGAAGGATCGCGAGGCGTTGAGGATCGATGCCGCCACGATCGATCCGCTGAACACAGCGGAAGGGTTCGGCGGTTTCCTCCCTATAGCACTGATCGTTGCCGCGGCGGGCGCCTTGGTTTTTGGCCTGCTTGCGAGCAGCTCCGGCAAGCCGGTTCTGCTGACCGTGATCGCGGTTCTGGCGATGCTCGGCATGTTCCTGATTTTCGGCGTCGCCGCCGGCCACATTCGCATCGGAGCCCGCGTCGCGCCGGGCGACCTGCTCAAGGCTGCCGCCGACGCCAGCGACGAGCCGCAGATTCTCGCGCATCTCGACAGCACGGTCGTCTACGCGAATGCGGCGCTCGACGACATGTTCGGCCGCCACGAAGCCGGAGCGTTCGCCGCTCTCGATGCCGTCATGAGTGCCGAACCCGAAGCGACGCAAGCCCTCTTCCGCCTGACGCGCGCCGCTGAGCGCGGCGAGATACGCAACGAGGATGTCCACCTGCGGCCGGGTCCGAGCCGGCGTCCGGCATGGGTCAGGATTTCGGTTCGCCCGTTCGTATCGACCGGTAATGGCGACGGCACCGTGACGCGTCAGCGCCTTGCGCTGTGGCGGATCAGGGACATTTCGAAAGACAAGGCGCAGGAAGCACAGCGCGTAGGTACTCTCGAAACCGCGCTTGCTGCCTTCGATACGATGCCGGCCGGTTTCATGTCGATCGCCGGCGACGGAACCATCCTCCACGTCAACGCCGCGTTCGAGCATTGGCTCGGCTATCCGGTCGGCTCGCTTCGATCGCACCATCTTCGCTTGGCCGAGTTGGCCGGCAGCGACGGCGCTCGTCTTCTCGAGCACATGGCCGAGATACCGGAAGCCGACCAGCGCGTCGTCGATCTCGACCTGACGCGTCAGGACGGCCGTATGGTGCCGCTGACGCTTCTCGTCGAACCCGTTGGTGATCAACCGGATCAGGGCTTCACGATCACCGCCATCAACCGGCTGACAGCCGGACTCGGAGATCGCACGCATCAGGACGTTCGCGCCTCGCAGTTCTTTCAATCGGCGCCATTCGGCATCGCGACGATTGACGGCGAAGGACGGATCGCGAGCTGCAACGCCGCGTTCATGCGCCTGGTGCTCGACGGCCGTCCGGCGCAGGACGTGCTGGCCTCCGAAGCGCTGGGCCGGACCGGCGACACCAGCGAGCGCACGCGCATCGAGGAAGGGCTCGCCGAGGTCCTTGCCGGGCGCGGCAATGTCCAGCCGATCGAGATTACGTCGGGCGATCAGAAACAGTTTACGTGCCGCGTGTTCATGTCGCCGCTCGCCGCCGTATCGGGTGGCGCCGCCGCCGCGCTCTACGTCATCGACGCGACCGAGCAGAAGCAGCTCGAGGACAGGGTCTCGCAGGCTCAGAAGATGGAAGCGGTCGGCAATCTGGCCGGCGGTATCGCGCACGATTTCAACAACGTGCTGACGGCCATCATCGGCTTTTCCGACCTGTTGCTGCAGACGCATCGCCCGAGTGATCCATCGTACAAGGATATCAAGAACATCCAATCGGCGGCGTACCGCGCCGCCAATCTCGTCGCTGGACTGCTTGGCTTTTCCCGCAAGCAGACGCAGCAAGTCTCGGTGTTCGACCTGAACGAGTTGACGTCGGATATGCGTGCCATGCTCAAGACGCAGGTGCGCGAGAAAATCGATCTGCAGTTTCAGGCCGGGCGCGATCTCTGGTATGTCCGCGCCGACAGCAACCAGCTTTATCAGGTCATCCTGAACCTTGCCCGCAATGCCCGCGACGCGATGTCGGACGGCGGCAAGCTGACGATCCGCACGCGGAACGTCACCGAGCGCGAAAGCCAGCGCATGAGCCCGGCCGCGGGCTTCACGCCGGGCGAATACGTACTGCTCGAAATCTCCGACACCGGCACCGGCATGAGTCCGGAAGTGATGGCGAAGATCTTCGAGCCGTTCTTCACGACCAAGGGCATCGGCAAGGGCACGGGCCTGGGGCTCGCTTCCGTCTACGGCATCATCAAGCAGTCCGGCGGTTTCATTTTCCCCGAGAGCGAACTCGGCAAAGGCACGACCTTTAAAATCTTCCTGCCGCGCTATGTCGTCGAGGACAACGAAGAGGCGCCGCCGGTGCGGCCGCAACCGATCAACCCTGGCCGGGGGGATGTGAATGCGACCGATCTCACCGGCACCGGCCGCGTGCTGCTTGTCGAGGACGAGGTCGAGGTGCGCCAGTTCGCGGTGCGGGCGCTGAAGCGTCAGGGCTATCAGGTTCTGGAAGCGACGGACGGCGTCGAGGCGCTCGAAATCATGGCGGCCAACGAGGGCATGATCGACATCGTCGTCTCGGACGTCGTGATGCCGGAGATGGATGGCCCGGCGCTCTTCAAGGAACTCAGGCAGCGCAACCCGTCGATCAAGGTGATCTTCGTTTCGGGCTATCCGAACGAAGCCTTCCGCGAGAGCATGGGCTCCGACAACTTCGCCTTCCTGCCGAAGCCATTCTCGCTGCCGCAACTCGCCGCCAAGGTGAAGGAAGAACTCGCGAAGTAGGCGCGGACTTCGTCATCCTCGGCCGAGCGCCATGCGACGGCCGGGGATCAGCACAAGACTCGTCGCAGACGCGATATCGGACCTTCCGCAATTCTTCCGCTGGGTTCCCGAACGGCTTCGCAAGCTCAGCCGCCAAATAAAACGGCAAAATTTGGAGCAGCGTCGCTCTACACGTGTGTGGTTGGCCCGCAATCACCTCCCCTCAACGAGCAGGGAACACGATGGGCTTCTTCGCAAATACAACTCATTGCGAAAGCAAAGGACGACCCGACGAAGTAGGATACGGGCGGTCTTCTGATCATCAGAAGACCGCCCGCATGTGCGAACCGAACGCCGTGGATGGCCGCCTGCGCGGCCATGACGGGTTTGCGGGTGTACGAACGGATTTGTGATAATCCGTAAGAGTTCGTCTTGGCTCGGCTTCTCAAGTTCCGCTCATAGCATCAAAACCATAACGTCATGGCCGCGAAGGCGGCCATCCACGCCATGCCGATGCTTGTCTTCCGAACGGCTCGAACGGTAGACGCCGAACCTCAGATCTCGCCCTTGAGACCCTTCTCGAAGTATTTGTGAATGACCTTGTCCTGGTTCTCGAGCAGCCAGTCGATCGTCGGCTGATAGGTCATTGCCTTGTGGATAGCGAGCGCCGTCGCCTTGCGATGAATGTCGAACAGGATCTTGTGGTCGAGCTTCTCGATCGTGGCGACCGACGGATTGAGCCACACCGACACGATGATGCCGAGGTCGTCGACCTTATCGCGCGGCAGGTCGCCCGAGCGCACCGCGTCCAGAACGCCCATCGACGTTGCGTACTGCACGGTGCCCATCAAGATGTTCGTGTAGCGCTCGTTCTCGACCGTCACCTTGCTGACGCAGAGCGTTGGCGGACGCACCATGACGTCGGTGTTGAGCAGCGACAGCACCTTGCTGTGGCCCTTGGTCTGGTCGCCGAGAAGCGTCGCGAATGCCGTGCCGAAGGGGCCATCCAGTTCGCCGATCGCGACCTCGGGTTCCGCCGCCGTGCCTGGAGGACCGCCGGCCACCAGGGCCTCGCCGATACGAATTCCGAAACGGCCGCTTGCTGCGCTCATGTCCAAATACCTCGTTTGCGTTTCCTGAAATCATCCGGCTATGACGCCGTAGAGGCGAGCGATAGCCTAGGTCCGGCATGTCCACTCGATAAGTTGCGCTTATTTAGGCGCGATAAGAACAAAACGTGATTGACGACTTTGGAACAAATAGGGTACATATATCCTTAATTGAAGGCGCAGGGCGCTTGCCATATTGAGGGTGACGACGATGGAACGGCCGGATTGGACTGTGCTCGAAGGGGGCAAAATGGACAAGAAGCAGGCGCTCGAACATGCGCTTCAACAGATCGACAAGCTCCATGGCAAGGGCTCGATCATGCGCCTGGGCGCTAATGATAAAATCGACATCGAAGCAATTTCGACGGGCTCGCTTGGTCTGGATATCGCGCTTGGTATCGGCGGACTTCCGAAGGGCCGTATCGTTGAAATTTATGGACCGGAATCCTCGGGCAAGACCACGCTGACACTGCAGGTGATAGCGGAGGCCCAGAAGAAGGGTGGAATTTGCGCGTTCGTGGATGCCGAGCACGCCATCGATCCGGGGTACGCCAAGAAGCTCGGCGTCAAGATCGAGGACCTTCTGATTTCGCAGCCCGATACGGGCGAGCAGGCGCTTGAGATCGCTGACACGCTCGTCAGATCCGGCGCCATCGACGTGCTGGTCATCGATTCGGTAGCGGCATTGACTCCCAAGGCCGAGCTTGAAGGCGAGATGGGCGATATGCAACCCGGCATGCAGGCGCGCCTTATGAGTAAGGCGTTGCGCAAGCTCACCGCCGCGATCTCGAAGTCGAATACGATGGTGATCTTCATCAACCAGATCCGCATGAAGATCGGCGTCATGTTCGGCAATCCGGAAACGACGACGGGCGGCAATGCCCTGAAGTTTTATGCGTCCGTCCGCCTCGACATCCGCCGCATCGGCCAGATCAAGGAGCGGGAAGAAGCGGTCGGCAACCAGACGCGCGTCAAGGTCGTGAAGAATAAGGTGGCGCCGCCCTTCAAGCAGGTCGAGTTCGACATCATGTACGGCGAAGGCATCTCGAAAGTCGGCGAGCTGATTGATCTCGGTGTCAAGGCCGGCATCGTCGAAAAGTCGGGCGCCTGGCTTTCGTATAACGGTGATCGCATCGGCCAGGGGCGCGAGAACGCCAAGACGTATCTTAAGGAAAACCCGAAGGCCGCCAACGAGATCGAAAATGCGATTCGCGCCAACGCCGGATTGATCGTCGAAAAGATGCTGGTCAACCCGGACGCGGGTGAGGACGACGGCGAGGAGCCGGACGAGGACGGCGTCCTGCCCGATGAGGAGACCAAGAAAATCGCCAAGGGCAAACGCTGACGAATATACCGTCATCCTCGGCCGAGCGCGCGTCGCCGCGCGACGGCCGGGGACCCAGTATAAGGCGCGCCGCAGGCCCCTTATTGTGCTTGCGGCAAATCTTGCATTGAAGTTCCGGCCCGGGCCGAGAATGACTGCCGATGAATGACTAAGGAACGTCCCCCCGCGTCATGGCTGCACCGGCGGCCATCCACGGCAACGGCAATCCTGAAAATCTCAAGCGGCGCGGCGGCCTTTCAGTCTCACCCGCCGTTTCTGGACACCCTCACGGGCCGCCGCTACAACGGCGGCCTTGAACCGTTCCAAGGACGCTTGCGTCCGGGCGGTTATATCCGCGAATAAGGCTTGAAAGCACACATGGCTGGCGTCAGCGCAATCCGCTCTTCGTTTCTCGACTACTTCGGCAGACAAGGGCACGAGATCGTGCCGTCGTCGCCGCTCGTCCCGCGCAACGACCCGACGCTGATGTTCACCAACGCCGGCATGGTGCAGTTCAAGAACGTTTTCACCGGCCAGGAGACGCGCGCCATCCCGCGCGCCGCGTCGTCGCAGAAATGCGTCCGCGCCGGCGGCAAGCACAACGACCTCGACAACGTCGGCTATACCGCGCGCCACCACACGTTCTTCGAGATGCTCGGCAACTTCTCGTTCGGCGACTACTTTAAAGATCGCGCCATTGAGCTGGCCTGGAACCTGCTGACGAAAGAATTCGGCCTCGACGCCAAGCGCCTTCTCGTCACGATCTATCACACCGACGACGAAGCCTACAAAATCTGGAAGAAGATCACGGGCTTCTCCGACGACCGTATCATTCGCATCGCCTCCAGCGACAACTTCTGGCAGATGGGCGACACCGGCCCGTGCGGTCCGTGCTCGGAAATCTTCTTCGACCACGGCGATAAAATCCCCGGCGGTCCCCCGGGCTCGCCAGACTCCGAAGGCGACCGCTTCATCGAGATCTGGAATCTCGTGTTCATGCAATTCGAGCAGCGGTCGCCCGGCGATCGCGTCGATCTTCCGCGTCCGTCGATCGATACCGGCATGGGCCTCGAACGTGTCGCGGCTGTGCTGCAGGGCAAGCACGACAACTATGAAATCGATCTCTTCGAAAATCTCATCCAATCGATCCGCCAGGAAGCCGCCAAGACCGGCGCCAAGGAAACGGGCGGAGACGCAGGCCCCGAGTTCCTGAACGTCGCGCGCCGTGTCATCGCCGATCACCTCCGCTCGACAAGCTTCCTGATCGCCGACGGCGTGCTGCCGTCGAACGAAGGCCGCGGCTACGTCCTCCGCCGCATCATGCGCCGCGCTATGCGCTATGCCGCGCAGATCGGTTGCGTCGAACCATTGATGTATCATCTCGTGCCGTCGCTGGTGCGCGAGATGGGAGACGCCTATCCCGAACTCGTGCGCGCGCAGCCGCTCATCACCGAAACGCTGAAGCTCGAAGAAACGAAATTCAAGCGCACGCTCGACAACGGCCTGAAGCTCCTGGGCGAAAGCTCCGCGAGCATGACAAAGGGCGCGGTCTTCCCCGGCGACGTCGCGTTCAAGCTCTACGACACCTACGGCTTCCCGCTCGATCTGACAGAAGACGCGCTGAAGCCGCGTGGGATCGCGGTCGATACCAAGGCGTTCGACGCCGCGATGAAAAAGCAGAAGGAAGCCGCCAAGGCCGCCTGGAAAGGCTCCGGCGAAGCGGCGACCGAAGGCCTGTGGTTCGAGATCAAGGACAAGACCGGCGCCAGCGAATTCTTGGGCTACGATACCGAGACGGCTGAAGGCATCGTCGTGGCACTCGTCGCGGGAGGCAAGGAAGCAAAAGAATTGAAGACCGGCGACGAAGGCGCGCTCGTCCTCAATCAGACGCCGTTCTACGGCGAAAGCGGCGGTCAGGTCGGCGACCAGGGCGTCATCAAAGGTGCGAAGGGCGCGCTGTTCCGCGTCACGGATACGCAAAAGAAGCTCGGCGATCTGTTCGTGCACGTGGGCAAGGTCGAGTCCGGCAGCTTCAAGGCCGGCGATGCCGTCGAGATCGAAGTCGATCACGCCCGTCGCTTGGCCACGCGCGCCAATCACTCGGCGACACACCTTCTGCATGAAGCTTTGCGACAGGTGCTCGGCACGCACGTCGCGCAGAAAGGCTCGCTCGTTTCACCCGACCGCCTGCGTTTCGACTTCTCGCACACCAAGCCGATGTCGGCCGACGAAATTAAAGCCGTCGAAGACATCGCGAACGCTGTGCTGCTCGAGAATACGCCGGTCGTCACGCGGCTGATGGCGCTCGACGAAGCGCGCGCTTCCGGAGCAATGGCGCTCTTCGGTGAAAAATATGGCGATGAAGTCCGCGTCGTCTCGATGGGCTCGATGCGCCCCGGCGCCAACAAGGCATGGTCGGTCGAACTCTGCGGCGGCACGCATGTGTCGCGCACCGGCGACATCGGTCTCGTCCGCGTCGTTGCCGAAAGCGGCAGCGCGGCGGGCGTTCGCCGCAGCGAAGCTCTGACGGGCGAGGGCGCGCGCGCTTATCTCGACGAGCAGGATCAGCGCGTGCACGAAGCCGCGAGCGTTTTAAAGACGCGGCCGGAAGATCTGATCGAGCGGCTGAAGCATCTCCTCGAGGAACGCAAGGTTCTCGAAAAGCAGTTGGCCGACGCCAAGCGGCAGCTCGCCCTCGGTGGCGGCGTCAACGGCGCGACTGATGGCGCTGACGCCATCCGCAGCATTGGCAATGTGAAGCTCTTGGCGCGCACCGTACAGGGTCTCAATCCCAAGGATCTGCGTGGCCTGATCGACGACGGCAAGAAGCAGGTCGGCTCGGGCATCGTCGCGATCGTCGGCGTGACCGAGGACGGCAAGGCGGGCCTCGCGGTCGGCGTGACGGACGATCTCGTCAAGTCATGGAGCGCCGTCGATCTCGTCAAGGCCGGAGCCGAAGCGCTTGGCGGCAAGGGCGGCGGCGGCCGTCCCGACATGGCGCAGGCTGGCGGTCCCGATGGTGCGAAGGCGGGCGATGCATTGAAAGCCATCGAAGCGCGCCTAGCAGGCTGACGAAATCAGCTCCAGCGTGCCCGTGATTTTATCGGACGCAAGACAACATCGTACGCAAGACAATGATGAGACGGGTCTCCCGGACCGTCATGGCCGCGCAGGCGGCCATCCACGCGACGTTCAACAAGAGGAGTGTTGCCTCTCAACCGCTGAATTCCATGACGATCGCTCCAATCTGAATTGTCGGAGATGGCCGCCTGCGCGGCCATGACGAAAGGATGGATGGGCGGCGCTCATTTGCTTGTGCGTCGAAACCTAACCTTGCCGGGAATTCACGAGTGACGATCGGGAAGTTTCGGTATATAGCCCGGCAAACTTCCTGCTGGGATACTCGCATATGCATCGCTCTCGTGTTCTGGGTTTTGTTATCTCGTCCGCAACGCTTCTCGCGTTAACGCTTCCGGCGCTAGCCGATGATCCCGTCGTGAAGCTCGCGCCCACGCCGATGCCCGCAGCCGGTCCGACGGTAACCGCGGCGGAGGCCTTTTGCGGCGATCCGACCGGCAAGGCGCAAGAGTTGATCGAGCGCTATTCGGCGAAACCCGGTTTGAAACAGGTCTACAAAAGCGAGCAGTACGTCGCCTACAGCGACGACGAGAAAAACAGCTCGGTCATGTACACATTCACGGTGAAAGGCCACCCGGCCTATCCGGCCGCCGTCTGCCGCAAGCCCATCCAGCAGGGCGATAACCTCGTCATCACGATGTCGGTTGTTTGCGATGGCGAGAAGGATGCGTGCACGACGCTGAAAAACGACTTCAACGTCATGACGGCCAAGATGCAGGCCGACGTCGATCAGCAGATCTCAGCGCAGAAGAAGTAGCGCGCTTACGCGCATGGCGGCCGGCTCGCGGAACGCGAGTCGCCATGCGCAAAACAAAGACTCCATGCGCAATCAAAAACTCCTTCTCGCAAGCCAGATGCTGTGACCGCCGGTCTGCGGATCGTCGAAAACGTTGGCGACGACCTCGAAGCCGTTGTCATCGAGCAGTGCGCGATAGGCATCGGGAGCGAGGCTGGAATGGTAGAGCGGCTCGCCGCCGAACGTCCCCATCGCCACGCCGTCGCCGGGTCCGCTGGTGAACATGAGAGCGGCGTTGGCCGAGGCGTGCGCGCGGAAGACAGAAAACATTCGGCGCTGATCGTCCCGCGTCAGATGAAATAAACTGTCCCACGCCAGAAGGCCGTCGAACGTCCGCGCGAGAGATAACGTGCGCATGTCCGCGACGTCCCATGCGCTTTCGGGGAAACGCGTCCTGCAGAGCTCGATCATCGCGGGCGACGAGTCGACGCCGTAGACCCGGTAGCCCGCCCGCACAAAATAGCCCGCGATGGGTTCGCCCGCTCCGCAGCCGATGTCGAGGACCGAGCCGCCTTCGGGAAGCAGCGCCTGAAAGCGATGCAGCCACGTGCGTTCGAGCAGGCTGCGCGATCGTTCCGCGTCCCAGGTGTGCGCATGCCGCTCGTAGAGCCCGACGATGCGATCCCGCCTCGGTGTCCGTCATGGGCAGCCTCGCATTATCGATAGCGGTCGACGGCTTAAGCTTTTGTCATCGCCGTCTTGAGGTTCTCGTCGACCTTGTCGAGGAAGCCCGTCGTCGAAAGCCACTTCTGGTCGGGTCCGACGAGCAGCGCCAGGTCCTTCGTCATGAACCCGGACTCGACCGTCGCGATGCAAACACGCTCAAGCGTCTTGCAGAAGTTCAACAGCGGCTCGTTGCCGTCGAGCTTGGCGCGATGCGCGAGCCCGCGTGTCCACGCGAAAATCGAGGCGATCGAGTTCGTCGACGTTTCCTTGCCCTTTTGATGCTCGCGATAATGGCGTGTAACTGTGCCGTGCGCGGCCTCCGCTTCGACCGTCTTGCCGTCCGGCGTCATCAGGACGCTGGTCATCAGGCCGAGAGATCCGAAACCCTGCGCGACGGTATCGGACTGCACGTCGCCGTCATAGTTCTTGCACGCCCAGACATAGCCGCCCGACCACTTGAGCGCGCTCGCCACCATGTCGTCGATCAGGCGGTGCTCGTAGGTGATCTTGCGCTTGGCGAATTCGTCCTTGAATTCCTTGTCGAAGATCTCCTGGAAGATGTCCTTGAAACGCCCGTCGTAGATCTTCGCGATGGTGTTCTTGGTCGAGAGATAGACGGGATAGTTGCGTGCGAGGCCGTAGTTCAGCGACGCGCGCGCGAAATCGCGAATGGACTCGTCGAGATTGTACATCGCCATCGCGATGCCGGCGCCCGGCGCGTTGAAAACTTCTTTTTCGATCACCGCGCCGTCGTCGCCGGTGAACTTGATCGTCAACTTGCCCTTGCCCGGAAATCTGAAATCGGTGGCGCGGTAGATGTCGCCATAGGCATGACGGCCGACGACGATCGGTTGCGTCCAGCCGGGGACGAGGCGCGGCACGTTCGTACAGATGATCGGCTCGCGGAAGATGACGCCGCCGAGAATGTTGCGGACGGTGCCGTTCGGGCTCTTCCACATGTCCTTGAGATTGAATTCCTTGACGCGCGCCTCGTCGGGCGTGATCGTCGCGCACTTGATGCCGACGCCGTGCGTCTTGATGGCGTTACCGGCGTCGATCGTCACCTGATCGTCGGTCTTGTCGCGGTTCTCGACGCCGAGGTCGTAGTACTCGATGTTGAGATCGAGGTACGGGTGAATGAGCTTGTCCTTGATCAGCTTCCAGATGATGCGGGTCATCTCGTCGCCGTCGAGTTCGACGACGGTGCCTTCAACCTTGATCTTGTTCATGGGGATGATCTCGCAAGCGAAAATGGAGGATGGACGAGCTGGCCGGACCTTAAAGGTCTCGGGCGCACCGATGAAGCGTACCTTCGCCGCAGTCGTGCGGCAGTTCGCGAGCCGGATCAAGCCCTGCCGGGCTTAGACCAAAGGCTGGGCAAGCGCCGCTCATTTGTTTAGCAAGGTTCCAAGCTGGGGACCGCTCGGCGTCCGCCTATAGTATGACTGCGGCGGCCGGTACGGGATGGAGTGTGAGACGGAGACGGATTTGAACGCCGGGATCGATACTGAAAACCGCGAGACGGCCGTCGATGTGCGCATCGGCGCTGGCGGCGAGCCCGTGCTCGGATCTCGCGACACCCGCGTCGCCGAAGTCGTGCACGCCTGCCATTCGGTGTCGATCGATCAGGGACTCGAAACCCTCGCCGTTCCGGGATTGACGCGCCTTACCCTCGAGCCGGTGCTGCAATACTGCGCCAGCCTCACGTGCATCGAAGATCAAGTGACGTGTCCAGGCTGCAAGCGGCGCACGGAAGTGCAGGGCATCGAGACACTCGATCAATTCATTCTGAGCAAAAAAGAGATCGTCGTCGGCGACGGCCGCGTCCGCCTGAAAGGCGAAGGCACCGAGACGATCGCGACGCCCTGCCTCGAGTCGCTCGCCAAGCAGTGGTCGGGTGAGAATTACTGGTTCTGGGCGCGCCGCGTCATCCGCAAGCTGCGCCACGGCCTTCGCCGGGCTCATATGAAGGGCGAGCCCGTCGCCGGAGAAGGCGAGACGCCGTCGGTCATCCTGATGGAGCCCCAGCTCGCCGACAACATCGGCATGGTGGCGCGCGCCTGCGCCAACTTTGGCCTCGACGATCTCCGTCTCGTTAATCCGCGTGACGGATGGCCGAATGAGAAGGCGCGCATCGCGGCCTCGGGCGCCAACTACGTGATCGACGATGCCCGGCCCTTTGAGAAGCTCGAGGACAGCATCGCGGATTTGAATTGGGTGGCAGCCACAACCGCACGCCAGCGCGATATGCGCAAGCCCGTCCTGACGCCCGAGCAGGCGATCGCCGAAGCTCGCGCCCGGATCGCGCGCGGTGAGCGCTGCGGAATTCTTTTCGGACGAGAGCGCAACGGCCTGGAGACCAACGAGGTCGCCAACGCCGACGCGCTGATTATGATTCCGGTGAATTCGCGCTTTGCGTCGCTGAACCTTGCGCAGGCAGTGCTGCTTCTCGGTTACGAATGGATGCGCGGCGACGCCGGTCGCAGTCTCGGCCGCGTTACAACCTACGAGAAGCCCTTGAGCGAAGGTCTGTACATGGGCCGCGACCGGGCCGCGACCAAGGAAGAACTCATTGGTCTATTTGAACATTTGGAACGGGAACTGGAGGTAAACGGCTTTTTCAATCCGGCGCATCGCAAAACCGTTGTGGCGCAAAACCTGCGCACGCTACTGACACGAATGAATGCGACAGAACAGGAAGTTCGGACTCTTCGTGGCATAGTTGCCACGCTCGCACAGGGCAAAGGCAAGGCCCGAAAAGGGCCAGGTGAGACGCCTTGATCTGGACATGTTTTGGGCTGAGCGATGCCAAGGGAAAAGGCATACTGGCGACATGCAACGTGGCTTGCGAGAGGCCGCGTCGAACGACTTTCGACGGAAACCGGTAAGAAAATTCAGGCTCAACTGGAGATGTTGATGAATATTAAGGCGGGGGTGGTGTTGGCGGGCGTAGCCGCGCTGGCGCTTGTGGGGAGTGTTGCGTCAGCAGGCGCGCAGGATCTGAGTGAACACGCAGTCAAATCGTTCATGGAATACGCTTGGTCGCTGACGCCTCAGCAATTCTCCAAGCCCGACGGGTCTGTCATCGTCATCGATAAGACGAAAAAGGATCAGGTCGTTGTGCCGCTCGATGTGGCGCGGGATGTCATCAAGGCCGGCCGTCTGTCGGCGCACGCGCAGATTTGCGATCTGCGCGACGACCAGATTCTGAACCACCGGGCGCTGATGCGTCGCGAGGAGTTCAAGAAGAAGTGGACGCCGCAGCAGATGGTCTACATCAGCCAGCTCCACCTCACGACCGTCATGCTGTTGACCGGCCGCATCCGCCTCGTCGAGAAACAGGGCGACAAGGAAGTCGTCGTCGATGATAAGAAAGAGACGGCGCAGAGCTGCACGGACGAGCAGAAAAAGAAGGTTAAAGAGCTGATCACGGCTTATGTTGCGGCAAGCCCGCCGGTGAGCGCGGTCGCCGGAAAACCCCCGGCCCAGCCTCCGCAGGGCGCACAGACAGCCACCGGCTCGGTCGGCGGCGGGACGACCGTCGAGAAGAAATAGCGGCGAATAGGCCGTTGACGGGACGGCCGGTCACCACTATCAACCATTCCGCGCGGGCCTTCGGGCCCGCGTTTGATTTCCGCGCACCCGTGGCGGGACTGTAGAAGGTCCATGCCTGTCAGCTCTCTGAGGAGGGTAGAGGAGGGGGCGCTCCACAACGGCCGCGCCGGTCATTTCGGCCAGCGGGGCTATAACTCATGGAGTGCTAGAAGATGACGAAGCGCATTCGCGCCAAGCATAAGATCGACCGCCGCCTCGGCGAGAACATCTGGGGCCGCCCGAAGAGCCCGCTCAACCGCCGCGAAAGCCGTCCCGGCCAGCATGGCGAACGCCGCCAGGGCAAGCTGTCCGACTTCGGCCAGCAGCTCAAGGCCAAGCAGAAGCTCAAAGGCTATTACGGCTCGATTTCGGAGCGCCAGTTCCGTGCCGCCTACGACGAAGCCTCGCGCCTCAAGGGCTCGACCTCGGAACTCCTGATCGGCCTGCTCGAGCGCCGCATCGACGCGCTCGTCTATCGCGCCAAGTTCGTTCCGACCGTTTTCGCGGCGCGCCAGTTCGTCAGCCATGGTCATGTGAGCGTCAACGGCAAGCGTGTCACCATTCCGAGCTACCGCCTTCGCATCGGCGACGTGATCGAAGTGAGCGAAAAGGCGAAGCAGCTTGCGCTGGTCCTTGAGGCCATCAAGAGCGCCGAGCGCGACGTGCCCGATTACGTCAACGCCGACCACAACAAGATGACGGCGTCTTTGACGCGCATTCCGGCGCTTTCGGACGTGCCGTATCCGGTCCAGATGGAACCGAACCTCGTCGTCGAATTCTATTCGCGCTAATTTCAAGCTTGGCGGCCGGCTCGCGGAACGCGAGTTACCAAGCGCCAAGTGAGGCTAGTTCGCGCTTGGCGCCCGGTTCGCGGAATGCGTGTCGCCAAGCGCCAAGTGAGGCTAGTTCGCGCTTGGCGGCCGGCTCGCGGAACGCGAGTCGCCAAGCGCCAAGTAAAATGCAAAGCCGGCGCTCGTCGCCGGCTTTTTTATGCGTCGCGAAAAGACGCGCCGTTAGTTGCAAGCGGAATATAGATAGCTGCAACACTCATTCGCTTCCCGCACTGCCCTCAGCTTAGATTTCAAAACAACAAAGCTTGAAAGCTGAAGGGGGAACGCATGACAACCGCCGGATCGATCAATCGATCGGATCGCAAGAGAGGGGTCTCGTCCGAGGAACGCCGAGTCATTTTCGCCTCCTCGCTCGGCACGGTCTTCGAGTGGTACGATTTCTATTTATACGGCTCGCTCGCGACCATCATCGCCGCGCAGTTCTTCTCGCTGAAAGACCCGTCCGGAAACTTCATCTACAATGAATCGACGCGCAACATCTTCGCGCTGCTGGCCTTCGCTGCCGGCTTCATCGTCCGGCCGTTCGGCGCCCTCATCTTTGGCCGCATCGGCGATCTCGTCGGCCGCAAAAACACATTTCTCGTAACCATCCTGATCATGGGCCTTTCGACGTTCGTCGTTGGCCTGCTGCCCAGTGCGGCCTCGATCGGTATCGCGGCGCCGATCATTTTGATTGCGCTTCGTCTGCTGCAAGGCCTGGCGCTCGGCGGCGAGTACGGCGGCGCCGCGACCTACGTCGCCGAGCACGCGCCGACCGGCCGGCGCGGTTTGTACACGAGTTGGATTCAGACGACCGCGACGCTCGGGCTGTTCCTGTCGCTCATCGTCATCCTCGCGGTCCGTACCATCGTCGGCGAGGAGGCCTTCAAGGACTGGGGCTGGCGCATTCCCTTCCTTGTCTCGATTCTTTTGCTCGGGATATCGGTCTGGATCCGTCTGTCACTGTCGGAATCGCCCGCCTTCAAAAAGATGAAGGAGGAGGGCAAGGGCTCCAAGGCGCCGCTGACCGAAAGCTTCCTCCACTATCCCAACAACAAGTACGTGCTGCTGGCGCTGCTCGGCCTCGTCGCCGGCCAGGGCGTCGTCTGGTACACCGGCCAGTTTTACGCGCTGTTCTTCCTGCAGAGCATCCTCAAGGTCGACGGCTACACGTCGAACCTTCTGATCGCATGGTCGCTGCTGTTCGGCACGCTGTTCTTCGTGTTCTTCGGCTGGCTGTCGGACAAGATCGGCCGCAAGCCGGTCATTCTCGCGGGCTGCCTTATCGCCGCTCTGACGTACTTCCCGCTCTTCAAGCTCCTCGCCGAGACGGCCAATCCGGCGCTCGCCCATGCGATCGAAACGGTGCAGGTGAAGGTCGTCGCCAACCCCGCCGAATGCGGATCGCTTTTCAATCCGATCGGCACGCGCAAATACACGACCGATTGCGATAAGGCGCGCGACTGGCTCTCCAAGACATCGGTCAAATATTCGACCGAGGCCGCACCGGCCGGACAATCCGCCAAGGTCGTGATCGGGGACAAGGAAATTCCTGCCGCCGATGTCGAGAAGGCCGTTGGCGACCCGAAGGATAAGGTCACCATCGGCAGCCAGGCAATCAACGACGCCGGGTATCCGAAGGCGGGCGATCCGGGCATCGTGAAGTTGGCGCATCCCTTCGACATCTTCCGCAGCCAGGCGGCAACCGTCGTCGGCATTCTCTTCATTCTGGTGCTCTATGTCACCATGGTGTACGGCCCGATCGCGGCGGCGCTCGTCGAACTGTTCCCGACCAAGATCCGCTACACCTCGATGTCGCTGCCCTATCACATCGGCAACGGATGGTTCGGAGGACTGCTGCCCGCTACCGCATTCGCGATGGTGGCCGCCACGGGCGATATCTATTACGGCCTCTGGTATCCGATCGTGGTCGCGGCGGCGACGGCCGTCATTGGTTTCCTGTTCATTCCGGAAACCAAGGATCGCGACATCCACACGATCTGACGGCGCGCGCGGCTTCCGCGCGACTGGTCTCTCGATATGAAAAGGCCGCTTCAAAGGCGGCCTTTTTGCTTTTCACGCGGGTCGTCGTCGCCGAGGGCCACGATCGCGCGCGATGGCGATGCCGGGATCGGGCGAGATCGCGGGACCGCTGCCGACTGGCCGCCGCAGCGTCGGCCGATCGACGTTCGCCCAGCCGTAGGCGAGCATCGTCATCAGCGCCGACGCCGCGAAGAAATAGACGCCCGGCAACACCGTCGCTTCCGTGTAGCCCGACGAGTTGACATAGAAGATCATCAACGCCAGCACCATCACGTCGGTCATCGAATAGCGCCCGAGCCACTCCATCGTCGCGATCGAGCGCTTGCGGAAGTCCGCCGGCATGTCGTGCGACGTGATCAGCGTCAGCAAGTAGAATAGCTTGAGAAACGGAAAGAACACCGAGACGGCGAACACGACGCCCGCGAGAAAATATTCCTCGTTCTCGAACAGCGCGAACATGATCGTCAGGATGGAATGCTCGTTCGTCCAAACATAGATCGTCGTGAAGCGGATCGTCGGCATGATGATGCCGAGCGCGAAAAAGACGGTCGCGAGAATGATCAGAAAGCTCAACGCGAAATTCCGCCAGCCGTGCGAGCGCTGGGCCGGTCCGACGTCCGGTTCAGGCAAAACGGGCACGAGTTCGGGCGCCGCCGCCATGCCGTCGGTCCTGATCCAGGCATACGACAGGATCATCAGCACGACGGCCGCCGTGAAGAAGTAAACGCCGTTGAGGCTCGACGCGTCGTAGACGCCCTGGCTCTTGATGAAGAAGATCGTCAATGCCAGCACGAGCACGTCATGCATCGACCATTTGCCGAGCCATTCGAGCGCTCGGAGCCGTTGATGGTGGCGCACGATCTCGACGGGCGGCAGCGTCGAGACGAGCAGCAAATATAGAAGTTTGGTGATTGGCAGCAGGATCGAGAATACGACGACGATCAGGCCGAGAAACGTCTGCCCGTCGCGGAGCAGAACCTGCACCGTCGAGATCAGCGAATGCTCCGTCGTCCAGAACGTAAAGCTCGTGAGCTTCAGGATCGGCAGAGTGATCCCGAGGGCGAGGCAGACGCTCGCGGCCAGGATCGTAAGCGACAGAAAAAACCGCCGTCCGCTAAGCTTCATGGCTGGTTCTGCCCAAATCGCACCACCCTAGGATGCACCATCCCAAGGCAACATCGGCAATGAGCATAAATTAGGACGGCGTCGCTGCAACCCGGCAAACATTTGGATCAGACGGAGGGCCGCAATCAAAAATCTTTCGGGCGCGGATTTTGCGTGCATCTTCGCTTCCACCTTGAGCCCGAAGTCCGCTATAGGGGTCTGGAATTTGCGAGGGTGGCGACGGGTGATTTCCGCAGCGATCCATATCGAACGACACCGCCCCCAAGCGCCGAGGCGCGGATATCTATCGCTGCTCGCGTGTGCGGCGCTTGTCCTTGCCGGCTGCTCCAACGAACCATTGCCGCCCCAGGGCGCAATATGGACCGGATCGTCCAATGCGCGATCGGCTACTGCAACTCTGAGCGCGACGGGGAACGCCGGCGCGCGGCCCGCTTACAAGACCGCAAGCGGCGGCGATTGGGGTCCCTACAGCGGCAGGCGCGGACAGACGGAGCCTCCCGCCGAGATGAACTACGCCTTCAAGGGCGACCCCAACGTCAGCCATACATTCGCGGCCGGCCCCGGCCAAATGTAGATGCACGCGCACGCCAGTGCTTCGTTCGTCAATTTAATGTCTTGCGGCGGCTACGGAATATTCACCTCTGACCTGTTTCTTCTTCGCCAGTGCGCGAGGGGATTCGCGCGGGTGGTTTTCGGGATACGCCAAGGCGCGGCCTATGCGATATCTCGGAAATGACATAACTTGCGATTGTCACGGCACGGCTCAATTCGCGCATAAACACGGGCAGGCTCTCAATGGGTGGCGCTACTCAACCACGGGCGTCGGCAGGCGCTGGTGTGACTCGGAAGCTGGCGATGTCTAGGCTCTTCCGGTCGAAAACAGGAATTCTAGCGGCGTGCGGATTGGCATTTGCCCTGACGCTCACCGCTTGCGGCGAGAAGAATACGTTCGTGCCGCCGCCGCCGCCCAAAATCGAAGTCGCGCAGCCGCTGAAGAAAACCGTCACCCGTTATCTCGAAGCGACGGGCAACACGGCGGCGGTGAATACGACCACGCTCGTCGCCCGCGTCCAGGGCTTCATTCAGGCGATCAAATACAACGACGGCGATCCGGTGAAAGCCGGAGACGTGCTGTTTGTCATCGAGCAGAAGCCGTATCAGCTTTCGCTGGAGCAGGCCGAGGCGGGCCAGTCGAGCGCGCAGGCCGACACGAAGAAGGCGGAAGCCGACTACAAGCGCCAGGTTGATCTTGCTGCGAAGAATATCGCGAGCCAGGCGACACTCGATCAGTCGACGGCCGCTAAGGATGCCGCCATCGCCAAGCAGACCCAGTCCGAGGTCGATATCGAGCAGGCCAAGCTCAACCTCAGCTACACGGAAGTCAAAGCGCCCTTCGACGGCATCGTAACCGCGCGTGACGTGTCGCTCGGCCAGTTGGTCGGCGCCGGGAGCCCGACGACGCTCGCGACCATCGTTCAACTCGACCCGATTTACGTGAACTTCGCCGTCAGCGAGACCGACGTTCAGGACATCCGCTCGAGCATGCGCGCCCAGGGCTTGACGCGCGACGATCTGAAAAAAATCCTCGTCGAGGTCGGCTTGCAGAGCGAGCAGGGCTATCCGCACAGGGGAACGCTCGATTATGCCGCCCCGACGATTACGGCGGCGACCGGCACGCTCCTGGTGCGCGGCGTGCTGCCGAACGAAAACCGTTCGCTGCTGCCCGGTTATTTCGTGCGCGTGCGCGTTCCGAGGGCTGAACAGCCGAACATGCTGCTCGTACCCGACCGCGTCGTCGGCAGCGACCAAAGCGGCCGTTACGTCCTCGTCGCCAACAAGGATAACGAACTCGAGCAGCGCAAGGTCGTGCTCGGCCAGCAGGTCGGTGATCTTCGCGTTATCGACAAGGGCTTGGAGCCCGACGACCGTGTCGTCATTTCAGGCCTGATGTCGGTCATCCCCGGCCAGAAGATCGATCCTGTCGCCAAGACGATCGCGCCGCCAGCGGAAACCGCGCCATGATCTCGAAATTTTTCATCGAGCGTCCCGTCCTCGCGAACGTCATCGCGATTTTGATGGTCGTCATTGGCGCCGTATCCGTCCTCCGCCTGCCGGTCTCGCAGTATCCCAACGTCGTCCCGCCGACCGTCCAGGTTACGACGCGCTATCCCGGCGCCAATGCCCGCACCGTCATCGACACCGTCGCGCTGCCGATCGAGCAGCAGGTGAACGGCGTCGAGAACATGATCTACATGCAATCGTACTCGGCATCCGACGGGACCTATACGCTGACGGTCACGTTCGATATCGGCACGGACCTGAACAACGCGCAAATTCTCGTGCAGAACCGCGTTTCGGCGGCGATGGCGTCGCTGCCGCAATCGGTGCAGGTTCAGGGCGTCGTCGTTCAGAAGAAGTCCACATCGATCCTGCAGATCGTGACGCTGACCTCGCCGAACAATAAGTTCGACAGCCTTTATCTTAGCAACTACGCAACCATCCGCCTGAAAGACGAAATCGCGCGCTTGCCCGGCGTCGGCAACGTCAACGTCTTCGGCGCCGGGCAATATTCGATGCGCGTCTGGCTTGATCCGGAGAAAATGCAGGCGCGCAGTCTTAACGCGCAGGACGTCATCAATGCGCTGCAACAGCAGAGCGAGCAGGTCACCGCCGGACAGATCGGCATGCCGCCCGTGGCGGGCGATCAATCGTTTCAATATACGCTCGACGTTTCGAGCCGCTTCGACGATGCCAGCCAATTCGCCAACGTCATCGTCAAGACAGGCACGAACGGCGACCTGACGCGATTGCGCGATGTCGGCCGCGTCGAGCTCGGCGCGCAAACCTACGCGCAGATCTTCAATCTCAACGGCCAGCAGGCAGCCGGTCTCGCGATCTTCCAGACGCCGGGCGCAAACGCGCTCGACGTCGCCAAGGAAGTCTCCAAGAAAATGCAGACGCTGGCGAAGGAGTTTCCGGAGGGCGTCGCCTATTCGATCCCCTTCGACACGACCATCTTCGTGCAGCAGGCCATCAACGAAGTCTACAAGACGCTGTTTGAAGCCGCGATCCTGGTACTGATCGTCATCCTGGTGTTCCTGCAGGACTGGCGCGCCATGCTTGTGCCCGCGACGACCGTGCCGGTGACGATCATCGGCGCTTTCGCGGCGATGGCGGCGATGGGCTTCTCGATCAACCTTTCAACCCTGTTCGCGATCGTGCTCGCCATCGGCATCGTCGTCGACGACGCGATTGTTGTCGTCGAAGGCGCGGCGCACAATATCGAAAAGGGCATGTCGGGGCACGATGCCTCGATCGCCGCGATGAATGCCTTGATGGGGCCGATCATCGGCATCACGCTGGTGCTGATGGCGGTGTTCCTCCCGGCGTCGTTCCTGCCAGGGCTGACAGGCCAGATGTACGCGCAGTTTGCGCTCGTCATCGCAGCGACGGCGTTGATCAGCGCCATTAATGCCGCGACGCTGAAGCCGACGCAGTGCGCGCTGTGGCTGCGCCGCCCTGTGCCGCCCGAAAAGCGGAACTTTTTCTATCGCGGCTTCAATGCCGTCTACGAACGTCTCGAAGGGCGGTACACGCGACTCATCAGTAGGATGGTCCATCATAGCGGGCTGATGGCGCTCATCGCCGCCGCCATCATCGGCGGTTCGATCTATGGCATGACGCGCGTCGCGACGGGCTTCCTGCCCATCGAGGATCAAGGCTATCTGCTCGCCGCCGTGCAGCTGCCTGATGGCGCTTCGCTCGGCCGCACGCAAAAATCGCTGGAGCAGGTGGAGAAAATCGCGCGCGCCGTTCCGGGCGTCGAGCGCGTGATCACGATCGCGGGCATCTCTCCGCTCGACAATAGCGCCTCGCTCGCCAACGCGGGCGTCGCCTACATCATGCTCAAGGACTGGGCCGAACGCGGCAAGGGTGAAGACCTGCTGTCGCTCTATACCGGCCTCAACGCCAAGATGAAGGCCGTCACCGATGGCAGCGTCATGGTGCTGCCGCCGCCGCCCATCCAAGGCATCGGCAACGCCGGCGGGTTCACGATGCAGATCGAGTTGCGCGATGGCAGCTTCGATCTCAGCAAGCTCGAAAATTCGACCAATGCCGTGGTCCACGCGGCGAGCACGCAGTCCGCCATTCAGCGCGCTTCGACGCCCTTCCGCGCCGCGGCCCCGCAATACAGGGTCACGATCGACCGCGAGAAGGTGCAGACGCTGCTGCTGACGACCGACCAAGTCTTCCAGACGCTCGCGACCTATCTCGGCTCGAGCTACGTCGATCAGTTCAACAAGTTCGGCCGCGTCTTCCAGATCTACGTTCAGGGCGATGCCGGTTTCCGCATGACGCCGGACGAGGTTCTGAACCTCAAGGTGCGTAACCAGAATGGCGACATGATTCCGCTCGGCACCGTGCTGACGATCACGCCGATCGTCGGGCCGTCGCTGATCAGCCTTTATAACCTCTACCCCTCGGCCACGATCGTCGGCGTCCCGGCGAAAGGCTTCTCCTCCGGCGACACGATGCGGCTGATGGATGAGATCGCGGCGAAGACGCTGCCGCCGGGCGTCGGCTCGTCCTGGACGGCGCTGTCGTTCCAGGAACAGCTCGTCGGCGGCCAGATCTATTACGTCTTCGCGCTGGCGATGCTGCTCGTCTACCTCGTGCTCGCCGGGCAATATGAGAGCTGGTACACGCCGCTCGCGGTGCTGTTTGCAGTGCCGCTGTCGCTGATCGGCCCTGTCGCCGTCATGCTCGGCCTGCGCATCGACAACAACCTCTACGTCCAGATCGGCCTCGTGCTGCTTATCGCGTTGTCGGCCAAGAACGCCATTCTGATCGTCGAAGTCGCGCGCGAACTTCGCGCCGAAGGCAAGTCCATCATGGACTCCGCCGTCGAGGCGGCGAGGGCGCGGTTCCGGCCGATCCTGATGACGTCCTTCGCGTTCATCCTGGGCGTTGCGCCGCTGGTCTTCGCGACGGGCGCAGGCGCATCGGCGCGGAAGTCGATCGGCATCACCGTCTTCAGCGGCATGATCGCCTCGACCTGCCTCGCAGTGATCTTCGTGCCGTCGATGTTCGTGGTCATCCAGCGCTTCGAGGAATGGCGCCGATCACGCAAGGCAAAAGCCGCGCCCGTGATCGCCGCTCCGCCGCACGCGTAAGCAACTAAAAAATTGGCCAACAAAAAAGGCGGACCGCTAAGCGGCCCGCCTTAATTTTTTGCGCCGGACGCTTGAAGTCTCAGGCGTGATGGTGCGCGTGCGGAATGCCTTTGGAGCAAATCAGGTCGTGCAGCTCGCCGGCCGAATACATCTCGCGCATGATATCGCAGCCGCCGACGAATTCGCCCTTGACGTAAAGCTGCGGAATGGTCGGCCAGTTGGAGAATGACTTGATGCCGTCGCGAATGCCCTGATCGTCGAGCACATTCACGTCCTTGAACGGAACGCCGAGGTGCTCGAGAATTTTCACGGCCGTCGCGGAAAACCCGCACTGCGGAGCCTGCTTCGAACCTTTCATGAACAGCACGACATCGTTGCTGGTGATCGTATCGGTGATTTTCTGCTGGACGGGGTCAGAGGCCATGGCGTTAGATTCCTAATGGGTTCGGGACAGCCAATCTCGGCGCCCTTTGAAGCGAGATGTGGGCGAGACGCCCGGCTAAGTCAATCCGCGGTCGCTGCGGTTGTGAGTTGCAGGGCGTGGAGGACGTCTCCCATGCGTCCGCCGAGCGCGTCGTAGACCATCTGGTGCTGCTGCACGCGGCTTTTGCCCTTGAACGCCGCCGACACGACGTGGGCGGCCCAATGGTCATTGTCACCGGCAAGATCGCGCAGTTCGATTCTGGCATCGGGAAATCGGGCTCTGATCAGCCGCTCGATCTCAGGGGCGGGCATAGGCATTCGCAGTCTCCGGAAGATAGCTGTTGGCTTTAGACACGAGTGCCGAGTCTATGCCGTGTCGCATCAGTGGAGGCAAGAGCAGCGATAAGATTTTCTGATCAAATTCTCACGCGATTGCGATTGGACGTTATCGATCGAAGTCCCTACATTCCAGGACAGGGAGCGTATCGTTCCTGAAGTCTGATGGAGGACATCATGAAGACCTGGACAAAGCCTGCCGTTCGCGAGCAGGAAGTCGGCCTCGAAGTTACCTCGTACCTTCCGGCCGAGATCGACCTTATCTAAGGGCGATCAGATCTGAATTTGACGCGGTGGCAGAGTTTCTGCCACCGCGTTTTTTTATTTGACGCTGGATGAACAGGAGCGAACGCAGGCGCCTCGGACGCATTGCATCGTGGGAACGGAAAACCGGACGCCCTCGACTCTTTTATTGCTCGCAATTGAGCGTGAGTTTGACCCACGGCAAATCGAGCTTGCATTTTCCCGATTTGGTTTTCGTGAACACTTTTCCGAGCCCGAGATCGTTGAGCTTGTCTCCGAGCTCGGATGACGCACCATCATCGGCTGAAGCCGTCTCTTCGTTTTTCTGCGACACGTCGGGCTTTGCATCCTTCGAGGCGGCAGCAGGCGGCTCGCCTTTCGGCTTCGCGGCTTCGTTCGCGTTGGCTTCCGGTTGCGGTGAGGCGGTCTCGCGCGCCGAAGGCTTTGCGTCGGGTTTGTCCGCAGGCGTGACTGCGGGCGCGGGCGCCGGTGCAGGCGGTGTGATAATCGCGACCTGCGGATTGGACGACGGCTTCGCCTGAGCAGACGTGGCCGCCTTTGCATCGGGCTTTGCGTCAACGGGCTGCCCGGCCTTCGCTTCGATCTGTTTGTCCGTCTCGCCGCAAAGCTGCAAGTCGGCAGGCGCGCGCGTCCAGATCATTGTCTTCGAAAGGAAGCGCATGCCTGCGTAGCCCGTGACACGCAGCGTGCCGTTGGCGAGCGGTTTCAGCTCAACGTTATATTTGCGGCCTCGCTCCGGCGAATAGATCCAGCCGTTGTCCCAGAGGCCGCCGCCGGTCGGCACCACGTTGCCGATAATCTGCTTGCCGCAGCCCTTTACGTCAGTCGTGTCTTTTACCCACACGACGTTGCCGCACAGCGCGTTGCCACACGCCTTGATCTCGATTGCGCCGCGGCCGGTATCGTTGATCCAGATGCCCGTCGGATCGGCAGCGGAAGCCGCGCTCGCGGCCACGACCGGCAGAAAGCACGAAATGGCGAATGCGATGATTGATACTCGGCGCATGACTCGATCCTTCTATGGTGTTCCGACGGTTCTGCTTGCTCTCGCCCGAGGGCGCTGTTTCGGAGGGAACAGGTGCGAAGCGCGACAGCGCCTTGATCCGCACAAAGAGCGTTAATGAAAGAGGTTCAGATTTAATCGCCAGATTTGATTGGCCAGATTTGATTGGAATGAATTTCGTCGGTGGTGAAACGATCGCGAAGCAGCAGCCGTAGACACCCTTGTGAGTGGGAGATCGCCCCGTTCAGAGCGGTTCTTTATCTCACGCCGACAACATTCAACTTATTTCATACGGAGACGTTCCATGATGAAGCCATTTCTGGCAGCGACGATGCTTGTCCTGTCGACATCAATCGCATTTGCCGATGACAACGGCAGCATTACGGCAAAAGCCATGAACGACCATCCCGGTACGATAGGCGGCACCACGTCAAGTGCGACAGCAAAGCCGGATTCCGGCAGCCTCACCGAAAAACAGATGCAAAATCAGCCCGGCGTAAACAGCGATACCAAAGGCATGACGGCGATGCCGAATGCCAAGCCGGACAGCGGTTCAATTTCCAGCAAGGAAATGATGGACAATCCCGGCGCGCGTAAGTGACGCAAGCTCAACGTCGAACTTAGTCCGGGATTTTAGCGGCTTCGACAAGAGGAAGCGATGTGCTCGCTTCCTCTTGTCGCAAAACGCGATTCATTTAATTCGAAGCAATCGCACGCGCTATTTCACGCCGAGCAGTTCGACGTCGAACAAGAGCGTCGCGTTCGGCGGGATGACGCTGCCCGCGCCGCGCGCGCCGTATCCCAGTGCGGCTGGAATGATCAATGTACGTTTGCCGCCGATCTTCATCGACGCGACGCCTTCGTCCCAGCCCTTGATCACGCGCCCCATGCCGAGCGGAAATTCGAACGGCTGCCCGCGATCGACGGAGGAGTCGAATTTCGCGCCCTTCTTGCCGTCCTGATAGAGCCAGCCCGTATAATGCATAATGCAGGTCTGGCCGGCCGCGGGCTGAGCGCCCGTGCCGACGACGGTGTCTTCGAATTGCAAGCCGGACGATGTGGTGGTCATGGTCGATCCTTGAGTTTGTGCGAGTGCGGATGGGTTTGAAAGGAGTATTCCGCCGAGAGCTAAAGCCAAGGCGATGATGATTTTAAAGTCGAAACGCTGCATTCTATTTCCCTTGGCCCAGCCATACGGTGCATGGAGGGCGATTAGCACTCCATTCATTTTGCTGCTAGACGCGAATCGCCTATACTTGTGGCTTTCGTTCAAGTGTTTTGATGCCGCTTCTCGGCGTCGGAGGCGGCCATGCACCGAATACAGTTGACGACATTTCTGAAGCTCTTGGCGCAATCAACTCAAGAAAAATCCAAAAGCTACCGCAGATATGATGATGGTGGAGGACACGATTTTTATCACTCTGTGAAACGGGCTGTCCGTGATCTGACGGTTATGGGTCGGTCATTTGAGGAAGCGGCTAAGCGCATGGATGCGCTTAGCGCCGGGCCTGAGCGAGAGCGCAATCTTGAGGCTATTCAGAATTTCAGATGCTTGCTCGAAAAACGCAAAGGCAGCTTTTTTCATCCGCCTGAAGGATTGTTTGAATCGCCGAGTGGAAATTTGGGAGTTATCCTCAAACCTGAATTCGGCCAAATCTATAAGAAAAAGCGGCAGGTAATTGCATTGTGGTGCACGAGGGGAGTCAAGCTGACGCCGACTGCTGCCGGTGTGGGTATCTACATGATGCAGTCAAAGCTCAAAGTCGGCGAGTACGCAAATTGCGAATTTTGCATCCTCGATCTCGTTGAAAAGCGGTTGTTGGGACCCGCAAATATACCCAACTATGCGCACGGGCTTCTTTCAGTCGAATTTGCAATAGCCGATGAATTTTTCAAACAGGATGATGCAGCGTAGCTCCATCACCCGCCCATCAACCCCGGCAAAAATCCCTCATTCGCGGTACGAAGCTCCGGCAGCGGCAGCGCCGTCTCGCCCGTGAGGCCGATTGCGTCGCCGCCGACGCGGCCGACGATGCGCGCCGGAAGCTCGAGCAGGCGCGCGCGCTCCAGCACTTCTTCGGCTTTCTGCGGTGTCACCTCGACGACGTAGCGGCCCTGATCCTCGCCAAACCAGACGGCGTGCGGCGGCAGCTTGCCCTCGTAGGCGTAAAGCTCAACGCCCATGCCGGACGCGTCACGCGACAAGCTGTTCTTGCCACCCGCAAGCGCCATTTCGGCGATCGCGACGAGCAGCCCGCCATCGGCGCAATCGTGCACGGCGAGCGCGCGACCCTCGCGGATCAGCGCGCGAATGAGACGCCCGGCCTTGACCTCGGCTTCGAGATCGACCGGCGGTGGCGCGCCTTCGAACTTGCCCGTCGCGTGCTGCTGGTAGAGCGATTGGCCGAGATGGCCTTCCTCGCGGCCGATGACGATCAGCACGTTGCCTTCGGTCTTCAGGCGAATGTCGGCGAGCTTCGACACATCAGGAATGAGCCCGACGCCGCCGATGGCGGGTGTCGGCGGAATGCCGACGCCGTTCGTCTCGTTGTAGAGCGAGACGTTGCCCGACACGACCGGATAGTCGAGCACGCGGCAGGCTTCGCCCATTCCGCGCACGCTGGCGACGAACTGACCCATAATTTCGGGCCGCTCCGGATTGGCGAAATTCATGTTGTCGGTGATGGCAAGCGGATCGGCGCCCGTCGCCGTCAGATTGCGCCACGTTTCGACGACGGCCTGCTTCGTGCCTTCTTCAGGATCGGCAGTGACGTAGCGAGGCGTCACATCGCAGGCGACGGCAAGCGCTTTCTGCGTGCCGTGCACGCGCACGACGCCCGCGTCGCCGCCGGGGCGACCGACGGTGTCGCCCATCACCATGTGATCGTATTGTTCCCAGATCCAGCGGCGCGACGCGAGATGATGTCCGCTCATCAACTCTTTCAGCGTACCGAGGATCGCGTTCGGAGCCGGCACCCATTCGGGCAAGATCTTCGCGGGCTTTTTCGGCTCGACGTAAGGCCGCTCATACATCGGCGCGGAGTTCGCGAGCACCGGCACCGGCAGATCGGCTTCGACGTGGCCCTGGTGCTTGATGATCATCCGCTGCGTGTCGGTCGTGTGCCCGATGACGGCGAAGTCGAGGCCCCATTTCGCGAAGATCGCTTTCGCGTCCGCTTCGCGCTCCGGCTTCAGGATCATCAGCATGCGTTCCTGGCTTTCCGAGAGCATCATCTCGTAAGCCGTCATGCCGGTTTCGCGCTGGGGTACGAGATCGAGATCGAGTTCGATGCCGACGCCGCCCTTGTCCGCCATCTCCGAGGTCGACGAGGTGAGACCCGCCGCGCCCATGTCCTGGATGGCGATGATCGAGTCCGTCGCCATCAGTTCGAGGCAGGCTTCGATCAGCAGCTTTTCGGTGAACGGATCGCCGACCTGCACGGTCGGGCGTTTTTCGTCCGATTTCTCATCGAACTCGGCCGACGCCATCGTCGCGCCGTGGATGCCGTCGCGCCCCGTCTTCGAGCCGACGTAGACGACAGGTAGCCCGACGCCCTTCGCCGCCGAATAGAAAATCTTGTCCGTCTTCGCGAGGCCGACACACATCGCGTTGACGAGGATGTTGTTGTCGTAGCCCGTGTCGAAATTCGTCTCGCCGCCGATCGTCGGAACGCCGGTGCAGTTGCCGTAGTGTGCGATGCCCGCTACGACACCGGAAACGAGGTGGCGGGTCTTCGGATGATCCGGCGCGCCGAAGCGCAGCGCGTTCAGGTTGGCGACGGGCCGCGCACCCATGGTGAACACGTCGCGCATGATGCCGCCGACGCCGGTCGCCGCGCCCTGGAACGGCTCGATGTAGGACGGATGGTTGTGGCTCTCCATCTTGAAGATGACCGCGTCGCCGTCGCCAATATCGACGACACCCGCGTTCTCGCCCGGACCCTGGATGACCTTGGCGCCGGACGTCGGCAGCGTCTTGAGCCATACGCGCGAGGATTTGTACGAGCAGTGCTCGCTCCACATGACCGAGAAAATGCCAAGCTCGCAGATCGACGGCTCGCGGCCGAGGATTTCGAGCAGCCGCTCGTATTCGTCGGGTTTGAGCCCGTGCTCGGCAACGATCTCGGGCGTAATCTTTCGCGTCGTCGTCTCTGTCATCGGGATCTCGTTGGGCGCTGGAATTGGGTCCGCTTATATGGGCTTGGGCGTCGTTTGTCGCCCTTCCGGACTGGAGCCCCCAACGGCCAAACGTCGCTCTTTTTTGCTGGCGCCGGACGACCGCCCTACGGGGGGGGGGCCGGCCGCCCGGCGCGGGTGCCGATGGATCGCGCTTGCATAAGCCCGATTTTGATGCCGGTTGAAAGCCCGGCTATCGTCGTTCTTTCTCCCGTCATGTCCGCGCAGGCGGCCAGTTTCGGGAGTCAGGATGCGGATCTCACGAGCCAAGATATCCGAGGGTCAGCGGATGCGCGTCGCGTGGATGGCCGCCTGCGCGGCCATGACGTTAGAAGGAAGGTCGAGGCATCGTTATCACCGCGCGATCCTGGCTTCCGGCTCAGGATAGCGGGGTAGTGCTGCGTTCTTGCCCGTGAATGGCGTTTGCGGAAACGGCCCACCTGCCGTCATGGCCGCGCAGGCGGCCATCTACGACAATCAGATGCGGATTTCAGGAGCCGGGTCGCCTGAGAAGAAGCGGACGCGGAACCGTGAATGGCCGCGCAGGCGGCCATGACGAAAAATGAGGGCTATTTCAGGCGCGAGACCGGTTCTTTACCCTCCGCCTTCGCCTCGTCTTGGTCGCAAGCCGGACTGGAGTGCTTCCGGAAAAGTGGGGCCCGGTTTTCCAGTCGGAAGCACGACAAAACAAAGAACTGGAGCCTTTCCGCGATTCCATCAAAATCGGAAAGGCTCTAGGCGTCGCCCGCTACGTTTGCCGTTTTTCCCGCGTCATGGCCGCCTAGCCGACCCAGACGAGACGATCACCCACGACGTCATGGCCGCGCAGGCGGCCATCCACGGCAGCTATCAGAAGGGCTCGAAATCGCTAATTCCGTTGATGTTTCGCGAGCCAGGTGGTCATCTCGGCGATCTCGGCTTCCTGGGCATTGATCACGCCTTCCGCAAGTTTCCGGATCGCAGGATCCTTACCGTACTGAAGCTCGATCCTGGCCATGTCGATCGCGCCTTGATGATGCGGGATCATGCCCTTCACGAAATCGACGTCGGCGTCGCCGGTGAGCGATGTTGTCATGTTCTCGTGCATCTTTTGACTCGCGGCCTTGAACGCCTGGGACGCGGGCGCCTCTGCGGAGGCATCGCCCATGTCCATCCCTGAGTGATCCATCTGCGTGTGGTCGGCGGATTTGACCTCGTCGGCCATCGCTGGCCCGGCCAGAATGAAAACGGCGCAAAAAGGAAGAAGACGACAGAACGTGATCATGGGCGAACTCCTCGACGTTTCGAATGCCCGGCATTGATGTGCGACTACCCGCAATGGCTGTGACGCTTTTGTCCTACCCGTTTGGACTGTGACCGTTCCGCGCTGCACAATCGGCATTACCGCGTTGCAATAATGTAGATTTTCTACTGCCGGCCAGAGGCTTATCTCTTGGTCAACGCCGACGTCACGCCCAGACAATTGTGCGCGGGTTTGAACTCGACGTTCTTGGACAGTGGAGATCCTGTCATGACGACTTTCGCGAAACTCGCAAGTGTTGCGATCATTTCTGGTTTGGCCATGCTCTCCGGAGCCGCAGGAGCATCGGCAGGTGAGCCGGCTGCCTATCATGTCAAACCGCTAAAGGGCATCACGTTCGCAGTCGGATCGAAGCGCGCTGTTGGTTATTACACGAGCGACGATCATGCCTGCCGGTTGACGCTGATGCTGTCGGATGCCTACTCGGGCGACGAGAAATCATTTTCTGAGCCCGTGCGCGTCAATCTGACGATCGGCGAAGGCGCATCGGGCAGCGTCGACACGCTCGAAGGTTCGGCCGTGTTCCGCTGTGCTCCGAGCGCAAGCTCGCTGTCGATGCAACTCATCCAGAGAGTCGCATATAACGCAACTGCGAAATAATACGCATTTGAAGCCCACGCTTGAAAGACGCTAAATCGAGGAAGGGAGCCAACGCTTCCTTCCTTTTTTATTTCCATTAACACCAGCATTAATTAACAAAATTAATAACTTAGAGAACAGCGTCAGGTGCTCTGCGTACCGCGCATGACCGGCAGCCAAACGCCGCACTGGCGGAAGTGCACTGCATCATATATATCTACAGTGTAGAATGAAGCGGCCCGGGGGCTTTATCCCGGGAACTGGCAGGCACTGACGCAGGCCGGTTAGCTGAACAAAGGTGATGTTATGAAGGCCCTCGTTGTTGCTGTGCTCAATGCGTTGACGCCCACCCCGGTGGATGTCCGATCCAGCCAGCAGCGCGGGAATGCCCGCTAAATAAGCGGCGCATTCGACTGCACGAAGAAGGGGCGTCTCGGCCCCTTTTTTGTTACCCGGCTTGTTGTCCTTGTCAACGCCGGAGAGAATGTGCAGCAGATTTCCGGAGCAAAAGTGCAGCACCGACGCCAGCAAGAAGGCCCCCGATATCGGGGGCCTTCTTGCTTATGGAG
>NZ_JBAYUV010000002.1:0-174194 GCF_041674905.1 Hyphomicrobium sp.
ACGCGCGCAACCCAGCGCCTGCAGTTGGGAATTCAGAACGTCGTCATCGCGAAGACGCTTGCGAAAACAAGCGCGCTGAAGCCGCCGCTGGCGTTGCGCTTGTTCAACACGCTGCCGTTTCTATCGCGCATTCCGGCGCGGCTGATCGGCTTGGGATTCCGGCCTGAGCATGTGTCGGACGCGATCCGGACGGGGAAGGGCGCTTAGACGTCCTTTCGCGCAGCGCTCTTTTCTTGCGCTTTCGCTTCGTCCCAGAGCGCGTCCATGTCTTCGAGCGTCGATTGCGATGGCGTTTTTCCATGCTTCGCCAAGCGCATTTCGATATGCGCGAAGCGGCGCACGAATTTCTGGTTCGCCGCGCGCAGCGCCGCTTCGGGATCGAGATGCAAGTGGCGCGCGATGTTCGCCATCACGAATAGCATGTCGCCGAATTCTTCTTTGATTGCCGCACTTTTGATCGCGCCTTCCGACTCGCGTTCCGCGAGCCGGCCGGAAGGCGCTGCGTCCGGCGGCCGGCTCCCCGGAGGGGCGTCGCCGGACGCCAATAAAGACTCTCTTCGTGGATCGGCGGGGAGGGCGACTTCCTCGAATTCGGCGATCTCTTCTTTCAGCTTGTCGAAGACCGGCGCGAGGTTCGGCCAATCGAACCCGACCTTCGCGGCTTTGTCCTGCAACTTGATGGCGCGCGTCAGAGCCGGGAGGCCGATGGGAATATCGGCAAGCGTCGACGGTTTCGGCTCATGATCATGCAATTCCCCTTCCCCTTGCGGGGAGGGGAGGGGTGACGTGGGGAGCCGCGCGTGCTCGGCGGCTTTCTCAGCGCGTTCCTCAGCCTTGATCCGATCCCACGCCGCTTTGACAGATTGCGGATCGCGCGCGGCGCCGTCAGCGAAGACGTGCGGATGCCTGCGGATCATCTTGCGCGTGATCGCTTCGACCACGTCGTCAAACGCGAACGCACTTTGCTCCTCGGCAAGCCGCGCGTGATAGACAACTTGGAGCAGCAGGTCGCCAAGCTCGTCTTTCAAATCCGGTAAGTCGCGGCGGGCGATGGCGTCGGCGACCTCGTAGGCTTCCTCGATGGTGTAGGGAGCGATCGTTTCGAAATTCTGCTCAAGGTCCCACGGGCACCCGGTCACGGGCGTTCTCAACGCAGCCATGATTTCGATGAGACGCGCGATGTCGCGCGAAGGCTTGATGGCGTCCGTCATGAGCGTCCTCTCGATTGCCCCGCCGAGACTAGTGGATGCCTGCGTTTGGAGCGAGAGCGACAGCTGCGGCTATCGCGACAACAGCCTGGCGAAGGCGCGCGGCTTCGCCAGTACAAGTGTCAGCGGCAGCATCCAGCCGATCCAGGCAGACGCGGCGTAGATCGGCTCGAACGGTAGTCTCAGCGCGATCGCCGTGCCGGTGATCACACGAAACCAGACGGCGCCGGTCGTCACCACCACCATCGCCATCATCAGGTGAGCGTGGCGGGAGATGTCGCGCGCCCGGATCGCAAGGCAAGCGGTGCCAAGCAGATAAAGCCAGACGAGACCCTGCGCGAAAAACCCGGCGCGCGCCCAGGGCGTCGAGTGGCTGATGACGGCGACGGGAAGAGCCGTCAGCCCACCAATCACCACAAAGAGGCCCAACAGCCGGCCAAGCGGTCTGTGAAACTCGGGACGGCGTCTCGACATAATGACGGCGGGCACCAGCAGAAGCGCAAGCGCCGAAGCGATCATGTGAGCCGGAAAGAGAAGGGGCGCACGGCGCGCCAGTTCGAACATCTCGTAGGGCAGAGCGATCCATCCGGCGCCGGAGCCGAGCGCGACGAGCCCGACAGGCAAAATAAGGACGATCGTGATGAAAAGAATTGCGATGCGCGTGATCAACCGGCCCGTCGTGCTGCGATCGTTTCGCAGACGCGCGGCCGGAACTGTCATGCTCGCGTCGGTCATGCTGGCATCCGTCATGGCTGCGGGCATCATCGCTTCGAGTTTTGGCGGCTCTGCGGCAGCCGAGACAAGCGACGAAGCGACGAGCGCTCCGGCCGAGGCAGTGTCGCTCGCTGGACGCTGGAGCGGCAAGCGTCATGGCTACGGCCGCAGCGAAGCCGATTGCAGCTGCGGATGCGCGCTGACCTATGATTTCGTCGCGTGCAAGGAGGGCTGGTGCGGGATCGCGGTGAAGAACGACAAGACGTGCGGCGCGATCGGTGTGCGGCTCGCAGCAAACAACGCGGTCACTAGCGGCGGCGGAACCTACAAGGGACAGCTCGTGCTCGCCAAGGACACGGCGCCGTATTCGGTCGAAGCCTGGTACGCAAGAGACGAGGGGACTGCGAAGCTGTATTTCCTCGGCGACACCGGGCCGGAGCTTCGCATCATGCGCCGCTCGTTTCCATTCGAAGCCGAGCTGGCGCGCACGGGCGATGCAACCTGTACCTTGGAGCAGGCGACGTCGTAACGGTTGCCTCACTTATCATTCGCGATGAGCTGCTTGCTGACATAGATGCGATTGAGAATGTTCTTCAAGAAGCCTTCGCCGATCATCCGCACAGCCAGCAAACGGAGCATCCGATCGTGCGCCGGTTGCGGGACGGCGGAGAGCTTGTCCTGCCGCAGGTTGCGGTGCTTGCCGGCGTGACCGTCGGCTACGCAACGTTCTCGGCTGTCCGGTTAAGCCCGGCGCATGATGGATGGTATGGGCTTGGGCCGGTCGCCGTCGCGCCCGATTTCCAAGGGCTCCGCATTGGCTCGGCGCTGATCGAAGGCGGCCTCAATGCTTTGAAGGCAATGGGCGCAGCGGGATGCGTCGTGCTAGGGGAGCCGCGCTTCTATCGCCGGTTCGGATTTGAGCAAAGCCTCGGTGTGACGTTCGACGGCGCACCGCTTGAGTATTTTCTGGTGCACGCCTTTCGCGGAGCGCTACCGTCTACCGCCGTTTCGTATCATCCGGCGTTCTCGGCCCCTGGCTGACAACACCAGTGTCCGAGCCCCACCAAGTAGTGTTACCCTTGGCGCGGGGTAAGCTCAGGGCGCGGCGATGTACATCCTCTTCAACGGCCTGATGATGGCGCTGGAGCTAGCGGCGATTTATGCCGTCGCATGGGTCGGATACACGGCACCACTTGTCTTCGCGGCCGGGACGGCGGCGCTGGCGCTGGTCGTCGGCGCGGCGCTCGAAATCGCGCGGCTCAAGTATGAGTTCCCATTCTATTTCGACCGGGCGCCGGGACGGTCGATCTATCTGATCGTCACCGTCGGCGCGCTGGAGTCGATCACGAAGGCGGTGCTCGCGGGTGTGGTCGCGCTGCTGACGTTCCTCGGCACCGATCAGGAGCGGCTGAAGATCGTCGCAATCGTTTTCGCCGCGTCGCTGTTTCTTGGCGTGCAGGTGGTGCGCTTCCTGATGGGACGCCTCAAGGCGCGGCCGCTGCGCTGGGGGTATTTCCGGCTCGCAGCCCCGCTCGGACTTTTGTTCTCGGCGGGCCTGACGTTTCTGCCTGCGCCGGGCATCACGGAACTCGCGAAGCGCGCAGCCTTCGATCTTCCGGCCAAGCCGTCGATGGAGCAGGCGAGCGAATTCCTGTTCCTCCTGAAACAGAGCTTCGACGAGATCGTGGTACGAATGCTGTCCTGGGTGTTCGATCCGTCCGTGGCTCAGGCGCTCGGCGCCATCGTCTCCGTCAACATGCTGTCGGGGTTCGTGCTGGCGCTTTATGCCGTCCTGATCGCGGAAGGGATAAGGACCCTGGAAAACCGGGTTTGATCTTGGAGCCGCCCGCATGCCACTTGTTTGCGCTCACACGACGCTGATGCTGCCGGAAGCGATCGTCATCGAGAGCCTGCTCGAAGCGCACGGCATTCGCTTTGCGCTGGCAGGCAAGGACATCATCTCGCAATGTCCGCAGTTCAACATCCTGTTCGGCGGCATCAGCTTCCTCGTCGACGAAGAGGATCTCGACACGGTGAGGGCGCTGATCGCCGATGCCGAGGACGTGCCGGGCTATCTGTCCATCGAGAGCAGCGGATTTGAGCGGCGGCCCATCCGCAACGCGATCCTGGCGTTCGCCATGCTGCTCATCGGCGCGCCGTTTCCGTTCTGGTACCGGGGCCGCGGAAATCAAAGCGGGTTTCGTGCCTAGTTCAGCGGTGTCCTAAATTCGCATAATATATATTATGGAAAATAAATATAGGAATATGCCTTGTATCAAATAGATACAACTTTGAAAAAATTGTTTAGCCGACCAAATTTGTGCCCGGCTAAACAAACCTGATCCAAGAAACTATTTCTCGCTCTTCTCATGATGGTCGGCGACGAACCTGTCGAGCAGCCGGACGCCCCAGCCGGCGCCCCAGCTCTGGTTGATGTCATTGCGGCTGCCATCCATCGCGGTGCCGGCGATGTCGAGATGGCACCAGGGCGTGTCCTTCTGGACGAAGCGTTGCAGGAACGCGGCGGCGGACGCTGAGCCGCCCCAGCGGCCGCCGGTGTTTTTCATGTCGGCGTTTTTCGAATCCATCATCTTGTCGAACGCCTTGTCGAGCGGCATCCGCCAGACCTTCTCTCCCGTCGTGCGCGACGCCGACTGAAGTTCGTCCGCCAGCTTGTCGTCGTTGACGAACATGCCCGCATACTCTTTGCCGAGCGCGATCATGATGGCGCCGGTCAGCGTCGCGAGATCGATGACGAGCTTCGGCTTGAACTTCTCCTGCGCGTACCAGAGCACGTCGGCGAGCACGAGACGGCCTTCGGCATCGGTGTTGATGACTTCGATCGTCTGGCCGGACATCGACGTCACGATATCGCCGGGACGCACGGCATTGCCCGAGGGCATGTTCTCGACGCAGCCGACAAGGCCGACCGCGTTGACGTTCGCCTTGCGCTCGGCAAGCGCGTACATCGTGCCGATGACGGCCGCCGCGCCTCCCATGTCGCCTTTCATGTCTTCCATGCCGGCGGCGGGCTTGATCGAGATGCCGCCCGTATCGAAGACGACGCCCTTGCCGACGAAGCAAATCGGCTTCTGTTTCTTCGAACCCTTGGCGCCGTTCCAGGTCATCACGGCGAGCCGCGAGGCGCGCGCGCTACCCTGCCCGACGCAGAGCAGCGAGCCCATGCCGAGCTTCTCCATGTCCTTGACTTCGAGGATATCGACGGAAACGCCGAACTTCTCGAGCGCCTTCGTCTTCTCCGCGAGTTCAACAGGACCAAGGATGTTGGCCGGTTCGTTGACGAGATCGCGCGCGAAGTTGACACCGTTGGCGACGGCCTTCAGCGGCTGGAACGCCGACTTCGCCTTGTCGGGATGGGCAACGTGAATGGTGAGTTTTTTCAGGCCGTCCTTGTCCGCGCCGTCGTCATTGGACTTTTTGGTCAGATACTTCTTGAAATTGTAGTTGCGCAGAAGCGCGCCCTGCGCGATCAGCGCCGCGACCTGTTCCGGTGACACGTCATCGCTGCCGTCGACGTCGACAATCACGCTGGCGGCCGAGGCCTTGCGCGCCTGGATGGCACCGAGAATGACGCCGCCGAGATCGACGTATTGCTGTGCGCTGAGCGATCCTTCCTTGCCAAGCCCGGCAATGATCAGGCGATCGATTCCGATCTTGGCCGGAGCGAGGATTTCGATCGTCGACTTGTATTTGCCTTTGTAGTCGGCGGCGGCGGATGCCTTGCTGATCGAGCTTGCCGACTTCGCTTCGAGTTCGCGCGCCTTGGAGCCGAGATCCAGACCTTCGCCGGCCAATATGACTGCCACCGCCTCGGGATCGGCGCCGAGGGATGCGAAGGTAATTTCAAATCGTTCGGGCATTTCTGAAGAACTCCATCGGGAAGGGATCGCGCGGGACTATTCGCTCGGGTGGACGCGGACGCCGATCCGCAGTCCTGACCCAGCGTCGCCGCGACGCGAGACTGCAGGGAGGGCGAAAACTCGTGGCTGAGTAATCCAACTTAGTCATTCACCGGGGCATGGCAAGCCAGCTTTTAAAAATGCAGCCGCTAAACCTCCAGTTTGTCCTAATGCGTTGTCTTGCATGCTCATTCCACGACCGCATAGCGAGCGCAGCCGAAATTCCGCCACTGTGCTATGGGAGCCGGACAAGGGTAGACGTGCGACTTGCGGCGGGGGCGCCGCGATCAGCGTGGCCGGAGGGGACCGGCGAAGCATGCGAATCTTCTCGAAGTACGTGTTTCGTCAGGCGGCCGGATCGTTCGCTCTAATCATGGTGTCGTTGACGGGCATCGTGTGGATCGCGCTGGCGTTGCGCCAGTTCAACGTCGTGACGAGCCAGGGCCAGGATACCTGGATGCTCATCAAGATGACGTCGCTCGCCGTCCCGAACCTGATGGCGGTCATCGCCCCCTTCTCTTACCTCATTGCAGCGCTTCACACGCTCAACCGGCTCAATACCGACAGCGAGCTCATCGTGATCTCGGCGTCCGGCGCGAAAGTGTGGACAGCCGCGCGTCCCCTATTGCTGCTGGCCTTTCTTGTCAGCATCTTCCTGGCCTTCGTCGGTCACTTTGCGCAGCCCTGGAGTATGCGTCAGTTGCGCGAGTACATGGTGCAGGTCCGAAGCGACCTTCTCACGCAAGTCATTCAGCCTGGCCGGTTCACGAGTCCGGAATCGGGCCTGATGTTTCACATCCGCGACCGTGATGCCGACGGCGAGCTTCTCGGCCTCGTCATGCACGACACGCGCGACAAGACGCAGTCGCAAAGCTATCTCGCAGAGCACGGCACGCTGGTGAAGCAGGACGGTACCGCCTACCTCGTCATGAGCAACGGCCACATCATCCGCCGGACGGACGCCAACGGCGCACCGCAGATCGTCGCCTTCGACAAATACGTCGTCGATCTCGATCGCTTCGAGCCGCAGGACGGCGGCGGGGGCGAGCTGAAGCCGCGCGAACGGTATTTCAGCGAACTCATCAATCCCGAGCCCGGCAGCAAGCTCTATCAGACGCAGCCGGGCCAGTTCCGCTCCGAGTTGCATGAGCGGTTCGTAACTCCGCTGTACCCCATTGCCTTCGCGTTCCTCATCATCGCCTTCGTCGGGCAGGCGCAATCGACGCGCACCAGCCGCATGCAAAGTCTGGTTCTGACGTTCGTCATCGCCGCAACGTGCCGTCTCGCGGGACTTGCGATCACCAATGCGATGGTTCGAAACCCCGGCATGGTGGCCGTGGCTTACAGCTTGCCGATCGGCATGATCCTCTATTCGCTCATCGTTCTCAAACGCGCGGAAAAACAGCGCACAGGCCGCAGCTTGGTGGCGAAACTCAGAGATGGCGGCGCCGCCATCTTTGAGGCGTTGCGGAGTTGGCTCGGTCCTGCGCGGCCGAAGGGAGCGGCGTCATGATCGGGGGGTTCACCCTGTCGCGCTACATCGCGCGGATGTTCATCGTCGCGATCGTGACGACGCTGACGGTCTGCGCGCTGCTGATCTTCATGATCGATTTCGTCGAACTCCTGCGCATGGCCGGAAAATACGGCTCGGTTCCGGGCACGACCCTGGTCCGGATCGCCCTCCTCCGCCTCCCCGCCTATATCGAATTCCTGATCGGCTTCGCCGTGCTCGTCGGCAGCATCAGTGCCCTTATCTATCTGAACCGAAAAAGCGAATTGGCCGTCATGCGGGCGGGCGGCATGTCGGTGTGGCAGTTCCTCGGACCTGGTCTTTTCGTCGGCTTGGCCGTCGGAATTTTTGCGATGGCGATCTTCAATCCGCTGGCGTCGCGAGGCCGCGCTACCGCGGAAAAGCTCTACGCCAAAGCTTTCGGCAACGAAGCCAACCTGTTACGCTCGCAAGGCGGCGGCTCATGGATTCGCCAGAACGGCGCGGACGGCGAGTCCGTTCTCGGAGCGGCGGCGGCCTCGAACCGGGGTCTGACGCTCACCGGTGTGCTCGTCTTCGCATATGATCGCGAGGGGCATTTCTCGGAACGCATCGATGCCGGTAGTGCCGAACTAAAAGACGGCTACTGGGAGTTGCAAGACGCGTGGGTGACGCGCCTGGGCCAGGAGCCGGAAAAATTCAGCTCGTATCTGCTCTCGACCTATCTAACTCCGGACCGTGTGCAGGAAGCTCTAGGGTCCGTCTTCTCGATCTCTTTCTGGGACCTTCCCGAACTCATTCAAGCAGCTGATAAGGCAAAACTTTCAACCGAAGGCCTGCGGGTTCAGTATCAGTCGCTTTTGGTGCGTCCGATGCTGTGCCTCGCAATGGTCCTTTTGGCGGCCACTGTGTCATTGCGGTCATTCCGGTCCGGCGGCATCCAGACTATGGTTGCGACAGGGATGATCGGCGGGGTTGGATTCTTTTTGTTCTCGGAAATTTCACGACAAATTGGCATCGCTGGACTTGCGCCCGCGTGGGTTGCGGCCTGGATGCCGGTTGTCTTGGTACTCGCTATCTCAACGACGGTGCTTTTGCACCAGGAGGACGGCTGAGTGATGCGTGAAGCGCGGACACCGCAAGAGGGTTGCGGAAGGTCACGCGGGGGATCCTGGCGCTTTTCGGCAGCCAGGTTCGCTCGTGCGCTTTCGTGCGTCCTCGTCGCGACGCTCTTCACGATCCATTTTTCCAATTCTGCCCAGGCCGCCGCCAAGCAACCTTCGACGTTCGGCAAGGAAAGCATCTTCGGTAAGGTCAACACTCAAGTTGACCGCACGCAGCCCATGCGCCTGCAGGGCGACCAGCTGATCTACGATAAGGCTGGCAATCGCGTCATCGCGCGCGGCAACGTCGAAATCTATTACAACGACAACATCCTGACGGCGGACGAAGTCGTCTACGATCAGGGCGGCGGAACGCTGACCGCCGTCGGTAACGTTACCCTCAAGGAGCCGCAAGGCAACGTCATCCGCGCCGACCGCTACACGCTGACGGATGATTTCCGCGACGGCTTCGTGCAGTCGCTTTCGGTCGTCTCGCAGGATCAGTCGACGATTACGGCCGATCGCGCCGTGCGCCGCGGCGGCAACGTCAACGAATTCGAGAACGGCCGGTTCACGCCTTGCAAAAGCGATGGCGGAACGCCGCCGCTCTGGTGCCTCAGCGCCGCGCGCATCATTCACGACGCCGACGCCGCGACCATCACGTATCAAGACGCCTACTTCGAGATTTACGGGCAACCGGTGTTTTATCTGCCTTACTTCCAGACGCCCGATCCGTCGGTCAAGCGTAAGTCTGGCTTCCTGACACCGCAGTACGGCAACTCGTCGACGCTCGGTTATATCACCGGTATTCCCTACTATTGGGCGATCGCTCCGAACTACGACCTGACCCTCACGCCGACCTATCTCAGCGACCAGGGGTTGCTGATGCAGGCGGAATGGCGGCACCGACTTGCGAACGGCCAGTACAATGTCAAACTCGCCGGCATTGATCAGAATTACCGCGATCTCCCGTCTGACGGGTCACCCGGCAACATCGACCTCAAGAGCTATGACGGCTTGCGCGGCAGCGTCGAGACGCACGGCGTCTTTTCGCTTTCGAGCTGGTGGAAGTTCGGTTGGGATGTCACGGCGGAAACGGACGACCAGTTCCGCCGCTTCTACAAGCTCGACAGCGCTCTGGTCACCGACCGCGTCAACCAGGTTTATTTGACGGGTCAGTCGGACCGGAACTACTTCAACGCCACGCTGTACCAGTTCCAGGGTTTGCTCAGCACCGACACGCCGCAGACCGAAGGCTACACGCACCCGATCATCAATTATAACTATGTCTTCAACGATCCAGTGCTCGGCGGCGAGCTCAAATGGAATACAAATGCCGTGAGTTTCACGCGCGAAGATGGTTCACCGATCAATCCGATCACCGGTAAGGTCGAAAACGAAAATATGAACCGCGTCATCACGGAGCTGAAGTGGCGCCGCCGCCTAACCGACGCGATCGGTATTAGTTACACGCCGTTCGCGGATGTACGCGGTGACGTTTACTCCTTTGACAATGCGGTTAACCCGACGACCATGCAGTTAAATTCGTCGGATGTGTGGGTCGGCGATTCCCGCAGTGACTCGGTTGCGCGCGGCATCGTCGATGGCGGTATGACAGTCTCATACCCGTGGGTCGCAAACACCGCGAGTGCCAGCCACGTCATCGAGCCGATTGGCCAGATCGTCGTCCACCAGGAAAGCATCCCGCAACGGCAACTGCCGAACGAGGATGCGCAGAGCCTTATCTTCGACGATACGAACTTGTTCGCGACGTCGAAATTCTCGGGCTACGACCGGATTGAAACCGGCACGCGCGCCAACGTCGGCCTGCAGTACACGTTCCAGTCGCACGACGGCGGCTATGCGCGCTTCCTTGCGGGCGAGAGCTATCAGCTCTCGGGCGATAATATCTATCTGAACCCGGGTCGCGATCCGGACGGCAACTACATCTACTCGCCGGTCAGCGGTCTGCAAACGGCACGTTCCGATTACGTACTCGGCGTGTATCTGGCTCCGATCGACGAATTCAGGATCATTTCGCAGAGCCGTTTCGACAAGGACACCATGGACCTCCGGCGCGAAGACGCGGCGATGGTCTTTAACTTCGGGCCTCTATCGACGCAGGTTGGATACAGCTATAACAGCGATGCGATCCTTCTCGATCCGACCGATGCCGATGCCGATCCGGTCCAGCAGGAGCTTCTCGCGTCCGCGACGCTCAGGCTTACCGATCGCTGGAGCGTCGGCGGTATGACGCGCTATGATATCGATAAGGGCGAGCTGCGCTACGACAGCGTTCAGATCAAGTATGCGGATGAATGCTTCGCGCTGACCGCGTCCTATATCGAGTCCAACTACAACGAGCAGACCATCGAGGCCGACCGCACCTTCATGCTGCGCTTCGAGTTGAAGCATCTCGGCGATTTCGCCGCCAAGACCGACGCCCTGGACTTCAACCTTGGCGGAGAAGAGCGGGTTAACTGACGCCCGGCGCTTCGCATAAGCGAAACGAGCCTCGCCTGACGCGAAACAGACCGGATTTTGGCCACTCTTGATGTGGATAAGCCCAAGAGCGCGGGCGCGCCTGCAGTATTCTGCTGGCTTGAGCGATTCGACAGTGGACCTCCTAAGGATGCCGTTTTCACAGCATAGCCGTTTGACTTCGGTTGTCCGTCCGGCTCGGATTGCGGTCGCGGCTGGACTTCTCGCGACGCTCGGCACATTCAGCGCTTTGGCCCAAGGCGGCACCGTCGCGGTCACCGGCGACGGCACCGGCGGGCTCCTCGGCGCACCCGCCGTCGGCAATCCCGACGGCGCCGCTGACAAGGCAACGGACAAGAAGGGCCGTAAGAAGTCGGCTCCCGCGGCGAAAGGCAAAGGCTCCGAGACGGCGAGCCGCGAGCCCGTATCGTCCGATCCGGTCGGCGGCGAGAACGTGATCGAGGTGCTCGTCAACGACGAGCCCGTCACGGGTTTTGAAGTCGACCGCCGCGCCATGCTGCTCAGCGGGACCGGCGTGCAGGCTCAAGCCAAAGCCAATTTCGAAGCCATCATCAAAAATCCGAAGACGACGGAACGCCTGAAGGCGCTGCTCAACCAGGTCGTGCAGGCCAACCAGGGCAAATCGCGCGATGAAATCATCGCCATCTTCGAGAAGAAGAAAAAAGACTTCGGCATGAACCTGCAGCGCGAGGCGTTCGAGAGCGCGCGCAAGGCATCGTTGCCGGCTGTCAAAAAACAGGCGGTCGAGGAATTGATCGACGAACGGTTGAAGCTGCAGGAAGCGAAAAAGCAGAGCGTCACGATCGAAGACTCCGAGGTCGACCGTGTCGTGGCCGGCATTGCCGAGCGCAACAAGATGACGCTCGATCAGTTCGCCAAACAGGTTGGCGGCAGCATCGATCCGATGAAGAGCCGCATCCGCGCCGCCCTTTCATGGAATGAAGTCGTGCGGCGACGCTTCGGGCCTCTGATCAACGTCAATACCAAGGACGTCGACAAGATGGTGGCGACGGCGGCCGGCACGGCACAAGAAGATGTTGAGTTGCAGATCCAGCGCGTGCAAATCATGCTTCCGAAAAAGATGGAAGAGCATGGCATCGCGCAGCGCATCGAGGAAGCCGAAAAAGTCCGGTCGCGATTTACCGATTGCAAGTCAACGGCGGCGGCTGCGACCGGCATTGCAGGCGCGAAATTCGAGAACATCGGCAAAAGGAAATCCTCGACGCTTCCTGAGCCGACCCGTACACTCCTGCTCAACGCAAGCGACGGAGAGATGTTGCCGCCAAGCGTCGGCGACGGCGCGGTCGAGCTTTACGTTGTCTGCGGGCGCGACTCCGTCAAAACCGACGCCGACAAGCGCACGCAGGCCGAGGGCGAGTTGAAGCAGAAAGAGTTCGAAGTCATGGCGCGGCGCTACCTCAAAGACCTTCGCGAAGACGCTCACATCGAGTACCGCTGACCATGGCCGCTCTCACGAGCGCGCGACTTCTGCCTCTCGCACTCACGATGGGGGACCCTGCGGGGATCGGACCGGAAATCGCAATTCGCGCCTGGCGCGACCGGGAGAAGAGCGCGCTTCCGCCGTTCGCCGTCTTCGCCGATCTCAACCTCATGCGCGCAACGTGCCGTTCGTTTGGCATCGATTGCGACATCGTCTCGATTGCCGATGCGGGCGCCGCGGCCGACGTGTTTCCCCGAGCTTTGCCGATCGTCGACGTGCCGCTGGTCCGAGCGGCGGAAGCCGGCAGTCCCGATTCCTGCAACGGCCCAGCGGTCATTCTCGCGATCCGGCGCGCCGTTGAAGCGGTTGCGGCGGGACAGGCGTCCGCCGTCGTCACGAACCCGATTGCAAAGTCGGTGCTCTACGACGCGGGCTTTCAGTATGCGGGGCACACGGAATATCTCGGCGCGCTCGCGAGCGAACTCTGGCCAGCAGAGCCCGCCGATCCGGTCATGATGCTGGCCTCCCCCGAACTCCGCGTCGTTCCCGTGACGATCCACGTGCCGCTTAAATCGGTGCCATTGCTGCTGACGTCAGAGAAAATCGTCAAGACCGCGCGCATCGTGGCGGCGTCACTGAAGCGCGATTTCGGAATTGCGGCTCCGCGTCTCGTCGTAACGGGTCTCAACCCGCACGCGGGCGAGGACGGTGCGCTTGGCAGCGAAGATCGCGATATCATCGCGCCCGCGATTGCGGCACTCCAATCAGAAGGCATCGACGCGACCGGCCCGCACTCCGCCGACACGCTGTTTCATGCGGCGGCGCGCGAAACGTATGATGCGGCGATTGCGATGTACCACGATCAGGCGCTGATCCCGATCAAGACGCTAGCGTTCGACTCCGGCGTCAACGCGACGCTCGGGCTGCCGTTTGTCAGAACGTCGCCGGATCATGGGACGGCGTTCGGCATCGCGGGCAAGGGCACCGCATCACCTGCCAGCCTGATCGCAGCGATGAAACTCGCTGCCGAAATGAGCACGCGGCGCGCGCGCCCCGTTGCTTCGTGACCCCCATGACGGCTCCCGACGGACTTCCGCCTCTTCGCGACGTGATCGAGCGCCATGGGCTCGCGGCGAAGAAATCGCTCGGGCAGAATTTTCTGCTCGACCTCAATCTCACCCGCAAGATCGCGCGCGCCGCGGGCGACATCAGCAACAGCACCGTCGTCGAAATCGGCCCTGGCCCCGGTGGCCTGACGCGCGCGCTGCTGATCGAGGGTGCCAAGAACGTCATTGCGGTCGAGCGCGACGAGCGATGCCTGTCGGCGCTCGACGAAATCGCGCTGCGATATCCTGGCCGGCTCAAAGTTCATTCCGGCGATGCGTTGAAAGTCGATTGGTCGGAGCTCATCGCGGGTGCGCATCCGGTCACGATCGCTGCGAACCTGCCCTACAACATCGCATCGCTGCTGCTCGTCGAATGGCTTGAGACGGAGCCTTGGCCACCGTGGTTTAATCGCATGGTGCTGATGTTCCAGCGCGAAGTCGCCGAGCGCATCATCGCCGCGCCACGCACGAAAGCTTACGGTCGGCTTTCCGTGCTCGCGCAGTACCGGACCGAGGCTCGGATCGTCATCAACCTGCCGCCCGAAGCCTTCACGCCGCCGCCGAAAGTTTCGTCCGCCGTGGTCGACTTTCGCCCGATCCCGGCGTCGGAGCCCCGATGCCGCGTTACGACGCTCGCGCGCGTCACGGCCGCTGCGTTCGGCCAGCGCCGGAAGATGTTGCGGTCAAGCCTGAAACAGCTGACGCCGATGGCCGAGCTTCTGCTGCGCGAAGGCGGGATCGCGCCCGAGCGTCGCGCGGAAGATCTATCGGTCGAGGAATTCGCGCGCCTCGCCGCGATCTTCGACCGTGGCGACTGGGAGCAGCAGACCTAGAGCACCGCCTGCATGTCGCGCACGAAGTCGGATAACCCAAGAAGCCGGTCGCGCTTCAACCGTTCGGCGATCAGGATGGCGTGCACGGCGGCGACGCTTTTTTCGATCTCGGTGTTGACGATCACATAATCGTACTCGGCCCAATGGCTGATTTCCGACGAAGCCGCGGACATGCGCCGGGCGACCGTTTCAGCGGAGTCCTGCGCGCGCGACTTCAACCGATCCTCGAGAACATGGCCCGACGGCGGCAGCACGAACACGAGCACGACGTCGCCCTTGAGCTTCTCCGAGAGTTGCTGCGCCCCCTGCCAATCGATGTCGAACAGCACGTCCTTTCCGGCATCGATCGCGGCTTCGACCGGCTGGCGCGGCGTGCCGTAGTGATTATCGAAGACGCGCGCCCATTCGAGAAGCTCGCCGCGCGACTTCATCTGTTCGAACGGATCGTGATCGACGAAGTGATAATCGACGCCGTCACGCTCGCCGGGACGCGGCGCGCGCGTCGTGACGGACACCGACATTTCGATATTGCTGTCGGCGGCCAGCAGGCGGCGGGCGAGCGTCGTCTTTCCGGCCCCCGAGGGCGACGAAATAATAAAGAGCAGGCCACGCCGTGCGATGTGGGGTTCGGTTGCCGCGACGCTCATCGGATGTTGTAATTCCCCGCTGACATTCTATTCGACATTCTGGCTATTCGACATTCTGGACCTGCTCGCGAAACTGGTCGATGACCGTCTTGAGTTGCAGACCGAGGCGCGTGATGTCGACGGCGTTCGCCTTCGAGCACAGCGTGTTGGCCTCGCGGTTGAATTCCTGCGCGAGGAAATCGAGCTTGCGGCCGACCGATCCGCGTTCGGCCAGAATATCGCGGGCAGCGGCGACGTGAGCCGCCAGACGCTGCAATTCCTCTTCGACGTCGGCGCGCGTTGCGATCAGCACAGCTTCCTGATGAAGACGCTGGTCATCGAGCGCCGCCGTCGCATCGACGAGACGGCCGATCGCGTCCCTCAAACGGGTCATGATCGCTTCCGGCGCCCGCGACGGGGACGCCCGCACCGCTGCCGCCAACTGATCGATCTGCGAGATCTGATCGTGAATGACGCCGCCTAAACGCGCGCCTTCCGCACGGCGGGCCTCGCCGAGCTTTTCAAGCGCGACGTCAAGGTTTTGCGTAATCGCTTTTTCGCGAACCGCGCGCGCCGCGACGTCTTCGATTGCCTGATCGGACATCTCAAGCACGCCCTTGATCATCAGAAGCTGCGCCGCGTCGGGCTTGGTCGCGCCGCTCAGCGTCGAGACGCGGTCCGCCGCCTTGATGACGTCGGCCAGCACCTGCTCGTTCAAGCGGATGGCGCCGTTCGTCTGCTGCTTCTCGATCGACAGCGACAGCGAGATGCTGCCGCGCGCGAAGCGTTTGGCGACGGCGTCTCGCGCTGGAATTTCAAGCGCCTCGTATCCTGGAGGAAGTCGCAGGCGGACGTCGAGCCCGCGGCCGTTGACGCTCCGCGCTTCCCAGATCCAGCTCAGGCCGTCGGTTGATCCGTCTGCACGTGCAAAGCCGGTCATGCTGGAAATTGTCATCGAGGGAGGTCTCGCCTGTATTTTTACGCGGCGCGCAACTTACCGGGTCGTGGCAGATACGCCAACCCGAACCGGCAGAGCCGTCTCTTGTTTCTTGGTTACTGCTTCTTCGGCTTGCGGACTGGGAGCGGAACGTCGGCCGTCTCCGTGGCTGCTCCCGGCGCCGCTCCTTGGGCCTGATCCGATGCCGCAGCAGCGCCATCACCGCCCGTTGCCGCGCCGGTGGTCGCCTGATTTTGCGCGGCCTTGGCGTTTTTTCGAGCCTGCTGGACAGCCTTGCCCTTACGCGCCTGCTCCTTGGCGGCGGCATCGGGCTTAGCTTGCGGGATCGGCGCGCTGTTGTCATCCGCCTTGCCGTCATCGGCGCCGTCCGCCTGCTTGGCACGTTGTTTCTCGACCTCGCGCCATTTCTGGACTGCCGAGTTGTGATCCTTCAGCGTCTCGGAGAATGCATGTCCTCCGGTGCCATCGGCGACAAAATAGAGATCGGACGACTGCGCGGGATGCAATGCGGCCTGCAGCGCGGACTTGCCGGGATTACAGATCGGCCCCGGCGGCAGACCGTTGACCTGATACGTGTTGTATGGCGACTTCGTTTCGATATCGAACTTCGTGATGCCACGTCCCAGCGCGCCTTGCCCGCCGACGATGCCGTAAACGATGGTCGGATCGGATTGCAGCCGCATGCCCTTCTTCAGGCGATTGTAGAAAACGGAGGCGACGCGATCGCGCTCATCGGCGCGGCCGGTTTCCTTTTCGACGATCGACGCGAACGTCACCAATTCATCGGCGGACTTGATCGGCAGGCTCGGATCGCGGCCCTCCCAGAGCGCGCCGAGCGCCTTTTCCATTTCGACCTGCATCCGTTCCAGGATCTCCTGTCGCGGCGTGCCCTTTGAGAAATAATAGGTATCCGGCAAGAGCGAGCCTTCCGGAGGCACCCTGGTAACCTCACCGCTGAGGCTCGGCTCGGCTTTCAGCCGTTCGACGATCTGTTCGCTCGTCAGACCTTCCGGCAGCGTCGCCTTGTAGAGGATCGATTTGCCGTCGGAGAGCGTATCGATCACGTCGCGGATCGACGCGTGCTCCCTGATTTCATATTCGCCGGCTTTCAGCTCGCCATTCTTTCGCTGGCCGAAAAAATTCTGCATCAGGTGGCCGCCGACGAACGTCCAGCGATTGGAAATGATGCCGTCTTTCTCGAGGCGTTCGGCAATGGCGATCCGCCCCTCGCCCTTCGGGATGATGACGACGCGCGGCGCGTCGAGGGGACCGGGGTTTTCGTATTGATTGTAGATCGTGAACGACATGCCGCCGACGAACAGCATGACAATCAGAGAGACCGTCAGCACACCGCTGATGACGCGAACGGTCGTCGACAGGACGCGCGACGGCTCGCGCGCGTCGAGGCCGCGCGGCCGTCGTGGCGCACGGCCGGGCTCAAGACGTTCGGCTGGGCTTCGTGCTCCGGCGGTGCGGGCGGTCTTGCTCCCGTCCGGGCGTCGTCTTTGCTGACTCATGGTACTCAGAGCGTTTCCCTTGAAGAAGCGGCAGCGAGCGATTGAGACTAGCTCAATCCCACACACTTCATCAGCCCCGCCCCCCGGCGGACGCTCAACGCAAAATGTGGCAAAACGGCGAAGTCCGGCGGTGTTTACGCCGCCCGTCGCAAAACTAAGCACGCATTGGTGCCGCCAAAGCCGAACGAGTTCGACAGCGCGATATTGATGTCACGCTTTTTGGGCGTATATGGCACGAGGTCGATCGCCGTCTCAACCGATGGCGTGTCGAGGTTGAGCGTCGGCGGTGCAATGTTATCGCGGATCGCGAGGGTCGAGAAAATCGCCTCGACCGCACCGGCGGCGCCAAGCAGATGGCCGATCGCGGATTTCGTCGACGACATCGCAAGCTTGCCGGCCGTGTTGCCGAACAGGCGTTCAACGGCCTTGAGCTCGATCTCGTCGCCCATAGGGGTCGACGTGCCGTGCGCGTTGACGTAGTCGATCTCGCTCGGCGCGACGGAAGCGCGGGCGAGCGCCATCTTCATGCACCGGTAGGCGCCGTCGCCGTCTTCGGCAGGCGCCGTGATGTGGAATGCGTCGGCCGACATGCCGTAGCCGATCACCTCGGCATAGATCGTGGCGCCGCGCGCCTTGGCGTGCTCGTAGCTTTCGAGAACGACGACACCCGCGCCCTCGCCCATTACGAACCCGTCGCGATCCTTGTCGTAGGGACGCGAGGCTTTCGTCGGCGTATCGTTGAAGCCCGTGGACAGCGCACGGCAGGCGGCAAAGCCCGCCATCGCGATCCTGCAGATCGGGCTTTCCGATCCGCCCGCCACCATCACGTCGGCGTCGTCGAGTGCGATGATGCGCGCCGCGTCGCCGATTGCGTGCGTGCCGGTGGCGCAGGCCGTCACAACCGCGTTGTTCGGTCCGCGCAGGTTATGCATGATCGAGACATAGCCGCCCGCGAGATTGATCAGCCGCCCCGGAATAAAGAACGGCGAGACTCGGCGCGGCCCCTTTTCCTTAAGCAGGATCGAGGTGTCGGCGATGCCCGACAGTCCGCCGATGCCGGAGCCGATCAGAACGCCGGCGCGCTCCTGGGCTTCGGCCGTCTCGAATTTCAGGCCGGAATCGCGAATGGCCTGAGAGGCAGCCGCGACGGCGTAGATGATGAAGTCGTCGACTTTGCGCTGCTCTTTCGGCTCCATCCAATCGTCGGCATTGAACTTGCCGTCCGCCGTCGCGCCGCGCGGGATGAAATTGGCGATCTGGCAGGTGATGTCGGAGACTTCGAACTCTTCGACGCGCCGCGCGCCGCTTTGCCCCGCGAGCAGATTTTTCCAGGCTGCCTCAACACCGCAGCCAACGGGGGACACAATACCCATTCCTGTGATGACAACTCGGCGCATGGCTTCTTCTTGCTTGGCTGTTGGAAACGAAGGTCGATCGCAATCAGCATATGAAGGGGGCCGGTTGTCCCAGCCCCCTTCAAATCCAATCCGATCGGCGCGATTGGCCGCGCCTCAAACCTGCGGATGAACGAGGGCCATCAGGCCGCGCTGGCGTTCTTCTCCAAAAACTTCACGGCGTCGCCGACGGTCAGGATGTGCTCAGCGGCATCATCGGGAATCTCGCATCCGAATTCTTCTTCGAACGCCATCACCAGCTCAACCGTATCTAAGCTATCCGCGCCAAGGTCGTCGATGAAGCTGGCGTTGTCCGTGACCTTATCGGCCTCGACGCCAAGATGCTCTACGACAATTTTCTTCACGCGCTCTGCAACATCGCTCATCGTCAATCCTCGTGTCTTTCTATTATTCGGCGTGCCTCAATGGCCCGCTCCGATCGCTCTGCAGAACCCGCTGGAAACCGCATGCCTGTTTTCAACTTTAAGGGAAATTTAGCCTGCTCGGATAGGGGCTCGCGTCCGTTTTCAGAAGTCTTTTCTTTGGTCCCCGTAGCGTGAGTCTTACCTCGGAGTACCGTATTCGCGTAACGCTATGCTGGTTTGTCCCCAGCTTCGCGCCGTCCCGAAGGCGCGCTTTCCTCGCCTCAAAACCGTGGTGTCGTTAACACGTTTACGTGGCCTTGCAAAGCATACGGTGACGCAGCTCCGCAAGCTCATGGAGGACGCGAGCAAAACCCAGGAAATTGAAGCTCTGCCGTCGTTTACCATCGTTTCCGATCGGGATCAGACCATGGCCATGCCGCCGTTGATGTGCAGCGTCTGGCCGGTCATGTAGCCGCCTTCGTTCGACGCGAGATAGAGGCAGCCGGCGGCGATATCCAGCGGTTCGCCGAAGCGCTGCGACGGGATGATCTGCGCGATGTCGCCCTTCTGCTTGTCGGTCAGGACGTCCGTCATCGCCGTCTTGATGAAGCCCGGCGCGACGCAGTTCGCGGTGATGCCGCGCGAGGCGACTTCGCGTGCGAGCGATTTGGTCATTCCGATCATACCGGCCTTGGAAGCGGCGTAGTTGCCCTGCCCCGGATTGCCGAAAACACCCGACACGGAGGCGATATTGATGATGCGGCCGTAACCTGTCTTGGACCGCATCATGTGACGGGATGCGGCACGGCACAGCATGAACGTCGACGTCAGGTTGACGGCGATGACGTCGTCCCACTGGTCGTCTTTCATCACCATAAACAGGTTGTCTTTCGTCAAGCCCGCGTTGTTGACGAGAATGTCGAGGCGGCCGCCGAGAACTTTCACGGCTTCGTCGATCAGCTTCGCGACGCTCGCGCGATCGGCAAGATCGCAGGGGAGAACATGCACGCGATCGCCGAGTTCCTTGGCGAGTTCCTCGAGCGCCGCGACTTTGCGGCCCGAGATGGCGACCGTCGCGCCCGCCTTGTGATAGACGCGCGCGATTTCGGCGCCGATGCCGCCGGTGGCCCCCGTCACGAGCGCCGTTTTACCAGTCAGATCGAACATGAATTCTCCTTCAAGCATTGAGTGCGGCGAGCGCCGCGTCGATGTCGGCGGGGGCGCCGAGGCTCACGGCGCTGGCCGAGGCCGCAGTTCGTTTCACGAGACCGGCAAGGACTTTGCCGGCACCGATTTCGTAGAATTCCGTCACGCCGTTTTCGGCCATCGCGGCGATGCATTCGCGCCAGCGCACGGTGCCCGTCACCTGCTCGACAAGGCACTTCCTGATTTCATCGGGATCGGAAATCGGCGCGGCCAGCACGTTGGCAATCACGGGAACAACGGGCGTGTTCACCGTCACCTTCGCGAGAGCTTCGGCCATCGCATCGGCGGCGGGTTGCATCAGCGCGCAGTGGAAGGGTGCGGAGACGGGGAGCGGCACGGCGCGGCGGACGCCGTATTTTTTTCCAATCTCGGCGACGCGATCGATCGCGGTCTTGTGTCCGGAGAGCACGATCTGCGTCGGATCGTTATCGTTGGCGACCTGGCAGACATCGCCTTGCGCGGCTTCGGCGGCAACCTTCTCGGCCGCTTCGGCTCCGACGCCAAGAAGCGCCGCCATCGCGCCGACGCCGACAGGCACCGCTTTCTGCATCGCCTGACCGCGAAGTTTCAAAAGGCGCGCGGCGTCGGCGAGTGAAAATGCTCCGGCGGCGGCGAGCGCGGAATATTCGCCGAGCGAATGTCCGGCGACAAACTTGACCCTGTCGGCGAGCGAAAAGCCCTTTTCCTTTTCGAGAACCCGCATGACGGCCATCGACACGGCCATCAGCGCCGGTTGGGCGTTCTCGGTCAGCGTCAGGGTTTCCTTGGGGCCTTCCCACATGATGGTCGAGAGTTTCTGGCCCAGCGCGTCATCGATCTCGTCGAATACGGCCTGTGCGGACGGAAAGGCTTCGGCAAGCGCCTTGCCCATTCCGACGTCCTGGCTACCCTGTCCGGGAAAGATGAATGCGCGTGCCATTGATCTTGCGACTTTCCGCTCGTTTCGCCGTTCGTCTGTTTTGCGACAGACGCGGCGGCCTTAGTCCACGCCGATCTGCCCGGTGTCAAGAGCGGCAGATAACAGCTGGCGAACGCAAGATGGCGAGAAAATGCCGTCACTCTGCAGGCTTGAGTTCGCTCAAAAGATCATTGAGATCCAACGTTTTGGTGAACATGGCGAGATCGCCTGCGGCGTCGCGTGGCCAGGCCGTCGCGGGCCTGTCCCAATAGAGTTCGACACCGTTGCCGTCGGGATCGTCGAGGTAAAGCGCTTCGCTGACGCCATGATCGCTAGCGCCAGTCAGTCTTATGCCCGCCTGCATCAGTCTGCGCAGCGCATCGGCTAGTGCCGCCCGCGTCGGATAGAGCACCGCAACGTGATAGAGGCCCGTCGTGCCCGGAGGCGGTGGCGTTCCTCCCCGGCTCTCCCAGGTGTTGAGACCGATGTGGTGATGATAGCCGCCCGCCGATATGAAGGCCGCCTGTGTGCCATAGCGCTGCGTCAGCTCAAACCCGAGCACGCCGCAATAGAAGCCGAGCGCGCGTTCGATATCGGCGACCTTCAGATGGACGTGCCCAATCCTGACACCGGGATCGATCGGCTTTGCATCGCCTGTTGTCTCCGCGCGCACCGCATTCATCGCTCTGCCTCGCATGCCTAGAGTGGACCAGCGATGAGATGGGCCGGCAATGTGGCTCGGGCAAGCTCTTTGGCGATCCGCCTTCGTTTTGACGAAGCACATATGCTAAATTCGAGCGCCGCTTGAGTAGGCTGCGGAGAGGCCGTAGGCTTCTTGTCAGCAGGATTTGCCCGGCGGTCTCGGGCGATGAACCTGATCCAAAGCAAACGTGCGCGATCTGATGATGCTCGCCGAAATCCGCCGCATCGCGACCGACGCCGCACGCGCGAAACTTGAAGCTGCGGCGAGTCTCGAGCGGGCTCGCGGCGAGCAGGCCGCACTGCGCGCCCTGAACAACGCGGCGCGGCTTCTCAAAGGCAATCCGGAGTTGATGAACCTGCGCCCGCTGTAGGCGCTGTCGGGCGCAAATGGCAAATCGGCGCCGACCCTGGTTCTATCGGGCGGCGCCGGTATTCTTCCGGTGCAAGCGACGCCAGCGGACGACGCCGCCGGCGACGAAACCTGAACCGGCTTCTTCTACGTGCGAACGGTCTGTGCACGTGAATCGAGAGACCATCAGGTCTCGACCGTCTCAACCTCGCAGAGTTCGCCGTCGATCAGATCGAAGAGGACATCTTCGCCCGAGGTCTCCGCCTGGGCGAGGGCTTCGACGAGATCGTCGTCGATCGGTGCGACCTTGAGCGTGGAGGCGTCCGTTGACGAACCCAGTTCCTGGATCGTGGCCTCGCCCTCCGACCGGGCAGCCTCTTCGGTCTCCTCGATCGCCCAGATGGTTTCCTCGGTATAAGCAGCGAACTTCATGGTCGGTTCTCCCTCGACGCGCCGGGTGAGGCGTTTTGAATTGCCCGTTAGGCCATGATTCCCCGGTACCCGCGACGACAGTCGAGCGTTTGTCGACGAAGAAATTACGCGGGTGCGGCAGCCAAGCCGCAAAGTCGCGCCCGGCTGGCGGCGGCAAGCCTTGCGGGTCAGGCCAAATCCTGTATAAGCGCGCTTTCCGCTCCGGTTGGAGGCTGATCGGGGGCTTGAGTTGCATTTCGAACGAAATGCAACTGAGAGGCGTTTTTCGACGTCGTCCCCCAGTGTCTTCTCCTGATGGGTACCAGATCGGCCTTTCTCGGGCCTGATTGGGGCTTTGCGCCGGAGGGAAACGACCCGCGTTGAAAAACGCGATAACTCGAACCGAAAGGCCATCGTATGCCGCTTTACGAGCATACGTTCCTGGCGCGCCAGGACGTGACCCAAGCTCAAGTCGAAGCCCTGATGAAGGAATTCCAGGGCGTCGTCGAAGAAGGCCAGGGCAAAGTCGCCAAGCAGGAATATTGGGGACTGAAGAACCTCGCTTTCAAGATCAAGAAAAACCGCAAGGCCCACTACGCCTTCTTCAATATCGAAGCGCCGCCCGCAGCGGTGACCGAGATGGAACGGCGCATGGGCATCAATGCCGACGTCATCCGCTTCCTGACCATTCGCGTCGACGAACTCGAGACCGAGCCGAGCATCCAGATGCGCAAGCAGGATCGCGACGAACGCGGTGATCGCGGCTTCGGCGGCGGTGGACGTGGCGGCCCGCCGCGCGGTGATCGCGGTGGTTTCGGCGGTGGCCGTGAAGGCGGCTCGACGTTCCGCTCGCGCCCACCCAGAGACGGCGACCGCGGTCCGCGTCCGCCTCGTGACGGAGAGGTGCCGCGCGCTCCTCGCCCGCCGCGTGATTCAAATCCTGGCTCGGAGGGCTGATCCATGGCTGAAATCGCTTCCAGTGGCGGCGGTGCCCGCCGTCCGTTCCAGCGCCGTCGCAAGACCTGCCCGTTCTCGGGTGATGGTGCTCCCAAAATTGACTACAAAGACGTGCGCACGCTCGGCCGCTACATTTCCGAGCGCGGCAAGATCGTGCCGAGCCGCATCACTGCCGTCTCGGCGAAGAAGCAGCGCGAACTGGCGCAGGCCATCAAGCGCGCCCGCTTCCTCGGATTGCTGCCTTACGTGATTAAGTAAAATCGTTCGCGCCTTGCGGCCAGCGCGCGGAACGCGTGTCGCAAGGCGCAAACGAAAACTCCGTTGGGTCGGAACGGGAAACCGGATCCGGCTCTAACCGCTCGACATGCGGGACAGCAGGCGATGCCGACGAACGTTTTTCTTCTTGCCATTGCGGCGGGTATTATTTCCGCGGTCGTCTTCACGTCGGCGACGACGGGAGCGGTGGTGCTCCGCGTCGTGCTTTTCCTGCTGACGCCGCTCTCCCTCTATCTCGCAGGTCTCGGGCTCGGGGTGATCGCGGGCGCGATCGCCGCCATCACGGCGACGACGGCGGTGATGCTGATCACCAATCCGCTGACAGCGGAAATCTATGCCATCAGCACGGCTATCCCGGCTTTCATCTGCACGCGCTTCACACTGATGAGCCGTGGACCAGAAGGCGAGCGCGAGTGGTATCCGATCGGACGTATCGTCGTCATCGCGGCGCTGTTCGCGGGTCTTTTCGCGATGCTGGCGCTGATCCTGATGGGCGGCGACATCGAAACGCTGACGAAGATGCTTCGCGGTGCCGTCCAGGCCTTCGTCAAGTCCGAGCTGTCGCAAATTCCGGGCGCTCCGGCGATCGGCGAAGCGGAAATCGATCAAATCACGGGTTCGACGCTCTCGACACTGCCGTGGGCGCTGGGGCTGCTGGCGATGGCGACGATCCTGCTCAACCTCTGGCTTGCCGGCCGGATTACGCTGGCGTCCGGACGGCTCGTCCGCCCATGGCCGGATCTCGCACAATTCAAGATGCCGGCCGGGGCAACGCTCGTTCTATTCGTTGCGATCGGCCTGACGTTCAGCGGCGGAATGACCGGACTGCTCGCAGCCGGCGTCGCGGCGCCGTTCACGCTCGCATTCGCGCTCGTCGGACTTGGCCTCGTGCATGTGCTGACTCGCGGCTCGCCGTGGCGAAGCTTCATTCTGAGTTCGCTCTATATCGGTGCAATCCTGATACCGCACATCGGATTGCTCCTGGCCCTCGTCGGGCTCGCGGAAACCGTCTTCGGCTACCGCACCGCCGGAAAGCCGCCCGTACCACCGACTTGAAATTTCATCCAATCAAACAAACCAAATCAAAAAAGGAGCCATAATCATGCAAGTCATCCTGCTTCAACGCATCGGCCGCCTCGGCCAGATGGGCGACGTCGTCAACGTCAAGGACGGTTACGCGCGCAACTTCCTGCTGCCGCAGAAAAAGGCGCTGCGCGCAACCGACGACAACAAGAAGGTGTTCGAAGGCCGCCGCGCGCAGCTCGAGGCCGAGAACCTCGCGCATAAGGCGGATGCCGAAGCGGTTTCGAAGAAGCTTGACCGGCAGACCTTCATCATCATTCGCGCCGCCGGCGACACGGGCCAGCTCTACGGGTCCGTATCCACGCGCGACATTGCCGAGACGATCAGCGCGGGCGGCTTCACCGTCAACCGCAACCAGATCATCCTCGACAAGCCGATCAAAGCGCTTGGTCTCAATCCGGCGAGGGTTCAGTTGCATCCGGAAGTCGTCAGCAGCGTTTCGCTCAACATCGCGCGCTCGCAGGACGAAGCCGACAAGCAGGCGCGCGGCGAAAACGTCGCGGTCGTCAAGGAGGAAGCGCTGGAACTCGAGACGTTCAATCCGGACGCCGTGTTCGAAGAAGGCCGCACGGCCGAAACCTCGGAAGACGCCGATAATTCCTGATCCGGCAACACCTGATCCACGTGCGGATCAGGTTGCACCAGCAGGCGTGGCTGTTGCTCGATTCGCAACGGCCAAGCCTTTCCGTCTCGTGGTGTTAATAACGGGGACGGAAGCGCGAAGCATCACTGCGGGTGAAGAGGCGGGAAGCGGAATCTGCTAGCGTCCCGCGCATGGCAGATCCCGCAGTCCTCGCAACCGAGAAGCTCAAGCAGGCTGGCTCGGCAAATGAACCGCTGACCTTCCGTCAGCCCCCGCATAACCTGGAAGCCGAGCAGGCGCTTTTGGGCGCGATCCTCGTCAACAACGAGGCGCTCGATCGCGTTTCCGGGTTTCTTTCTCCCGATCATTTCTTCGATCCGCTGCATGGGCGCATCTTCGAAACGCTCGCGGCGCTAATCCATGCCGGCAAGACGGCGACGCCTATCACGGTCAAGACGTTCTTCGAAAACGTCGAGCCGATCGATGCGACGATGACGGTGCCACAATATCTCGGCCGCCTCGCCGCCAACGCCACGACGATCATCAACGCCGCCGAGTACGGCCGCACCATCTATGATCTCGCGACGCGCCGCTCGCTGATTCTGATCGGCGAGGACATGGTCAACACGGCATACGAGAGCACCGTCGACAATGCGCCGCGCGCACAAATCGAAGATGCCGAGGGGCGTCTCTACTCGCTCGCCGAGCAGAACAAGTATGGCAAGGGCTTCGAGACCTTCAAGTCGGCGCTGACGACAGCGATCGAGATGGCGAACAGCGCGTTCCAGCGCTCCGGTCATCTTTCGGGTGCTTCGACGGGTCTTGCGGATTTGGACAACAAGCTCGGCGGCCTGCAGCGTTCCGACCTCATCATTCTCGCGGGCCGTCCTTCGATGGGCAAGACGGCGCTCGCAACGAACATCGCCTACAACGTCGCCAAGGCTTATCGCGCCGGACAGCGCCCCGATGGAACGGCGGAGACCACGGATGGCGGCATCGTCGGGTTCTTCTCCCTCGAAATGTCGTCGGAACAGCTCGCAACGCGTATTCTCGCCGAACAGGCCGAAATCAGCTCGGAGAAAATCCGGCGCGGCATGATCAACGAGGAGGAGTTCCGCAAGCTCGCCGGCGTCGCCAACGAGATGTCGCGCATTCCGCTCTACATCGACCAGACGGGCGGCATCACGATCGCGCAGCTTTCCGCTCGGGCGCGCAAGCTCAAACGGCAGCACGGCCTCGATCTGCTCGTCGTCGACTATTTGCAGTTGCTCGCAGGCTCGAAAGCGCGCAGCGACAACCGCGTGCAAGAAATCACCGAGATCACCACGGGCCTCAAGGCGCTCGCCAAGGAACTGGCTGTGCCGGTCATCGCGTTGTCGCAGCTCTCGCGTCAGGTCGAGCAGCGCGAAGACAAGCGCCCGCAGCTGTCCGACCTGCGTGAATCGGGCTCGATCGAGCAGGACGCCGACGTCGTGATGTTCGTCTTCCGCGAGGAATATTACATCGAACGCACGAAGCCTGCCGAAGGAACGCCCGAATTTGCCGATTGGATGACCAAGATGAGCGCGGCGTCAGGCAAGGCCGAGGTCATCATCGGCAAGCAGCGTCACGGCCCGGTGGGCACGGTCGAATTGTCGTTCGAAGGGCAGTTCACGCGCTTTGGCAATCTGGCGCGGGACTATATGTTGCCTTCGCATTAGGGTTTGGGCTGGGAAGGAACGGATGACGGTGAACGCACGCATGTCGGGCTCGCTGGCGGGCGCCACCGGCACGATCACCGTCGATCTCGCGCAGATCGCCACCAACTGGAAAGCTTTGGCGGCGAAAGTCGCGCCCGCTCGGTGCGCGGCCGTCGTCAAGGCCGATGCCTATAGCCTCGGCGCCGAGCGCGTCATCGCGGTGCTCAGGCAGGCCGGATGCACCACCTTCTTCATCGCTACTCCTGATGAAGCCGAGATTGCGAGAAAGCTCGCGCCGGATGCTCAAATCTTTGCGCTCGACGGATTGGTCGGCGACGCGGCGACTGCCTTTGCGAACCAAGGCGTGATGCCGGTTCTCTCGACGCTCGACGATATCGCGAGCTGGGCGGCTCTCTCCCGGATGCGCGGTGAAGCACTTCCTGCCGCCATTCACATCGACACGGGGCTGAACCGGCTCGGCCTGCCGGTGCGCGACGTCCGCCGCTTAGCCGCAGATACGAGCACATTGGCGAGCCTTCGGCTCGAACTCGTAGTGAGTCATCTCGCCTCGGCGGACAATCCGCGCGATCCGAAGAATCGCGATCAGCTCCTGGCGTTCGAAACGCTGACGGCGCTCTTTCCGGGCGTGCCCAGAAGTCTCGCGGCGTCCGACGGGTTGATGCTCGGTCCGGCTTATCATTTCGATCTCGTGCGCCCGGGATACGCGATTTATGGGGGACAGGCTTCGCAGCTTGCCCCGGCGCCGGTCAGGCCAGCCGTCCGGGTCGCCGCACGCATTCTCGCGGTCGCCGACGTCGCGCCCGGCGAGACCGTCGGCTATTCGGCGACGTGGCGCGCCAAGCGGCCGAGCCGCATCGCGACGATCGCAGCGGGCTACGCCGACGGCGTGCCGAGAAATTCCAGCGCGCCGGATGGGCGGCCGGGCGGGCACGTCATGATCGCCGGGCATTTGGCGCCCCTCGTCGGGCGCGTCTCGATGGATCTCATCACCGTCGACGTGACCGATCTCCCGGAGGGCGCGGCGAAGCCCCACGATTTCGCGACTCTCATTGGCGAAGGTTTGACAATCGAAGATGCGGGTCTTGCAGCGGCGACGATCGGCTATGAAATCCTGACGCGTCTCGGTCCACGCTTCACGCGGCTCTACGTCGAGGACGCCACCTGATGGCGAAGGCCGCGAAATCGCTTTACGTCTGCCAGGCGTGCGGCGCGACGGCGACGCGCTGGGCGGGCAAATGCGCCGCCTGCGGCGAGTGGAATACGCTCGTCGAAGAAACCAGCGCGGGTCCGCCGCCCGGCTCCGGCATTACGCGGCAGTCGAAGGGCCGTGTCATCAAGCTCGAGACGCTCATCGGATCGGCCGAGGAAGCGCCGCGCTTTTCGACCGGCATCATGGAACTCGACCGAGTGACCGGCGGCGGAGTCGTGCCCGGGTCCGCGATTCTAATCGGCGGTGAGCCGGGCATCGGGAAATCAACGCTGCTGCTGCAGGTGGCGGCCAATCTCGCGCGGCGCGGCGGGCGTTCGATTTATTTTTCGGGCGAAGAGGCGATCGCGCAGGTGCGGCTGCGCGCCGGGCGGCTCGGACTCGCGGACGCAAAAGTCGGGCTCGCGTCGGAAACAAATCTCTCGAACATCCTGGCGACGCTTAGCGACGATCGCCCGCCGGACCTCGTCATCATCGATTCCATCCAGACGCTCTGGGCCGACACGCTCGACGCGGCGCCCGGCACCGTCAGCCAGGTGCGCGCAGCGGCGCTGGCTCTGATCCGCTATGCCAAGATGGCGGGCGCGGCGCTTCTCCTCGTCGGACACGTCACCAAGGACGGCCAGATCGCCGGCCCCAAGGTGATCGAGCACATGGTCGATACCGTGTTGTACTTCGAAGGCGATCGCGGCCTGCCCTATCGTATCCTGCGGGCCGTCAAGAACCGGTTCGGGCCGAGCGATGAAATCGGCGTCTTCGAAATGGTGACGGGCGGCCTGAAGGAAGTCGCCAACCCGTCCGAGCTGTTTCTCGGCGACCGCGACAGCCAAAGTCCCGGAGCCGCCGTCTTCGCCGGGATCGAGGGCACCCGGCCCCTACTCGTCGAAATCCAGGCGCTGGTGGCGCCCTCTGGCCTCGGAACACCCCGCAGGGCCGTCGTCGGCTGGGACAACAACAGGCTGGCGATGCTGCTCGCGGTGCTCGACGCCCGCTGCAGCGTCTCCTTCACCGGTCACGATGTTTATCTTAATGTTGCAGGTGGTCTCAAAATCACGGAACCCGCAGCTGATCTCGCGGCGGCGGCGGCGCTGCTCTCGGCGATGACCGGCGTGCCGCTGCCTCATAACGCCGTATTTTTCGGGGAAGTTTCCCTTTCCGGAGCCGTCCGGGCAGCAGCCATGATGACGTCGCGCCTCAAGGAGGCGTCCAAGCTCGGGTTTTCCCAAGCCTTTCTGCCTGAAAGCGGCGAGGTGGATGCTGCGGGCCTGAAAGTCTCACTGTCCCGCGTGGCGCATCTCAAGTCACTTGCAGCGACGGCAACGCCATGCAACTGAACGTGCGGGCGAATCTCGGCCCCGGGGGGAGCTGGATCATAGAGGGATTTCGGCCATGATTGGTCCGTTGACATACCTGGACCTCGCATTGATCGCGGTCGCGTTCATTTCAGGGCTTCTGGCCATGTATCGCGGCTTCGCGCGCGAGTTGCTCTCGATCCTCTCATGGATCGCGGCGGCCGGCGTCGGCTATTGGATTTTCGCGACCAAAAAGGACATGACGGCGGAAATCGCCGCACAAACAAGCCTGCCGCCGCAGATCGCGACCGTCGCGGTGGCGCTGGTCGTGGCGCTGATCGTCCTCATCATCGTTCACCTTATTACGGCGCGCATTTCGGATGCCATTCTCGACAGCCAGGTCGGGATGATCGACCGCATCCTGGGATTCATCTTCGGCGTGCTGCGCGGGTTTCTGCTGTTCGTCATTCCTTACATGGCCTACGAGGCGTTCATCTCGCCCGACAAGGACAAGCAGCATCCTCTCGTCCGCGACGCCTACTTCCGCGATTACGTGAAGTCGACGGGCGAAGCGATCCGCACCGTGCTTCTGCAGGTCATTCCGCAGCCATCGGCCAATCCCCCGCCCAGCACCGAGCAGCCCGGCGGGCCACAAGGCTTTCTTGACCAAAAAGGGCGTTCCGTCGCGCTGGTCATCGGCGATAAGCGGTACTATATGACGGTCGCGTGACGCGGCGGGCGTCAAGCCGGCACGGCGCGCTCGTTTGGAACGACCCGGCGTAATCGGCATTGCGGCGGTTCAAACGCGGGAGGTGCTCCATGGCACAGCAGGGCGGCGTAACTGTCGACGGTTTGACGATCACGCGATACGACGACGACCGGCTGCGCGAGGAGTGCGGCGTCTTCGGTATCTTCGATCACCCCGACGCTGCGGCGATGACCGCGCTGGGGCTGCACGCACTCCAGCACCGCGGCCAGGAAGCATCTGGAATATGCTCCTACGACGGCCGCAACTTCCATTCCGAACGCCGCATGGGACTCGTCGGCGATAACTTCTCGAAACCCGATGTCCTCGCTCGTCTCAAAGGCCGCATGGCCATCGGTCATGATCGCTACTCGACGACGGGCGATCCCCTCATCCGCAACGTCCAACCTCTTTTCTGCGATATCGATACCGGCGGCTTCGCCGTCGCGCACAACGGCAACCTGACGAATGCCCTGACGCTGCGCCGCGAACTCATTTCATCCGGCGCCATCTGCCAGTCCACCTCCGACACCGAAGTCATCCTGCACCTGCTGTCACGCTCCAAGAAGCGCCGCATCGTCGAGCGCTTCATCGACGCGATCCGGCAGATCGAAGGCTCTTACGCCCTCGTCGCCCTGACCAACGACATGATGATCGGCGCGCGCGATCCGATCGGCATACGCCCGCTCGTCATCGGCCGGCTCGGCACGTCCTATGTTCTCGCATCCGAAACCTGCGCGCTCGATATGGTCGGCGCCGAGTTCGTGCGCGAAGTCGAGAACGGCGAGGTCGTCGTCATCACGGATGAAGGCCTCGAAAGCCATCGCCCCTTCCCGATGCGCCCAGCACGCCCGTGCATCTTCGAGTTCATCTATTTCGCCCGCCCGGATTCGATCGTCGGCGGACAGACCGTCTACGATATCCGCAAGCGCATGGGCATCGAGCTGGCGCGCGAAGCGCCGGTCAATGCCGACGTCGTCGTGCCGATTCCGGACTCTGGTGTCCCTGCGGCGATCGGATTCAGCCAGCAGAGCAACATTCCTTTCGAGCTCGGCATCATCCGCAACCACTACGTCGGCCGCACCTTCATCGAGCCGGAGCAACGCATCCGCCAGCTCGGCGTCAAGCTCAAGCATTCCGCCAATTCCGGCGTTATTCGCGGCAACAGCGTCGTTCTGATCGACGACAGCGTGGTGCGCGGAACAACATCGAAGAAAATCGTCAAGCTCATTCGCGACGCCGGCGCGCGCGAAGTCCATATGCGGATCTCCTCACCGCCGATTACGCATCCCGATTATTACGGCATCGACACGCCGAGCAAAAAAGACCTGCTCGCCGCGAACATGTCGCTTGAGGAAATGCGCGCCTTCATGGGCGCCGACAGTTTGTCCTTCCTGTCGGTCAACGGCATCTATCGCGCCATCGGGCTCGATCAACGCGACGACCGTGCGCCGCAGTTCACCGATCATTGCTTCACCGGCGATTATCCGACAAACCTTACCGACCACGATGGCGCCATTCCGCGCCAGCTTTCGCTTCTTGCCGAGGTCGGCTGACACCGCATCGTCATCACATTGCTGCCAGCAAACCGCAGCCTGAGTATTCTTCATGACGCAAAGCTTCGATGATGCGCCGCTCAAGGGACGCATCGCACTTGTCACAGGCGCATCGCGCGGCATTGGGCGAGCAGTCGCTCTCGGCCTCGCGAAAGCCGGCGCTCACGTCGTCATCACGGCGCGGTCGCTCGGCGCGCTCGAATCCCTCGACGATGACATACGTGCAGCGGGTGGAGCGGCGACGCTTTTGCAGCTCGATCTCAGCAAGGGCGATCGCGTCGATCAGCTCGGGCCGACGCTCTATCAGCGCTGGCAGCATCTCGACATTCTCGTCGCCAATGCTGGAATTCTAGGGCCGCTGTCTCCGCTCGGGCATACGACGGAAGAAGGCTTTCTCGCCACGATCGATATCAACCTCAACGCCAACTGGCGTCTGATCCGCACGCTCGATCCGCTGATGAAGCGCTCGGATGCGGGACGCGCGATTTTCGTGACGTCGGGCGCGGCGAGCGGCAAATATGCGTACTGGGGTCCCTATGCCGCGTCCAAGGCGGGATTGGAGGCGCTTGCCAAATCGTGGGCGGCGGAGCTGGTGAACACGCCGGTGCGCGTGAATTTGATCAATCCGGGTGCGACGCGGACCAACATGCGCGCGAAGGCTTTCCCCGGCGAAGATGCGGCGAGCCTGCCGGCGCCTGAAGACATCGTTCCGCTGTTTCTCGAGCTTGCGTCGCCGCACTGCACGCTCAATGGCGATGTCATCAATTTTCGCGAGTGGCGCAATTCCGCGCGCCCCGGCATCCGCTTGGACGGCAACGTCATCGACGCCGGCGTGTAGGTTGCGCGACGCATAGCGGACGATTGCACGCGAGCGAAGTTCGGATAACGACCCACGTTTTATCTGCCATGCAGCATCGGCAGGGTAGCAGCATTCCGCCTCATTCCCGACACAACTTCGCGCGCTTTGGGGCCGTCGTCGGGGGACGGCACGCAGGACATCTCTGCGATTGCATGGGACGTGGGGACTACGCTTGAAATGCGAAAAATCAGCATTTTTTTTGTGACGCTGTTCGCCGTCGGCGCAGCGATAAGTGGATCGGGCGCGGCGTTGGCCGACGCTTCGATGGATCGCGTGTTGCAAAAGCTCGACCCTGAAGAACGCGCGCATCAAGCCTGCAGTTTGCGCGGTCTCGACGCGATCCGAAAAGCGACGCGTCTCAAGGCTATCGATCGGCTTAAAAGCAGCAGCAGGAGCTTAGCGACGTTCAAAGATAACGTGGTGACTGCTAACGGCGCGGCATTGCGCGCACAGCATCGATGGTACGCGCTGAAGTACACGTGCGCCGTGTCCGACGACCAGATGAAAGCGAAGACTTTCGATTTCCAGCTCGGCGCGGAAATTCCAGAAGACAAGTGGGAAGACTTCGGTCTGTGGAAGTAGCGTCGGCGTCCGAGCGGCGACAGTCTTCGCGAGCCCGGCTCAGGTAAACGTCACGACCATGCCGTCGTAGGCGGGCTCGACGCCGCTCGGCAGCTCGTTCGCCAGCCGCTGATAGTCGAGTTCGCTGGTCATATGCGTCAGGATCGTGCGCTTCGGCTTCAGACGTTCAGCCCAGGCGAGCGCCTGTTTGACGCTGAAATGACTTTCATGCGGCGTGTAGCGCAACGCATCGACGACCCAGACGTCGAGACCCTGAAGCAGCGGGATCGATGCATCCGGCAAATCGCTGATATCGGGTGAATAGGCAAGATTTCCGATCCGGTAGCCGAGCGACGGCATGGACCCGTGCCACTGCTGGATCGGCTGTGCCGAGATCGTGCCGCCGCCGCCTTGAACCGCGATCGGCGACACGCCGTCGATCTCGTGGCCGTTGAGAATGGGCATATAGGGCGAGCCGGCCGGAGTTTCGAAGCAATAGCCAAATCGCGATTTGAGGCTCGCGGCGGTCGCGGCATCGAAATAGACGTCGATGCGCCGCTTTATCGAGAAGGCGATCATCCGGAGGTCGTCGATGCCGTGCGTATGATCGGCGTGATCGTGCGTATAAAGCACGGCGTCGAGCCCGGTCAGCCGCGTCGCCAGAATTTGTGCGCGGAAGTCTGGCGACGTGTCGATCAGCACCGCTGTCTGTCCGCCCGAGCCTTTGCGCTCGACGAGCGCGGAGCAACGCAGCCTGGTGTTCTTCGGATTTCCCGGATCGCACGCACCCCAGTTCATGCCGATGCGAGGGACACCGCCGGAAGAGCCACATCCGAGAATCGTGAACCTGTAGCTCATGCGGCGGCCGTTCCCCGCGACGTGGCCGAGGGGCGTTTGGCTTTATTATAAAGGCGGAAGAAGTTGTCCGTCGTTGCCCGCGCCAGATCCTCGTTCGAGATTCCTTTGATGGATGCGAGCGTTGCGGCGGTGCGCACAACGTAAGACGGTTCGTTGCGCTTGCCGCGAAAAGGATCGGGCGCGAGGAACGGCGCATCCGTCTCGACAAGCAGACGGTCGAGTGGCACTTCGCGGGCGATGTCGCGCAGCGCGTCGTTTTTCTTGAACGTGATGACGCCGCTGAACGAAACATAGAGTCCAAGCTCGAGCGCGCGCATCGCAAGCTCACGGCCGCCGGTGAAGCAATGCAGCACGGCCGGAAACGCGCCGTTGCGATGCTCGTCCTCAAGAATGGCGATCGTGTCGGCGTCGGCGTCGCGCGTATGAATTTCGAGCGGCAAGCCGGTTTCGCGCGCGGCCGCAATGTGGCGGCGAAATCCTTCGGCCTGCGCTTCCGGCGTCGAGTGCTTGTAATAATAATCGAGCCCGGCTTCGCCGACCGCGACGACCTTCGGATGCACGGTCAGTTCCACGAGCATCTTGAGCGGAATGTCGAGTTCCTCATGTGCGTTATGCGGATGCGTTCCGACGGAGCAATAGACATCATCGAAGCGCTCGGCGACGGCGCGCACTTTGTCGAACTGGCGGATACGGGTGGAGATCGTCACCATCGCCCCTACGCCCGCCTCGCGCGCGCGTGCCACGACCTGGTCGAGTTCAGGCGCGAACTCGGGAAAGTCGAGGTGGCAATGATGGTCGACCAGCATCACGATGCTTTGCCCTTGGGCTCTTCCGGATCGACGTAACGCGGGAACACGCCTTGCGGCTCCGGGATCGCGGTGCCTGCCTTCAGACGTCCCGCTGCTCCCAGACTTGCAAATGTGCGCGCTTCCACTGGGACCGCAAGGAGGTCGAGCAGCTTTGCCGCGCTTTCCGGCATCACCGGCTGCGCGAGGATCGCGAACTGGCGCACGCACTCGGCCGTGAGGAACAGGATCGTCGCCATGCGCGCCGGGTCGGTCTTCTTTTTCGCCCACGGTTCTTCGGCCGCGAAATAGCGGTTCACGTCGGCGACGACATTCCAGACGGCATCGAGATATTTCGTGATCGCCTGACGATCCATCTCACGCCGCGCGATGTCATAGAGCGCATCGGTCGCCTCCAGGATCGCGGCATCTTCCGCGCTGAATGCGCCGGGAGCCGGAATGGCGCCGTCGCAGTTCTTGAAAATCATCGACAGCGAACGCTGCGCGAGGTTGCCGAGATTGTTCGCGAGGTCGGCGTTGATGCGGTTCGCGATGGCGTCCGGCGACCAGTTGCCGTCCTGGCCGAACATGACTTCGCGCAGGAAGAAATAGCGGATCGCATCACGCCCATAGATTTGGACAAGCTCGAACGGATCGACGACGTTGCCGACCGACTTCGACATCTTCTCTCCGCGATTGAACAGAAACCCGTGCGCGAAAACGCGCTTCGGCAGCTCAATGCCTGCCGACATCAGGAACGCCGGCCAATAGACGGCATGAAAGCGGACGATGTCCTTGCCGACCATGTGAACGTCAGCCGGCCAGTAGCGCCATTTCTCAGCTGCCGTGTCGGGATAACCCGCGGCGGTGATGTAGTTCGTCAACGCATCGACCCAGACGTACATGACGTGGCGGTCGTCGCCCGGCACCGGCACGCCCCAGTCGAATGTCGAACGCGAGATCGAAAGATCCTTGAGCCCCGATTTGACGAAGCTCACGACTTCGTTGCGCCGCTCGACGGGCGCGATGAAATCAGGGTGATCCTCGTAGTAGGCGAGCAGCTTGTCCTGGTAAGCCGACAGGCGGAAGAAATAGCTTTCTTCCTCCGTCCATTCGACGGGCGAGCCGAGCGGCTCGCGCCGCACGCCATCCTCGCCGAGCGTCGTTTCCTTCTCGTCGAAATAGGCTTCCTGGCGGACGGAGTACCAGCCGCCGTAACTGCCGAGATAGATATCTCCGTTGGCGGTCATGCGCTCCCAAATGGCGCGGCTCGCCTGATAGTGGCGCGGCTCGGTCGTGCGGATGAATTCATCGTTGGAGCCGCCGAGCGTCTCGATCATCGAACGGAAGATCGCCGAATTCCGGTCGGCCAATTCGATCGGCGGGATGCCTTCCTTGTCGGCGGTCTGCTTCATCTTCAGGCCGTGTTCGTCGGTGCCCGAAAGGAAGAACACGTCCTTGCCATCGAGACGAGCGAACCGCGCCAGCGCGTCGCTCGCGATCACGGTATAGGCGTGCCCGATGTGGGGCTTGCCGTTCGGATAGAAGATCGGCGTCGTGATGTAATATTTTTCGGCCACGCTGGGTAACTTTCTGATGCGCCCGGACCTGGACGCGCGTCGACTGCTCAGCCGCGGCTCGCCGCCTCCAGACGCGCGAAACTTCCGAGAATGAGCGATTTACGGTCAAGGTTCAGGGCAGACGTATCCGCCTTGTCGCGGGCCGTTGTTTCCCATAGCTCGGCGAATGTGGCAAGGCGGGCGGGCCCGATCAGCCGGCCTGCGAGGGCTATGTCGCGCTCCGGCCCCCTACCCGTCGCCTGAGTTGCGATGAGACGCGCGATGGTCGCCTGATAAAGCTCGAAGAAAAGCTCGAATTTGCGCTCTTGTGCCACTGCCTGGAGATCATCGCCGAGGGCGTGCACGGCCTTGGCGTCGAGTTTCGGCAGGCCATTCAGAATGGCGTCGATCCGGGCCTGCAGCGCCAATCCGCCGCCGCCGAGCAGGGTCAGAATGCGACCGACGCTCCCCTGGGCCAGCGGCAGCAGCGGTTCCCATTCGTGGGCTTCGGGAACGGGCTTGCCGGCGTTCGTCAGGGCCTGCGCCGCGGCGCGCTTTAGGTCAGTTTCCGACAACGGCGACAGCGCCGCGATCCGGCATCGCGAACGTATCGTCGCGAGCAGCCTGCCCGGCGCCGATGTAACGACCAGAAAGATCGTGCGCGGCGGCGGCTCCTCGAGCGACTTCAGGAGCGCGTTGGCGGCGTTTGCATTCATGTCGTCGGCACTGTCGACGATCACGACGCGCCAGCCTTGCGATTCCGCGCTCAAGGCGAGAAACATTTTGAGGCGGCGCACCTCGTCGACGGGGATCGTCTGCGAGAAGCGCTTCGTCTTCGGATCGTATGTGCGGCGGATGACAAGCAAGCCCGGATGCGACATCGCGCGGATCTGCCGGTCGGTCGGAGAATTCGGCTCGATGCTCATGCCCTGCCCGAAAAGATCGCGCTCCTCGGGGCGCGCCAACGCGATCTTTGCGAATTGATAGGCGAGCGTCGCCTTGCCGATGCCTTTCGGTCCGGCGAGCAGCCAGGCGTGATGCATGCGGCCGCCCGCGAGTGCGTCAGTCAGCGTCGCCAGAGCCGCGTCATGTCCGATCAGCGAGCGCGTTTCGCGAGGATGCGGGAAATCGTCGAGACGGTCGGCCTCTGGTAGCGGTTCGGTGTCGGCGATCAATGGCGCGCGCGCCATCAGCGCGCCTCGGCAAGCAGATGCGCCGAAACGGCTTGCCACACCGCCGTCTCGACGCTCGATACGGGCAGGCTCGCGTCGATCAGCACGCAACGCTTCGGCTCACTGGTCGCAATTTCGAGGAAGCCTTTGCGCAAGACTTCGTGCGTTTCGATGCGCTCGGCATCGTAGCGCGAGAGGGTGCCGCGGTTCTGCGCGCGCTCGACGCCTTCGTTCGCAGGGAGATCGAGGATCAGCGTCAGATCGGGGAAATCCGGCGAGACGGTGTAGCGCTCGAGAAGGGAAATCAGCTCGGGCTCGAGACCGTAGCGCTTGCCTTGATAAACGCGTGTCGAATCGATGAAACGGTCGGAAATGACCCATGTCCCGTCATCGAGCGCGGGCCGGATCACGGACGTGACATGCTCGGCGCGCGCCGCGGCGAACAGCAGGACCTCGGTCACCGGATCGGTAGGGCGATCTTTCATGATGAGGTCGCGGACATCCTCGCCGACCGGCGTGCCGCCCGGCTCGCGCGTCACGACGACGGGCACGCCTGAGCGCTCCAGACGTTCGGCCAGACGCTTGGCCTGGGTGGATTTTCCGACCCCCTCGCCGCCTTCGAATGTAATGAATTTTCCGCGCTTCATGGGCCTCGCCTCAATGTCTCGCGCGTACTCTAGAGCCTTTCCGATTTTTGTGAAATCGCGGAAAGACTCCAGCACTTTGTTTTGCCGTGCTTTTACCGGAAAACCAATTCCCACTTTTCCGCAAGCACTCTAGAACGCCAACCGGCGCAACGCCATCAGAACGAGGGAATCGAGACCCTCGCGGACGATACCGCCTTTTTGCACGTCCTCCGTGGCATAGAGCGGCAGCTCGGTGGATGCGCTCGTCGAACTCGACAGTTTGAGCATCGCGACCTGATCGCCCTTTTTCACCGGCGGCTTCAGCGGCGCCTTATAGACGATCTCGGCGGAGATCTTTTGATTGGCCGGGAATTTCGGCACCGTGAACGTGACGTCGGCATTGGCGGCGAGCGGCACGTACCAGACCTTGCCGCCCCAGACGCGCGCCTGACCAATCACCTCACCGGCATCGTAGAGGCGCACGGAGTTGAACGAATTGAAACCCCAGTTCAGAAGCTTGACGGCTTCGTCCTTGCGCTGGTCCGCCTTCTCCAATCCGCTGACGACGACGATCAGGCGCTTTCCGTCCTGCACCGCCGATCCGACGAGACCGAAGCCAGCGGCCGCCGTATGTCCGGTTTTCAATCCGTCGGCTCCGACGTTCTGAAACAGCAGCGGATTGCGATTGATGAAGCGGTGCTTGCGATAGAGAAATTCTTTCTGCCCAAACACCGGATAATACTCCGGATACTCATCGATGATGTAGCGCGCCAGGATCGCGAGATCGCGCGCGCTCATCAATTGCTGCGGATCGGGCAATCCGCTGGCGTTGGTGAATGTCGATTTCGTCAGACCGATGCGCTTCGCTTCCTCATTCATCATGCGGGCGAACGCGGGTATCGAGCCCGCCATGCCTTCGGCGACGCACATGGCGGCATCGTTGCCCGACTGGATGGCGATACCCTGAATGAGTTCGTCGACCGTAACCTTCGTATTGACCGGCACCATCATGGCCGAGGTGCCGGACGGCGCGCCGCCGTTACGCCAGGCATTGACGCTCATCGTGAATTCGTCGGTCTTCTGAATGCGCCCTTCCTTCATCGCGCGGAACAGCACGGCAAGCGTCATCAGCTTGCTCATGCTGGCAGGCGGCGCCGGTTCGTCGGCGCGCTGCTGAAACAGCGTGGAGCCGGTTGCTGCGTCAATGAGAATGGCGCGCGGGGCTTTCGACGCGAAAGCAGCTTCGGCGGCGAACGCCGGGCTTGCAGCGAGACCCGCTGTCATGAAAGAGAGCGCGATGAGCGCCGAAGCAACAAGCCGGGCGCAGCCTTGGGTCAACATGGGTCTGTCAACTCGCTTGGGGCTGCTTCTCGAAGCAGCATTTTGCGACAGGCATCAGTATCCAATCCGATGCCGTCCGGGTCAACGCCAGCGGCACCAACTCACATCAATCCGTGACGATTGCGCTACCAGCAACACCATAGGACGCAATCTGATTCTGTGTCCGGCTCGCGGCATCCGGAGAGAATGGCCCCATACGCACACGATAGACTTGCATTCCATCGGCGGCTTGCACGGGCGCGACTTCAATCGGACCCAACGAACCGAGCTCGCGGCGCAGACGTTCGGCATTCGAACGATCGCGGAACAATCCGACTTGCACGTACGTCCGTGCGGGGGCGAACGGCCGGATCGCGGCGGGCGGCGCGGTCAGCGACATGCGCTGCTGGTCGAAACTCGCCGTTTCAATCGGCTTCTCCGCGTACCGGCGCGGCGCCGGCTGCGAGGCCTTGCTCGTCAGCGATGTCCTGTAGCCCATCGGCGACCATTGCTGGGGCTCGGCGGACAACATCGGCGCATCTCCGTAGGCCGGAGCTGCGTCTCGATAAGCCTGACGCCCGTCCCGATACGCCGAAGGAGACTCGTCACGGTTCGATGCGAGCGCACCCGGCGGGAAAGCGTTTCCGCGCCGCGATTGCTGATCGGCGAGATACTGACGTTCCCGGCTATCATTGCCGTTCAGCGGCGCGCGTCCGGCATACTGCACTCTGACGCGGGCGCGGCCGTGGTTCAGATAGCCAAGCTCCTTCGCCGAGGCCTGGGACAAATCGATGATACGGTCATTCACGTATGGCCCGCGATCGTTGACGCGGACGAGAACGCTTTTGCCATTGTCGAGGTTGGTCACGAGCGCGTAGCTCGGCAGCGGCAGCGTCGGATGCGCCGCCGTCAAGGAGGTGGCGTCAAAGACTTCGCCGTTGGCTGTCTTGCGGCCGTGAAAATCGTCGCCGTACCAGGATGCGACGCCGTTCTCGACGTAATTCGGATTTTCGTGCGGCACGTACCAGCGGCCGGCGACCTTATAGGGCGCGCCAAGCTTGTATGTCCCGCCGCCTTTCGGGACGTAGCGGCTCGCGGTTACGCGCGGGCTCGAGCTGACGCCGTAGTCGTCTTCGGAAAACACCGAGCGCGAAACCCCGCCGACGGTGCGGGCGGGTGGATTGCTCGAACAGGCGGATGCGAGCGCCGCCGCAGTCGTCACCAGCATGGCGCGCGCGGCCAGCCGGCCTGAGAGGCCCCTGCTCATGTACGCATACTCAACTCGAAACGCTACGCCCGCCCAGCGCACCCTCGGCGCCGATGAAAGCACGCGAGGTTGGCCGAAGCTTGCCGGAATGATGACAAATACGGCTTAGGATCAGGTTAAGCCCGCTTGGGACGTCACGGCGCTTGAGGCGGGAAACCGAACCGGCTAGGAGGGACGCTCCGATAACCCGGTACGCGGTGGACCGCGTGCCTGCTACGGCGTTGTATTAGCGCTTTGGAAGGGTGGCCGAGTGGTTTAAGGCACCGGTCTTGAAAACCGGCGTGGGCGCAAGTCCACCGTGGGTTCGAATCCCACCCCTTCCGCCATGGAATCGGTATGACCGAGCTTGGCGACGCTGAACTGACCGAGCAGGGTGTGGTGACTTTATCGGGTCACAAGACACCGCAAGCGTGCCGCCTCTATGCAAACGTACCGAGAAACAGCACATCACCGCCGGAAGGAAGCGCCGTGGGTGGGTCGATGCAAACGAAGCGGGAGCAGATGTCAGAATAAAGCGCCAAACGCACCGTCGGAATGGGCGGAAGCGTTAGCGCCAAGTAATTGAAAAGACTTGGCGCTCCCTACGGGAGTCGAACCCGTCTTTTCAGATTGAAAATCTGACGTCCTAACCGATAGACGAAGGGAGCGTGGCCACCGCCTGGAAAGGCAACCCTATAATCGGCTTCGGGCGTCCTTGGCAAGCGTGGCCCATCGGCACGCTGCTGCGACAGGATGGCGTTCGGCCGGCCTCAAAAATCAGGCCTCAAAATTACGATTGGCGCCGCGGGTCGGCCGCATCTTCGATCTGGAGCTCAACCCGGTCACGCCCGCCCCAAGTATCGCGCCTGAGATGCCCCGCAACGTGCAGCGGCATGCCCCCGGTGGACATTAACAAGTCGCCCAGCGGCTGCCCAGCGGCACGGAACGCGATGGCGTCGAGACGCGCCCCGTCGCCGCCCTCGATCAGCACCCGCGCATGCGCATCCCCGACGACCTTCGCGAATTTCACCCGATGCGCCGGCAGCACGAAACGCGCCTCAGGATTTCCCTGCCCGAATGGGCTGACACGCTCCATGAGGTCCATCAGCTCGACGGTTGCGCCCGACGCAACGAGCGCCGCATCGATATCGAGACCGGCTGCCTCGTTCGCCGTCACCGTTGCGGCTTTGATCTGCGTCTGAAAATGCGCTTCAAGCGCCGCAAGATTGTGCCGCCCGACGGTCAACCCAGCGGCCATCGCGTGACCGCCACCCTTGACGAGCAGACCGGCCGCCACAGCCGCGCGCACGGCTGCGCCGAGGTCGACACCCGGTATCGAACGGAGCGAACCCGTTCCCTCGTTCGGCCGCGAGGCTTCGGCTTCCCAGGCGATGACGCACGCCGGCCTGCGGAAGCGTTCCACCAGCCGGCTCGCGACCAGTCCGACGATGCCCTTATGCCAAGTCTCCGACGCGACGATGATCATTGAGCGTGACGGATCGTCGGCCATCTGCTGGTCGGCGATGGCGAGCGCTTCCTCGAGCATGATCGCCTCGACGTCCCTGCGCTCCTTGTTGAGACGATTGAGAAGCTCGGCGATCTTCTGCGCCTCGATCGCGTCGCCCGTCGAAAGCAACGTCGCGCCGAGCGCCGCATTGCCGATGCGCCCGCCGGCATTGATGCGCGGCCCGAGAATGAATCCGAGATGATAGGGCGTCGGCGGCGCCGTCAGCCCCGCGACATCGGCCAGCGCCGTCAGCCCGACGTTCTCGCGGGCGCGCATCACGGTGAGACCTTTTTTGACATAGGCGCGGTTGAGGCCGATCAGCGGAACGACGTCGGCGACGGTCGCGAGCGCCACGAGGTCGAGCAGCGACAGCAGGTCGGGTTCACGCGTGCCTGCGTAGAAACCGCGCCGCCGAAGTTCGCGTGTCACGGCGACGAGAACGAGAAATACGACGCCGGCAGCGCACAGCATCCCCTGCCCCGAAATGTCGTCCTGCCGGTTCGGATTGACGACCGCTTCGACGTCGGGAAGCCGCTCATCGGCCTGATGGTGATCGACGACAAGAACGTCCGCGCCAAGCTTACGCGCCGCCGCCAACGGCTCGAAGCTCGTCGTGCCGCAGTCGACCGTGACGATCAGTTTCGCGCCTTCGTTGACGAGCGTCTCGATGGCGCCGACGTTCGGCCCATAGCCTTCAAACAGGCGATCCGGAATGTAGATGCGCGACGGCACGTCGTGGTGAGAAAGAAAGCGATGCAGAAGCGCCGACGAACACGCGCCGTCGACGTCATAATCGCCGAAGATCGCAACGCGCTGCTTCGCTTCAATCGCATCGGCGAGGCGGGACGCGGCTTTGTCCATGTCGCGCAGCACGCTCGGATCGGGCATCAGCGATTTCAGCGTCGGATCGAGGAAGCCGGGCACCGCGTCCAATCCGATGCCACGCGCCGCGAGGATGCGCCCCATCATCTCGGGCAAGCCGTGATGCTGCCCGATCGCCGTCGCCAGCGACTTCAACTCGGGCCGCAGCCGTTCACGCCAATGGAAGCCGCGCGCGCTCGAACGAACGCCGAGAAATACGCCGCCATCGCCCTGGCTCTCGAATGCCGCCTTCGCCAAACCTGTTGAGCGCACCGGAAGCCCCCTCTGCGTCGTGCGGCCAAGTTGTATGTCGATTCGCGCGCGCACGCTGCCGTGAGCGACGATCGCCCACAGCACAAACGCGACGGAAACGGCCTGTTACAGACTAAATGAAGCGGGCCCCGACGTTGCGCAGCGTCGACCTGATCCGCCGGACCGTTCCGGTCTTGGAGCGCATGACGACGGTCTCCGTTTCGGCGAAATCGCCACGGATGCGCACGCCCTTGAGCAGCGAGCCATCGGTGACGCCGGTCGCCGAGAACACGACGTCGGCCGACGCCATGTCCTGCAGCCGAAACACACGGTTGATGTCGCTGATGCCCATCTTCTCGGCGCGAATGCGCTCTTCGTCCTTCATCGGCATCAGGCGGCCTTGGATCTGTCCGCCGATGCAGCGCAGCGCCGCCGCCGCGAGCACGCCCTCAGGCGCGCCGCCCGAACCCATGTAGATATCGATGCCGGTTTCCTTGGGGTCCGTCGTCCAGATGACGCCCGCGATATCGCCGTCGGGAATGAGCTGCACGCCGGCGCCCACCTCACGCACAGCCCGGATCAGCTCCGCATGGCGGGGGCGATCGAGAATGCAGGCCATGATCTCATTGATCGGCACGCCTTTCGCCTTGGCGAGAGCGCGAAGATTGTCAGCAGGCGTCGCATCGAGATCGACGACGTCGTCGGGATACCCCGGTCCGACGGCGATCTTGTTCATGTACATATCCGGCGCATGCAGCAAGCCGCCGCGCTCGGCGATGGCGAGCACCGCTAGCGCGTTGGGCATCGCCTTGGCGCAGATCGTGGTGCCTTCGAGAGGATCGACGGCGATATCGACTTCCGGCCCTTCGCCCGTGCCAACCTTCTCGCCGATGTAGAGCATCGGCGCTTCGTCCATCTCGCCTTCGCCGATGACGACGGTGCCCTGGATTTCGACGCGGCCCAGCTCCCGGCGCATCGCGTCGACAGCCGCCTTGTCGGCGGCCTTTTCGTTGCCGCGTCCGCGAAGCTGCGCCGCGGCGATCGCCGCCGCTTCCGTCACGCGCGCGAGTTCCAGAACGAGAATGCGCTCCAATCCCGGACCGTGCACTCCGTTCGATTGCTCCGTCTTGCTCATGTCTTCATCCTTCCGGACCATTGCGTTGGCCAAATGCTTCGAATTCTACAGCTCTTCAATGCGGATCATCTGCGGGGGCTCGGTGACGTTGCCATCCTTCTCGATCGCCGCCAGAGCCTTGCGCATCGCTTCCTCGGTCGTCTCGTGCGTGATGATGATGACCGGTTGCGCCTTGTCCTTCGTTCGCTGCGGAGCCGTGCGCGGCGCATGAAGCGTCTGCGGCCGATGCTGCACGATGCTTTCGAGCGAGATCGCCTGGTCGCTCATGCTTTTGGCGACCGCGGCCATGGCGCCCGGCTTATCGTAGAGCGCCAGGCGGACATAATAGGAGCCGTAATGCTGGTCGAGCTTGGCGCGCTTGTGCGGCTTGAGCTTTGCGACCGGCGTAACGAACGGCGGCACGATCAGACCGCGCGCAATGTCGAGAATATCGCCCGCAACGGCGGACGCCGTCGGCTTGGCTCCAGCGCCCGCGCCGACCAGCAGGATGCTGCCTGAGAAATCGCCCTCGATGGCAATGGCGTTGGTGACGCCGGAAACCTCCGCGATCGCCGAATCCTTGAGAACGAGAGCTGGTGACACCCGTGCCTCGATGCCCGTCTCCGCTTCAGTTGCAACGCCGAGCAGCTTGATGCGATAGCCCAGGCTGTCGGCCGCTTCGATGTCGGCTTCCGTGATCGTCTGAATGCCCTCGACGTGGATCTGATCGAAGGCGACCTTCGTACCGAATGCGAGGCTCGTCAGCAGCGCGAGCTTGTGCGCGGTATCGAAGCCGCCGATATCGAACGTCGGATCGGCCTCGGCATATCCGAGCGCCTGCGCTTCCTTCAGAACGTCGGCGAATGGCCGCTTGTCGTTCTGCATCTGCGTCAGGATGTAGTTACACGTTCCGTTCAGGATGCCGTAGACGCGGCGCACGCGGTTCGCGCCCAGCGCTTCGCGCAGCGTCTTGATGATCGGAATACCGCCCGCGACCGCTGCTTCGAAATTCAAGGCAACGCCGTTTTTCTCAGCCAGCTTGGCGAGTGCAATACCGTGCTTGGCCAAGAGCGCCTTGTTGGCCGTCACGACATGCTTCTTGGCCTGCAGCGCCGCTTCGACAGCCGCCTTCGCGACGCCATCCTCGCCACCGATCAATTCGATGAACACGTCGTTCGACGGATCCTTGGCAAGCGCCACCGGATCGTCGAACCACTGGAAGCCGTCGATCGCGATGTTCCGAACCTTGTCGCGGCTGCGCGCCGAGATGCCGGTGACGCGGATTTCGCGCCCGACGATGTTCGCGAAATGCGCACCGTTCGCCGTCAGAAGCTCCAGAAGGCCGCCACCGACCGTGCCAACACCGGCTATACCGAGTTTAAGGGTTTCCATTTTCGCTGACTATCGTGATGCGGATTTCTGGGAAGGAGCGGAACGCTGGTCGCTGTGGGCCGTATCGGAGAAAAGCTTCTTGATCGATCGCGCGGCTTGTCGAATGCGTTGTTCATTTTCGACGAGCGCGATGCGGATGAAGCCTTCGCCATATTCGCCGAAACCGACGCCCGGCGAAACCGCGACATCGGCCTCCTCAATCAGCAGCTTCGAGAATTCGACCGAGCCCAGATGCCGGTATTTCTCCGGAACCGGAGCCCACGCGAACATCGTCGCCGGAGGGGCGGGAACATGAAACCCGGCGCGATCGAAGCTTTCGACCAGCGCGTCGCGCCTGCTCTTATACAGGGCGCGGATTTCGTCGACGCAATCCTGCGGACCGTTTAGCGCCGCCGTCGCCGCCACCTGGATCGGCGTGAACGCGCCGTAATCGAGATAGGATTTAACGCGCGCCAACGCGCCGATCAGCCGCTCGTTGCCGACGGCGAAGCCCATGCGCCAGCCCGGCATGTTGTAGGTCTTCGAGAGCGACGTGAACTCGACCGACACGTCCTTGGCGCCCGGAACCTGCAGGATCGAAGGCGGCGGCACGCCGTCATAATAGAGTTCGGCATAGGCGATGTCGGACAGAATGATGATGTCGTGCTTCTTCGCCAGCGCCACCGCATCCTTGTAGAATTCGAGATCGGCGACCATTGCCGTCGGATTGGACGGAAATGAAATGACGACCGCCAGCGGCTTCGGGATCGAATGCTTCACCGCGTGGTCGATGGCGCGCAGGAAATCCTCGCCGTTGTTCGCCGGAAGATGACGGATCGAGGCGCCGGCGATGATGAAGCCGAACGCGTGGATTGGATAGGTGGGGTTCGGGACGAGCACGACGTCGCCAGGCGCTGCGATCGCCTGCGCGATATTCGCGAATCCCTCTTTCGAGCCGAGCGTCGCCACGATCTCGGTTTCCGGATCGAGCTTCACGCCGAAGCGGCGCTCGTAATAGGCGGCCTGAGCCTTGCGCAAGCCGGGGATGCCCTTCGACGCCGAGTACCGGTGCGTGCGCGGCTTGTTGATCGTCTCGATCAGCTTGTCGACGATGTGCTGCGGCGTCGGCATGTCGGGATTGCCCATGCCGAGATCGACGATGTCGGCCCCGCGCGCACGCGCAGCGGCTTTCAAGCGGTTCACTTCCGCGAAAACGTATGGCGGCAGGCGCTTGATGCGGTGAAAATCTTCGCTCAACAGTCTTTGTCCTCGGCGCGCCGCACGTCATCGGCGTCACTTATTTCACGTTGCACTGGGGATGAAACCCGGATCGGTTAACGATGGCTGTGAACCGACCGACGCCCTGTTTACGCTCGCGCGCCATGCTCCGTCCAGTGCTGCGGCGCGATGGACAGGGAAACGGCGCGGAAGTCATGAGATCAGCACCTTTGCAATGCACAAACGGCGTGACCGTGTTTGCTTTTTGGCGGTCGCCACCTACTTAGAGGCAATGCTGGGTATCCGTGATTCGACTTGATCGGTCTCCATCCGAGGGGCACTCTGCCAAAGGTAAAATGGCTGCGGCCGACGGCCGGTTAGACTGTCGGCGCCCCATATTGGAAAGTTTTTAAACGCCGCCATGCCCCAAGACAGCTTCAAGCCCGAAATCCCTTCGTTCCTGTCGCGTTACCTCATCGCTAACCCCGAAGAGTTCGCGACGAACCTTCTTCGCGCTTACGAGCGAGGCAGCGTTGCGCTGGCGCAATTCGCCGAACGCCCCGACGCCAAGGCTGGCCCCTATACGCCTGCGAGCGAGTTCTCCGCCGCAACCGAGACGCTGACGTCGCTTGTGCGGACCTGGTTTTCCGATCCGGTCAAGTTGTCCGAAGCGCAAGCGCTGTTCTTCGGCCAGTTCGCCAATCTCTGGAATAACGTCCTGGCGCGCACCATGGGCATGCCGATCCCTCCGCTGATCGAGCCGGCGCCGGGCGACAATCGTTTCAAGGATGCCGAGTGGAGCGAGAACCCGTTCTTCGATTTTTGCAAACAGGCGTATCTCCTGGCGTGCAAATGGGCGGAGGATCAGTTGGCGTCGACGCCGGGCCTCGATGAACGGGCTCGCCACCGCGCCGAATTCTACCTGCGTCAATTGACGAGCGCCTATTCGCCGACGAACTTTCTCGCGACCAACCCGGAAGTTCTGCGCGAGACCATCCAGAGCAACGGTCGCAATCTCCTCGAAGGCGCCACTCTGCTCGCCAAGGACTTGGGATCGTCCGGCGACCTGATGAAAATCAGCCAGACGGATGCCAACGCTTTCGAACTCGGCCGTAACCTCGCGACGACGCCCGGCAAAGTCGTCTTCCAGAATGAGTTGCTGCAGCTCATCCAATATGTGCCCGCAACGGATAAGGTGCGTGAGCGTCCGGTTTTGATGATCCCACCGTGGATCAACAAATATTATATTCTCGATCTCACGAGCCAGAAAAGCTTCGTCAAATACGTCGTCGATCAGGGCTTCACCGTTTTCGTCGTGTCGTGGGTCAATCCTGACGAAAAGCTCGCCGACAAGACGTTCGAGGACTACATTCTCGAAGGCATCCTGGAAGCCGTGCGCGCCGTCCGCAAGGAATCCGGGATCGAGAAAATCAACGTCCTCGGCTATTGCGTCGGGGGCACCGCGCTCGCGACCGGGCTTGCCTATCTCGCACAGCGCGGCGAAGAGCCGTTCAAATGCTGCACGCTGCTGACGACCCAGGTCGATTTCACGCTCGCCGGCGATCTCCTGCTCTTCACCGACGACAATCAGCTCGACAGCCTCGACGCCCTGATGACCGAAAAGGGTTTTCTCGACGGCTCGCGCATGGCCAACGTCTTCAACATGATGCGGCCGCGCGACCTCATCTGGCCCTACGTGATCAACAATTACATGCTGGGCAAAAAGCCGTTCCCGTTCGATCTCCTGTTCTGGAACCAGGATTCGACGCGCATGGCGGCCGCCAATCACAAGTTCTACCTGCGCGAGTTCTATAACGAAAACCGTCTTGCCAAAGGCGAGATGGACGTCGGCGGCATCAAGCTCGACCTCGGCAAGATCAAGCTTCCGATCTTCTCCGTCGCGACGCGTGAGGATCACATCGCTCCCGCCGCATCGGTCTTTCGCGGCATGCAGATGCTTGGCGGACCGGTCGAGTTCGTGCTCGCTGGATCGGGCCACATCGCGGGCGTCATCAATCCCCCGGGCAAGGCGAAATACCAGTATTGGACGAAGGGCACGAAGATGACGAACCTCGCCGACTGGCAGGCATCGGCATCGACGACGCCAGGCTCCTGGTGGCCGTACTGGATCGAATGGCTTTCGCAGCAGTCTGGAGGCTGGATCGAGGCGCGAACACCCGGCGCCAAGCTCGGCGTCATTGAGGATGCGCCGGGCTCCTACGTCAAGGCGAGCTGAGAGAAAGCATGCTCATCGAACTGCGCGCGCTTTGCGGCCGCCTCCCCGTGGGGGAGCCGCAAAGCGCATTTTATGAAGCCAGCTCGAATTCGCCCTCGTAATCGACAGGCCAGAGAACCGTGAAGTCCTCGCCGTCGAGCGCGCGGAATGCGACGGCATTGATGTCGAGTTCGTCGGACGCACCCTCGACGATCGGCTCGATCTTTTCCCAAACCTTCGTCGCGTTCTTTGCGAGCAGAATGAGATTGATCACGCCGTCGCCCGGCTCATGTCCGTCGACCTCGGCCGTCGTTGAACCGTCGAGAGCGTCGATCAGGCGATCCTCGAGGTCAATCACCTTGTCGAGGGTGTCCTCGTCGTCGCCCTGGAATTGCAAAACAAGCTGGTAGTTCATGGCCCCTTCCTGGCGGTGTTTCTAAATCGCGGCAAGCGCCTGGTCGAGATCGGCGATGATATCGTCGACATCTTCAATCCCGAGTGACAGGCGGACAACATCCGGGCCGGCGCCCGCGGCCTCGCGCTGATCGTCGCGAAGCTGCCGGTGCGTGGTCGACGCGGGATGAATGACGAGACTGCGGGTATCCCCGATGTTGGCAAGGAAACTGAAAAGCTTCAAGGCCGATACCAGCCTCACACCCGCTTCATAACCACCCTTGAGGCCAAACGTGAAGACGGAACCGGCGCCTTTTGGACAAATCTTTTGGTGGCGAGCGAAGCTGGAATTATTGCGCAGCCCGGCATAGTTCACCCAACCGACCGCCGGATGCTTTTCCAGCCACTCGGCGACGAGGAGCGCGTTGTCGACTTGACGTTGAATCCTGAGCGGCAGCGTCTCGACGCCGGTCAAAATGAGAAACGCGTTGAAGGGCGAGATCGCGGGGCCGAGGTCACGCAGGCCGAGCACGCGCGCCGCGATCGCAAACGCCATCGGGCCAAACGCCTCCGCCAGCTTCATGCCGTTGTAGGACGGATTGGGATCGACCAGCGATTTGTACCTGTGCGGGCTTTTAAGCCAGTCGAACGTGCCGCAATCGACGATCACGCCGCCAACCGAGTTGCCGTGGCCGCCGATAAACTTCGTCAGGCTGTGCACGACGATGTCGGCGCCAAACTCTTTCGGCCGGCAGAGATAGGGTGTCGCCAGCGTATTATCGACGATGAAAGGAATGCCCGCGCGCTTGGCGACGGCGGCGATGCCCGGCAGATCGCTGATGATGCCGCCTGGATTGGCGATGCTTTCGCAGAAAATGGCGCGCGTCTTCGGAGTGATCGCGCGCTCGAAGCTCGATGCGTCCGTGGCGTCCGCCCAGACGACATTCCAATCGAATTTCTTATACGAATGGTTGAACTGATTGATCGAGCCGCCATAGAGCTGGCGCGCGGCGATGAATTCATCTCCCGGTTCAAGCAGCGTGTGAAGCGCAAGGAACTGCGCCGCATGCCCTGACGCGACAGCCAGCGCCGCTGTTCCACCTTCGAGAGCCGCGATCCGCGCTTCAAGAACCGCCTGCGTCGGATTGTTGATGCGGGTGTAGATATTTCCGAACGCTTCGAGATTGAACAGCGCCGCCGCATGATCCGGATCCTTGAAAACGAAGGACGTCGTTTGATAGATCGGCGTCACACGCGCCCCGGTTACGGGATCTGGGCTCGCGCCCGCGTGCACGGCTTGGGTCGCGAACTTGGGCGTGGGCGACTGGGTCATGAGTATCTCCTGAACGGCGATTTCGCGCCGCCAGGGAGCGCAGGGTTGGCCGGCCTGTCAACCAGCCAAACTGCAAAAGCTTGTCAAAGCTTGGCGAACTGCCCCGCGATGCCGCAGCGCCATTTCTGGATGACCCAGTTCGGATGCTCGCCAATCCATTTCGCTATTTCGATTTGGCCGTTCATGGCGCACTGTTGCGCCGTGACCCTTTCGCCCTCGAAATTGAGCGTAACGTCCCTGCAGCGGGACGGCTGGTCGATCATGCAGACAGCGACGACGAGTTCGATCATGAAACCTCCAGGTCTAGTCTGACGATCACTCGTGGGAGTGATCCGGCTTGCCTTGAGCGGTTCCTCGATGCCTGTTTGTTATCGTCGAGATTATTTCCCGAGTATGTGAGATATTTTGCTCTGCACAAGAACGCCCCTGTCGCAGCCGAACACTAAATGACGTTCATATCTTTTTGCGAACACGAGTGTGGCCCATTAGGCCCGAAAAATCGCCGTAAAAGTATCCCATTGGGCACAGTACAGCCTCGCGCAATGTGCGTTCGCGCAAAATCAGTCGTCGAAATACAACAAACGATTCGGTTTTGTTCGCGTTCGAGCGAGAGCCTGCTTGTGCAGGGGTAGGGTTAAGAGCGAGAAGTGGGCGCGAGTCCCGAGACAGACATAAGGGCGGCAGATGACGACTTACGGAGCCTCTTCGGCTCAAAGTGCGGCGTGGGACAGTAAAACGAAGTCCGGGGCTCCAACGGTCGGATGGTTTTTACGAAGATCGGCTCTTTGGGCCGCGATCGTCGTTGCCGGCATCATCTCGGCGTGCGCCCTCTACGCGATCGTAGCCAACGCCGAGTCGACCAGCTCCAAGCCGCCCGCGAATGCAACGCAGGCCTCCCCGCTCGGGGTTTGAGGCAAGCTCGCCTGTATGCACGATATCTGACAGGCACGCGCTGGCCTGCAAAGACCTTCCTGTTGTAGTAGAAATATTTGGCGTCCACTTGTTTGCATCGCATTTTGCACCGCAATGCGCTTGCGCGGCAGTGTTATTTTGCCTCCTATTCACTGATCGTATCGGCTGATCACGGCCGGTGCCTTGATCCTGACCAGGGCCTCCCTTTATCATCGGGGAAGGATTGTGCCCCGAGGGACGCGTCGGAATGACGGAGCAGCAAAAGAAATTTCCAGAGTTCTACGTCACCGCTCCGCAGCCCTGTCCGTATTTACCCGGCCGGCTTGAACGCAAGCTGTTCACCCATCTGACGCACGACAAGCCGCCCGAGCTCATCGACCGTCTGCTGACCACCGGATTTCGCCGCAGCCAGAACATTGCCTACGTTCCCTACTGCGAGGGCTGCCAAGCCTGCGTATCGGTGCGTGTCGTGGTCGATGATTTCAAGACCGATCGATCGATGCGCCGGAGCTGGTCGCGAAATTCCCGGCTTGCGGCGCGCCGGACGGCGTCGATCCCGACGCAGGAGCAGTTCAAGCTCTTCCGTGCCTACATCGATGCGCGCCATAGCGACGGCGGCATGGCCGACATGACCATGCTCGACTATCGCATGATGGTCGAGGACACGGTCATCGATACCTTCCTGACCGAATATCGCCAGAGGCCCGAGGGCGCACCCGACGCCGAGTTCGACGCCTGGCCGCTCAAGGCCGTGGCGCTCTGTGACCGGCTGAGCGACGGCATCTCGATGGTCTACAGCTTTTATGATCCCGATGCCGTTGGCTCCGGTCTCGGCACCTACATGATCCTCGAGCACATCGCCTTCGCGCGGCGCATCGGCTTGCCGCACGTCTATCTCGGATATTGGATTGAGGGCTCGAAGAAGATGGCGTATAAGACGCGCTTCCAGCCCCAGGAGCGCCTCGGACCCGACCGCTGGGAGCGTGTCGCCGACGATAGCTCGGATTTCTAAGCCGACGCGCGCCGCTGATGATCTCGCACAAGTCTACTTCGCCAGCTCCGTATTCAGCTTGTCGAACATGTACTCCCACTTCGCCGTCTGCGTATCGACGAGCATTTTCATCCGGGCTCTGAGTTCGAGCAACATCGCGCAATCGGGTGTTTCCGCGTTCGCGCCCTCACGCCCCATCGACGAGATCGCCGACAGCAGCTCATCCGTCGATTTGTCGTAGACCGCCGTCTTGTCGTCGCGCACGAACGGCGCAGCTTTTTCCATGAACTCGTTCTGGGTCCAGCTGCGCTTCAACTTCAGCTCGCGCAGCTTTTCCTGGAACTCGGGCCGGTTATTGCTGTTGAGATCGCGCAGGCTCGACGCCGTCGCCTCGACAACCGCTTCAAAATCTTCTTTCTGGCATGTTGCCTCGGTCTGGCCTGTTGGCGAGGCGCCTTCAGCCCGGAGACCGGCACCACCGATGCCGATCACAATCAGCGCCGCCGCCACGACCCAAGCCGTTTTTTGAAGCGTCCCACCCATGGGAGAAGGTCGTAGCCGTGGCAGGCGGCCGCGACAAGCGCGGCCGGTCAATATCTTCAATCAAAATCGCGGCCCGAAGGAATTCGAGCGGGGGAAGCCGCGTGGAACGACCCGGCCGGCTTGCGCCCGCTCTCCGACCCATTCGCGCATTTCACCCCACGCGAGAGTGAATTCGCGGGCCGCGCTGTCGACCCACGTCAGGCCATTCGACTTCTTGAAGACGCGAACGTCGGAGAGGCTGCCGTCCTTGAAGCGTTGCAGGATCACGCCCTTGCCGCGCGTCATCTCGTTAACCTCATCGATCTTGAAGACAAGGAGCTTGCGGTTGTCGCCGAGCGTCGCAACGTAGTCGCCTTCCGCCGGGACGCAGACGCGCGCCTCGTCCGGCTCCGACACATTCAGTATCTGCTTGCCTTTGCGCGTCGATGCGATGACTTCCTCTTCCGGCACGATGAAGCCATAGCCGGCCGTCGAAGCGACAAGCAGCTTGCGCGACGGATCGTGCACGAACACCTCGACGATGTCATGGTTCTCTTCGAGATCGATCATCAGGCGTACGGGCTCGCCGTGGCCTCGGCCGCCCGGCAGGGCGTTCGTTTCCAACGTGAAGAATTTACCGTTGGTCGCCAGCAGCACGAGCTTATCGGTCGTTGACGCCTTGATGGCGCGCTTCAAGCCGTCGCCCTGCTTGAAGTCGATCTTCGACAGATCGTCCTGATGCCCCTTGAGGGTCCGGACCCATCCCTTTTCCGAGACAATGACCGTGACCGGCTCTTTCTCGACCAAGGCCGTCGCAAGATCGACCTCGACCTCTGGCGCATCGGCAAACGTCGAGCGGCGACGGCCAAGTGCTGTCTTCTTCGAGTACGTCTCGCGCGTCGTCTTGACCTCGTTCGAGACGTGCTCCCACTGCAGCTCTTCAGATTTCAGGAGCTGCTTCAGCTCGCGGCGCTCTTTCGAAAGTTTATCGTGCTCGGCACGGATCTCGACCTCTTCCAGCCGCGACAGCGATCGCAGCCGCAGATTGAGGATCGCTTCGGCCTGCACATCGCTGAGATTGAACTTCGCGATCAGCTTCGCCTTCGGATCGTCCTCGCGGCGGACGATCCGGATCACCTCATCGATATTGAGGTAAGCGATCAGATATCCGTCGAGAACCTCGAGACGATGCTCGATCTTCTTCAGGCGATGCGTCGAACGGCGAACGAGAACGTCGATCCGGTGCTCGAGCCATTGCCAGAGCACGTCCCGGAGATCGAGCACGTTCGGCACCTGCCCCGCCGAGAGCACGTTCATATTGAGACTGACACGAACTTCGAGTTCCGACGCGCGGAACATGCTTTCCATCAGAAGCACGGGATCGACGGTGCGGGTTTTCGGCTCCAGCACGAGACGGATTTCTTCCGCGCTCTCGTCGCGAACATCGCCCAGGAACGGCAGCTTCTTGTCGCTCATCAACTCGGCGATTTTTTCGACGAGCTTGGCTTTCTGCACGCCGTAAGGAATTTCGGTCACGACGATCTGGTAGCCGCCACGCCCGGTCTCTTCCTTGCTCCAGCGTGCTCTGACGCGAAATCCGCCGCGCCCCGTCTTATAGGCTTCGAGCATGGAATCGCGCGGCTCGACGATCACGCCGCCCGTCGGAAAGTCCGGCCCCGGCACCATTTCGACGAGCTTTTCGATCGTCGCGTTGGGATGCTTGATCAGATGCAGAAGCGCGGCGCACAGCTCATCGACGTTGTGCGGCGGAATGTTCGTCGCCATGCCGACCGCGATGCCCGAGGCGCCGTTCGCCAGCAGGTTCGGAAACGCCGATGGCAGAACCACCGGCTCTTCGACGCGGCCGTCGTAGTTCGGACGGAACTCGACCGTATCCTCGTCGATGCCTTCAAGGATCAGCGCCGCCGTTTCCGTCATGCGCGCTTCGGTGTAGCGTTCTGCGGCCGGATTATCGCCGTCGATGTTGCCGAAGTTGCCCTGGCCGTCGACCAGCGGATAACGGACGGCGAAATCCTGCGCCAGACGCGCCAGCGCATCGTAGATCGCCTGGTTGCCGTGCGGGTGATAATCGCCCATCACCTCGCCGACGATCTTCGCGCACTTGATGAACCCGCCTTCCGGATTGAGCCTCAGCTCACGCATCGCGTAGAGAATGCGCCTATGCACCGGCTTCAGGCCGTCGCGCACGTCGGGCAGCGCCCGGTTCATGATGGTCGACAGCGCATACGCCAGATACCGCTCCTCGAGAGCGGTGCGGAACTCGACGGGCTCGATCGGGCCTTCGCCAGGAAGAATCGGTTTTGTCGTCATGGGGCATCCCTACAGCGCGGCCCCGAGGCTCTCAAGCCCGCCATGGGCCTCGCGCTGCCGCTTTATGAAAACCGTGCTATTTGGGCGCAAGCCCTGTGAATAATGCGCCGATGCCATGGCTGGTGCATCATTCGCCAACAGATTGATTTCCCACGAAACAGGACCGATGCGGATGGCGGCGCTGGTGCCGGATTTACCCAAGGTTGAACTGCAGATCGTCGAAATGACCAACCAGGTTCGGCGCGAGCAGAACCTTCACGCCCTGCGCGTCAATGCGATACTCGCCAAAGCTGCACGCGCCTATGCCGAGCGGCTTGCGCGCAGTGGACAGTTTTCCCACACCGCCGACGGCGGCAACCCCGGCAAACGCGCGGAAAGCGCCGGCTACAAACCGTGCGCGGTTGCCGAAAACATCGCCATGGACCGTAACAGCCAAGGATTCGATACCGGCCAGCTCGCGATGCAGGCCGTCGCCGGCTGGATGAATTCCGCTCCCCATCGCGCCAATATCCTGATGCCATCGGCGACCGAGATCGGCGTTGGCGTCGCGAAGTCCTCCGACCCCGTGCCGAAATTCATCTCCGTCGAGATGTTCGGGCGTCCTGCGAGCGAAGGCGTTAAGTTCGAGGTCGTCAATGCCTCGGCGGCGGTTGTCGCCTATGGGTTTCTCGGCAAGACGCGCGACCTCAAACCGCGCATGACCATCACCCAAAGCTCCTGCGGCATGGGCGAAATCACCTTCACGACGCCTGCCGGATTTCTGTCGACCGGCAGCGAAATCGCACGCTTCAAGGCCGAGAACGGTAAACGCTACATTCTGAAAAGCGGCGTGAACGGCACGATCTCGGTCGAGATCGGCATCAACATCAAGTCGCGCTGATTCCTGTAAAGCCACGCAAAATCCGGGATCTGGAACATTTTGCTTCGCTGAGGCGTTCTGCTGGCCGGAATTGACAGCAAGCGAGGTTTCAAAATGGATAGCGCAAGGCTTGGCAGCATCGCATTGGTCGTTGTGCTTTTCGCCCTGCTCGTTGGCGGCGTTTACGCCTATCAGCGCTCGCAGACGGAAGTCCTCGTCGATAGCCCGGCAGTCCGCGTCGAAACGAACAAGGCGACGGGCGAAACAACCGTCGACGCACCATTCGCGCATATCGAGAAGGACAGCAGCGGAACGCACGTGCAGGCGCCAGGCGTCGACGTCAATGTTCCGAAAGACCCGCCGCCAAATCCGTAAATCATCTTTACCACGCGTTTGTGCACGCCGCCCTTTCTCTCGGGCGGCTTTTTTTTTGCTCAAGCGACTGAGCGCTTACGCGCGCCTTCGCTCTTTAATGCCACCGTTATGATAACGTTGAATGCGCCAGTTGTCGGCTTGGCCGTGCATGCTAACATCGGCTGGAGTAATAAAATCGATCGTGTTGCAACCGGCGCATAAGGCAAATCGTGCGAGCAATCATTCGCCTCATCCAGCGCTTGACGATCCTCGCGCTCGGCATTGTCTGCATTTGGCTGATCGTCGACGTCTTCAAGTTCGTCGACCGCCGGGCGCCGACGATACTTGCGCTATGTCTGACTTACGCCCTGGCAGCCTACATCATCCTGCCGCGCGCCGTCTGTACCGGACTGAAGGTCCTCCAGCGCAATCACGTGCCACGCTTCACCGTCACCGGAGATGGACTTCCCGGCGATCCCGTCAATCTTGCGCTCGTCGGCACATTCGATCAATTGCGCGGCGCCTTTGCGAAGGCCGGATGGATTGAAGCCGCTCCATTGAATCTCGCCAGTTCGTGGCACATGGCGCGGGCCTTCGTTCTGAACCAGCCCTACCCCGCTGCACCATTCAGCACTCTATACCTCTTTGGCCGGGGTCAGGATGTCGGCTTTCAGAAAGCGATCGGCGACAGCCCGCGCAAGCGCCATCACGTTCGCTTCTGGGCACAGAACGACGAAGCTCAGAACGGCTTGACCCTCATGACGCATGACCGACGCGCCCTTTGGGTCGGGGCCGGAACGCGCGACACCGGCTTTTCGCTGACCCGACTTACATTCCAAATCACGCATGCGACGGATTCGGATACCAACGCTGAGCGGGATTTCATCATCGACGAACTGACACGCTGCTGTGTGATCCGCCACGCGACACTATTCCAACCCGGCGACAAGCTCGCACGCGTCAATCATTACATTGCTGACGGCGAGATTGCCGTCGCCGAAATTGCCGTCCCAGCTTCACCGTCTGAGTTGACCGCCGACAGAGGTGAGACGCAACGGCCCTAAGCCATTTCAACGCCAGGGCTCGTAGAGATAGGGATCGTCATTATCGTCACCCCGGCCATCGTAGCCTCGGCGCTCGTAACGCTGCGCACGCTGCCTGCTCGCGGCGGACTTCACGTTCGCTGGCTTCGAACTCGCCGCCGATGCGACCCGGCCGTCGAGCGAACGGACCACGGTCACTTCTGTTCCGACGCGCACGAGCGACGCCAGATGCAGCACGTTCTCGTTCAACATGCGGAAGCAGCCTGAGGACTCCGCCCGTCCGATCGACTTCGGCTCGTTCGTGCCATGAATGCGATAGAGCGTGTTGCCGAGATAGATCGCCTTTGCACCGAGCGGATTGCGAATTCCGCCGAGCATACGCGTCGGCAATTCCGGTTTGCGCCGGCGCATGTCGGCCGGCGGATACCAATCGGGCCAATCCGCGATGCGCGACACCTTTTCCTTGCCCGACCAGCCGAAGCCCTGGCGTCCGACACCGATGGAATACACATAAGCCGACGTTGAACTCAGCACATAGTAAAGTTTGCGCTTGCCCGTATCGATGACGATCGAGCCCTGAGCATAGGGACCGCTGAACGCCACGACAGGCGGCGCAACCGCTTGAATATAAGGTCGGTTACCGCCGTTCGTGCCCGGCGCTTTGCTGAGCTGCTGCTCTTCGTCCGGCTGCGGCGCGGCATCCCAGGCGCCATAGCCATCGCGATCATTGGAGCGGCGATCGTCGAAATAGCGCCGGTCATCGTAACGATCGTCGCGCCGGTCGCTGAAGTCGCGCCCGCCGTTGTAACGCGGATCGTAGCGACGGTCGTCATTCTCGTCGAAGCGCCGATAGACGCGAGGCCCGCCGTAGCGATTGTCATCGTAGTTGCGAACGTCGCGATCATCGTCTTGATCGCCGTAGACCTGCGCGCGCCCGCCGTCCCACGGGTCCTGCTGTTGTGCAGAAGCGAGTGTTGACCACGTCATCGACAGCAACAGTGCAGCAACGGTTGAGATGAGCGTTTTCATGGCACCCCGCGATGGTCATTCCGACAGTGCCCACAACAAGCCTGCGAGCCTATCGTTCCGTGGGGTGTATGTCGCGCCCGAACGCGACTTTCGCGTGGCGAATCGATGGCATGGCGCAGCCTGCGACATTACAAATTGAAGGCGCGGACTATCGGCGGTTACCGCGACGATCGCGCCAGCACGTCCATCAACTCCGCAACCTTGCGCCGCTGCTCCGCAGCGTTTCCGCTCGCGATCGCATGCTCGACGCAGTGGGCGACATGATCGCGCAGCACTTCCTCCTCGACGCGGCGTAGCGCCGCGCGCACGGCGGAAATCTGCGTGACGACATCAATGCAATAGCGATCGTCCTCGACCATCTTGGCGAGGCCACGCACCTGTCCCTCGATACGGTTCAGGCGTTTCAGACACGAGGATTTCATCGACTTGTGCATGGCTTGACTCATACCCTATAGGGGTATACGTGTCAAACGATAGGTATACCCCTATAGGGTATCGAGCATACGGAACTTGCAATGGCAGCGGACCACAACGGATCGGACGGACAGCCGGGACACGCGGAGCAGGGCAAAAGCTGCTGCGGTTGTTGTCATGAGCCCGCGCCGGCAAAGGCAGATGTTAAGCCCGAGCATTTGGAAAAAGACCCCGTGTGCGGAATGAACGTCGATCCGCACACTACCAAGCATCGCGCCGACCATGCCGGACGCACGTATTATTTCTGCGCCGCCGGCTGCCGCACGAAATTTCTCGCCGATCCTGATAAATATCTCAGCCCCGCTGAAGCCGCGGCCGAACCCGTGCCGGAAGGCACGATCTACACCTGCCCGATGCATCCCGAAATCCGGCAAGTCGGCCCCGGCCCCTGCCCGATCTGCGGCATGGCGCTCGAGCCGGACATCGTCACGGCGGACGCTGGCCCCAATCCCGAACTCGCCGACATGACGCGCCGTCTCTGGATCGGCCTCGCGCTCGCAACACCTGTCTTCATTCTCGAGATGGGCAGTCATCTGTTCGGGCTGCATCATCTCATCAATCCGACCGCCTCCAACTGGCTGCAGTTTGCTCTCGCGACCCCGGTCGTTCTGTGGGCGGGCTGGCCGTTCTTCGAACGCGGCTGGAAATCGATTCAAACGCGCAACCTCAACATGTTCACGCTCATCGCCATCGGCACCGGCGTCGCATGGACCTACAGTGTTGTCGCAACCTTTCTTCCGGGTGTCTTTCCACCGGCGCTGCGCGGCCATGACGGCGCGGTTCCCGTCTATTTCGAAGCCGCCGCCGTCATCACGGTCCTTGTCCTCGTCGGCCAGGTTCTCGAACTCCGGGCGCGCGAGCAGACCGGCGGCGCCATTCGCGCGCTGCTCAATCTGTCTCCGAAAACCGCGCGGCGCTTGACTGCGGGCGACAGCGAACAGGAAATCGAAATCGACGCCGTTTCCGTCGGCGACCCTCTGCGCGTGCGCCCCGGCGAGCGCATCCCCGTCGATGGCGAGGTGATCGACGGCAAGAGTTTTGTCGATGAATCCATGGTAACGGGCGAATCCAATCCCGTCGGCAAAGCAACCGGCGCCAAGCTCATCGGCGGAACGATCAACGGCAGCGGCACGCTGGTCATGCGCGCGACCGGCGTCGGCCGCGACACGATGCTGGCGCGCATCGTGCAAATGGTCGCCGAGGCGCAGCGCAGCCGTGCTCCGATCCAGCGCCTCGCCGATCAGGTCGCAAGCTGGTTCGTGCCGCTCGTCATTGCAGCGGCTGCCCTGGCGTTCATCGCCTGGGCAACCTTTGGACCGGAGCCGCGCTTTTCATATGCTCTGATTGCAGCCGTATCCGTGCTGATCATCGCGTGTCCCTGCGCGCTCGGCCTCGCGACGCCGATGTCGATCATGGTCGGCGTCGGACGTGGCGCGCAATCCGGCGTACTGGTTAAAAGCGCGGAAGCTCTCGAGCGCATGGAAAAGATCGACACGCTCGTCATCGACAAGACCGGAACGCTGACCGAAGGCAAGCCGAAGGTGACCGCCGTGCGCGCGGCATCATCCATCAGCGAAACCGATCTCCTGAAGTTCACGGCAAGCCTCGAACACGCGAGCGAGCATCCGCTCGGCGCCGCCATCGTCGCGGCGGCCAAAGAGCAAAACATAGCGCTGGCTGCCGTCTCGGACTTCGACGCTCCATCCGGCAAAGGAGTGACTGGCGTCATCGAGGGACGTCGCGTCGTCGTCGGCAACCGCCGCATCATGGCCGAAGCCGGAATAGATACGGCTGCGTTCGATGCCGAAGTCGAGCGTTTGCGAAGCGACGGCGCAACGGCGGTTTACGTCGCTCTCGACGGCAAAACTGCGGGCGTCATCGCCGTCGCCGATCCGATCAAGGCGACGACCGCATCTGCGCTTCGCAAGCTCGCCGACAGCGGCGTCCACATCATTATGCTGACCGGCGACAACGTCACGACGGCGAACAGCGTTGCCGCCAAGCTCGGCATATCGGACGTCAAGGCCGACGTGCTGCCGGAAGACAAAGCGAAGATCGTCCAGGAGCTCCGGCGCAATGGACATGCCGTTGCCATGGCGGGCGACGGCGTCAACGATGCGCCCGCGCTGGCAGCCGCCGATGTCGGCATTGCAATGGGAACCGGAACCGATGTTGCGATCGAAAGCGCGGGCATCACGCTTTTGAAAGGCGATCTCGAAGGCATCGCGCGCGCGCGGCGCCTGTCGGAAGCGACGATGGCGAACATCAGGCAGAACCTGTTTTTCGCGTTCATCTATAACGCCGCCGGCGTGCCGATTGCGGCCGGTGTTCTCTATCCGGCGTTCGGGCTTCTGTTATCACCGATCATCGCGGCGGTGGCGATGTCGCTGTCATCGGTCAGCGTCATCACGAATGCGTTGCGCCTTCGCCATACCGACATCGGCTGAGCGGCCGTCTCTGCCTCACACGGGATCGGGTTTGAATGACGCCGCAGCAGACACCGGAGCCGTTCCGGGTCTGCCGAGCGACAGTACGAGCAACGCCGCGACGAGGCATGCTGCGCCCGCTACGTAGAATGCCGGCAGATACGTTGACAATTCCGTGCGTGTCAGGCCCGCGCCATACGCAGCAGCCGCAGCGCCGAGCTGGTGGCCTGCAAAGATCCATCCGAACACGACGTTCGTGCGCTCAGTCCCGAAATAACGCGACGTGAGCTTCACCGTCGGCGGCACGGTTGCAATCCAATCGAGGCCATAGAACATCGCAAACAATGACAAGCCGTAAAAGGTGAAATCGGTGAACGGCAGATAGATCAGCGACAGCCCGCGTAAGCCATAATACCAGAATAGCAGCCAGCGATTGTCGAAGCGGTCGGACAGCCAGCCCGATCCGATCGTACCAAAGAAGTCGAATATGCCCATCATCGCAAGCACGCTCGCGGCTTGGACCGGCGCTAGGCCGTAATCACCGCAGAGCGCGATGAAATGCGTCTGGATCAAACCGCTTGTGCTGAGCCCGCAAATGAAAAACGTGCCGAACAGCACCCAAAAGACTGCGCTTCGCATAGCGTCCTTGAGCACGAGAAGCGGCGACGCTAGAAGCGTTCCCATGCCGCCGCTATGCTGGAATTCAGGCACGATTTCCGTGGCGCCATAGGGCGCTAGGCCAATGTCGGACGGCCGATTGCGCATCAGCAGCAGCACGAGCAGCGTCGCTAGAACCAGCATCGCACAGACGAAACAAAGCGCCGTACGCCAGCCATAGGCTTCCGTCAGCTTCGCAAGCAGGGGCAGAAACACGAGCTGGCCCGTCGCCGTGCTCGCCGACAGCAGTCCCATCGCGAGCCCGCGCCGTTCGGAGAACCATTGCGTCGCGACCGTGGCGCCGAGCACCATCGCGGTCAGTCCCGTGCCGATGCCGAGCCCGACACCCCAGAACAGCACGAGCTGCCAGACATTCGTCATCGCCAACGACGCAACGAGCGTCGTTATAATGATACCGAGCGCCAACAGCACGATGCGGCGAACGCCAAAGCGATTCATCAGAGCGGCCGCGAACGGCCCCATCAGCCCGTAAAGCAGAAAGCGCAGGGCAAGCGCCGAGGAGATCTCCGAGGTCGTCCAGCCGAACTCCCGTTCGAGCGGCACGATGAACACGCCGGGCGCACCGACCGTTCCGGCCGTGACCAGCATCGTCAGGAACGTAACTGCGGCGACGATCCAGCCGTAGTGCACGTTTCTTCGCGCCAGCGCGGTTGTTAGTGACCACGACGTCATGTCAGTTCACGATCACTCATGTCAGCAATCCCGGCGAATGCGTACGCGTCCTCAAGCTGTCTCAACGCAACCCCTCAGCCACCATTTCGAACGACTGGAGATCATACGTTTTCGCCAGGACATCGAGCAGCGCAGGCGGTTTCCCGTCAATTTCCGTCTGCTCCCATAGCACTTCGAACGTCAGACGCCTGCGGTTGTTACCGGCATCCGATTCGCCCAGGAAATTCGCGCGGTATCCGGCCGTCCGCAACGTATCGTAAAACTGCGAGAGCGTTGGGGCATCGCGCGTGCCCGCGATGACGACATGCGCCCGGCGCTTGCGCGCAACCCGCACATCCACCCATTTGAACCCGATGAGCGTCAGGAGAATGAGGCCCGTCCCGACGCAACCGAGGACGAGATTGCCGCTGCCGAAGCACAACCCGACGACGGTCACAGCCCACAGCGTCGCGGCTGTCGTGACGCCCGAAATCGTATTGCCGTGTTTCAGGATGGCGCCGCCGCCGATAAACCCCATCCCAGTCAGGATTCCGAGCGGCAGACGCATCGGATCCATGGTGGCGAATGACACCGGCGTCTTACCGCCGACTTCGAGCATCGCGTTGGCGAGGATCATCGCGAGCGACGCCGCCAGCGCCGCAAGCACGGTGGTCCGGAACCCCGCGCTATGCCCACCCGCTTCCCGGTTAATGCCGATCAAAGCGCCCGCGACAACCGTTAGAAAAAGCCGAAGCGCGATATCGATGGCACTCGGATGAAGCGGCATTTCCATTCCTGAAGACTCCGGAAACTAGCAAGAAAAACGATGAGCTTATCCGCTCCGCGCCGGTCCCGAAAGCCGCTATTGATCGCCATTTCAACGCCCTGCGCAACTGCGGTATGCTGAAATTCATACTTGCCGAGCTGACCATTGAAGGTTTGGATCACGCGCAAAATCAAAGGGCTTGCGAAATGCAGATCGGACTTATCGGCTTGGGGCAAATGGGCACCGGGATCGCTGACAATATCCTCAAGGCCGGACACGAGCTGACAGTGTACAATCGAACGCGCTCGAAGGCGGAAGCATTTGCATCTCGGGGCGCCAAGGTCGCGGACCGCCTTGCCGACGCCTGCCGTGGCGACGCCGTCATCACGATGCTTGCCAACGACGACGCCGTCGAAAGCGCCGTCTACGGCGAGGGCGGCGTGCTCGCGAGCCTGCCGAAGAGCGCCGTCCATATCTCATCGAGCACGATCAGCGTCGCGCTCTCGACGCGCTTGGCCGCACACCACGCAGGCCGAGGCCAACGCTACGTCGCGGCACCTGTTTTCGGGCGGCCCGAAGCGGCAGCAGCAGCCAAGCTGTTCGTCGTTGCCGCGGGCTCACCCGAAGCAGTCAAAACCGTGATGCCGGTTTTCGATGCCATAGGGCAGCGAACATTCACGGTTTCGGAAGACGCCTCCGCTGCAAACATTATCAAGCTCAGCGGCAACTTCCTGATCGCCTCTGTCATCGAGTCGCTCGGCGAAGCGATGGCCCTCGTTGGCAAGGCTGGCATCGACAAGCATCAGTATCTCGAACTGCTGACATCGACGCTGTTCGGCGCGCCGGTCTATAAGACATACGGCACGCTGATCGCGGATGAAAAATTCTCGCCCCCTGGATTTGCCGCGCCTCTCGGCCTGAAAGACGTTCGTCTGACGCTTGCTGCCGGCGACGATCTTCGCGTGCCGCTTCCCCTCGCGAGCCTTCTGCGCGATCGCTATCTGACGCTGCTCGCCAACGGCGGGGAAAATCTCGACTGGTCGGCCATCGGCGCATTGGCGGCGAAAGACGCGGGCTCGAAATAGCGGCCTCGAGTGCGCGTCAGTGATTGGCCGGCATTTCGCTTTGGAGCGCGGAATTCGCGGGCATGCGCGGAAAGCGACGGTGCTCGACGAGGTTTCGCCCCAGAGAACCCGCATAGCAGCCCCAGCGGAACGCACTCCACAGCGCCGTCTGCCCGAGAGTGCTGCGCTTCGCGAACAGCGACGTCTTGAGCGAATGGGCGTCACACGCTGTTTTCAGCGGATCGCGATAGAACGCGGCTATCTTGTCGGCATCCATTCCTGGCGTCGATAGCCAATTCGGGACATGAACGTTGCAGAGACGCTCGGTATCGAGCAGGGCCTTGCTCGCGCCCGTGCCGCTCACCGGGCAAGCCGTCGAAAACGCGTCGCCGACGAGCGCGATACCCGGTTGCGCCGCATTCTCGGTGGCGATCAAATCGACCGGCCGGATCTTGACCGCCCCGCGCACGCGCAAGCGGCCGGTCAAACGTTCGAGACGCGGCAACGCCTCCGCAATCGCTTCCATCGGACTGATGCGAAGCCGCCTGACCCACGGATCATCGAGATCATGATAGGTGAAGATATTGACCCTGAGACCCGACGCCAGCGGAAACAGAGTGATGTACGCGACGCGATGCGACGGATCTTCGCCGAAATACGTAAGGGAATCGAACGGCAGATTTTCCGAGTCCGCATCGAAACCGATCGACAGCGAATGACATTTTGAAATTTCACGCCGGTGCATATCGATGCGGTCGAGAAATCCCGCACCAAGACCGGTCGCCCCGATGATGAGACGCGCCGAAATCTGGTCGCCGCTGAGAAGCGTCAGTGTCTGGCGTTCCGGCGTCAGCGAGAGCGAAGCGACCTTGTTGTGCACGAAGACGACTTCGGACGGGATCAAGCGACGGATGCCGTTGACGAAGTCGCCGTAGGCGATGCCGTATTCGACGATCGGCTTGATCTCGGCGAGACGTCCAAGGCGCGCGACCCAGACATTCTCATACCGGCGCGCGGCCGGTAAAATTTCATCGAGCACGCCAGCTTTAGCGAGCGAGTCGGCGTGCCGGTCTTCGATCTTCTCGCAGCGGAAATCGGGACGCGCGTGCTCGAACGGGTCGATCAGCGCCACCGAAACGCCGCGACGCCCTAGCATCGTCGCAGCAAGAGAGCCCGCCAGGCCCGCCCCCACGATCGCAACGTCGGTCTCAACCACGGGCTATTCCCCAGATTCTTCCAGGGAGAAGCTACGCCCCCAAAAGTTACGCGCAGTTTAAGACGGTTGCAGCGCGCACATGACAAACGCGCATGGTTGATAAACTCTTACCGCCCCAAGCGGACTCGCCGCTTCCGGCCGGCTATGCGAAGCACCGTCGGACGCGGCAATCATCAAAGCGGAATGTTGTCGTGTTTCTTCCAGGGATTTTCGAGCGTCTTGTTGCGCAGCATGTTCAATGCCCGGCAGAGCCGTTTGCGCGTCGTTGACGGCTTGATCACTTCGTCGATGTAACCGCGCTCGGCGGCGACGAAGGGATTGGCGAAGCGGTTCTTGTATTCTTCGATCCGCGCCTCGATCTTTTTCGCGTCTCCAAGCTCGGAGCGATAGAGAATCTCCGCCGCCCCCTTCGCACCCATGACCGCGATCTCGGCCGTCGGCCAGGCGTAGTTCACATCGCCGCGAATGTGCTTCGAACTCATCACGTCATAGGCGCCGCCGTAAGCCTTGCGCGTGATCACGGTGACTTTAGGAACCGTCGCCTCGGCGTAAGCGAACAGCAGCTTCGCGCCGTGCTTGATGAGCCCGCCGTATTCCTGCGCCGTACCCGGCAGGAACCCCGGCACATCAACGAAGGTGACGATCGGAATATCGAAGCAATCGCAGAAGCGCACGAAGCGCGCCGCCTTGCGCGATGCATCGCTGTCGAGCACGCCCGCGAGCATCATCGGCTGGTTCGCGACGATGCCGACGGTGCGGCCTTCCATGCGCCCAAAGCCGGTCACGATGTTCCTGGCGAACGCTTCCTGAATTTCGAAGAAGTCGGCCTCGTCGACGACTTTGAGGATCAGCTCCTTGATGTCGTAGGGCTTGTTCGGATTGTCCGGAATGAGCGTGTCTAGCGAATAGTCGATGCGCTCCGGCGTGTCTTCCGTCGGGATTTCGGGAACGCCCGTCTTGTTGCTCGACGGCAGGAAGTCCATCAGCCGGCGCATCTGCAGGAGCGCCTCGACGTCGTTCTCGTAGGCGTGGTCGGCGATCGACGATTTCGTCGTGTGAACCTTGGCGCCGCCAAGCTCTTCCGCCGTCACGGTTTCGTTCGTCACCGTCTTCACGACGTCCGGACCGGTCACGAACATGTAGCTCGTGTCTTTGACCATGAAGATGAAATCGGTCATCGCCGGCGAGTAGACGTCGCCGCCCGCGCACGGCCCCATGATGAGCGAGATCTGAGGGATGACGCCGGAGGCAAGTACGTTGCGCTGGAAGACCTCGCCATAGCCGCCGAGTGCGTCGACGCCTTCCTGAATACGCGCTCCGCCCGCGTCGAACAGGCCGATGATCGGCGTGCGGTTCTTGAGCGCCATGTCCTGGATCTTGGTGATCTTCCGGGCGTGCGTTTCGCTCAGCGACCCGCCCATCACCGTGAAGTCCTTGGCGAAGACATAAACCGTTCGGCCGTTGATCGTGCCCCAGCCGGTCACGACGCCGTCGCCAGGAACCTTCGTCTTTTCCATGCCGAACTCGGTGCAGCGGTGCTCGACGAACATGTCGAACTCCTCGAACGAGCCCTCATCCATCATCAGTTCGATGCGCTCGCGCGCCGTCAGCTTGCCCTTCTTGTGCTGCGAGTCGATGCGGGCCTGGCCGCCTCCCAGACGAGCATTGGCGCGCCGCGTCTCAAGCTCCCCGATGATGTCTTTCATGAAATTGCCACCCTGCCTTGCCGTGATGAATGCGCTGGCTCTCTAGCACGGCCTCGGGAGAGCGCAAATGTTGGAGAAATCGCGGCCAGCCTGCCGCATCTGAAGCGATCATTAATAACGGAAAGCGGTCCGATGTGGCGTTTACGCTGACGTTTGCGCCGCGGCAAGTTGGCGCCCGAACTCGCCGATCTTAACCTCGAGAAACCCCGCCCCCGCGATCGGCTCGATGGCGGCGGCATGGGCGCGCGATGCGGCCCAAGGCAAGGTCTGGCCCACAAAATCAACGATCGAAACGGCAATGACGCGCTTGCCGCCCGCCTGCTTCAGATGCCGTTCCGCTTCGGCACGCGCCGCGAACACATGCAGCAAGTCGCCCGATGGCGCCCACGGCCCGGCTGGCGTCAGGATGGGGCCGGTTTCGTCGCCAACGAGAAAAACCTCGCCCCGCCCGCTCGCCGCCGAGGCGTAGTACGGAACGGCTTCCGTCTTCAGGCGGATCAGCAGATCCACCGGATCAACCTCGGCTTCGATCGGATCGGAAACCCAATCGGTCCCGGCGAACCCTTTGCCCTTGGCGATGCCGGGCAGGATTTCGACGGCGAAGGTCACGAGACCAATGTCCTGCAACTCGTTGTTGCCCGCCAGTGCCTCGGCCCAGCGTGTCGCTTCGATCGGGCTCGACCAGAAAAGCTGCACTGTCCGACCCTTGACCTTCTGCGACGGTACGGACGCGGTTTCCTCATCGGCGAACGTCAGCACACGCCCTTCGCTGACCGCCCGGCGAATGAAGCGGTCGCGTTGCGCAAGTTCGGGAATGCGCGGCCTGTGCAGCATTGGATCAGCCTACGCTCCTGCGAATCATTTGGCATAATTTTCGATGAATTGCTTACGGAGAGCAACCGTTGAGAATGAAGGGCAATTGACCGTTGTACAGCCGGGATACGCTCAGATGAGCGCATCCGAGGCCAAGGCCCTTGATCCGGCTGCACCCGCGACCTATGTTTGGCGATCACTGAACAATAGGAGTGGCTCGGACGCGATTCCGCCAGCCGAAATCTCGTGATCGAGCTACTGATTGTCCTGGTACTGATTGGCCTTAACGGTCTTTTTGCGCTTTCTGAATTGGCTATCGTTTCAGCCCGCCGCCCACGCCTGAAGGCGCTGGAAGCTTCAGGCCGCGCGGGCGCCCAAAGCGCTCTCGCGCTATCCGACGATCCAGGCCGGTTCCTGTCGGCCGTCCAAATCGGCATCACTCTCATCGGCATCATTAATGGCGCCTATTCCGGTGAGACGTTCGGCGAGTACGCGTCGGAATACCTGTTGAGCCTCGGCCTGAGCCCATCGCTGGCGCATCCGCTAGGATTTGGCGCCGTCATCGCGATCATCACCTATCTCTCGGTCATTGTCGGAGAACTGGTTCCGAAAACCTTGGCGCTTCGCAACGCCGAAGGCATCGCCTGCGTCGTCGCGCCGATCATGACCGGCTTTGCCAGGTTTGCGAGCCCTATCGTTGGGCTGCTCGATGCGTCGACGCGTTTCGTATTCCGCATCTTTGGGCTTTCGCCGCAAAGGGAAAGCCGGGTTACCGATGAAGAAATCAAGACTGTCATCGCCGAGGCCGAAACCGCCGGCGTTCTCGAAAGCGGCGAAGGCGATTTGATCTCGGGCGTCATGCGCTTGGCGGACCGCGCCGTTGGCGGCCTGATGACGCCGCGCACGGACGTCGATTGGATCGATATCACAGCGTCCGACGACGTCATCAAGGCGCGCTTGATTTCGACACCGCACTCTCGCTTGCCGGTTGGCGAAGGCTCTGCTGACAAGCTGATCGGCGTTATTCAGACGCGCGCCCTGCTTTCGGGTCTTCTCGCGGGCAAGCCCTTCGAAATCGGCGCTTACATCCGCAAAGCACCCGTCATTCCCGAAACCAGCGACGCATTGGGCGTTCTGGCCGTCTTGCGCGACGCCGAAGTTCCGATGGCCCTCATCCACGACGAGTACGGAGACTTTGAAGGTCTGGTGACGCCCGGCGACATCCTCGAAGCCATCGCCGGCACATTCAAATCCGATACCGAAGGCCTCGATCCCTACGCCGTCGAACGCGACGATGGATCATGGCTTCTCTCTGGCGCGATGCCCGTCGATGAAATGGCCGATAAGATCGGAATCCCTCTTCCTCCCAACCGCTCTTACGAAACCGTCGCCGGATTCGTCCTCGCCGTTCTCCAGCACATCCCGAAGACGGGAGAACATGTCGACATCAGCGGTTGGCGGTTCGAGGTTGTGGATCTCGACGGCCGCCGCATCGACAAGGTTCTGGCGAACCGCCTTGCTAAAGTACGCAGGCGCGTCCCTTAGAGTGCTTCCGAAAAAGTGGAAGCCGGTTTTCCGATAAGACGCACGACAAAATAAAGACCGAGAGCCGATCCGCGTTTCAACGAAAAGCAAAAAGGCTCTAGGCTTGCAGAAGCTCCAGCCACTGGCAGGCGGCATCGAATTCAGCGCGACGGCCATGGCGCCGGGCGGCGGCTTCCGTGTCCTCGCCCCAGACCGAGATCTGATAATTCTCATCGACATGCGCCGCTCCCCACGCCGCATCGGCCGATAAACCTCCGCGTGCGAGTGCCAGGGCCAGCAGCGCAGAACCGGTCAGCGTCGTCAGAACATGCAGCCCCGTCAGACGGAACGCATCGTGCGGCGTCAGCGCATTTGCGACGGCCTCCAGCGCGGCGTCAGGCTGCTGGACGTGGACGACACCGGGCACGACCCTGAATGTGGCGTGGAGTGTGCTGTCCGCCCAGGCGACGACCGGATTCCAGTCACGGGATTGAAGCGCAACAAGCTCGTCGGGCGCCTCGGCGCGATAGCAGATGAGATCGCTGCCCGCGTAGGCGACGATATCGGCCGCAACCGCATCCAATGTTTCGCTGACGGCGTCGATGGCGGTGTTGGCGAAGCGCGTCAGCGGCATTCGCGACGGATCGACCAACTCCTGCTGCGCCTGCCATTCTCGCGCGATGGCATCGGCCAAGGCTTTTGTCGGAACAGCGAGCGCACGCTTCTTCGGCGTCTTGACGGCCCGTCCATCGAGAAAAATCTGGAACGGCGACGCATCACCCGCGCTCGCGTCCTTATAAAAACGGCGTGCGAGAGGTTTTGCGAGGCTGTCGCTGATGGCGCCGCGCGGACCTCCGGACGCTCGCTCCAGATCCGCGCGATGGCTATCGTCGCCGTTACCGTTTGACTCCGTGCCGCTCATGCCGCGCAGCTCTTGCTGCCGAGCGCGATGTCGATCGCATCGGGAAGATCGACAAAGCTCTCGACAATCCGGTGCGCACCGGCGTTCGTCAGCTCCGCAACGCTGTGATAGCCCCAGGCGACGCCGATTGCCGAAACGCCCGCAGCGCGCGCCATATCGACGTCATACGTCGTATCGCCGACCATCACCGTATCGGCAGGCTCGACCCCGGCGTCGAGCATCGCTCTCAACAGCATAGACGGATGCGGCTTCGACGGATGATCGTCCGACGTCTGAATGGTCACGAAACTCGATTGCCAGCCTTCCCGCTCGCACATCCGCTCGACGCCGCGCCGTGACTTGCCGGTCGCAATCGCAAGCAGATGATCGTCGCGCGCTGCCAAATGCGCGATCGTTTCCTTGGCCAGCGGAAAGAGGATGTCGGCATCCGACGGATTGCGGTCGAGTTCGCGGAACGCCGCCTTGTAGGCTTCTGTCAGTTCAACGCACGTCCCGTATTCCGCCTCAGGGGCCAGCGCCGAGCACGCTTCGAGCAGCGACAGGCCGACGACGGCAAGCGTCTGCTCGCGCGTCGGCGGGATCATGCGCAGCGATTTGAAGGCATGCTCCATCGACAGGACGATCCCGGCCTGGCTGTCGACGATCGTGCCGTCGCAATCAAAAACGATGAGTTTCATGACTGCGTTCTAGCACGCTCCAATTACGCCGCAAATTCCGCGACGCGCAGGATCGCGACGGGCGACGCCACGCCGCGCCGAGGGTCGTTCCCCGGCTGGCTTTGCGTTCAGGGCCGGCCGATCCGGTATTGCAGCCAAAGCAGCGTCAATCCGATCAGCGGAATGGCGATATCCATATAGAACACCACGCCCGCATTGCCCGGCGCGAAGTTATGCTGCGTGATCATTTGATAGGCATGACCCGCCGCCGCACCGAGCATGAACAAGGCCGGTCCGACGACCGCCGCCAGACGAAGATCGAAACTTCGGAATGCCGCGATAAAACCGACGGCGGAAAAGCCGAGGCTGGCGGTCGCCACTTCAAACTGGAACGGGCTATCCGCCCAGCCAATGAAGGAGGCCACCATGTCTCCAAAGAAGGCGTGCATCACAAAATTATAGAAATAGCCGACGCCGATTGACCAGAAGACGTACCAAGCCAGCAGCTTTTCGACCACGTTAGCGGCCGACACCGGTTTCGGCGCACGCGCGATGGCAGCCAATGCAAAGACAAACCCGACGACGAGAAACGTCAGTGAAAAATTCGCCAACACGAAGCGGATGATGGAAGCGATCGCGTCAGCCATGTCTCACCTCCGCGCGTTGCGAGAGCCCGGCAGACCGGGCGTCATCCTTCGAACATGTTGATGTCGAAGCCGAGCAAGTCCCACGTTGCCAGCATATGTGCTGGCAGCGGCGCCGAGACATCGATGGTCTTGCCGCCCTTCGGATGCGGAATAACGAGGCGACGGGCGTGCAAATGCAGCTTCTTCTCGATGTTCTCAGCCGGCATGTGAACGTCGCCTTCGTACTTGTTATCGCCGACGATCGGATGCCCGATGAGATGCATATGCGCACGAAGCTGATGCTGACGCCCGGTGACCGGCTTCAGCGAAACCCACGACGCCTTGTGCGCGGCGCGGTCGACGACCGAATAATGCGTCGTCGCGTGCATGGCCAGCTCCTGCTCGCCGGGCCGTGCCTTGCGCACACGGTCGCCGTCGGGGCCTGACGCTTTAACCAGCGCCGCCTCGACCTTGCCCTGCGGCGGCTTCGGAACGCCTTTGACGAGCGCCCAATAGGTCTTGGCCGCCGAGCGCGTCTGGAATGTGCGGCCGAGCTTTGCGGCAGCCTCCCGCGTCTTGGCGACAAGCAGCACGCCCGTCGTGTCCCGGTCGAGGCGATGCACGAGACGCGGACGTTCGCCACCGAAACGGTCCGCCATGCCTTCGAGCATACCGTCGATGTGCTTCTTGGTGCCGGTCCCGCCCTGCACCGCGAGACCGAACGGCTTGTTCAGGACGAGCACATGCTCGTCCTCGAAAAGGATCATTTTCTCGATGGCGTCGCGGTCGCCCTTCGAAACGCCGAGCGCCGGCCTGCCTGTCGGGCCTGGCTTCTTCGGCTCGCGCACGATCGCCGGAACGCGGATTTCCGCCCCCGCGCTCAGCCGGTCGTTGGCCTGCGCCCGCTTGGAATTGACGCGCACCTGCCCCGAGCGCAGCAGCTTCTGAAGATACGTGTACCCGACCTCAGGAAAATGCACGCGGAACCAGCGATCGAGGCGCATATCGGCCTCGCCATCCGCGACTGTGATTGTCTCGACGCTCATGGATATGGCAGAGCCCGGAATTCGCCCCGAGGTCAAGCGTGGCATCCTCGACCGGAGCCGCGATCAACGCCTTTTTTTGCGGCTCGATACACGCCGAGAATACCGCTGGAGCGTGCATAGGGTTAACGCACGGCCACCGTCACGGTCGAGACAAAATCGTGGCCGACCCTGGACGCTTGTAATGCGTGTCAGGGGGAGTTCCGGCGATGGCTGATATGCGAGGTGTTTTGATCCTCGGCGAAGGCGCTGTTCTGAAAGGCGAAGTCAAGCAAGGTCGCCGCGTTGAAGTCTGGGGCTACGTGGAAGGTGGCGTCACGGCATCGGAACTCGTGGTTCAGGAAGGCGGCAAGGTCTTCGGCAACGTCAAGGCCGACACCGCAGAAGTCTACGGAACACTGCAGGGCGACGTCCGCGTGCAGCAGCTCTTTTCGCTGAAAAGCACCGGCACCGCGGCGGGCAAGATCAGGTACGGCCGCCTCGCCATGGAGAAAGGCGCCGAGCTTTCCGCCCATGTCCGCAATATCCCGCCGGCGATCGCGGGCGACCTCGACCTGACCGTCGACAAGGGCCGCTCGGTCCGCATCACACTCGCCGATTTGAACGCCGTCGACCCGGACGACAAGCCCGAGGACCTGACATTCTCGGTCTCGAACGCCAGCGGCGGCTTCGTTTCGCTGGCCGCAACCCCGAAGGCGCCTGTCGCGACCTTCTCCCAGGCCGACCTTGCAGGCGGCCAAGTCTATTTCTCCCACGACGGTTCCGAGGGATCCAAAGCCCATTTCGACGTCGCTGTGACGGATGCCGCAGGCGCCAGCTCCGGCCCCGCCATGACCGTGAATGTCGCCGTCCGGACGTAGCGCCCGCGCCTTCCACCATCGCGCCCCGTCATCCGTCGAGATGGGGACGGCAGAGGGCGGGCGACGCTTCGCGTTTGGAACGGCGCGCACGGCCCTCTATATATGCGCGTCATGACCAATCTCTTTGAAGCCGCGGGACTGGAAAAAAGCGCGCCGCGTCCGCTTGCCGATCGCCTGCGCCCGAAAACTCTCGATGAGGTCGCGGGCCAGGACCACATCGTCGGCCCCGAAGGAACGCTGACCCGCATGCTGAAAAGCGGCCGTGTGCCGAGCCTCATCTTCTGGGGGCCACCGGGTTCCGGCAAGACGACGATCGCGCGGCTGCTCGCGAATGAAACAAACCTCAACTTCGAGCAGCTCTCGGCCATCTTCTCCGGCGTCGCCGATCTGCGCAAAGCCTTCGAACGCGCCAAGATCATGCGCGAGCAGGGCAAGGGCACGCTGCTCTTCATCGACGAGATCCACCGCTTTAATCGCTCGCAGCAGGATTCCTTCCTGCCTCACATGGAAGACGGCACGATCACGCTCGTCGGCGCAACGACCGAGAACCCATCATTCGAGCTCAACGCCGCGCTTCTGTCGCGTGCCAGCGTGCTCGTCCTCAATCGTCTCGACGACGCGACGCTCGAAACGCTTATGCAGCGGGCCGAGGCTGACGTCGGACGCCCTCTGCCCCTCGATGCCGACGCGCGCGAAGCCTTGAAAGGCATGGCCGACGGCGATGGCCGCGCCATTCTCAATCTCGCTGAAGATGTTTTTGCGGCCGTTGCGCCGAAGGGCAAAACGCTCACCCGCGATGCGCTCATCAAGCTCGTGCAGCGGCGTGCGCCACTCTACGACAAGTCGCGCGAAGGCCATTACAATCTCATCTCAGCGCTGCATAAAGCCGTTCGCGGCTCCGATCCCGACGCCGCGCTTTATTATTTCTGCCGCATGCTCGACGGCGGCGAGGATCGCCTGTTCATCGCCCGCCGCGTCGTTCGCATGGCGGTCGAGGACATTGGCCTTGCCGATCCGCAGGCGCTCATCGTCGCCAACGCAGCCAAGGAAGCCTTCGATTTTCTCGGCTCGCCGGAAGGCGAACTGGCGCTCGCCGAGGCCGTCATCTACATGGCGACCGCGCCGAAATCGAACGCCAACTACGTGGCCTTCAAAGCTGCGATGCGCGCCGCCAAGGAACACGGATCGCTCTCGCCGCCAAAAACGATCCTCAACGCGCCGACGAAACTCATGGAGGAGGAAGGCTACGGCTCCGAATATCTTTACGATCACGATCAACCGGAAGCCTTCTCAGGCCAGAACTATTTTCCCGACGAATTTAAAAGACGTCCGAAATATTACGATCCGCCCGAGCGCGGCTTTGAACGTGAAATCAAGAAACGTCTCGACTATTGGGCCAAGCTCCGCGCCGAACGCAACCGCCGAACCTAGTCGGTAGTAAGGATGGTCATCATGGCTGAGCCTCACGCAACTGCCCCCTCGCCGACCCTGCACACGGTTTCGATCTCCGACCTTCGCCCGACGCAAATGACCGTCGGCATGCGCGAGGTCGAGGAGAAGCGCAAAGCGTGGCGCGGCCTCGACATCAAGAAATCAGCAGGCTTTCTTGGCCGTCACATGATCCCCGTCGTGCGCGGCCCGAAGGACAGGCTTTACGTCGTCGACCATCATCATCTGTCGCGCGCCCTGCACGACGAAGGCGTCGACGAGGTGCTGACGTCGACGCTGGCCGACCTGCGCACACTCGACAAGGATGAGTTCTGGCGCTTTCTCGACAATCGCGGCTGGATGCATCCCTTCGACGCCGACGGTGTTCGCCAGCCGCGCACGGAACTGCCCAAGACTGTCGCCGACCTCGAAGACGATCCCTATCGCAGCCTCGCGGGCGAATTGCGTTTCGCAGGCGGCTACGCCAAGGACGCAACCCCCTTCAGCGAATTCCTCTGGGCCGACGCGCTACGCCGCCGTGTCGAGACGAAAACCGCGAAGAATGATCCCGAAACCGCGCTCGAGCAGGCGCTCGCCTTCGCCAAGAGCAGCACCGCCTCATACCTTCCAGGCTGGTGCGGCCCGCATCAGCGATCGTAGCGAAACGGCGGAGGCCCGGACGATCGCGCCTCCGCGAATGATGTGCAGGCTCACGCGAGCTTCACGTCGTCATGGAACTGGTTGCTGACGAGCGTCGGTTTCACGTAACCGGCACGGATCGTGAAATCTCCGAAATGCTCGCCCTTCTCGCGGTCTTTCGCGAAGTGCTGCAAGATGGGCTCGAGCAGCGCCAGCGCTTTTCCTTCGTCGACATCTTGCGCATAGAGCTTGTTCATCCGCGCTCCGTCGAACGCCGCGCCGAGATAGAGATTATAGAGACCGGGCGACCGGCCGACGAACCCGATCTCGCCGAGATACGGACGCCCGCAGCCGTTCGGGCAGCCGGTCATGCGCACGACGATTTCTTCGTCTGTAAGACCCGCCTTGTCGAGAAGGCTTTCGAATTTCGTCAGGAAGTGCGGCAGGTAGCGCTCGCTTTCGGCAAGCGCCAGGGCGCACGTCGGCAACGCCACGCACGCGATGCTGTTTCGCCGCGCGCCGGATAGGGACTTCGGCGCCACTCCATGCTCGGCCAAAACCTTCTCGACCTTGGCCTTGTTGCGCGCGCCGATGTTCGCGAGGATGAGGTTCTGGTTGGCCGTCATCACGAAATCGCAGACGTCGAGATCAGCGATCGCCCGCATCGCGCTTCTCAGCCGATGCCCTGGCACGTCCTTGATCCGTCCGCTTTCGACGTAAAGCGTCAGGTGCCACTTCTTGTCTTCACCCTGGACCCAGCCGATATGATCGCCGTTGCGCGTGAACGTATAGGGCCGCGCGGGCGCAAGATCGTAGCCGAGCCGCTTGTTGATCTCGGCCTTGAACTTCTCGAGCCCGTGATCCTCGATCGTGTACTTGAGGCGGGCGCGCGCACGGTTCGAGCGATTGCCCCAATCGCGCTGGATCTTGAGGATCACTTCCCCGACCTCGATCGCTCTATCATGGCTGCAATAGCCGAGCACGTCTCCGAGACGAGGAAACGTCTCCGGCACGCCATGCGTCATACCCATGCCGCCGCCAGCCGTCACGTTCCAGCCGACGATCTCGCCGTTCTCGACGATGGCGATGAAACCGCAATCGTGCGCGAAGACATCGACGTCGTTGTCCGGCGGCACGGCGAACACGAATTTGAATTTGCGCGGCAGATACGTCTGACCGTAAATCGTTTCCTTCTCCGGCTTCGTCGTCTCCTTGCCGGGAATGCGCTCGCCGTTGAGCCAGATATCGCTGTACGCTTCCGTCTTCGGCAGGAAATGGAGACTCGTGCGCTTAGCGAGTTCATATGCCTCGCGATGCACCTTCGAGAGATACGGATTGGCGATCGACATGACGCCGCGCGTCACGTCTCCGCAAGCCGCGATCGAGTCAAGTCCGGACGCATAGATCGCCTGCATCGCGCGCTTGAGATTCGACTTGATGATGCCGTGAAACTGGAACGTCGCGCGCGTCGTGATGCGCAGTGAGTTATTCCCGTAAGTCACCGCGATGTCGTCGAGCTGGCGCCACTGCGAGGCCGTCACCAGTCCGCCCGCGATGCGCAAGCGCACCATGAAACTGTAGGCTTTGTCGAGCTTCTTTTTTCCACGCTCGCCGCGAACGTCACGGTCGTCCTGCATGTAGGAGCCGTGGAATTTGATGAGCTGCGTATCGTCATCCGCGATCGCGCCCGATTCAACGTGAACCAGTCCTTCACTGATCGTGCCGCGAAGAAAGTGGCTGGCTTCCTTGATATCTTCCGTTTTCGATGGCTTGCCGTCTGTCATTGTGATCTCCGCGGAGCGAAATTTGCCGCGCACAGTCCTCTGCTGCAGTGTGATTTCGATCTCAATAAACGTCGCGCTGATAACGCCCGGCCTTGGTCAGCTCCTTGAGCCTGGCGCGGCCGGCGTCTTCATCGCCCTTTGCGGCTTCGGCAAGGATTTTGACGAGCGTCTGATCGACGTCCTTCGCCATGCCCTTCTCGTCGCCACAGACATAGAGATGCGCGCCGTCCGCTAGCCAGCCGGCGACCTCGGCCCGGCGTTCCCACAAACGATGCTGAACGTAGATCTTCTCCGGCTGGTCGCGCGAGAACGCGACATCGATCCGCGTCAGGTCGCCGGAGGAGAGATAGTCCTGCCACTCGAGCTGATAGAGAAAATCGTTCGTGAAGTTGCGTTCGCCGAAGAACAGCCAGCTCTTGCCCTTGGCGCCTGTCGCGACCCGTTCCTCGATGAACCCGCGATAAGGGGCGACGCCCGTTCCCGCACCGATCATGATGATCGGCGTATGCCCGTCTGGCGGCAGACGATAGTGCCGGTTTGGCTTGACGTAGATCCTGGCCGTCGATCCGGCCTTGCGACGCTCGCCGAGAAAAGTCGACGACACGCCTTTGCGCACCTTGCCGTGCGATTGCCAACGCACCGCGCCGACAAGAAGGTGAGCTTCGCCCGGATGCGCCTTGAGGCTCGAGGCAACCGAATACAACCGCCCGGGCAATGGACGAAGCAGACCGACAAGTTGGTCCGCCGTCAGCTTTTCCGGATATGTCTCGAAAAGGTCGACGAGCTGCCGGTCGGCTGAGAACTTCGGATACGCCTCGCCCTCGAGCAGCGCCTTGACGTCGCTGCGCCCGGTGAGCTTGGCGTAATTCTCGACCGCCCCGCGCGACAGTGTCGTCACGTCGTAGGACTTCTGCAGCTTGAGCAGCAGCGCCGCATCCGACGACAACCCAACCGCCTTCAGAACCTCATCGACAAGAACGGGATCGTTCTCAGGAACGAGCCCAATCGCATCGCCCGGCTGATAGCTGAAGGCCGGATCTTCGAAGGCGAACTCCGCATGCCACGTTTCGCGCGACGACCCAGTGCCGTTCAGATTGACTAGGCCCGCGATCTCGGCTTCCAACGGATTTTCAGCTGTGTAGCGCGGTTCGTCGTCGTCGCCGGCCGGCGCCACCGCACCGCCGAAATCGACATGCACGACAGTGCCGCCCGCCGGGGCATCAGGCGGAGCCAGCTTCGTGAGGGATTTTTCGGTCCACTCGACGGCCTGCTTGGCATAATCTAAATCGAGGTCGGCCCGGTCCGCGACGCGAACCCCGCCCAATTCCTCGAGCCGCGCATCGATCGCCTTGCCGGTGGCGCAGAACTGCGTATAGGCGCTATCGCCGAGCGCCAGCACCGCGAAGCGGACGCCGTCGATCCGAGGCGCGGCATCACTCATCAGTGCCTGATAAAAGTCGACGGCCCGGCTCGGAGGATCGCCCTCGCCCCAGGTTGCCGCATAAACGACGAGATTTTTCGCCTTCGGTAGCGACGACAGGTCGGCGTCCGCCATGTCGAAGACCTTGCCGTCGAGGCCATGTTTCTGCGCTGCTTTCTTCGCCTTAGCGGCAAGAGCCTCGGTATTGCCGCTCTCGCTGGCGTAAAGGATCGTCAGCGGCTGCCGCGGCTTCGCGGCCGGAATGCCAGGCTGCCCCGTCCCGCTGCCCTGCGCTGCTTCAAAACCCGCAAAAAACCCGGACAGCCACGCGCGCTGCTGAGGAGTTGTCTTGGCAACAACTTTATTCAGCGTATCGATGTCTTCCGGCGCAAACGGTGCGTTGTGCGGAAGCAGTGGAATGGCAGTCACCGCAGGTTCTCCTCGTCAGACTTGGCGGATGCCGGACGGCGCTGCAGCGCACATTCGAGCAACCGGAAAATAACCATGGCCAGCAAGACTTTCCGTGGCTTACAGGCTGGATATAAAAAAAACAGTCCATTGCAATGGAATCGCGAGAAGCCCGAAGCTCACAGTCACCGGGAAGCTTCCGCGCATCCGTTTAAGCGTATTCTACGTCTCATTGGAAGATTTTTCTACACCTATGCGGCATTCAACCCCGAATATAAGAATAATATTCTAACATACCAGTCATATTTCTAGCGATGTATATGGCTTCTAAGTGGCCCGGGATTTGCCGGCTGACCTGGAAATCAAGTTGCCCTCGTGCCACCGGCATACGAGGTCGGCATACGCGATAGCTTGCAAGTGGTCGCCGCGATCCGACTTGCGACGACAAAAATCCGAGGCGGTGGAACACCCGACGACATTGCGTTGCGACAGCACTCACACGCAGACGTGATAGACATTGATTTGAAAAGTTCTAGCGCAGGGTGATCTTTGCTAAGCAACCCGGAGCGATCTTGACTTTGGTCGATCGATCCGCAGATTGGGCACGCACAAGAAACGTGCCTGCACCAATCGGGTGGGCCCTCGGCGGGGCTTGCAGGACTGGAAGCAGTTACCGCTTTGGAGGAACCACTATGAAAATCTGGACGAAGCCCGCTGTGCGCGAGCAGGAAGTTGGTCTCGAAGTGACGAGCTACCTTCCGGCCGAAATCGACCTCATCTGAGGATCGGTTTCTTCGGTCTCACAACACTGGTGAGATAACGGCGCGGCGGTCGGTGGGGCTCATCGGCCGCCGTAATCTTATCCTTGCAAACTTCGATGCGCAGCCGCTTCGGCGAGACGGCGAGCGCAACTGCACCGGTATCCATGATCATCAAAGTGCTAGGGTCCGCCGCTGGGGGTGGATTCCCGCAATGGAATTGCAATGGCGCGCAGTCGGCCAAGGTTCGGTCCGGCGCGGCCGGATATAAGGCGCGGCTGCAATCGTCCCTTGCCGTCTCGAGCGACGGTAAGAGCTGGGCGTTGCTCAATGCCTCCCCCGACATTCGCCAACAGATCAATGAAACGCCCGAGCTGCACCCCGACGCAGCAGGCGCGAAACGCAATTCGCCGATCAAGGCCGTCGTCGTCACCAACGCCGACGTCGATCACATTGTTGGATTGATCGGCCTTCGCGAAGGCCAGCCGTTTTCGATCTACGGCTCAGACCTCGTGCTCGCGACGCTGAAGGCGAATTCCGTCTTTAATGTCTGCAATCCTGAGATCGTCCCGCGCATCGAATTGCCGTTCGACGAACCGACCGAGCTTCACGGCGCCGGCCTCGATCTCGGCCTGACGGTCGAAGCCTTTCCGGTCTCCGGCAAGATCGCGCTCTTCCTGGAAAAAGGCGGCGCGGACGCAAACTACGGCAGCCGCGACGGCGACACCATCGGCCTCAAGGTGACGGATCGAAAAACCGGCAAGGCATTCTTCTACATTCCAGGATGCGCCGAAGTTGATGCGCCTTTGGCTGATCGCATCCGCGATGCCGAACTCGTCTTCTTCGACGGCACGCTCTACGTCGACGACGAAATGATCGTTCAAGGATTGTTGAACAAGACCGGCAAGCGCATGGGCCATATTTCCGTGTCCGGTCACGAAGGCTCTATCGCAGCTTTGAGCCATCTCAAAGTTCAGCGAAAAATTTACGTTCACATCAACAACTCAAACCCGATCCTGGATGAAAATTCGGAAGCTCGAAAAGCTGTCGAAACGGCCGGGTGGGAAGTTGGTTTCGATGGAATGGAGGTCCGCTTATGAATCCGGTCAGCGTTGGAAAGAGAGCATCAGAGCTTCGCGGCGACGAGTCGCCGATGTCGGTTGCCGAATTTGAAGCGGCCATTCGCGCCGTCGGACCGGAGCGCTATCATGATCTCCATCCCTTCCATCACATGCTTCACGGCGGCAAGCTGAACAAGGGACAGGTGCAGGCCTGGGCGCTCAACCGCTTTTGCTACCAGTCCGCCGTTCCGCGCAAGGACGCCGCGCTGGTGAGCCGGGTTTACGACCGCGAGCTGCGCCGCGAATGGACGCATCGCATTCTCGATCATGATGGTCTTCTCCCCGATGAAGAAGGCGGCATCGAACGCTGGCTCGTGCTGACCGACGGACTCGGCCTCGATCGCGAGTACGTCATCTCGCGCCGCGGCGCGCTTCCCGCGACCGTCTTCGCCGTCGAAGCCTACGTCACGTTCGTGCGCGAGCAGCCGCTGACGATCGCCGTCGCTTCCTCGCTGACTGAGCTTTTCGCGCCGAAGATTCACAAAGAACGCATCTCCGGCATGCTCGAGAATTACAGCTTCATCGACGACACGGTGATGACCTATTTCAAGCGCCGCCTGACGCAGGCCCCGCGCGACGCCGATTTTGCATTGAACTACATCCTGAAGAACGCCCGCACGCGCGACGAGCAGCAAGCCTGCATCGACGCCGTGCGTTTCAAATGCAATGTTCTCTGGGTACAGCTCGACGCGCTTTACCACGCTTACGTCGACGGACACATTCCTCCGGGAGCCTTCCGCCCGGAAAGTTAATCGAGGCTTAGGTATGAACGCAGAAGCACCGCGCAAGCGCGTGATGGTTGTCCCGGAGTCCAAGCCGGGACTGCCACCGCACATCAAGCTGCGCCACGATGCCGGGCGCGGTCGATGGCACGTGCTTGCTCCCGAACGCGTGTTCGAACCCGACCCCATCGCTATCGAGATTTTGAAGCGCTGTGATGGCGCAACGACGGTCGAGGAAATCGCCAGCGAGCTCGCAAAAGAGTACAATGCACCGCTGCAAGAGATCCTCGCCGACACCATATCCATGTTGCAGGAACTCTCGGATAAGGGCGTCGTCAAAGCCTAAGGAAATCTGGGAAAGAACGGAGCCGATGTCATGAACGAAATCGCACCGTTGGAGCAGTTTTCAGCGGCCCCCGTGGCCGAGGTTTGCGCACGCGCTCCGGTCGGCTTGCTCGCGGAGCTGACGCATCGCTGCCCGCTCCAGTGCCCTTATTGCTCGAACCCGCTGGAGCTTGACCGCGTCAATACCGAATTGACGACGGCCGAGTGGCAGGACGTCATGCGCCAGGCCGCTGAGCTTGGCATTCTGCAGATCCATCTCTCGGGCGGCGAGCCCACGCTTCGCAAGGATCTCGAGGATATCGTCGACGTCGCGGCGAAGGCTGGTCTCTACACCAACCTCATCACGGCCGGCGTGACGCTGACCGAGGACCGCCTGAAGAAGCTGCAAGACCTCGGCCTCGACCACGTCCAGCTTTCGATCCAGGATGTCGATGACGCCAACGCCGAGCGCATGTCGGCCTATAAAGGCGGCCTCGCGAAAAAGCGCGAAGTCGGCAAGTGGGTGCGCAAGCTCGGAATGCCGCTCACCATCAATGCACCGATCCATCGCCACAATATCGAGAACCTGCCGAACATCATCGACTTTGCGGTCGAGATGGGCGCCGGTCGCATCGAGGTCGCGAACATCCAGTATTATGCCTGGGCCTTGAAGAACCGGGCGAGCCTGATGCCGACGCGCGCGCAAGTCATCAAGAGCGCCGAGATCGTCGAGGAAGCCAAGGAACGCCTGAAGGGCATCATGGTCTTCGATTTCGTCGTGCCCGACTACTACGCGAAAACGCCGAAGCCGTGCATGGGCGGCTGGGGTCGCGGCGTCATGAACGTCACCCCGCAAGGCAAGGTGCTGCCTTGCCATGCCTCTGAAGGGATCCCCGGGCTCATCTTCGATAACGTCAGGACTCGGCGCCTCGCCGATATCTGGCTCAACGGACAAGCATTTGAGAAATATCGTGGCACGAGCTGGATGAAGGAGCCCTGCCGCAGCTGCCCGCGCGCCGAAATCGACTTCGGCGGTTGCCGCTGCCAGGCCATGGCCTTCACCGGAGACGCCGCCAATACAGACCCGGCTTGCAAATTTTCCCCTCACCATGCCGCGTTCGTGGCGGTGGCCGAGCAGGAGAGCGCGGAAGCAACCCCGCCGCAGTTCGTTTATCGGCGCATGGGTCCTTCGAAATCGACGCCGGAGAAATAGTGATCAGGAGCGCCGCTCACGGCAGTTAACTTCGCTCAGTGCGTCATTCTGTTCGTCTGGCGTTCAGAAAAAAAATGCCATTCTTCGCGCACTAAGTTATGAGTTGCAGCGTTTAGATGACGTTGCTTAAAGGCGAAACGGGAAGGAACCTCAAAATGCGCAAGTGGATTTTGGCGGCCGCCATGATCACCGCAGTGCCGGTCGCAGCCGTAGCTGCAGACGCGGACGCGGGCAAAACGGTTTTTAACAAGTGCAAAGCCTGCCACCAGGTCGACAAGAACGCCGTCGGTCCCCACCTCGGCGGGATCGTCGGTCGGAAGGCTGGCTCGCTCGAAGACTACAAATATTCGGATGCCCTCAAGAAGTCGGGCATCACCTGGGATGAAGCCGCTCTCGATAAGTGGCTGCAGGGTCCTGCCAAGGACGTTCCGGGCACGAAGATGATCTTCGCCGGCATCAAGGAGCACGAGGATCGCGAAAACCTCATCGCGTATCTGAAGACTCTGAAGTAGGCTTCGGTGGACTGATCGACGCAAGCGCCGCAGAGGAGTTTCTCCGCGGCGCTTTTTTATGTCCTCGCACGTACAAAATGTCCGCGCCTCGAACCGCCCTGCCTAGCTTCGACGGCAACGCGACGTCACGGCTCACCGAGCGGCCGCACGTCGCTGGCGTCAAGCCTCGAGAGCATCTCGTCGATCGACGCTCCGCCGATCCTCACATCCGGCGCGACATCCCTCAGCGGCACAAGCACAAACGCTCTCTCGGCGATCCGTGGATGCGGCACGATGAGATCCGGCTCGTCGATTTTTTGATCGTGATACGTCAGGATATCGACGTCGATGTTGCGCGGTCCCCAGCGCTGCGTGCGAATGCGCGCCATGCCGTTTTCCACCGCCTGACATCGGCCCAGCAGACCGCGCGCCGTGACGTCGGTCTTGATCGCGATGCAGGCATTGACGAACCAGTCCTGGTCCGTCACCCCCCACGGCGCGGTGCGATAGAAACGCGAGCGCGCGACGACTTTGACGACGCCATCCGCAGTCAGCCGTTCGATGGCTTCCTCGATGTTGCGAACTCTGTCGCCCATGTTCGAGCCGAGCCCCAGTGTTGCATCGAGTGTTGCATCGGGTGTTGCATCGAGCGGCAAACCGCGCTGGCGTTCAACCGTCGGACGTGGCTCAGATTGCGACATGCAGCCCGCCGCTCAATCATACTTGATATATGCGAACCGTTGATCGCTATGCGGCGTACCTTCGAGGCCCTTGCCCTCTTTGCCCGGCTGCCAGTGCACCACGTCCTCGATCTTCTTCGCCAGTTCGAGATCCTTCGCCGTGATGCCTTTGGCCGAATGCGTCATCAAACGCACTTCCACCCAGGCATAGGAAGCCGTGATATCAGGATGATGCCAAGCCGCTTCGGCAAGGTGTCCGACGGTGTTGACGACCATCAGCGTTCCCTTCCAGCTTGCCGTCTTGTAGGTGCGGCGGATCCAGCCGTCCTCGAGCTTCCAGGCCGGTAGATTGGCCTGCAACCAAGCCTTAACATCGACTTCAGACATCGCTTTTTCACGTTCCGCACTCATCTTGCCCTTATTCTCCTTTTGTCGGACAACTCGACCCGGAGCCTAGCGCTCCTTCCCCCGCCAACGCAAACCCGATGCAGCTGCTTGGAAACCACCAAGGAAAGGAATTCCGCTTCGTGAGTCTCTCATCCGCGTCTTCGGCAACGATCCGCGTCAGGGCTCCGGCTCGGCTGCATCTTGGCTTCCTCGACTTGAACGGCACCATCGGCCGGCGTTTCGGCAGCATCGGTCTCGCCGTCGATCAGCCGGAAACCGATCTCACGCTAAGGCGTTCGGCTCAGCACGAAGCGCATGGACTGGAAAGAGCGCGCGCCTTGGCGCTTGTCAAAAAATTCGCAGGTAATGAGAAGGGCAGCGGCTTCGCGGTCGATGTCCGCAAAGCCATCCCCGCCCATGCCGGCCTCGGCTCCGGTACGCAACTCGCGCTTTCAATCGGCGCCGCGATCGCGCGCATGCAGGGACGAACGCTGTCGCCGGAAGATATTGCGCCCCTCGGCGAACGCGGCGCGAGATCCGGCATCGGCCTCTCGGCGTTTGCGTCAGGCGGCTTCATCGTCGATGGCGGCAAGGGCTCCGATGACAAGCCTCCGCCCTTGACCGTTCGCTGCGACTTCCCCGACGCTTGGCGCATCATGCTGATCTTTGAAAAGGACAGCGCCGGCGTTTCAGGCGAAGCCGAGACGACGGCTTTCGCCGACCTGCCGGAATTCCCGCAAAGCGCCGCCGCGCACATCTGTCACCTCGTATTGATGAAACTTATTCCGGGATTGAAAGAGACTGACCTTTCTGCGTTCGGCTCGGCACTGACGGAAATTCAACAGATCGCCGGGGGCTACTTCGCCAGCAAGCAAGGCGGCAGCGTCTGGACGAGCCCCGCCGTCGGACGGCTGGCGCACCGCATGCGCGACCTCGGCGCGCAAGGCATCGGACAGAGCTCCTGGGGGCCGACCGGGTTCGCTTTCGTGGACACCCCGGATGCTGCACAACGCCTCTATGATTCTTTAGTCGAAGAGGCTAAAGGCGACGGTCTCAGTATTCTCGTTGCGCGAGGCCGCAATACCGGCGCCAGCGTCGAAATCATTTAAAGCCAAAGAAACGGAGCTTGATAAGTCTATGAGCGAGGCAACCCCAATTCTGCACATGCTGGCGCCGCAGAAGCACATGAGCCCCTTCGACGTGAACATGGCTGCCGACGCTGGCTACAAGGTCATCGTGCCGTACATCAATGTCGAGCTGAACGAGGTTACCGGGCTCATCCAGGACGCCATCTTCTCGCGCCCCCCGAATTACGGCGTGCGCACCGGATTCTTCATGGGCGGTAAGGATGCGCTCCTGGCTCTCGACATGATTGAAGCCGCGAAGAAGGCAATGGTGCCGCCGTTCGAATGCTCCGTTTTCGCGGACCCGGCCGGATCGTTCACCACGGCAGCCGCGATGGTCGCCTGCGTCGAGAAGGTTCTGAAAGATAAGTTCAACACGGGATGGAAGGGCGTGAAAGTCGCGGTCTTCGGCGCAACCGGTGTCGTCGGTTTCGCGTCCTCGATCATCTCCGCTCTCGAAGGTGCCGACGTGCGTCTCGTCGCCCATCGCGGCGTTGACCGCGTCATCAAGAGCGCCAAAATTTCGAAGGAGCGCTTCGGCGTCGATCTCGAAGCCGTCGCCGGTGAAACACCCGAGCAGAAAGCCGACATCATCGCCAACGCCGACGTCATCTTCGCGGCTGCGGCTGCGGGCGTGCAGGTCGTCTCGGGAGAGCACAAGAAGCTCGCGAAGCATCTGAAGGTGATCGCCGACGTCAACGCCGTGCCGCCCGCGGGCGTCGAGGGCATGGAACTGTTCATGAACGGCGACAAGCTGCCGGGCTGCGATGCGCTCGGCGTCGGCCCGCTCGCGATCGGCGACATCAAGTACAAATGCGAATCCGGTCTCTTCAAGCAGATGCTGGCGTCCGACAAGCCGCTGGCGCTCGATTTCCGCCATGCCTACGCGAAAGCGAAAGAACTCGTCGGCATTTAAGAATGTGGCTGGCGAAGCGGTCCTGATCGCTGCGTTCTCCGGGCGGGCTCTCGCGCAGTCCGCCCGTCGAGCAGGCTACGTGCCGCTCGTCGCCGACGCGTTCGGCGATCTCGATACCCGCGACTCCGCCGCCGCCGTTCACGTCATTGACGGCGCGATGGCGGCGGGTTTTCGAACCAGACCGCTGATCCATGCGCTTGATGCGCTAGCGCAATCCATCAGCATACCGCCCATCGGTCTCGTTCTCGGATCAGGCTTCGAGGACAAACCGCGCCTCATCGCGGCGCTCGGCCATCGCTACCGGCTGATCGGCAACGAAGCCGCGACGTACAAAGCCTGCAAAGACCCGGCGGTCTTCTTCGCCAGGCTCGACGAACTTGGCATCGCGCATCCCACGACGCAGCCTTGTCCTCCCGACACGACCAAAGGCTGGCTGACGAAACGCGTGGGCGGCAGCGGCGGCCGTCACATCCGCAGTTGCGACGCGGCGGCAGGCGAACGCCGCCGTCGCTATTTCCAGAAGCAGATTTCGGGCGATCGTCTCTCGGTCGGCGGCGTGTTCGGTACGGAACACGCGCACCTCGCGCTGTCGCGCCAGTGGATCGCGCCCTCGCCCGATCAGGCGTTCCGGTTCGGCGGCGCGGTATCGATGCCGGACGTTGCTCCAGACCTTCGCAGCAAGCTCGAAAGCGCGGCGCGCGACGTCGCGTCTGCGTTCGGCATCGTCGGCATGGCGTCATTCGATTTCATCATATCCGGCGGCACACCGCACCTGCTGGAAGTCAATCCGCGGCCCGGCGCATCCCTCGATGTGCTCGACGATGAACAAGGCGCGCTGTTTCGCGCCCATATCGCGGCATGTCTCGGCATCTCCCAAGCTGACGATCCGCCGCTCACGCCCAAAACGGCTCGCGCCATGGCCATCCTGCACGCCGACCGAGGTTCGTTAACACTCGGATCGACACCATGGCCCGCCTGGAGCGCCGATCGCGGCCAGCCCGGAACATACATCCCCAAAGGAGCCCCGATCGCCAGCGTTTTCGCCGAGGCCGCAAGCGCGGATGCGGCAGAAGCCCTCGCCCGGACGCGCTTGGCTGAGCTTGAAGACCTGATATACGAACACACCCAATCCTGACGCCGACTGGAGCTTCCAAGCAATGACGTATGCCAAACAACCGAGCGTGTCCGCGCGTGCCGCCAAGCTCGTTGACGCGATGGTCGCTGACGCCGACGCGCTCCGCATTTCCGTTTCAACGGGCAGCCACGGCGAACGCATCATCGATCTGGGCGCCAACGTCGTCGGCGGACTCGAAGCCGGACGCCGTCTCGGCGAAGTCTGCATGGGCGGCCTCGGCACCGTCGCCTTCACGCAATCCTCAGGATTGACGAACTGGCCGCTCGGCGTTGTCGTCAGCTCCAATCACCCGGTCATCGCCTGCCTCGGCAGCCAGTACGCGGGCTGGACGATCACGGATGAAGCATCGGGCTTCTTCGCCCTCGGCTCGGGTCCGGCGCGCGCCCTGTCGCGTGTCGAGGAGCTTTACAAAGAGCTCGGCTACGTCGACAGCAATCCGCAGACGGCCCTCGTGATCGAAGGCGACAAGGCGCCGCCCGCCGCGGCAATCGAGCATATCTCGAAGCATTGCGGTATCGATCCGAAAGGCTTGTCGATCCTTTACGCGACGACGTGGAGCCTCGCAGGCACCGTGCAGATCGCCGCGCGCGTTCTGGAGGTCGCAATTCATAAGGCACACGCTCTGCATTTCCCGCTCGAGAACATTCTCGACGGCACCGGCACGACGCCGATCGCCCCGCCCTTCCCGGATTTCGTCAAGGCGATGGGCCGCACCAACGATGCCATCATCTACGGCGGCCGCATTCATCTCTTTGTCAAAGGCCCGGACACCGACGCCAAGCGGCTGGCCGACAACCTGCCGTCGAATACGTGCAGCGCCTATGGCAAGCCATTCGCCGAGATTTTCGCCGACGTCAAAGGCGACTTCTACAAGATCGATCCGATGCTGTTCTCGCCGGCCCAGGTCATCGTATCGAATGTCGAAACCGGCAACTCTTTCCACGCAGGCAAGCTGGCGCCGGAGATCGTCGATGCGAGCTTCCGTTGAGGCTGAGGCTGACATGCGTCTTCCAGCCGGCTCCGCAGAGCGGAGTGGGAAGGCGCAAACAGAGACTTTGCATCTCGCACTGCTGATCGAAGAGGGACGCGGCGAGTGGCATGCGCGCCGCATCGTCCGTTCGCTCGAAGCCATGGGCGCGCGCGTCACGGTTTCGTCGTTGCCTCATTGCGCGTTCGATACCTCGCTCGCCTCCGGCATCGATATCCCAGGCTTCGGCGGCGCGCTCCCGGACGGCGTTTTCGTCCGCTCGATTTCCGCCGGCACACTCGAGCAGATTACGTTTCGCTTGGGGCTCCTGCACGCGCTGCGCGAAAGCGGCGTCCGCGTCTGGAACGATGCGCGCGCCATCGAACGCTGCGTCGACAAATCCCAGACGACATTTCTGCTGCATAAAAACGGAGTCGCGACGCCACGCACGCGCGTTTGCGAGACGCTTCCGCACGCACTCGAATATACCGAAGGTCTCGTTCGCCCGCTGGTCATGAAACCGTTGTTCGGCAGCCAGGGGAAAGGCATCGGCATGATCGCGTCGCAAAGCGAGCTGCCGTCGCCCGAGTCTGTTGACCAGATGTACTACATGCAGGATTACATCGCGCCGAAGGACGGCATCTTCGAAGACTGGCGCGTTCTCGCCAGCCGCCATCGCATCATCGCGGCGATGACGCGACGTGGAACGAACTGGGTGACGAACATCCATCAAGGCGGCAAGGCGCGCGCCCATCTCCCCGACGAGGAAATGGCGGCGATCTCTATGTCTGCCATGCGCGCCGTCGACGCCGATTACGCCGGTATCGATTTGATCCGCACGCCCGCCGGCCAGTTGCAGGTTCTCGAAGTCAATTCCAACCCCGCCTGGCGCGGCTTGCAAAGCGTCGCTGACGTCAACATCGCCTGGGCGATCGCGGAAGACTTTCTGAAAACCGTCATCGCGCATCGGGCATCTCTCGGACTTGCCGCACCGATGACGCTCGCCGCCGCGTCATGACGGCGGCTCTGACTCCGAAAAAAATCTCAGCTGTGTTCCTCGCCGCTTGCCGCGCCGAACTCGACGCGCTGAAGCCGGGCAATGTTCATCGCCACTCGGCCGGGCATGGAATGGACGTCGCGCATTTCGAGCGCGCCGGTGAAGCCGCCGCCGGACCGATCGCCGATCCGTCTCTGAGCGTTGGAAAACGCATTCTCAGCGCGACCGACGCCAGCGTCGCCGCGACCGGCCTCAACACCAACCTCGGCATCGTGCTTCTTTGCGCGCCGCTCGCCAAGGCCGCAGGCGAAACGACGTTTGCAATTGGCCTGCGCCGCCGCCTCGACATGATCCTCGCCGCGCTCGATGAGCAGGACGCATCCGACACGTTCGCGGCAATCCGCATTGCCAATCCCGCCGGCCTCGGCCACGTCGACGAAGGCGATGTCCGCGATAACCCCGAGCACTTGACGTTAATCAAGGCGATGTACCTGGCGGCGGAACGCGATCGCATCGCCAAAGCCTACGTCACCGCGTATTCCGATATCTTCGATTTCGCGCTGCCCGTTTTGCAGGATGCCCGCAGACTTGCGAGCGATTTCAATCTTGCAGTTACGACGCTGCATATGTCGTTGCTGGCGGAATTTCCTGACACGCATATCTCTCGCAAATACGGAGACGCAGCGGCCGCCGAGGTGCGGCAAGACGCGCGCGCATTGAAAGCGCAATGGTCACCTGTTGCGACTGCGAAATCGATTTCGGCTTTAATAGAATTCGACGCAAAAATGAAATCAAAGGGCCTCAATCCGGGCACGACCGCAGATTTCGTCGTCGCCACGCTCTTCGTCGCAGGGCTAATCGACCGGAAACCAGCGTGAACCTGCCAAAGTCCTACTAAAGGACTTGTCTCGGTCGATAACCTGAGGCTAATACAGGCCCGTGTCCGCAAAGGATCGCGGATCTGTCCAACACGGCTGGCGCTGGTACTCATGACACCTGGGCACCGACGTTCTTGGATATTCATCGCCCGAGCAGTTCAGCGAAGTCCCGGCTTCTGACGGGGGAGAGTTGGTGCTCGTATCGTTTTATTCGTGGGAGGAACCCCCCTTATGGCCAAAATCAACAAAGTCATGGTTGGCGAGTCGCTCGTCGGCGACGGCAATGAAGTTGCTCACATCGACCTCATCATCGGGCCGCGCGGCTCGGCAGCCGAAACGGCTTTCTGCAACGCGCTGACCAACAACAAGGACGGCTTCACGACGCTTCTCGCCGTCATCGCGCCGAACCTGGCCTGCAAGCCGAACACGATCCTTTACAACAAGGTCACCATCAAGGACGCCCGCCAGGCCGTTCAGATGTTCGGACCGGCTCAGTACGGCGTTGCAAAGGCCGTTCAGGACTCGGTTGCCGAAGGCGTGATCCCGGCCGCTGAAGCCGACGATCTCTACATCTGCGTTGGCGTGTTCATCCACTGGGAAGCCGCAGACGACGCGAAGATCCAGGACTACAACTACCGCGCCGTGAAGGAGTCGATCGCACGCGCCGTCGCCGGCAAGCCGACTGCTGCCGAAGCGACCGCTCAGCGCAACTCTGCGACGCACCCCTTCGCTGCTAAGACTTGAAGCGGAAACCGTCCTCAGCAGGTCGAAAACAATAATAATTCTGCCCCTCCCATGAAGGGGGGTCTGCTGCAGCGATTGGGTAGACTGCTCTCGGGCCGTTACAGCGGTTAAGATAAGAACCGGAGCCGCACAGTACCGCGGTTTCCAGGTTCGCTGGAGCGGCTGCCAACCGTCAAAATTCTACCGGCCGGCGATCTCCTTGAGGTCGCCGGCCGAAATTTTTTGAGCATGCAGAATGGATGCGACGAGCGCGCCGGCGGCGCCCGCTTTCCCGATGCGATCGAGATCGGCGCGGTCCCGAATGCCGCCCGCCGCATAGACCCGCCGCCCGCCTGCTCGCGCCGCGATCGTTTCAAGAAGTCCGATGTTGGGTCCGCCCTCGCTCGCAATGCGATCGAGCGTCATCACGATCACACGTGTCGGCCACAGCGCAGCATTGGCCAGGAGCGCTTCCGGCCCCATGAACTCTTCGCCGCGAAAATCGAGCGACAGCACCGTGCGCGCCGGCGCCTCAGCCGAAATCTCATGCCACGCCTGCACGCTTTCCAGGCTTTCCGAGCCGACGACGAGCGTCGCGACCGGCGCCGCGAGAACAGCCCGCGCCGCACTTCGCGACCCCGTACCGGCATCGATCCAAAGCTCAGTGTGCGGCATAGCCTGGCTCAACTCCGGAACGAGATGCGTGTTCCGCCCTCGCCCCTCGATACCGTCGAGATCGGCGACATAGGCCCTGCGGAATGGATAAAGCGATCGCAGGCCGCGCGCGACGTCGCTCGGTTCCGGCGTTGCCGCCAACGGCGTTTCAATGGGCAGATATGCCGCGCGCTTCCCCTGGATGGCGCGCACGACCTTTCCGCGCGACACGTCGATAACCGGAATGATGTCCACAGCTTGCCTCCTCGCCGATTGAGTGTATCACGAGGTCTAATGGCGAGGTGAAGACGATATGACGATTGTCGCCGGTTATGATGTCGGTGGCGCACATTTGAAAGTTGCGCGCATCGAGAATGGCGGTCTCTCCGCAGTCCGGCAGATCGCATGCCCGCTATGGCAAGGACTCGATCATCTCGATGCCGCGCTCGCGAGCGTTGAACCGATCGTCGGCGGCGCGGCAACCCATGCCATCACGATGACAGCCGAGCTGACGGAAATTTTCGCCAGTCGTGAAGAGGGTGTCATCGCGCTGCTTGAGCGACTGCGGCAACGCATCTCCGGCGATCTCAGGATATTTGTCGGCCTCAAAGGATTCGCCGATGTGCAGGCGGCGCGCGGCGATCCGTTATCGGTCGCCTCCGCGAACTTTCTCGCGACCGCCCGCCTCGTCGCCCATCGGCAGCCGCAAGCATTGCTGATCGATTTCGGATCGACGACGACCGACATCGTCGCATGCGACCGGCCACAGGGCTTGAGCGATGCCGAACGCCTGCAGACAGGCGAGCTTGTCTACACCGGCCTGACGCGAACGCCGGTGCCGTCAGTCGCAACGCGTGCGCCGCTCGCAGGCCAATGGCAGGGACTGGCACGCGACACCTTCGCGACAATGGCGGACGTGCGGCGCATTCTCGGCGAGCTTGCCGATGACGTCGATCTTCACGCGACCGCCGACGATCGCGGCAAATCTCTACCGGAAAGTCTTGCACGCTTCGCACGCGGCTTCGGACGCGACGCCGACATGCGCCACCTGTCGACGTGGCGCGCCTCCGCCGCCTATGTCGCCGAGCGCCAGCTGCGTTCTATTCATGATGGCGTACTGCAGGTTCTCTCGCGCCCGGGCCTCGCGGCAAAATCTGTCATCGCCGCCGGCATCGGCGCGCCGGTCGTGACGCAGATCGCATCGCGCCTGAATTTGCCCGTCACCGATTTCGGAACTCTCATCGCTGCGCCGGACGACCTTGGCAACTGGGCGACGCGCTGCGCACCCGCCGTCTCCGTCGCGTTGCTGCAAGCGACGACATCCTGAAACAAAAACGGCCGCGGCAATCGATGCCACGGCCGCTCGAAGTCATCACGTCAGAGCGATTAGTCCCGCTCGCGCTCCAGCCGCACGATGTCGAACGTGCCGGCTTCGAGCTTCAGATCGTACTGATGGCCGTTCTCGCGGCGTGCATCTTCGATCTTCCAATAGCCGTGATCCCATTTGACGTAACGCCAGGAAACGAATCCCATGCGGTGCAGGCGTTCGGTGACGACACCCGGATCGTCCCGCACCACGTCGTGGCCCGCAAGAACCGGGGTGGACATCGCGACCGCCACGGCGGCGACTGCGAATGCCCGGCGCGCAAAGCGAGAGACTTCATTCATCGAACTCTACCTTCTTTTGGAAATTCTGGTCGGGAGGGGCATGCTGACAACCGTTGCAGTGCAGCATGGTTCCCGAGTCATGACGCCAAGAACGGCACGAGACAATATCCCATCGGTACACTCGCGATCATTCGACACCCTTAAGTTGCGCCACCAAGTGATGAGTCTCAAAGCCAGTCGCCCGTTTCAACTCCTGATACTGGCGCATTGCGCGATCGCGATTGACGCTCCCCGATTTGGTCGCCGCGATGAGAATATTTTTTGCTGTGTGCTCGGTTGAGACAAATTCGATCACCTTAACTTTGTATCCCGACGCTTCGAGCAGCAGCGCTCGGGCTGCATCCGTGACGAGATCGGCTTGGCGCTGTTTCAGCAGCGGATATTTGGTGATGCCGGCTAGGCCCGCGTTCGCACCGCTGATTTGCGGCGCGAGTTCGTGCTGACAGCAGGGCGCCGCGAGGATCATTTTCGCATTCGCTCCGATGCCGAGCGCCATCGCATCGTCGGTTGCCGTATCGCAGGCATGCAGCGCGATGACGACGTCGGCGGCGGCGCGCTTCTCCCCGGCTTCGGCCGCATCGAAAGAAAGACCTGAGAACGCCAATGTGCGCGCAAGATCGTTGCACAGTTTCACGAGATCGCCGCGCACCTCGATGCCGGTCATCCGGCAATCCAGTCCGAGCGTGGTGGTCATGTGATCGTAAAGCGCAAACGTCAGATAGCCTTTCCCCGATCCGATATCGAGGATCGACAGCCGCCCCTTGGCGTCGCTTCGATCGCTTTCCTTCAACAACCCGTCGAAGATTTCGATGAACCGGCAGATCTGGCGATACTTGCCCTGCATCGTCGGCTTGACGCACCCGTCCGCGTCCGAAACCTGCAACGCCTTGAGATAAGGCCGGTCCGGCGGTACGAGATACGATTTGGCGCGATCGTGTGCGGCGGGTGCCGACGCGTTCAATGTCGGCTTGCCCGACGTCAGATGCGGCTCGCGCTTTCTACTGTACGTCAGCGTCACGTCACGGTCCGCGGCAAACAGCGTCGCGCTGAGATACGTCTCGCCAATCTCCGACTTGATGTAATTGATGCCGTCGTTGATCGAAAACGTCTTGGTGTCGTCCTTGCGCGCGAAGCTTGTGACGAGCTTCAGATGCGGAATATCCTTCAAGGCGACCAGCGTCGCGACGGCCTTTCCCGGATCGCCCTCGCCCCGGAATTTGCCGAGCGTCAACTTGATGAATGTCTTGCCTTCGAGCGCTGCGGCAAGCGCCGCGATGAACTCGGATTTCTGGGTGTCCTTGCGCGTCATGGGGCGTCGTCGGATTTATCGAAACGGGCCTGCCGCCAGGCGTTGATTTTTTCCATCAGCCATTCCCAGGCTTCTTCTTCGCGCGGACCGGCAGTCTTCGCGATCGCGATATCGAGATACTTCAATTCGTTTTCGACTTTCTCCGGCGGCAGCATGTTGAGACGCGTCGTCAGCACCGCCAATTCGAGCACGGCGGCTTGCGCGCGGTTGAACCCTTCCCAAATCTTGTGCGTCTCGCTGTGCACGATAGCGCACGCGAAACGCGGCCGCTGTTCGTGTTCGATAATGCGCTCGACTTTCATCTCCCAGTGCGACACGCAATCGGCAAGGCGATGACCCTTGATCGTCGTCGTCGCTTCGAGCGGCCAGAGCTTGCGACCCGTGACGCCACCAGCAAAAACGCGCACATCGTCCGTATGGCTTGCGACCGCGAACGGATGCGCGCGCAAATTCTCGAGTGTACGCGACGGCTTGAATGGCGCGATGATCCAGTGCGGCCCATCCTCGATCAGCCCGAGCGGCGCGATGTAGGGGTCGCCCGCAGCATCGACGGTGGTGATGATCGTTTCGACGATGCGCGGCATCAGCGCTCTCCTTCGCCATCGAGGATCGTGCGCAACCGCGCGTCATCCAAGGGCCCTAAAATGGACCATGAAAGAGCGCCGCGCGCAACGATCGACGGAAAGATCGGATCGACAACGCCACGGCGGGCCAAGTCATCGAGCTCGGCGCCGGGCTCGACATCGATGGATTTGAGAAGCACGAGGGGCGCGCCGAGAAGTTCCGCGAGCCGCGCCGCCAGACTATCCGACGTCGCCGACCAGCCGGCGGGAACGGCAGCATCACCAGAGATCGTGCGCAGCGGCGCCCAGACCGGCACCTTGCCGTCACTCAGCACATCGGAAATCTCGGCAAGAGATTGTGCAACCACGAAACGTTCGTTCTGCGTAACGATCAACTCGCCCATCTGATGCATCGCCAGCATCGCCAGACGATGCGCCAGCGCCTCGTCGAATTTCATCGTCGGCTGAAGCGCACGGATACTGTCGGCGAACGGACCGCCGCCCGGAACGACGACGACCGGCACGCGCGCCGCCGCGATCAGCGCAAGAACCGACGGCATGCGGCCCGTTTCCGCGAGGCTGCCGCCGACCTTGACGACGAGCGGAGAAACGCTCCCCGCCGGTTTCTCAACCACGGCCGAACTCGCGCGCCGCTTCCCGCGTCGCGGGGCGGATGATCTCGACGCCGCGCAGCGGACCGCGCTCCAGCTTTTCAAGCATCACGCGCACCGCGATGATGCGCGCATCCGAAAGAACGTTTTCGGCAATGCGCTCGGCGAATGTCTCAACGAGATTGATATGCCCGCCACGCGCAAGCGCCACGATAAAGTCGATGATGTCGGCATAGGACGGTACGTCCGCCATGTTGTCGTCGACAGTGAAGACGTCGCGCGCTAGGCGCGCCTCGACGGTAAAGCGCACGCGCTGCGTGACGCCCTGCTCCTCCGCATAAACGCCGACATTGCAATCGACAATGAAGTCACGCACAAAAATGCTGTCGCCGATCTGGCGGGATTTGGCGGCGGCTCGTCTGAGCTTGGCGGATTTATCGTCGCGAACGGCCTTCGCGGTCTTTTTCTTTTCCGTCATGCTACCGATTTCTCCCGTGCCGTCTCGATGGTTTGTACACGGTCGATTTCGCGTCGGATAGCGGCGACTCGTGCCGGATCAATTTTGCTCGCGCGGCCCGTCTCGCAAAGCGCACCGCGAAAACCCAGCACATCCGGAGCAAGGCTCGCGAGCGTCGCGATGTCGTCCCTCTTGAGCGACCCGGCAAGGCCCGACATCAATCCCGATTTCCGCGCCGTCAGCACGAACTGCGCAAGTCCGCCGACCGGCATCACCGTGGTCAAACGCCCGGCCGACTTGTTCGCGGTGTCGAGCATCACACCCGCGAAACCGTTCGCCGCGAGATACGCGATAAGATCAAAGTCGGGAGCTTGATCGGCCATCAGCACGGCGACAAGACGGGCGCGCGCGAGCGTCATCCGGCCGAGCGCCGCAATCGCGGGGCGCGCGTCGTCATCGCCGAAAAACCCGATCTTGACGATGTCGACGCCGGTCGCGGCCATCGCGGAAACGGCTTCGACGAGAACGCCGGGCTCCGGCGCCAGATCGCCGACGGTCGCGCTCACTGGAAGCCGGCCGGCGACTTCGACGGCGACGTCGCGGACAACGGCGAACGACAGCGCCCCCAGCGCGCCCGCCGACGGGTCCTTGCAATCAATCAGGTCCGCGCCGCCCGCGAGCGCCAAGCTCGCTTCCTCGGCGCTCGTCACGCTTGCCAGAAAGGCAGGACGCCGCCGTATCAAAGCATCAATCATTCAATCGTCCGAGCTAATGAAACCGCAGACCGGTGGATCAGGTGGCGAAGATGCGGCTCTGCTCCTGGAGCACCGCTGCCCGGTCGTGGCGCTGAGCATCCGTCAGGCTCACGGCCGCATCCTGGGCGACACTCGCCTGTCCCGGCGCGAGGCGCAAGATGCGCGTCCCGAGTTGTATTGCCTCGGATCGGTCATGGGTGACGAAAATCACAGTCGTCGGCTGCCGCCGCCAGAGATCCATTAACAGCGCCCTGAGGCTCGCCGCCGTCGGATCGTCGAGCGACACGAACGGCTCGTCCATCAGCAGGATTTTGGGTTCGAGAATGAACCCTCGTGCCAGCGCCGCCCGCCGCTGCATCCCGAGCGACAGCATTTCGGGATAGGCGTTCTGCGCCTCGCTCAGCCCGACCCGCTCCAGCATCGCCGGAATTTGCGCATGTCGTGGATCGCCGTCAGGAAGCGCGAGCGCGATGTTTTCATAAAGCGTTCGCCACGGCAAAAGGCGCGGCGTTTGAAAAATGAACGTCACGCCGTCTTTCGCAGGCCCGAGATCGACGGCCCCGTCGTAGTCCTTGTCGAGCCCGGCGATGATGTTGAGCAGCGTCGACTTCCCGCACCCTGATGGTCCGGTGATGACCAGGAACGAGCGCGGCGCCACCTCGAACGCAATGTCCTGCAGCACAAGCTGCGCTTCGCGATCGCCGACCGCCGGAAAAACTTTGCGCTTGATCACGACGCGGATCGCTCCGCCTGCGTCTTGTCCGTTCAGCGGCGCCATGCATTCATCCGGGTTTGCAGCGGTTGCAGCACCGCGAATTCGATAATTTGCACGATCAGGATGAAGGCCAGCGCGTAGGCCAGGATCGTGCCGACGTCAAATTCCTGGAACGCGATCGCGAGACGATATCCGACACCGTTCGAACGTCCGAAGGCTTCGACGACGAGCACGATCTTCCAGACGAGCGACAAGCCCGATCGCGCGGCGGCGGCAAAGAATGGCGCGAGTTGTGGCAACGTCACGTGCCGGAGCGTCTTCCAGTTCCCGAACTTGTACATCACCGCCATCTCGGCAAGGTCCTTCGAGAGGCTGCGCGCCCCCTCGCGCATGTTGACGGCGACGTTCGGGATTTTGTTCAGCGCCACGGCGAGGATCGCGGCGACATCCGTCAGCCCGAACCAGATGTAGCAGAGCGTGATCGTGACGAGCGCCGGCAGGTTGAGAAACAACGTCAGCCACGCATCGAAAAACTTATCGGCGGTTTTGTACTTGCCGAGCGCGAGGCCGATCGCCGTTCCGATGAACATCGAGAAAATGAAGGCGATCGCAACGCGCATCAAGGTTGCCGACGTATGCTTCCAGAGGTCGCCGTTCTTCGCTTCTCTGAGCATGATGTCGAAAACGGCGAGCGGCGTCGGCAGATACCTGTTCTGAAGCACGACCGCGAGCACGTGCCAGAAAAGACCGAGAACCAGCAGCGATCCCGCCATCCAGGCGAACCGCTCGATTGCCGAATTGAAGCCGAGGGCGCGCGCCGGCCTAGGTATGAAAGAGGTTTTGGTCGAAACGGGTGCCATCGCCTACGAGTTCCGCGTCTCCGAGTTCAATGAGAAGATTCGTCAGCTTTTCCGCAGCTGACGTCTCTGCTGGTCCCCAGGCTCCGGTAATGCCCGAACGGTAATAATCCCGGATCGCCACGAGTTCAGCATCCGAAGCCGGTTTGATCAGCGGCCGCAGCCGCTCCCACGCGGCGTCGGACTTTGCCAGTACCGCATTCGCATCGGCAACTGCACTCAAAAGAACGTCAACGGGAACGCTTCTGTCCGCCACCGCCTTCTCGGACCAGATGAACCCGACGAGCGCCGGTGTCGGACTGACCCCCAGACCTTTGACGACGTCCGCCATCGAGAGAACTTCCCGGGCGCCATCGGCACGCAGGCGCGCCGCATACGTCCAGAAGTTCAAAACAGCGTCGAGCCGCCCGCTTTTGAATTCGGCGCTAACAAGCGGCGCCGCGCCAAAAACCGGATCGGCGACATTCGCGATATCCTTGCCGATGACCTTGCGCGAATAGGCTCTGAGCAGGATCCAGCTTTTGTCGATGCCCGTCCCGGCAACGCCGATCTTCTTGCCGACGAGATCGGCAAAGGATTTGATCGGACTGTCCTTCGGCACCATCAGGCTGCCGAGGGCCGCCGAATACGGAGCAAACTTCAGGTCGTCACCCCTGGCGCGCTGGCGCAGCGCCCAGGTCCAATCGCTGACGATGACATCGGCGCTGCCCGAAAGAAGCGCAATCGGAGCCGCCGGATTGTTCGCGACTTCGACGACCTCGAGATCGAGCCCGTGCTTTTTATCGATGCCTTCGGCGCGCATCGTATCGATGAGCCAGCTCACCGAGCCGAATTTGACCGACGTCAGACGCACCGGCGTAGCGGCTCGCGCGAGACGCGGCAACACGCTCGTCGCGGTCAGCGCAAGCCCGGCGCCAAGCGCTTGCCGGCGAGTGAGAACGATCATTTCTGTTCGGCCTCGGCGTTGAAACGGTTCTTCCATAGATAACGAACGCCGCGCAACCACATATCGTCGGTGTTACCGCTGATCGCAGCTGACATGGTTTTTGTCGGCTTACCCGTCGCCGAGTCGCGAACGATGATCTGCAGATTGAGCGCGGCGCTCGACAGCTTGTCGACGTAACCGGTGACGGCGATGTCGGCGCCAGCATCCTTCGCAATCGGCGCTTCACAGCCGTCACATTTATAGAAGGGCGACGCCGCATCAATCGCTTTGGCCTTCGACGAAAGGTCCACGACGTCAAAGCGGTCGTCTTTCTGCATCAACGATCTCAGCTCGTCAGCCACGAGTTGCAGCCGCCGCAAATCTTCAGGGTCGTTCTGCGGAAACATCTCGCCGTCCTGTTGCGCGTCGTGGAAGTCGAACGGAAAGACTGCGGCCTTCGTGGTAGCCAGAGCCGGGGTAACCATCAGAACCACGGCAAAAGCCAAGAAAAGACGCTGCATCATAGGCGGTTCGGTCCATTTCGATTGCAAGCCGGGCTCTGACGTGGGCCAGGCTCGGAGGGTGGGTCATTGCGCTCGGCCGAAGCGCTCCATCTCATACGTGCTCGTTCCCCCTAGCGCATTGCAAGAGGTTCCTTCGGCGTTTAGCAAAAACGCCCAGTAACAAACGCGCGAGCCAAGGGCGCCGACCTTGACAAGCCGATGCTACGGCCCCTTTTACAGTAATACAGTAACACCCGGATCGATCGGCGGCCGGCCTCGCGCTTACCTGGCCGGAAAGTCAAACTGGAGTTGGATCCTTGGTTTTCCCAACAGCCTGCTCTGCCATGCGAACGCAGTCGTGGAGGGCCGCAGCCTCGAGCATTCTTGCGGGATGTATGGTGATCGCCAGCCCCGCAGCTGCTCAGGATGCTGCGCCGCAACCGGCTCAACCTGCGGCAGCCCCGGCCCCTCAACAGCAGTCCGCCAATACGGATGCGGATAAGAAAAAAATCACGATATCCATCCTTTACGCCAAACAGGACCGTACCGAGGAGGAACTGCCTCTTTCGATGCTCGACCTCCCTGCGGCGGACGACGGCATCGCAGGAGCCAAGCTCGCGATAGCCGACAACAACACCACGGGCCGCTTCCTCAATCAGGCATACAAGCTCGACATCCTTAATGGCAGCGTCGACGATCTGATCCAAGGTGCGACTGAAAAAGTCGACGCAGGCGACAATTTCATCATCGCGGATATGGAGCCCGATGCTCTGCTGAAATTCGCCGATGCGCTGAAGGGCAAGAACGCCCTGATCTTCAATGTCGGCAACCCCGACGACCGGCTTCGGGAAGAGGATTGCCGCGCCAACGTCCTCCACGTTGCGCCGACGCGCTCGATGCTGACCGATGCGCTTGCTCAATACTTGGTCTGGAAGCAGTGGCGGAATTGGCTCCTCGTCTACGGCCCCACGCCGGAAGACAAGCTGCTGGCGGATGCCTATCGGCGATCGGCCAAGAAGTTCGGCGGCAAGATCGTCCAGGAACTCGAGTTCAAGCAGGACACCGGAAGCCGTCGCGCCGATGGCGGTTACGAGCAGGTGCAGCAGCAGATCCCGACATTCCTGCAGAACGCCAAGGATCACGATGTCATCATCATCGCTGATGAAAAGCATCTTTTTGCCGATTATTTTCCATTCCGGACATGGGTCCCGCGCCCCATTGCAGGCTCTGCTGGGCTGACGGCGGCAAGCTGGCATCCGGCGCTCGAATTCTGGGGCGGCACGCAATTTCAGCACCGCTTCCGCAAGCTGAACAGCCGCCTGATGCGAAACATCGACTACGATGCCTGGGTTGCGACGCGGGCGATTGGAGAAGCCGCGACACGCAAGCACGCCGGTGATTTTGAATCGCTGCGCGCCTTCATCAAGTCTCCGGACTTCGAGGTTGCCGCCTTCAAAGGCGTGGCGACGAGCTTCAGAACCTGGAACGGACAGCTTCGTGAGCCGCTCATCGTCGGCACGGCAAAACTGCCCGTCAGCGTCTCTCCGCAAGCCGGGTTCCTGCATCAGACAAGCGTTCTCGATACGCTCGGATACGATAAGCCGGAAACCAAGTGCAAAGCCTACACGCAATGATGTCGATGCCAGCAACCGGCGCCAGCCACGGGCGAACGACGGCAGCCCCAGTTCACCTTAGTTATCGGAGACTAGCGATGTCGCGATCTTCAGCGATTTTTACGGCGTTCCTGTCGGCGGCCGCCATCGGCTCGACCGCCGGCACGGCCGACGCATATACGGCTTACGTCACGAACGAGAAAGACAACACGGTCAGCGTCATCGACACCGAAAAGCTCGAGGTCATCAAGACGGCAAAGGTCGGTCAGCGTCCGCGCGGCATCGTCATGTCGAATGACGGCAAATGGATCATCATCTGCACGAGCGACGACAATGACGTGAAAGTCTACGACGCCAAGACGCTCGAATACGTCAAGTCGCTGCCCTCGGGGCCTGATCCCGAGCTTCTGACGCTTCATCCCGATGGCAATCGCCTTTACATCGCCAACGAGGATGACAACCTCGTCACCGTCGTCGACATCCATACCTCGCAAGTCGTCACCGAAATCCCGGTCGGCGTCGAACCCGAAGGCATGGGTATGAGCCCCGACGGCAAGGTGCTGGTCAACACGTCGGAAACGACGAACATGGCGCACTTCATCGACACGACAAAGCATGAGACGTTCGACAACGTGCTCGTCGACAGCCGCCCGCGCGTTGCGATGTTCAATTCCGCGCAAACGCAGCTCTGGGTCTCATCCGAGGTCGGCGGCACCGTGACGGTCATCAATCCCGCCGATCGCAAGATCATCGGAAAAGTCACTTTCGACATTCCCGGAATAACCAAGGAAGCAATCCAGCCAGTCGGCATTCGCATCACGAAAGACGACAAGATCGCATTCGTCGCGCTCGGACCGGCAAACCGCGTCGCCGTCGTCGACACCGCCACTCTCAAAGTTTTGAAATACATTCTCGTAGGCCAACGCGTCTGGCAGATGTATTTCACCCCGGACGGCAAGCAGCTTTTCACGACCAACGGCGCCTCGAATGATGTGACGGTGATTGACGTTGCCAACCAAAAGGCGATCAAGTCGATCAAGGTCGGCCGTTATCCCTGGGGCGTGGTCATATCTCCTGACTGAACGGGCATTCAACCGGATTGCGAGACCCGAGAACAATGACGACGACAACGACAGCCTCGAAACCAGCCCCGGCTGAAATCGGCCGGACGCCGACACTCGTCGTCGACGGCGTCAGCCACAGCTTCGGGGACAAGAAGGTCCTCGACAACGTCTCGCTGACCGTCGAGCCGGGCGCATTCGTGATGCTGCTGGGTTTGAACGGCGCGGGAAAATCGACGCTGTTCTCGCTCATCACCCGCCTTTACGACAATGTCACGGGCGAGATCGAAATCTGCGGCTACGACGTGCGCCGCAAGCCGTCGCAGGCTTTGCAGCGCTTGGGCGTCGTCTTTCAAAGCCGCACGCTCGACATCGATCTCACGCTGACGCAGAACCTCAAATATCACGCGGCGCTGCATGGATTTTCCAATCGCGAGGCAACAGAGCGTGCGCACCTCGCGCTCGAACTCGTCGGCCTCGCCGATCGCGGAAGTGAAAGAGTTCGCGCCCTTTCCGGCGGCCAGCTTCGCCGCGTCGAGATCGCGCGCTCGATGATGCACCGGCCCGACTTGCTTCTGTTGGACGAGCCGACCGTCGGCCTCGACCTCGGCTCGCGCGAAGGCGTGATCAAAATCGTCCGCGATCTCGTGGCCAAGGAACACCTCGGCGTTTTATGGGCCACGCATCTCATGGACGAGGTTTTGCGGACGGATCAGGTTGTCGTCCTTCACAAGGGTGTTGTTCTTTTTAACGGCGGCGTACCGCAACTTCTCGCGCAAACCGGCACGACCAGCGTTCGCGAAGCCTTTCGCGCCATCACCGGCACCAAGGCGGCGGTCGAGGAGGCTGCCTGATGGCATCGTCCGCCTTTTCAACCGCGGCATCGGAAAGCCTCGCGGAGACCGACGTTGCCGCGCGCCGCCGGCTCGGCTTCAGTGGTTATGCGGCCTGCTTCAAGGGCATCGTCTGGCGCGAGATTCTGCGCTACCTGCATCAACGTGAGCGCTTTCTTTCAGCACTCGTCCGGCCACTGATTTGGCTTTTCATTTTCGCAGCCGGATTTCGCCAGACGCTCGGCGTCTCGATCATCCCGCCATATGAAACCTACGTGCTCTACGAAGAATTCATCGCGCCGGGCCTGATCGCGATGATCCTGCTCTTCAACGCGATGCAATCGTCGCTCTCGATGGTTTACGACCGCGAAACAGGCACGATGCGGACGCTGCTGGTTAGCCCCTTCCCGCGCTCTTTCCTGTTGCTGTCGAAGCTTCTCGGCGGTGTATCGGTCGCGTTGCTGCAATCGTTCGCCTTCCTGTTCGTCGCGTATTGGTGGGGCATCGAGCCGCCGCCGATCTCAGAGGTCAAGGTCTTCACCTTCTTCGATCCGCCAAGCTGGGCCGGCGCCGCAATCCCGAAGATGGCCGATCCGATCGTCCACACCCTGTTCTCGGTCCCGGACTTCATTCAGCCGTTCCTCGGCTACATCACGGTGATCCCGGCGATCATTCTCGGCGGCCTGATGCTCGGCGCGCTGGCGCTGTTCATCTCATCGGTCATCAAGCAGCTCGAGAACTTCGCGGGCGTGATGAACTTCGTCATCTTCCCGATGTTTTTCGCGTCGTCGGCTCTTTACCCTCTTTGGCGCATCCGCGAGGCGAGCCCGCTTCTTTATGAAATCTGCCGCCTCAATCCTTTCACCTACGCGGTTGAACTGGTTCGCTTCGCGCTGTACGGACAGATCGACACAATTTCGCTCGCAGTCGTCGTAGGCTGCACGGCGCTGTTCCTGGGCGCGGCGGTGTTTGCCTATAATCCCTCGAAGGGCTTGATCGCCCGCAGAGGCGGGCCGGGCGGCCCAGCATGATGAGGTGCGTTATGATCACAAACTTCGTTTTCCGCATGTTTGGCTGGACCGTCTCCGGCATCGCCGCAATGGCGACGGTCGCGCTGATCGCCGCTCCGACGTTTGCCGAAGATGCAAAGCCCGAACTCAAAAAAGACGAGTGGCCGTGCATCTATCGCAAGGTGCCGCAACTCTCCGCCGCGATGATCTGGGACGGCCCCGAGATCACTGATACGGCGAGCTGGCACAAGGACGACGCGATCCGGAAACTTTCGCAGTACGTGATTTCGCGCCGCGTGAAGGTCGATGAAGCCGATGCCGCCATCAAGAAATACGCGGCTGGGCTTCCTGAAGATCAGCGCGACGCCAAACTGACCGAACTATTTTCCGCCGTGCTGACACGCACCAACGAAGATCGAAAGACCGTGATGAACGGCATCGAGAAGTTTCATAAACGCCAGGTCGAACGCTCAAAAGATATCGAGAAAGAAGCCTTGGAGCTTCAGCCGGAGGAACAGGCAGCGGCCGAAGACCCGGCGGCCGACGTCGGCGTTGCCGGTCGGGCATCGGATGCCGAAGAAAAGTACAAGTGGGAAATCCGCGCCTTCCAGGAAAAGCAGGCCAACATTCCGATTGCCTGCGAAATCCCGCAGCTGATCGATGAGCGCGCCGGCGAAGTTGCGCGCGCCATCCGGGCTGAGATGAAAAGCTGACTTCCCAGTCGCTCCTTCCGATCCCACTGGTGCTACATCGCTTCGAGCGTAACGAGTTGAGCGCGAGCATCGATCGCGCTGTGGATGGCCGCCTTCGCGGCCACGACGAAAGAATGGCGGCAGTATAGGCGGATCGGGCAGCGCAATTGGTATGCGCCGTCGGATCAGTCGAGTTCTTTCCAAAATTGAACTGACAATGGTGGAGGTCCGAGTTCCCACCACCCTTCCGTCATGCCCGCGAAGGCGGCCATCCACGTCACGTGCAGCTATTTCTCATTCGAGCGAAGGCACATAACGGCTCGCGCGTTGGCGAAGAAAAAGTATTCACACCTCGTTAGCCTTAACGCGCCCTTAACTAAGGTTGACATATCCTCAACGCATTCGATCCACGACTCTTTCCGGTCCCTGCGATCGACAAATGCAAGTGATGTGTCGTCTCCCCGTTTCGCGTTTTGTGAGGTTGACAGATGCAATATGAATTTGTTTCGCGTGCCCTTGCCTACGTTTCCTGTCTCTCGACAATGAGCCTGTTCATGACGTCGATGGCGATCGCAGCCATCAATGTTGGAAAAGCCCAACCCTCGCTCGCCTGCCCATCCCACGCCTGCACGGCCGGCATCGTCGTTGCCGACAGCGCGGAATTCAGCGATTTCTCGAGCCAAGCTCAACTCGATCGCCTGGCGATGAAATTCTGGTCCGCAAAAATCTAAGGGAATACTCGCGCCAGTCCCTGACACGGCTTCTCCATTGACCGTGATGGTCACGCAGCTGGCGAGAGCGTCAAGCGCATAAAGCATTCGTAGCGCTGCGAATGCCGGCACGAGCAATCACACCGCGATCACCGCCTGCGCAGAATTCCGCGCAAGCACGAAACAAGCGCGAGACCTTAAGCTTGGCTCGCGCTCTTTTTCTTCACGACCCGATCGATCGCCTGAAGCTCGGAAACAAGCGCCGCGAAATCTTTCAGCGGAACCATATTGGGACCATCCGACGGCGCATGATCCGGGTCCTGATGCGTCTCGATGAAAAGACCCGCGACGCCTGCCGCGACCGCCGCGCGTGCGAGCACGGGCACAAAGCGCCTGTCGCCGCCTGACGACGTCCCTTGCCCGCCCGGCTGCTGAACCGCATGCGTCGCATCAAAAATGACGGGTGCGCCCGTCTCCGCCATTTGCGGCAACGCCCGCATGTCGACGACGAGCGTGTTGTAGCCAAAGCTCGACCCGCGCTCGGTGACGAGCACGTTCGGATTTCCCGAGCCCGTGACCTTCGCGACGACATTCTTCATGTCCCATGGCGCGAGAAACTGACCCTTCTTGATTTTGACGACGCGGCCGGTCTGGGCCGCGGCGATCAGCAGATCCGTCTGTCGGCACAAAAAGGCGGGAATTTGCAGAACGTCGACGACTTCGGCGACCCGCGCGCACTGCTCCGTCTCGTGTACATCGGTCACGATCGGAAGCCCGAAACGCTCGCGGATTTCAGCGAAGATCGGCAGCGCCGCGTCAAGCCCGATGCCCCGCCGCCCCGAAAGCGAGGTGCGATTGGCCTTGTCGAACGACGACTTATAGACGAGGCCAATTCCGAGCGTCTTCGCCGCCTCGGACAAAGCCGCCGCCATCTCCAGCGCGTGCGCCCGGCTCTCCATCTGGCAGGGTCCGGCAAGCACCGAAATCGGAGCATCATTGGCGAAGAGTACATTCCCGGCGCGAACCTGCGTCGCGGGCTTCAGCGGTTCATGGTGAGTCATGCGAGCGTTATAGCGGCGCCCTCGACGCACTGCGAGCCCTGCGGCGCATCCCATCCCGCATAAACAAAAACGGCGGCCGAATGGGCCGCCGTTTCAGGAACCTGAAGGTTCAAATTCGTTAGATCAGATCGATCTCGGCCGGGAGATAGCTCGTCACTTCGAGACCAACTTCCTGCTCGCGAACTGCCGGTTTTGTCCAGACTTTCATGGTGTGTCCTCCTCGGTATTCGACAGGTTGTTCCTGTTGTGAATGTACTTAGTGAGCTAACCTATAAAAGACCAATCTCTTTTCGCTAACGGCGTTCAAACTTTTCGTGATCACGAAAACGCGAACTGTTATAGCATTTCATATAGTTATGCCGTGTGAGCGATCATGATCGGAGTCGCTTCGATGCCACGGGCTTAATCGACTTTCGCCGTTGCCCAGCAGCGTTCTTCAGGACTTAACGGAGCTGATAAGGCACCAGAAATAGAACCTATAGACGCATGTTATATAACGATAAAAACAGACAGCGCTGGTGTCGCTAGCGCATCACGACTGGCCGCCGTTGACGCCTTATTGTGCAACGCCATAGGCCAATTTCCACCCGCCATGCTATAAAACGCGTGCAAGCCGCGACTCGGGAGGCGGCAGTAAACAAAAGGGAATGGGGACTAGCATGCTTGAGCAATATCCGTGGATTGAGCCTGTGCTGATAGGCGCCGTGATCGTGTTCGTTCTCGATCTGATCGGCAATCTGATTTCATTCTCCAACCGCTTCTTGAATGCGCTGGTGACAGCGGTCGTGTTCGCAGTCGTGTTCGGCGGTTTGCTCTATTCGGGCGCACTGCGCCTCGACGTCACGACAGTGACCGCACCGGCCGAAACGAGCGCACCTGTCAGCGCTCCGGCCGCACCCGCCACGACGACGCCATAGCGTCCACACGCGGCTCACGAGATCAAAGACAAATCCCGGCCTCATCCGCCGGGATTTTTTGTCAGCGCAATTTCAACCCCTGAATATCTCGGAGCTTATTTGAACAGCCGGATGGCATCGTCGCCGAGCACGCCACCGGTGACATCGATTGATGCGAATGGCGCCTTTGCTGCGATATCCTCTGCGGTCAGCATGATCTGGCCGATCTTGGCCGCGAGCTGAGAAATCGAGGCCGCGAAGACGACCCGTCCAATGCCGCACCAGATGATCGCGCCCATGCACATGCAGCACGGCTCACCCGATGTGTAGAGCGTGCTGCCCTTCAGCGCGTCAGCTCCGTGTTGCGCAAGAAAGGCACGAATGGCGACCATCTCGCCATGAGCCGTCGGATCGCGCTCGGCGTCCGTGCGGTTGTGCCCTCGCGCGAGCACCTCGCCATTCTTCACGATCACTGATCCGAACGGAAAGTCGGCCTTCGCCGCCTCATCGATCGCAAGCTGCATGAAGCGCGCGTCATCCGGCAACTCCGCCGCGGACCGCGCACGCGCTTCTCGTCCTGAGGTTATGGCGACCGCGACAAGCGCGGTTCCGCCTTGGAGCAATGTTCGCCGATGCATGGGTGTTTTCCCGCAGAGCAAAACGAGCGGCATAAAAATGCGCGCGCTTCGGCTCAAGGTCGAGGGCTAATCCGCACCCTCCGACATTCTCGGCATAGAAAACACCGACCCGCGTTTCGCCGAGGCAGTGGCGTCCCTCGGATTGCCCCTAGAGTGCTTCTAGAAAAGCGGGAACCTGTTTTCCGCTAAGAAGCACGGCAAAGCAAAGAGCTAGAGCCTTTCCGCGATGCCACCAAAATCGGAAAAGCTCTAGACGAGCCGGCTCTGCTCCACGGCTGCTGCAATGAAACTCGCGAACAGCGGATGCGGATCGAACGGCCGCGACTTGAGTTCCGGATGATACTGGACGCCGATGAACCACGGATGATCCGGGTATTCGACGGTTTCCGGCAGCAGTCCATCCGGCGATAGACCGGCGAACCGCAAGCCCGCCCGCTCGAGCGCCTCGCGATAGCGCATGTTGACTTCGTAACGGTGCCGGTGGCGCTCCGAGATGGTCGTCGATCCGTAGACCTTGGCGATGTGGCTACCGGGTTGCAGCTCGGCCGCGAAGGCGCCGAGGCGCATCGTGCCGCCAAGCTCTCCACCCAGGCGGCGCTGCTCGAGCTCGTTGCCGCGCATCCATTCCGTCATCATGGCGACGACGGGTTCGGTCGTTTCTCCGAATTCGGTCGAGCTTGCGTCGTGGATCTCCGCGAGATTACGCGCTGCTTCGAGGCAGGCCATCTGCATCCCGAAGCAAATGCCGAAATAGGGAACGCCGCGCTCGCGCGCGAATTTCGCAGCCAGCACCTTGCCTTCCGAGCCGCGTTCGCCGAAGCCGCCCGGCACGAGAATGCCGTTGAGCCCTTCGAGATACGGCGCCGGGTCTTCACGCTCGAAGATCTCGCTTTCGATCCATTCCAGGTTGACCTTGACGCGGTTCGCGATGCCGCCGTGAACGAGGGCCTCGTTGAGCGATTTATAAGCGTCCTTGAGGCCGGTGTACTTGCCGACGATGGCGATCGTGACCTCGCCCTCGGGCTGCGCGATACCGCGTGAAATCGTCTCCCAGCGCACGAGATCGGGCTTCGGCGCACCGGTGATGCCGAATGCGGCGAGAACTTCGCGGTCGAGCCCCTCGCGGTGATACGCCAGCGGCACGTCGTAGATCGAGGCGACGTCGAGCGCCTGAATGACGGCCTCGGGGCGGACGTTGCAGAACAGCGCGATCTTCTTGCGCTCGCCGACCGGAATGTCGCGATCCGAACGGCAGAGCAGAATGTCGGGCTGAATGCCGATCGCCCGCAGCTCCTTGACCGAATGCTGCGTCGGCTTGGTCTTGAGTTCGCCCGCCGATGGAATGTATGGCATCAGCGTCAGGTGGATGAACACCGAGGCGCCGCGCGGCAGCTCGTTGCCGAGCTGGCGGATCGCTTCGAAGAACGGCAGTCCCTCGATGTCGCCGACCGTGCCGCCGATCTCGACGAGCACAAAATCCACGTCCTCGTTGCCCGACAGTACGAAGCTCTTGATCGCATCGGTGACGTGCGGAATGACCTGCACCGTGCCACCGAGGAAATCGCCGCGACGCTCTTTCGCGAGAATATCCTGGTAGATGCGCCCCGTCGTGACGTTGTCCGACTTTTTTGCCGGAACGCCAGTGAACCGCTCATAATGGCCGAGGTCGAGGTCCGTTTCGGCACCGTCATCGGTGACGAAAACCTCCCCATGCTGATACGGGCTCATCGTGCCCGGATCGACGTTCAGGTATGGATCAAGCTTCTTGAGCCGAACCGAGTAACCACGCGCCTGAAGAAGCGCGCCAAGGGCGGCGGAAGCGAGACCTTTTCCAAGGGAGGAGACCACGCCGCCGGTGATGAAGATATACCGTTGCATGGGCCTTGCTTCTCGCACAGCCGGACCCGGATTCGGAAGCGGCTTTTTTGCACCTTCACCAACCGAAAAGGTCGCAATCCCGGCACATTGCCTCTTGAGACCACGTTGCAGCTACCTGCCGCAGTGCTGCGCGACCTCCTGAGAAGCCGCCGCCTCGACCTCAGGCGGCACGGATTCGGATTGAAGTTCGGCCTTTAGCGCCAAAGCCGTCTGTCGCGTCGGGCGCACGTCGGCCCCCTGCTCCTTCGGCTCATAGGTAACGTCGACCGCGACGATCCGGTAGTCCAGCGGCTTGACCGAGATCTGCCCGTCCTTGTTGGAAACTTTGGTCTTGCCGCAGGTGATGCCGATTTGCGCCGCGGTCGCTTTGAAGGTCTTCGCACGCTGCTCGTCGCCGTATTCCGCCGCCCGCGCCAGCGCAATCTTCTCAAGTCGCGTCGCGGGCGTGCCGGGAGGGCCAGCAGCCGTGACGTGCAGGCTGCCGTCGGCATTGGCTGAAACGCTGTATCCATTGGGCGAAAAGAGACTGGCGGGCTGATAGGCGGCAATCGACGCCGTCGAAGCATCCGCCAGGTTCGCGCTACAGCCCCCGAGCAGCGAGGCGGCTGCCCCCGCGATCAAAACCGAACGCTTTCCGAGCCGATAACGGCCGCGGCACAAGCCAGATTGAAAGCAGTTCCGCGCGCGCGCCACGATCATCTCCACAGCCCCCCGATGCCCTGATAGTTTTACAGGGAACGTAGCGGTGGTCCATCGGCCATCGTCAGACGACAGCCGCTATGAACAGAGCTTTTCGCAGATAGCGCTTACTGGTTCTGCGGAACCGCCGGCCCCGACGGCTGCAGTTTATCCAGGATACCGCCGCGCCCTGCTGGGGCGCTCTCGCCCGGCGTGGCTGGACCGGTCACCGGCGCACCGGCCGGACGGGTCGCATCGAACACCGAGCCTGCGTTTCCGGAGTGACGCGCCAGCAACGTCAGCGCGATGCTGGTGAGAAAGAACGCCGCTGCCAGAGCAGCCGTCGACCGCGTCAGCAGGTTCGCCGTGCCGCGCCCGGTCAGGAAACCGCCGCCGCCACCGCCACCGCCGATTCCCAGCGCGCCGCCTTCAGACTTCTGGAGCAGGACAACTCCGACCAACGCCGTTGAAATCATGAGGTGAATGACGAGCAGAACGGTGGCCATAGCGGTCTCGAATCCAGCAATTTAGCGTTGTCGAACAGGGCGGTTTTACCCGCGACGGGCCGCTATACACCAGCGCGCCGCATCCGGCCAGCCCCAGGTGGCCAAAATCACGGCCCCGAATGCGGCAGCACCATGGTCTCACCGAACCCGAACATCAGCTGATTGGCGCCTTGCCCTGCCGAAACGTCGGGGGATTGCACCGTCGAACCCGTCCGTTCGGGCGCCGGCGTCGGCGCTTCAGCCGCAGCCGCCCGGGCTGCGGGCTTCGCACCTTCCGGCGGCTCGAGGCTTCCCGATTTCGGATCGCCGGACTTGGGTTTTTTGCGCGTGGTCTTGTTCGCGGGCTGCTTTTTGGTCGTAACGGCGGGCGTCGCGCCGGGCTTCACCGGGTCCTTGACCACCGGGATGGTCGGGTCGGCGTCCGAGTTGATCTCGATGCGGGCCGCGGCTTCACTCGCTTTCTGAGCGTCGACCGAGAGCCGGGCATCCCGGCAGCCAAACTGAACCTGCTCGTCGAGTTCGATATAGTGCTGCACTTCGCGCAGCCGCTCCGCCGACAAGTTGGCCTTTGCCCAGTCCGCCCCCTTGCTCATGTCGCTGAGGATGCCGGCCTGACGGAATTTCTTTTCCTCCGCACGTAGTTGCGTACAGGCGTCGCGATCGAGCTTTGCCTTCGTCGCGTGCGCGGCGACCGGCGCGAGCAGAGCAACCCCGGTCAGGCAATGGATCAGGCAATGAAAACGTGCGGAAAGCATCATCGGCCCTCATAAGCCCGAAGTATGGCCAGAAAATCACTTGCTTTCAAACTCGCCCCGCCAACGAGCGCACCGTTGACATTTGGAATCGCCATCAGCTCCGCCGCATTATCCGGCTTGACGGAGCCGCCGTAAAGAATGCGCGTGCTGGCGCCTTCCGTGCCAGCCACGTCGGAAAGATCACGCCGGATCGCGGCATGCACAGCCTCGATATCGGCCGGCGTCGGCGTCAGGCCCGTGCCGATCGCCCAGACGGGCTCATACGCAATGACGGTGTTCGCGGCCGTCGCTCCGTCCGGCAGCGAAGTTTTGAGTTGTCGCGATACGACCTTCAGCGTCGCCCCGGCAGCGCGCTCACCCTGCGTTTCACCAATGCAAACGATGGCGATCAGCCCGGCTCGATGCGCGGCGGCCGCCTTCGCCTTGACGTCGGCGCTTGTCTCTCCGTGATCGGCGCGGCGCTCGGAATGGCCGACAATGACGGCCGCTGCACCCGCATCCTTGAGCATCTCCGCCGCGATGTCGCCGGTATGCGCGCCCGAGACTTTCGCATGACAATCCTGCGCCGCGATCCCCAGCCGAGAGCCGGATGCGGCTTCGGCGAAGGATGCAATGAGCGTCGCCGGAGGCGCGATCATGACATCGGCGGCTATCGCAGCCGAGGGCCCGGCAAGCGCATCGCGAACCGCCACGGCCTCGGCCAGGCTGCCGCGCAGACCATTCATCTTCCAGTTTCCGGCAACGAGCGGCCGAATAGTGTGTCCTTGCCCTGCCATCGTGTCCCTTTTTTAATGTTGGACCTGCAGTTTTCTGCGCGGCTTTCTCCGGATCGGCATTCGGGCACCCTGCACCCTTGCAATCTGCGGCAGCCTGCGCTTCATATCACGCTGATCCGCCCCGTCACGTGGGGCTGTCCGCCACGAAGCCGTTTGACCCTACGCTCTCCCGCGCGGCAGCGTCACGCTTCCATCAACGGGAATTTCTATACCCATGCTCGACGCAATGAGACGCGGCGCCCAGACACCGGTCGCCAAGCTGCTGTTCGGACTTCTTTGCGTAAGCTTCGCGATCTGGGGCGTCGCCGACGTTTTCCAGGGCAGGGGGCGGGGTGCGGTCGCCAAGGTCGGCCACACGGAAATTTCCGCGGAAGAATTTCGCCGCTCCTATCAGAACGAGCTGGATCGTATTGCGCGCCAGTCCAATCAGCGCATAAGCGCCGAGCAAGGTCACGCCTTTGGCCTTGATCGCCAGGTTCTGGCTCAGATGATCGCCGGCGCGGCGATCGAAGCGCACGCCGACCAGCTCGGCTTGGCGATTTCGGACAAGACGCTCGCCGAAGGCATCCAGACCGATCCGAATTTCCAGACGGACGGCAAATTCAGCAGGCAGGGCTTTGAAAATCTGCTGCAGCAGATCGGGCTCAGCGAGCAAGGCTTCCTCAATCTCCGCCGCAAGGATGAGTTGCGCGGCGCAATCGTCGGCGCCCTGATCAAAAGCCAGTCTGTCCCGAAGCCGCTTCTCGATGAGATGCACGCGTACAATCAGGAGAAGCGCGTCATCGAATGGGTCAAGATCGACCCCGACGCAGTGACCGTCGCGGAGCCCGACGAGGCGACCCTCAAGAAGCGCTACGAGGACGACAAGGCCAAGTACATGACACCGGAATACCGCAAGGTTCAGGTGCTGATGTTGACGGCCGATGATCTCAAGAAAAACATCGCCATCAGCGACGAGGACATCGCCAAGGCCTACGACAACGACAAGGATAGCTATAACACCCCCGAGCAGCGTCGCGTGCAGCAGATCGCGTTCAAGGATCGTGCGGCGGCCGAGGCGGCGCTGAAGGCCCTGCGCGACGGCACGAAGTCGTTGGCCGATGTCGCCAAGGAAGCGGGCGCCAAGGATACCGACGTCGATCTCGGCCTCATCAACAAAAAAGCTCTGATCGACCCGAAAGTCGCCGACGTCGCCTTCTCGATTGAGAAGGATAAGTATTCAGACGTCATCGATGGACGTTTCGCGACCGTCATCGTGCGCGTCACGCAGATCGAACCTGGCACGACGAAAACGCTCGCCGACGTCAAGGATCAGGTACGCGACAAGCTCGCAAACGAAAAAGTCCACGGCGATCTGCAGACCAAGCGCGACGATGTCGAGGATGCGCGGCTCGCCGGCAAAACGTTGAAAGAGGTCGCCGATCAGTTGCACCTCACGTTCAAGGAAATCGCCGCGACCGACGCGACCGGTCTGGGGCCTGACGGCAAACCTGTCCTTGAGACGCCCGACGTCCGTAAAATCACGGCGCGGGCGTTTGCTCCCGACAGCAGCGACGACTCCGCAATCGACCTTTCCAACGACGGCTACGCGTGGGTGAACGTCCTGTCGTCGGACGCGCCGAAGCAGAAAACCTACGACGAAGTCAAAGACGCCGTGAAGCAGGACTACATGTCCTCCGAGCATCACCGCCTGCTCGACGAGCTTGCCAAAAAGCTCACCGACAAAGTCAACGCCGGCGAGCCCATGACCGCGATCGAAGCCGAGGCGAAAGGCAAGGTGGAGAAAACAGAACCGATTACGCGCAAGACGATCCCGCAAGGCATCAGCCAGTCGATGGTTTCGCAGGCGTTCGGATTGGCGAAAGGAAAAGCGGGGCACGGGGCCGCGAGCGACAACACGACCGAAATCGTATTCCGCGTCGCCGACGTTACGCCCGCCGCCGCACCGACGCTGACGGAAACCGATGAGCTGACCCGCCGCCTGCAGGACGAATTGGCCAACCAATCGCTCACCGAATACACCGAGGCATTGAAAAAGCGCTTCGGAGCCTCGGTAAATCAGGCCGAGTTGAACTCGGCCGTCGGCGTCAGCCAAGAATAGATCAAGAGTAGATAACGTGACTACATTGTCGTCAGCGCCGTCGGCGAACGATGCCGGGTCCGGTTCCGGGTCCGCATCTGGCGCCGAGGTTTTTCCAAGCCTCGGCGACTTCTCGAGCGCGTATGGCAAAGGCACGGCGCAAGTCGTCTGGACCCGCCTTGTCGCCGATCTCGAAACGCCGGTTTCAGCATATCTGAAATTGTGCGACCGGCGACCGATGAGCTTTCTGCTCGAGTCGATCGAGGGCGGCTCGGCACGCGGGCGCTACTCCGTCATCGGGTTCTCGCCTGATCTCGTCTGGCGCGCCGACGGCGACACCGCCAGCATCAACCGGTCGCCGATGACCGACCCGGCCGCGTTCGCCCCGGACGATCAATCGCCGCTGCCGTCGCTACGCCGGCTGCTCGCCGAAAGCGCCATCACGCTGCCCGAAGCCTTGCCGCCGATGGCCGCCGGAATCTTCGGTTACATGGGCTACGACACGGTTCGCTTGATCGAACAGTTGCCCGAGATGACACCCGACACGCTCGGCGTGCCCGACGCGATCCTCATTCGCCCGACGTTGATGCTCATCTTCGACAACGTGAAGGATGAGATGACGCTCGTGACGCCGGCGCGTCCCGCTCCCGGCATCTCGGCCGACGACGCCTATGCAAGCGCCATCGCCCGCCTTGAGGCCGCGATCGAAAGCCTCGACGTGCCGCTGCAGCATGGTTCGTCCGCTGCCGCCACGACGGCGGCGCTTCCCGAGCCGCAGTCGAACACGACGGCGCCCGAATACATGGCGATGGTTGCGAAAGCGAAAGAGTACATCAAGGCTGGAGACATCTTCCAGGTCGTCCTCTCGCAACGCTTCTCGGCGCCGTTCGCGCTGCCCTCGTTCGCGCTTTACCGCGCGCTGCGTCGGCTCAATCCGTCGCCGTTTCTGTTTCATCTCGATTTCGGCTCGTTCCAACTCGTCGGCTCGTCGCCTGAAATCCTCGTGCGCGTGCGCGATGGCGAGGTCACCATTCGCCCGATCGCGGGCACGGCCCGGCGCGGCGCCAACGAAGCCGAGGACAAAGCGCTGGCCGCGGCGCTCCTCGCCGACCCAAAGGAACGCTCCGAGCATCTGATGCTGCTCGACCTCGGCCGCAACGACGTCGGCCGCGTCGCGACGCCGGGCACCGTCACGGTGACCGACCAGTTCGTCATCGAGCGCTACAGTCACGTCATGCACATCGTCTCGAATGTCATCGGAACGCTGGACGAAACAAATCACGACGCGATCGACGCACTGATGGGCGGCTTCCCGGCGGGGACCGTATCGGGCGCGCCGAAAGTCCGCGCCATGGAAATCATCGCCGAGCTTGAGAAGGCCAAGCGCGGCCCTTACGCCGGCTGTGTCGGATACTTCTCCGCTGGCGGCGAGATGGATACCTGCATCGTGCTCCGAACGGCCATCGTGAAGGACGGCGTGGTCCACGTGCAATCCGGCGCCGGCATTGTTCACGACAGCATTCCCGAGAACGAGCAGCAGGAATGCATCAATAAGGCGAAAGCCGTGGTCAGGGCCGCTGAGGAAGCCGTGCGCTTTGCGTCGAAGGGCACCGTGACGTCCGGCCTCGGCGGCAATGGCGGCGTCTTCGGCTAACGCCGACGATCTTCGAGCCCGGCTCAGCTCTTCGGCTGCAACTGCGGTTCCTTGCGCCAGCGCCTGCCCCACGCACGCTGCCACGGCGACCAGCGCGGCCGCCACAGCAGACTGACGATACTGTGCCAGATCGCATAGAGCACGAACCAGAACAGCACGCGGACCGGCACGACGCCCAACGCGAAAATCCAGCGTTGCGCCCGCTTCGATGCCTGCGATCCGTATTTTTGCGTTCGCACCCGCACCCAGGCGCGCACCTTTTCCTGCCCCAGCACCCGTTCGCTGACCCGCAGGGCGACGAACGCGATGACGAGGAGCGGAAGCACCAGCCACAGCAAGATCCAGAGAACTTGCGTGACGATCCAGAAGATGATGCTAACCAAAACTCCAATGAGCCAGAGGAAGGGTGCGAGCACGTAGTCCATCTGTCACGAGCCTCTCATTGCGGCAGTGCGAACTTTGACCTACCCGCTTAACGGCACCAGCGGCGTGCTGTAGACTTAGCGCGACCCGCCGCAACGCCAGCTCCGGATTAGAATGCTTTCCCTCGCACTCCTTCGTCATGCAAAATCGAGCTGGGACGCCAGCGACCTTGAGGATTTCGACAGGCCGCTCAACGCGCGCGGCCGCGCGGCAGCCCCCGTCATGGGTGACGCGCTCCGCGATTTTCCATTCGCACCTGAAATCATCCTCTGTTCCCCGGCCAAGCGCACGCGCGAGACCTTGCACCTCATCGATCCGAATCTCAGCGAGCCGCGCGACGATGTTCGCTTCGAACAACAGTTGTATCTAACGAACGCCGAAACCCTTCTCGAGCGCCTACGCCATGTACCTGCGACCGCCAAAACGGTCCTGATCGTCGGCCACAATCCCGGCCTGCACGAACTTGCATTGATGCTGGCCGGACGTGGCGATGCCAAATCGATATCGCGCCTCGAAGACAAATTTCCGACCGCCGCCCTGGCGGTCCTGACCTTTCCGCAAACGGCTTGGCGCGACGTCGGCCCCGCGTCCGGTTACCTCGAGGGGTTCATCACCCCGCGCGATCGCGGTTGAACCTTGTTTGAAGAGGCGCTTTAGGACGACCATATTCTTGTGTCGCGCCCCGCCGCGTGTCTGCTAGATAGGTCGGAAATCCTCTTGCGGGATCGCACGAAGCCATCCGGAGCACAAAGGCCAACATGCTGATTCTGATCGATAACTACGACAGCTTCACGTACAATCTCGTCCACTACCTGGGCGAGCTTGGCGCCGAAAGCGTGGTGATCCGCAACGACAAGGTGTCGGCCGAAGAGGTTCTCGAAAAGAAACCGCAGGCGATCGTGCTTTCGCCCGGACCGTGCACGCCGAACGAAGCCGGAGTTTGTCTCGATCTCATCAAAAAGGCCGGTCCGGCGATTCCGCTACTCGGCGTCTGCCTCGGCCATCAGGCCATCGGACAGGCTTATGGCGGCAAAGTCGTGCGCGCGCCTGTGCCGATGCACGGCAAGCTCTCGACGATCAGAAATACCGGCGAAGGCATCTTCAAGGGCTTGCCGAAGACATTCAATATCACCCGCTATCACTCGCTGATTGTCGATCGCGCGACGCTGCCCGATTGCCTCGAGGTGACCGCCGAAACCGACGATGGCATCATCATGGGATTGCAGCACAAGACGCATCCCGTGCACGGCGTGCAGTTCCACCCCGAGAGTATCGCATCCGAGCAGGGCCACGCGCTGCTTGCAAACTTCTTGCTGCTTGCAGGCTTCACGCCGAAAAGCCGGAAGGCGGCATAACCCGTGACCACAGCGCCCGACATGACAGCCGTCGCGAATCCGGCACGCGAGCTGAAACGCCTGATGAACCGCATCGCCGACGGCGAGACGCTGGGCGAGGATGGCATCCAGGACGCTTTCGATCTGCTGATGTCTGGCATCGCGCCGCCGGTCGCAATGGGTGCGTTCCTGATGGGTCTTCGCCTGCGCGGAGAGACGACGGAAGAAATCACTGGCGCCGCCAAATTCATGCGCAGCCGCATGACGACGGTCGATGCGCCGCCCGGATCGATCGACATCGTCGGCACCGGCGGCGATAGCCGCGGGACCTACAATGTATCGACCGCGGCAGCGCTCGTCGCGGCCGGTGCGGGCGCGATCGTCGCCAAGCATGGCAACCGGGCCGTGACATCGCTTTCCGGAGCATCCGATGTTCTCGCGGCGCTCGGCGTCAAGCTCGACGTGCCGCCGGTCATCGTCTCGCGTGCGATTGCGGACGCAGGCGTCGGATTTTTGTGGGCGCCGCTTTATCATCCCGCGATGAAAGCCTGGGCTCCGGTTCGCGCCGACCTCGGTCTGCGCACGATCCTCAACCTCCTCGGACCGCTGTGCAATCCGGCCGAGGTCACGCGCCAGATCCTCGGCGTCTACGATAAGAAGCTCGTTCGGCCTCTTGCCGAAGTGCTTCGCAAACTGGGCTCCGAACATGCCTGGATCGTGCATGGCGCTGACGGTATGGACGAGTTGACGACGACCGGCGTCACGCACGTCGCGGAGCTGAAGCGCGGCGATATTTTCGCGTTCGACCTGACGCCGGAGGACGCAGGGCTGGCGCGCAGCGACATCGCCGCGCTCAAGGGCGGCGACGCGGCAACGAACGCAACGGCAATCCGCACGCTGTTGCAAGGCGAGCCGGGTCCTTATCGCGACATCGTTCTTCTGAACACGGCCGCCGCCTTGATCGTCGCCGGAAAAGCCGACGGATTGCCGGACGGCATCGCAAAGGCCGCCGCGTCCATCGATAGCGGCCGCGCGGCGCAGGCACTTGACCGTCTCGTCGCCGTCACCAACGATACGGTGTGACCGATGGCTGACATCCTCGAGAAAATCACCGCCTACAAGCGCAAAGAAGTGGCCCGCGCCAAGACCCTCAAACCGCTGCGCGTCATTTCCGAGTACGCACGATCCGCGCCACGCGTGCGTCCGTTCGCAGGCGCGATCGAAGCGAAACTAAAAGCCAAAAAGCCCGCGCTCATCGCCGAAATCAAGAAGGCCTCGCCGTCGAAAGGGCTGATCCGCGCCGACTTCGATCCGCCGACGCTCGCCAAGGCTTATGAAGCGGGCGGCGCGGCTTGCCTGTCGATCCTGACCGACCGGCCGTCGTTCCAGGGCGCACCTGATTTCCTGACCGCCGCGCGGGCGGCAACGCACCTGCCGGTGCTGCGCAAGGACTTCATGATCGACACCTATCAGGTCGCGGAGGCCCGCGCCTGGGGCGCCGATTGCATCCTGATCATCCTCGCCGAAGTCGACGACGCGATAGCGCGCGACCTCGCAACCGCTGCGAAGGATTGGGACATGGACGCCATCGCGGAAGTGCACAACGCCGAAGAACTCGACCGCGCGCTGAAACTCGATTGCCGCCTGATCGGCATCAACAATCGCAATCTCAAGACCTTCGAGGTGAGCCTTGAAACAACGGAACAACTCGCACCGAAAATTCCGAAGGATCGCATCGTCGTCGGTGAAAGCGGCATCTTCACGCCCGCCGATATCGCACGCCTCGCGAAGGCGCACGTCCACACATATCTCGTCGGTGAAAGTCTCATGCGCCAGGCCGACGTGACGGCGGCGACGAAAACCTTGCTCGGCGGCGGCGCGGCTTCGCCATGAGCAAGCTTTCCCATATCGGCGACAAGGGCGAAGCCCGCATGGTCGACGTGTCGGATAAAGCCGCGACGGATCGCCGTGCCGTCGCCGAGGGCTTCATCCGCATGCAGCCCGAAACGCTCGCCCTCGTCGAAACGGGCGAGGCGAAAAAAGGCGACGTCATCGGCGCGGCGCGGATCGCTGGCATCATGGCCGCCAAGAAAACGCACGAGCTGATTCCGCTCTGCCATCCGCTCGCAATCACCAAGGCGACGCTCGAGTTCGAATTTTCAACATCGCCGCCCGGCATCCGCGTCTTGACCGAGGTCAAGGTCTCAGGCCCGACCGGCGTCGAGATGGAAGCGCTGACGGGCGTATCGGTCGCATGTCTGACGCTTTACGACATGCTGAAAGCGGCCGACAAAACGATGACCATCGAAGACATACGGCTCGTCGAAAAGACGGGTGGAAAATCGGGACCGTTCAAAGCTCCCGCACGACCCAAAGGACGTTGACGACATGGCGTTGCTTCCCGTCGCCGAAGCGCTGAAGCACATTCTCGAAACAGCAAATACCCTCGAAACGGAAAACGTCTCCCTTCGTCAAGCGCTCGGACGCACGATTGCGCATCCCGTCGAGGCGCGCGTCGACAACCCGCCGTTCGACGCTTCCGCGATGGACGGATATGCGGTGCGCGCCGAGGACGTCGCCAAGGCGAATGTCACGCTGAAATTGATCGGCGAAGCCGGCGCCGGCCAGCCGTTTCCCGGAAAAGTCGAACGCGGTCACACGGTGCGCATCTTCACCGGTGCGGCATTGCCCGAAGGGGCTGACGCCGTCGTCATCCAGGAAGACGTGATCGCCGACGGCACCGACATCACCTTCCGCGAACCCGCCGATCGCGACGATAACGTCCGTCCGAAAGGCCAGGACTTCACCAAAGGCCGTTCGCTCTTCGAAAAAGGCCAGCGCCTGACAGCGCGCGACATTCTTCTTGCGGCGGCGGCAGGACACGGCACGCTCCCCGTCGTGCGCAAACCCGTCGTCGCGCTACTTGCGACCGGCGACGAACTCGTCGAGCCGGGAACGCCGCTCGGACCGGGACAGATTTCCGCTTCAAACTCTTTCGGCCTCGCGGCCGTGGTCGAAGCCGCGGGCGGCGAAGCACGTCTGCTCGGCATCGCACGCGATACGCTCAGCTCCCTCGCCGAAGCCATCGGCCGCGCCGAGGATGCCGATATCCTGGTGACGATCGGCGGCGCATCCGTCGGCGACTACGATCTCGTTCGCCCGGCGCTCGAAAAAGCCGGAGCCAAGCTCGCGTTCTATAAGATCGCGATGCGGCCAGGCAAACCGCTGTTCTTCGGATCACGGACAGCTGGCGGAAAGCAGCAGCATTGCCTCGGACTGCCAGGCAATCCAGTGGCTTCGCTGATTTGCTCGCGCGTGTTTCTCGTTCCGCTGCTCGGGCGCTTGCTCGGCCGCGATGTTCCGCTCGAGGCGATCGACGCCGTGCTTGGCGATGCCCTTCCGGCGAACGGCCCGCGCGAGCACTACATGCGCGCTCGTCTCGATCATACCACCGCGCCGCCGAGCGCCGTGCCGTTCAAGAACCAGGACAGCGGCCTGATCACGGCCCTGCAGCACGCCGACTGCCTGATCGTCGTTCCTGTCGACGCCCCCGCGCAACCGGCGGGAACGCCCGTGAAAGTGTTAAAGCTCGACATCTGACCATCGCGCGCCGCGCGTGAGCTTGCGCGGTGCGACCGAGATGAACCCGATCAGTCCTTGGCGCGCTCGACATAGGAGCCGTCGACCGTCATCACCACGACGCGCGTGCCCGTGCCGATATGCGGCGGCACCATCACGCGGGCGCCGTTCGAAAGCTTCGCCGGTTTATAGGACGACGATGCCGTCTGGCCCTTCACGACCGGGTCGGCTTCGATGATTTCGAGCGTGACGCGCGCCGGCAGCTCGATCGAGATCGGGTTGCCTTCATGCAGGGCGACGAGACACGTCATGCCGTCCTGCAGCCATTGCCCCTGGTCGCCGACGACGTCCTTCGAGATCGTGATCTGATCGAAGGTTTCGGGGTGCATGAAATTGAACCCCATGTCGTCTTCATAAAGATAATTGAAGTCTTTTTCGTCGAGGTAGGCGCGCTCGACCTGATCGGTCGTCCGGTAGCGCTCGGTCACCTTCACGCCATCGGCGATGCGGCGCATTTCGAGATGCGTGACGGGCGTTCCTTTGCCGGGATGGATGTTTTCCGCGTGCATGACGACGGCAAGCTTTCCGTCGAGATCGAGCACATTGCCTTTGCGGACCGAGCTTGCAATAACCTTGACCACCTAACGTCTCCGTTCTCAAATTCAAAAAAAGCCGCGTTCGCCGCATTGGCGGCCGGTCGGCGGCAACCCCTTCGGGGAATCTGTCGCGTCGTCTTACCTGCTTACCTTTCTGCCGCCAAGTGCGGCAACGGCACCGCGAAAGCCCATTTTTCAGCCATGTCCCAAGCGTCGCCCTGGTGGAATCCCGACCGGCATTCGGATCGCCGGCCCTTTCTTGTGGCCCGAGGGCGCATCAAGACAGCGTTAAGGGATTGGTTCGCTTCACAAGGTTTTCTCGAAGTCGAGCCTGGATGCCTGCAGATCTCTCCCGGCAACGAGACGCATCTGCACGCCTTCCGGACCGAACTCGTCGGCACCGATCTATCGCGCCGGGACCTCTATCTCCATACCTCGCCCGAGTTCGCGATGAAGAAACTTCTCGCAGCCGGAGAGACCAAGATCTTCGCGTTCGCCCCCGTCTTCCGCAATCGCGAGCACGGCAGGCTGCACGCGCCGGAATTCACCATGCTCGAATGGTATCGCGCGGGCGAGAATTACGAGACGCTGTGGGAGGACTGCGCGTCAATTTTGGATATCGCCGCCCGCACCTGCGATCGGATGCAATGGTCGTATCGCGGCAAGCCGTGCGATATTACGAAGGGCTACGACTGGACGACGCTCTATCAGGCCTTCGGGCAGTTCGCGGATATCCCGCTACACGAGACGATGACCTCGTCGTCGGTCGATCGCGATAAACTTGCGGCGCTCGCGCAAGCGCAAGGCATTCGGATTGGCGCGGACGAAACCTGGTCGGATATTTTCAGCAAGGTCCTCGTCGAGAAAATCGAGCCGGGGCTTGGAGTCTACCGGCCGGAGATCCTGTGCGAATACCCGATTACGGAGGCCGCGCTGGCACGACCGACCGTGCACAATGCCGCGGTTGCCGAACGCTTCGAGCTATACGTTTGCGGCGTCGAACTCGCGAACGGATTTGGCGAATTGACCGATGCTGGTGAACAGCGCCGCCGCTTCGAGGCGTGGATGGCCGACAAGTCCCGCATTTACGGAGAGCGTTATCCCATCGACGAGGATTTCCTGAGCGCGCTCGCGGCAATGCCTCCGTCCTCCGGCTGCGCTCTCGGGTTCGACCGGCTGGTGATGCTTGCGACGGGTGCAGAGCGGATCGAACAGGTCATCTGGACGCCGCTGCAGGAAGCAGGCAAGTAAACGCAACGATCCACATTCCCTCACCCTAACCTTCTCCCATTCGAGCGCAGGCGAATGGGGACAGGGAGACAAAATGGCCAACGAAACGCATTCCGGCGGATGCCAATGCGGCGCAGTGCGTTTTCGCGTCGAAGGACTTTTAGACGATGCGTCCATCTGCCATTGCCGGATGTGCCAGAAGGCCTTCGGCAATTTTTACGCGCCTCTGGTTTCGGTGCGCGACGCGCAACTCATCTGGACACGGGGTACGCCGAAGACCTTCCGCTCATCGAATTTCGTCAGTCGCGGCTTCTGCGCCGAATGCGGCACGCCGTTGACGTATGAAGCGCCTGACGGCGTCGCGCTGGCGATCGGCGCATTCGATCATCCGGGCGAGATCGCGCCGAAATTGCAGTGGGGCATCGAAGGCAAGCTGCCTTACGTCGATGCGATCGCGAGTCTTCCCGCGCACCACACGCTGGCGGATACGAACGCCGTCCCCTTCTTGAAAGACTTGGTGTCTTACCAGCACCCGGATCACGACACCGACCATTGGCCCGAACGACAGCCCAAGCGATGACGCGCCTGCAAAAAAAACTGACGTCGGTCGATGACCTGATTGCGGCGGACCTGGCGCCGCAATCCGCGCGCGCTGCCTTGGACAAGGTTGGCGCGCGCTACGCCATTGCCGTAACCTCCGCCGTCGCCGCCCTCATTGACCGAACGGATCCAAACGATCCCATAGCGCGGCAATTCCTGCCGGATGCGCGCGAGCTTGAGACACACGCTGCGGAACGCGCCGACCCGATCGGCGATCGCATCAAGAGCCCAGCGCCGGGCATCGTCCACCGCTACCCCGATCGCGTCCTGCTGAAGATCGCGAGCGTCTGCCCGGTCTACTGCCGCTTCTGCTTCCGCCGTGAGATGGTCGGACCAGACAACGGCGAAACGCTGTCTGCTGATGATCTCACCGCTGCTCTCGCCTACATCCGCGCCACGCCCGCCATCTGGGAAGTGATCCTGACCGGCGGCGATCCGCTTATTCTGTCGCCGCGCCGTATCCGTGAAATAACCGATACGCTGACCAGCATTCGGCACGTGAAAATCCTGCGCTGGCATACGCGCGTTCCCGTCGTCGATCCCGATCGCGTGACGGATGAACTGGTCGCGGCCCTCAAGTCGACGACCAAGACCGTCTTCGTAGGCCTCCATACCAACCATGCGCGTGAATTGACGGCATCCGCACGCGCCGCCATTGCAAAGCTCATTGACGCGGGCATTCCGCTCGTCAGCCAGACGGTGTTGCTGCGGGGCGTCAACGATGACGCCGACACGCTCGAAGCTCTGATGCGCGCCCTCGTCGAACTGCGTGTGAAGCCCTATTACCTCCACCACGGAGACCTCGCGCCCGGCACCGCGCACTTCCGCACCACGATTGCTGAAGGACAAGCGCTGATGCGCGAATTGCGTGCTCGGCTCTCAGGACTTGCACTTCCGACTTACGTGCTCGATCTGCCCGGCGCGCACGGCAAGGTGCCATTGGAATCCTATGCGGCCGTCGATCCTTCGGGACGCACGCGCCTCCGCGACGCGCACGGCCAGGACCACATCTACGACGATTGCTGCTCGGCGCCGGACGTACCCTGACCAGCTGGAAAAGCCACGGTATTTTCCTAAGCGCGCCGCCATTGGCCCGAAAGATATTTCGCCGGCGGATCGACGCCTTCCGCGAGGTCCAGCGCATCGACCGCGTCGAACCACCTGTCGCGAGCGCTCTCCGGCAATCGCGTTCCACACCAGGGACAGTGATCGATCAGAAGGTACGACGCGCTACCGTCGTGGATGACGAGACCGTATTCGTCCATCACTTCATTATAGACGATCAGGGAATCCGCACATTCGAACGGATCGATGTGCTGCTCGCATTCGAATTCGAGCGCCTTCACCATCGCGGCGCAGCAATGCGCGGCGGCAACCGAAGACGGCCGCCAATCTCCGAGCGGCATCCAGAGAACGCGTCGGTCAGGAAAAAGTGCTTTCGTCACGAACGGACCACTCCTGACATACCGTTACCCTGGCCGATGACGCTGCGACATTCGACTGAATCATAGATTGTCATAGAAAATCAGCAAATTGGGAGAGCTTTCTCAAGCTTTATGTGGCAGCGCGAAAGGCCGAACGAAATATCGATTTTGCTTGGGCTTGGCAGACTCTAGTGCCAAATTGGCGCATGCAAAATGCGTAAAAGACCCCCAAAGGGGCGGCCGAAAAAGCGGGAGGAAACATGAACGAACAACTGAAACGCGAAACTTTCTTCGGGGCATGTCCGCACGACTGCCCCGACACGTGCTCGATGATCTATGAAGTCGTCGACGGCCGGCTTTCTTATGTTCGTGGCAACAAAGAACATCCGATGACGCGCGGTGGCCTCTGCGTCAAGCTCAAGGATTTTCACGATCATCACGCCAATCCGGACCGGCTGACATACCCGCTCAAACGTTCCGGCCCCAAGGGCTCGAAACGGTTCGAGCGCATCACCTGGGACGAAGCGATTTCCGAGATCGGCCAGCGCTGGCGTTCAATCATCGCCGAATACGGCAGCCAGGCGATTATGCCCTACAGCTACCTGGGCAATATGGGTCTGGTACAGGGCATTAATTCCGGCGATCCATTTTTCAATAAGCTCGGATCGACCGTCAATGAGAAGACATTCTGCGCTTCCGGATCGTCGACGGCATGGCTTCTGACGGTCGGGCCGACCGGCGCGGTCGATCCAGAAAGCTTCGTCCATTCGAAATATATCGTGATCTGGGCGTGCAACTCGATTTCGACCAACCTGCATCATTGGCCGTTCGTTCTTGAAGCGCAAAAGCGTGGCGCTAAGATCGTCGTCATCGACTCCTATCGCTCGCGCACGGCCAAGGCCGGTGATTGGCATATCTGCCCGCGACCCGGCACCGACGGCGCGCTGGCGATGGGCTTCATCAATTCGATCATCGCGCAAGGGCTCGTCGATCAGGACTACGTCGACAAGTACACCTACGGCTATCCGGAGCTTAAAGAACGCGCTGCCGAATTCACGCCCGAATACGTCGAGAAAGTCACCGGCGTAAAGGCGGCCGACATCGCCAAATTCGCGCGCGAGTTCGCGACGGCGCAGCCATCGGTCATCCGCCTCGGCGTCGCATTGGAAAGAAGCATCGGCGGCGGCCAAGCGATCCGCGCCGCTTGCTGCCTCCCCGCACTCGTCGGCTCGTGGCGACACGTCGGCGGCGGCCTATTGCAAATGCCGCTCTGGGATTTTCCGATCGACTGGGCGAAGGCCGCCCGTCCCGATTGGATCAAGCCCGGCACGCGTGTCGTCAACAACCTGAAGCTTGGCGCGGCGCTGACCGGCGAAATGCCGCTCGATCCGCCGATCAAGAGCCTGTTCGTGTTCTGCACGAACCCGGTTTCGCAGGCGCCCGAGACCAACAAGATCGTCCATGGTCTGCAGCGCGAGGACCTGTTCACGGTCGTCGCCGAGCACTTCTTGACCGACACCGCGAAATACGCCGACATCGTCCTCCCCGCCGCGATGGCTGGCGAAGCCGAAGACATGATGTGGTCGTGGGGTCATTTCTATCTGACCTACAATCAGAAGGCGGTCGAGCCTCCCGGCGAATGCAAGCCGACGAGCGAGGTGTGGCGCCTGCTCGCAAAGGAAATGGGGTTCGACGATCCCGTTTTCAAAATGACCGATAGCGAGCTTTGCGCGGAATACATCAACTGGTCCGACCCCAAGATGGGCGGCATCGATATGGAGTATTTCAGGACGCACGGCTTTTATAGAATCAACGTCGGTGATGCCGATACGCGGACCCCGCACGCCGAGGGCAACTTCCCGACGCCCTCGGGTAAGGTCGAGTTTCTGTTGCACGACGCCAAGAATTTCGTCGCGGGTCCGTTCCGCGCGATGTACGATGGCGAGCAGTCCGGCGAGCCGGTCGATCCGTTGCCGGGTTTCGTCCCGGCGCGCGAGCGGCCCGAGACCAATCCCGAACGCGCCAAGCTCTACTCGCTGAATATCATCTCGCCGAAGAGCCACGCGTTTCTCAACTCGTGCTATGCGAACGAGCCGCACAAGATCAAAGCTCAAGGTGATCAGTTCGTATTGATCTCGCCCGGCGACGCGACGCGGCGGTCGATCCGCGAAGGCGATCCGGTGCGCGTCTATAACGACCGCGGCGACTTCGAGGGCCTTGCGCACGTCACTGAAGACGTGCCGAACGGCGTCGTGGTCGCGACGCTCGGCTATTGGCGCTCGCTCAACCGCTCCGACGGATCGGTCAACTGCATCTCATCCGATGCGTGGTGCGGCCTCGGCCGTGCCCCGACATTCTCCGACAATCTCGTCGAGGTGCAGCGCGTCAACTGACGCCACGAGAAAGCGTGCACAAGAGACAGGCCGTTCCGGGCGACTAGCCAAAGCTCGGAACGGCCTTATTTTCTCAGGACGCTCCTTCAGAACGAAAAGCGCCGCCCTGTCCTGAAATCCAGCCGCCTGTTCCTTGCGTGACAGCCCGCGGCGACCTGCTTCGCTAACCATGAGCCGGTGAAAAAAAGACGCCGCCTGATCTTCTTCCGGAACCGAGCATTTCGTAAAGACTAAGAAAGCCAGGCCGCTTCAGCACTGGATGTCCATGTCACCTGCGCATGCGGCGCTCGCCGCCATAACGTACCTGCTGGCCAAGCATGCCGTCGCGGATTTCTGTCTGCAGACGCCGCTGATCTATCGCCAGAAAGCGATCTACGGCGCGCCCGGCGGCCTGCTTCATGCCTTGCTGCATATCATGTTGACGGCGCCGGTTTTTATCCTGTTTCCCGGCGGCGGCGCCGGACTTGCGGTCGCATTGCTTGCAGGTGAATTCGCGGTTCATTACCACATCGATTGGCTGAAGGAGCAGATCGTCCGCCACTACGGCTGGAAGTTCGCCGACCGCCAATACTGGTGCGCGCTTGGCTTCGACCAGTTTCTGCATGGGCTGACCTATGTGGGCATCCTCTGGCTCTGGCTTCCGGCAACGTAATCCGTCGCGGCCTCCCCTTGCGGACCGAGGCAGCTCGCTGCCATATGCGGCGGACGCCTAGGCCCGGACTGCTGAATAGACAAAGCCGCTGTAACGTTTGCACGCACCCCAACGAAACTTAAAAAGGCGAGACTTTGGACCGAAAGGCTCGAGACGCGGAATGGTCGGAGCTGATGCGCGCCGCGATTGCGGGCGATGAAGCAGCGTACCGCAAGCTGCTCGGGGAGCTTTCGCGCTTTTTGAGAGGCGTCATGCGGCGGGGCTTTGCCGGCGTCGGCGTGCCGCGCGACGATGTCGAGGATGTGGTGCAGGACGTATTGCTGGCGATCCATCTGAAGCGGCACACCTGGGACCCTGCGATGCCGCTGGGTCCGTGGGTTCTTGCCATCGCACGCAACAAGATGATCGACGATCTCCGCCGTCGCGGCCGCCGCCCCGAAGTGACGATCGACCTGACGCAATTCGACATCGAGGGCGAGGATCAACAGGCTTCGATCGACGCCCAGGATGTCGCACGCATTTTGAACGGCCTGTCGGAACGCAACCGCGACATCGTGCAGTCGATCAGCATTGACGGGCATTCGGCGCGGGACGTCGCGGATCGCTTGGGGATGACGGAGGTTGCCGTCCGCGTCGCGCTGCATCGTAGCCTGAAGGCACTCGCTGATACCTATCAAGAGAAGACGCAATGAAGACTGACGATCTCATCAATGCCCTCGCGGCCGACGCAAAAAGCGTCGAGCAGCCGATTGCGCGGACGCTAGCCGTCGCAGTCGGCATCGGGGCGTTGCTGTCGCTCGCAGCCTTCCTCGCGACCCTCGGAATGCGCCCCGATTTTGCGCAAGCTGCGTCGACGTCAATCCGCTTCCTTTTCAAATTTGCCGTGACGCTGAGCCTTGCCGTTCCTGCGTTCCTGCTTGTTCGCGGGTTATCGCGCCCTGATTTCAAGATCGACAACCGCTTGTGGTGGCTGGCTCTTGGGCCGGTACTGCTGATCGGCGGAATTGCGCTCGAACTGATGTCGGTTCCGGCCGACGACTGGCACGCGCGCATGATCGGCCATAACTCATTCTACTGCATGATTACGATTCCGCTGCTGTCGCTGGCGCCCTTCGCGGCGGTGCTCTACGCCTTGAAGTGCGGGGCTCCGGCGAACCCGACGGTCGCTGGCGCCGTCGGCGGCATCCTGTCGGCGGGCATTGCAGCGACGCTCTATGCCAGTCACTGCGCCGACGACAGCCCGCTGTTCGTGGCGCTATGGTATCCTGTCGGTTTCGTTCTCATGGCCGTTCTCGGCGCGATGATCGGGTCGCGTTATCTGCGCTGGTAATCGGTCCCCAAAATGCACCGTCGCTATCGGCGTGGATGGCCGCCTTCGCGGCCATGACGTTGAGGGATGGTTGCTGGCCCATCATCTCTCGCCATGCTGTGAATGCGTGGAAGCGTATCTGCTCACTCTCACGCCATGGCCGCGCAGGCGGCCATCCACGGCGCTATCACCAAGCATTCACGCGCGATCGGCTCAAAGTCCAATGCACGCTTCTATCGCGAGGGATAAGCGGCCGCCTTCAGCCTAAAACAGATCGCGCAGGCGGTAATAAAGCATTCCAAGCGCAAGCATCTGATTGCCGAACAGATCGCTCAGCGGCAAGCGCGTATGCTGGATACGGTCGAAAAGATCAAACTTTTCGGTCACGCCGCAAATGGCATCCGAAACGATTTCCGCCGCGATGTGGGTCGCGTTGACGCCGTGGCCCGAATAGCCTTGCAGAACGTAAAGGTTCGGCTCAAGGTGCTCGATCACCGGCACGCGGTTCATGACGATCGCGATCCGTCCGCCCCAGGCGAAGTCGATCTTCGAGTGTCTGAGCTGCGGAAAAATCTCGACCATGCGTGGCCGCATCGACGCGCCGATGTCTTCTGGATCGCGGTTCGAATAGTTGCACCGGCCGCCGAACAGCATCCGGCGATCCGCTGACAAGCGATAATAATCGAGCACGACATTGCTGTCGCAAACGGCGAGGTCTTGCGGATTGATCTCGGCCACGACGGCCTCGCTCAACGGCTCGGTGGCGATGATGTAGCTCCCCGTCGGCAGCATCAGCCCCTTGAGCCGCTCGTGACCGAACCGGTCGAAGATTTCTCCGCCGATGACGACGGTGCCCGCTTCAACGCGCCCGCGCTCCGTCTTCACCCACGGCTTCGCGCCGCCTTCGAGCGCCACAACCTGGCTGTCTTCAAAAATCTTGACGCCGAGGTCCGCCGCGGCGCGGGCCTCTCCGAGACAGAGATTAAGTCCGTGCAGGTGACCGCTGCGACGATCGATGAAGCCACCGTGATAGACGGAGGTGCCAAGCACGCGGCGCAGGTCTTCAGACTCCACGAGTTCGAGGTGGTCACCTTCGCCTTCGCTGACGCGCTCGTCGAAATGCGCGCGCAATGCCGCCATGTGCCTCGGCCGCGCCGCAACTTCCATCCAGCCATGCTTCAGATCGCAGGCGATTCCATATTTCGCGACCCGCCCTTCGATGATGTCGTGGCCACGATAGCGGATGTCGCGCACAAGCTTGGCGCCCGCTTTGCCGAGTTGACGCTCGATCGTCGCTTCACCGCTGATGCCGCCGATCATCTGTCCGCCATTGCGGCCCGATGCGCCCCATCCGATGCGATTGGCTTCGAGCAGCACGACGGAACGCCCGCGCTCAGCCATCGTCAGAGCTGTGGCGACCCCGGAGAAACCGCCGCCGACGACGCACACGTCGGCCTTGACCGTGCCTTCGAGCGCCGGATAGCGCGTCCGGTCATTCACGGTCGCCGCGTAATAGGATTGGATATGGTCTTGAGACGTCACGGCCAGCACGATTAGCCTGCTTCGCGCGGAAGCACAAATCGTGCTGACCGATTATGACAAGCCATCAGTCCGACGCTCCAAAGGCGATGCGCCGCTCGCGCTCTTGGCGCTCCGACTGCCGCTTCGTGAAATAGGCGGCGGCAAGCACACCGACCGTCACAATGCCGATGAGGATCGTCGAAATCGCGTTGATCTCGGGCGTCACGCCGAGCCGCACCTGACTGTAGATTTTCATCGGCAACGTAGTCGCGCCCGGCCCGGTCGTGAAGCTCGCGACCACGAGATCGTCGAGCGACAGCGTAAACGACAGCAGCCATGCCGAAATGACCGAAGGCGCGATGATCGGCAGCGTCACCTGGAAGAACGTGTTGAACGGCGTCGCGCCGAGATCCATCGCCGCTTCCTCGACCGACTTATCGAAATCCTGCAAGCGAGCTTGAACGACGACGGCCGCGTAACACATCGTGAAGGTGATGTGCGCCAGCGTGATGGTCCAGAAGCCGCGATCGATGTTGAGGGCGACGAACAGCAGAAGCAGCGACAGGCCGGTGATCACTTCGGGCATGACCAGCGGCGCGAAAATCATGCCCGAAAAGAGCGTTCGTCCCCGAAAGCGCCCCATGCGGACGAGCGTGATCGCGGCCAGCGTGCCGAGCACGGTCGCAACTGTTGCCGAAAGAAACGCGACGCGGATCGTCACCCACGCAGCTTCCTTCAGCGCCGTGTTATCCAGGAGCGAAGCGTACCATTTCGTCGACCAGCCGCCCCATACCGTCACCAGCTTCGACTCGTTGAAGCTGTAGATGACGAGCAGCAGGATCGGGATATAGAGGAACGCGAAGCCGAGCGTCAGTGACGTCGCGTTGAACCAAGAAAACCGGCTTCTCATCGTCCCGCCTCCCGTTCGTTCTGTTGCTGGCGCTGGAAGAACACGATCGGCAAGATCAAAACCAGCAAGAGCACCACGGCAACCGCTGAGGAGAGCGGCCAGTCACGATTGTTGAAGAACTCGTTCCACAGCGTCTTCCCGATCATCAGCGTTTCCGATCCGCCGAGAAGATCGGGAATGACGAACTCGCCGACCGCCGGAATGAAGACCAGAAGGCTGCCCGCGAGCACGCCCGGCAGCGACAGCGGAAACGTCACCTGCCAGAATGCCTTCCACGGTCGCGAGCCGAGATCCTCCGCCGCTTCGATGAGTGTCGGGCTGATTTTTTCGAGACTTGCATAGAGGGGCAAAATCATGAACGGCAGATACGAGTAGACGATGCCGATGTAGACGGCCGTTGTGGTGTTCAGAATAGTCAGCGGCTCGTTGATGATGCCGAAGTTCATCAGGAACAGGTTGAGCAGCCCTTCCTTCTTCAGGATGCCGATCCAGGCGTAGATGCGGATCAGGAACGAAGTCCAGAACGGCAGGATGACGAGCATCATCAGCGTCGGCTGCCACGCCTTCGGAGCCCGCGCCATGCCATAGGCGATCGGATAGGCGACAAGCAGCGTCAGAAACGTCGCGACCGCCGCAATCTTGAGGCTCGACCAATAGGCATTGACGTAAAGCGGGTCGCTGAAAATGAACTTGTAGTTCTCGAAATCGAGCTTCGAGAGAAAGCCGCTAATTCCATCGTGCCAGTTGAACGTCGGCGTATAGGGCGGAATGGCGATGGCCGCGTCCGACAGCGACAGCTTGAAGACGATGAAGAATGGAACGAGGAAAAACAGGAACAACCAGAAGTACGGCGCTGCGATCACATACCAGCGCCTGAGGTTGGAGGAGTTCGGGCTTGCCATTTGAAACTCCTACCGGGTCAGAACCACGCCCGCATCGACCGGCCAGTCGAGCCACACGTTCTCTTCCCAGTTGATCGTGCGTTCGACGGCGTGCGCGGCATTCGCGCGGAGCGCAGTCACGCGTTCACCGGCGGCGGTGTGCACATGATAATGCGAGATCGACCCAAGGTAGCCGATGTCCTCAACCTTCCCCGGAATGGCGTTGACCGGGCTAGCAGGCTGGTCGTGCGCGATGCGGATTTTCTCGGGCCGGAGCGCCAGCCACACTTCCTGTCCGACGGTGACCGGTTCGGAGCTTCGCGTCTTGAATTTGTATCCGTCGTTGGCGTCGATCTCGATGCAGCCCTCGGATGCGGCGGAAACCTTACCCTCAAACACGTTCACGTCGCCGATGAAGCCCGCGATATAGCGTGTCTTCGGATTTTCGTAGATATCGCCCGGCGTCGCGACCTGCACCAGATCGCCCTTGTCCATGACGGCGATCCGGCTTGCGACCGTCATCGCTTCTTCCTGGTCGTGCGTCACGATGATGAAAGTCGTGCCCGTCGTTTCCTGAATGCGCATCAGCTCGAACTGCGCCTGCTGGCGAAGCTTCTTGTCGAGCGCGCCCAAAGGCTCGTCGAGCAGGACGATGCGCGGTTTCTTGGCGATGGCGCGTGCCAGCGCGACGCGTTGCTGCTGGCCGCCTGAAAGCTGGTTCGGCTTACGCTTGGCGAAGGGACGCAACTCCAGCATCGCCATCGCTTCATCGACGCGCTCAGCGATTTTGTCTTTCGCCATGCCCTCCTGGCGAAGGCCGAAGCCGATGTTTCCTTCAACTGTCATATGCGGAAAAAGGGCGTAGGATTGAAACATCATGTTGACCGGACGCTCGTAGGGCGGAAGGTCCGTGATGTCCTGGCCGGCGACGATGGTGCGCCCGTCCGTCGGTTTCTCGAATCCCGCGAGCATGCGAAGCAATGTGCTCTTACCGCAACCGGACGGCCCGAGCAGCGCGAAGAACTCACGTTCGTAAATATCGAGCGTCACATTCTTGACGGCGACGAAGTCGTCGAATTTCTTGGTTACGTTTTCAAAGCGGACGATCGGCGACTTGGAGGGATCTTTCCAGGGCGCGAAGCCCGATTGCGGGGCCGCCGTGCGCGGACCGGCGCGCTGCGGCGTGGCGCCTGCTTGCTTCGCCTCACCGACTGTCCCGACCGCCATGACGAATTCCTTTTGGGCTGAGCTTACTGGCGCGCTGGAGAAATCCCAGTGCTATCGAAAAGGGCCCGATCACCGATCGAGCCCCGCATTCTCCGACCTGTTATTGTCCTGTCACGACCTTCGTCCAGGTTCGCGTGACGAGCCGCTGCGTCTTTGGATCGTAGGCCGTTTTGACGAACAGCCGCTTCATCCCTTCGGGATCGGGATAGATGGATTTATCCGAAGTGATCGTTTCGTCGATGAGCTTTTGTGACGCCAGATTTCCGTTCGCGTAGGACACGTAGTTCGAAGCCTTCGCGATCACATCCGGCCGCATCATGTAGTTCAGAAACACGAGCGCCTCTTCAGGGTGCTTCGCGTCCGCCGGAATGGCCATTTCGTCGAACCACATCTGCGCGCCCTGCTTGGGCAGCGAATAGCCGATCTCTTGGCCATTCTTGGCTTCCTGGGCGCGTGTGCGCGCCTGCAGGATGTCGCCCGAATATCCGACCGCGATGCAGATATCGCCGTTCGCCAGCGCGTTGATGTACTCGGAGGAATGGAATTTCTGGACATAGGGGCGTATTTTTTCCATGAGCGCCCCCGCCTTCTCCAGATCTTCCGCTTTGCCGCTGTTGGGATCGAGTCCCAGATAGTTGAGCGCCGCCGGCAGAATATCGTCCGGCGCATCGAGCAGCATCACGCCGCAATCCTTGAATTTCGAGAGGATCTCGGGCTTGAAGATCAGGTCCCAGGAATCGACCGGCGCGTCGGCCATGCGCTCCTTGACCTTGCCGACGTTGTAGCCGATGCCCGTCGTGCCCCACATATAATTGATGGCGTAGTCGTTGCCGGGATCATAAATCGCCAGCTGCTTCATGATCTCGGGCCACATATTGGCGAGGTTCGGGAGCTTGGATTTATCGAGCTTCTGGAAAACACCCGCCGTGATCTGGCGCGAAAGAAACGGTCCGGTGGGAACGACGACGTCGTAGCCGCTGCCGCCCGCAAGCAGTTTCGTTTCCAAAACTTCGTTGCTGTCATAAACGTCGTAAACGACTTTGATGCCGGTTTCTTTGGTGAAATCAGTAAGAATTTGCGGATCGATATAGTCGGACCAGTTGAAGATTCTGACTTCCTTGTCCGCCGCCTGAACGGCCGGTCCGGTAATCAGCGTTGCAAAAGATAAAACGGCATATGCGGCGTACCGAGCCGCTTTCCCGAACGTCACCATCGGTATTTCTCCACGGACTGGTATGCCCTAGCCGACCCCGCCCGCGACCTTCCCGCCAAGACGGAGCGGTCGTGCCGCGTCGCACGGCCTTTGCTAAACGAAGACTATTCTGCGCAGGAAAAATGCGAAGCACAATATTGTCCGCGCAGCAAAATGCATGGGCGTTTGCCTAATCTTACGTCATGGGGCGAGCGGCACAGGTCCCGTCGCGTGTCAAGCACGCCGGATAGCAAGACTGTCATTTTGTCGATGCACGCAACGTTAGGCAGCCTTGAGCTTCGAACTCGTTTATGATGACTATAGAAAATGGACGGCACGGGCTCCGTTAAGCCTTCCGGCTGTCCTAATCTTAAGTCGACGTGACAACGATCGGCGGAAGCGCTCATCTGCGTCACGTACCTTGCGTCACGTACCTTGCGTCACGTACCCAGGCGGCTCGGATGGCGCCCGTCATTTGACGCCGCTTCATTCGACGCCGTTCGAAATCGAAAAAACACCCAGGTGCCATCATGACTGCCCCACTCGGAGGGACACCCAGCGAGGACGGCGAATTCGGCGTCGGCTCGACACCCGAGACCCTGCGCCATTGGCTGCGCCAGCACCGCATCGAAGAGATCGACTGCGCGGTCCCCGACATCGCCGGCGTCGCGCGCGGCAAGACGATGCCAGCCGAAAAATTCGTCAAGCTCGATCCCGTGCATCTGCCGATCTCGATCTTTCACCAGACGATCACCGGCGACTATGTCGGCTTCGAGGAAGACGGCCAGCAGCTCTACGCCGAAAGCGACCTGATGATGGTGCCGGATCTTTCGACGATCCGGCCCGCACCCTGGGCATCGAGCCCGACGGCTCAGGTCATTCACGATGCGCTGTGGCAGAGCGGCGGCCCCGTTGAGATCGCGCCGCGCAATGTGCTGAAGCACATCGTTGAGCTTTATGAGAAAGAGGGCTGGCGCCCGGTCGTCGCCCCGGAGCTCGAATTTTATCTGACGAAAACAAATCCCGATCCTGATTATCCGCTCGAGCCGCCGACGGGACGCTCGGGCCGCCCCGGCGCGGGCAGGCAGGCCTACAGTCTCGGCGCGGTCGACGAATACGATAAGATCGTCGACGACATCTACGAGTTTGCCGAACGCCAGTATTTGAAGATCGACACGATCATTCAGGAAGGCGGCGCAGCCCAGCTCGAGATCAACCTGCTGCATGGCGACCCGGTCGATCTTGCCGATCAGGTCTTTCTCTTCAAGCGCACGATTCGCGAGGCCGCTTTCACGCACAACTGCTACGCTACGTTCATGGCGAAGCCGCTGGCCAATGAGCCGGGCAGCGCCATGCATGTTCATCAGAGCATTGTCGACATCAAGACCGGCAAGAATATTTTCACACTCGGCAACGGCGAACCGAGCAAGCTCTTTTTCAACTTCATCGGCGGACAGCAGACCTATTTGCCGGAAGCCATGTGCTTGTTCGCTCCCTATGTGAATTCTTACCGCCGCCTCGTCCCGAATGGCGCGGCCCCGATCAATGTCGAATGGGGCTACGACAACCGCTCCGCCGGACTGCGCATCCCTGTTTCACCCGAAAGCGCGCGACGTGTCGAAAACCGTCTTGCAGGCGCCGACTCCAATCCTTATCTCGCGCTCGCCGCAAGTCTCGCCTGCGGCTACCTCGGCATGAAAAACGCCATCGAGCCGCGCCCGGCAGTCGTCGGAAACGCCTATCGCAACGATCGTCAATTGCCTCGCGGCCTGCTTGAATCGCTAACAGCATTCGAGGAAAGCAGTCTGCTGCACGAGGTGATGGGCAAGCGGTTCTCTCACGTCTATCTCGCGTTGAAGCGCAGCGAATTCGAGGAGTTCATGCGCGTCATCAGCCCGTGGGAGCGCGAGCACCTGCTGCTGAGCGTGTAATTAACGCCGCATTGACGGTACCGGCGCATGACGACCGCGCCGTCCGCCCCATCGTGGATCGCGCCGACAGGGTTATTTAAGCTTACGGCCAGTTACCTATAAATCTCGTTCCAATGACGCATTGATTCAAATTGCATAGACTCCGATTTAACGCATCGAGAGCGACTTTGGCATGCATATCTAATGCGCCCGCGAGACGCGGCGAGAGGCTGGTCCCCGATGAATATCAGGCAGGCAAGTGAGGCGCCGCGCGCCGGGACGATCCTTTTCGTCGACGACGAACCACTGTCGCTCAAGTACTTCAAAGCCTCGGTCGGAAAATACGCCAACGTCATGACGGCTGACTCCCCCGAAGCCGCGCTCAAGATCCTTGCAACAAAGGGCGACGCGATTTCGGTTGTTGTCAGCGACGAGCGCATGCCGCGCGACAGCGGCGTCTCGTTCCTGAGCGACGTCCGTAAATCATGGCCGTCGACGGTCCGCATCCTGACCAGCGCCTACGCCAATATCGATCTGGAACAGGCGATCAACGCCGCCGCTATCCACCGCTTCGTGCCGAAGCCCTGGGATCTCGATGAATTGTGCGCGGCGATGCAGGAAGCGCTGCACACCGAACCCACGAGCAACGACACCCCTGTGCCGACTTTCGACGGCGAGGAACGGGCCGACGCCCAGCACGCAAGCGTCGAATTGCTGGCCGTTCTTGCGCGAGAGCTTTCGCGACCGCTCCAGTCTCTCGAGTCCGCGGCGCTGAACTTGTCGGCATTGACCGGAATGCACCCCATCGCTCACGCGCCGCACGGAGCATCGCAGAGCGCAATTTGGCCGGCCCGATATCGCGACGGCAAGCTTGCCGCGGCGGCCAATCAGATGCATCGCGATATCGCATATTGCAAGGCTCTGGCCGAACCCATCACAGCCCTCAGCGAAAGTCTCTCGGATCTGGTCGGGACAAAGACCTATTCGATGGCGGAGACAGCGGAGGAAGCGCTTGAAAAGATCGGCCGCCGTTCCAGCCGCAATCTCATCGAAATCGATGCACGCAACGATTTCCAATATCGCATGCCCAAGCAGGTTGTGACCTTCGTTCTGTCGAACCTTCTGCGGAGCGCGACCGACCGGCTTCAAGACAGCCGCGCCGGCATTTCTATCGCGTTCGTTCGCGGCGGCGATTGCAATGAAGTCAGAATAACGACGCCAGACCTCGCGCGGCACGGAGAGGCTGAGCACGACACCGAACGCGTCAACCGAAGTGCACTCTGGGCATTTGGCGGCGAATTGTTGTTTTCAAGCGACAAAACCCAAGGTACGCAAACTGCGTCGATATGCCTGCCGCACATGCCAAATGAGACGGCTCGATCAAGTCATTAACAAAACTTAAAAAAACGATCTAAACGGGATATTAATCTGACGCCCCAAAACTGGACGATGTGGTAGGGTTGACCCTTCAGGCCACATCGACAGGGAATGGGAGCGGATCATTGCGTATCGAGCGAGACATCGACCGCACGGTCTCCTTTAAGAGCAGTCAGGGGACAATCGTACGCGGCACGCTCAGTAAGCTTTCCAGGCGGAACATCGTCTTCGAGATCTACAATCCTTTCTCGCCCATCCAGACGAGCGAAGTATTGAGCGAGCTCCGTGTCCGCCGCGGCAAGAACCTGGTCTACGAGGGCGACGCCGTCGTCACCGGCGTCGTCAGCACGAGCATCCTCGTCGTCGTTTCCGCGACCCTCGTCAACAAATGGACGGCGCTCGATCAGGCCGCCCCGGAGCCAACCACCCTAAGGTCTGAGGTCGCGCGTTTCGTCGACGAATGGGAGCGACTGAATAAGCTCGACCCGAATTATCAGCTCAAGGTCGCCGACCTGAGATCGTTTTTGAGCGATCTGAGCTTCTGGCTCGATCAGGTCGATCTCGCAGCCGAAGGCGAGCAAGCAACCGCGCCGTCTCAGCTCGATGCCGAGAAATTTGAGGAAATCAAAGGTCCCGTGATGCCGCGCCTGACGGCGCTGTTCATGGAACTCGAGGAAGCCTGCCGGCAGCTGGAAGCCGACGAAGTCGAAAATCACAAGCAGCTGGCGCAGCGTGACCTGCTGCCGTTGATGATGGCATCGCCCTTCTTCAACCGGGTCTATTCAAAACCCCTCGGCTACGCGGGCGACTACGAGATGGTCAACATGATGTTCCGCAAGGAGCGGGGCGGCAAGACGACCTATGCGCAGATCGTCAACGAGTGGCTGTTGAACGGAGGGCCCCCGCAGGCTCACCGCAATCGCATCTACCTTCTGGAAAAAATGCTGGAGCAGGCCGCCGACGAGGCGGCCAAAGGCAACAAGTGCCCGCGCATCCTGAACGTCGGCTGCGGCCCCGTGCAGGAGCTTCAGCTTTTCATCTCCAAAAACAAATCGGCGCATCGCTTCTCGTTCGACCTGCTCGACTTCAATTCCGAGACGCTTGCTTATGCAAAGCGCCAGATCGAGACCATCACGGCCGGCCGCGCCGAGGCGCCGAAGATCACCTATATTCTCAAGACGGTGCAGGAGCTGCTGCGTCAGGCCATCGAAATGCCGGCCAACTCACAGACCTACGACATCATCTACTGCGCCGGATTGTTCGATTACCTTTCGGATCGCGTCTGCGCCAAGCTCGTCAAGCTCTTCTGCGATTGGTGCGAACCGGGCGGTCGCGTTATCGTGACAAACGTACATTCGTCAAACCCTGTGAAAGGTTTGATGGAGCATATTATGGAATGGCATCTGGTGATGCGTGACGAGTCAGATATGTTGCGCCTAGCACCCGATCCGGAATCGGCAAAAATATATACGGATGACACCGGCATTAACGTCTTTTTGGAGATTGTTAAGCCGATAACTTAGACTGATGGAAGAAACACTAAGACTTCGGCAGGCCTTTGAAGCGGAAGAACACGAGCTTCGACTAAGGCAGTCGAAGGTAGCGTGTATTTTGGGCATCGTACTGATTCCCGCAGGCATCACGCTCGACTACATCTCTTATCCCGATCAGCTGTTGTCGCTCGCGGCCATCCGCTTGGTGGCCGCGGCGCTTATCGCGGTCATCTACGCGCTGCACTTCTGGGATAAGACGACGCAATATGTCCGCTATCTTACGATGGCCGGACTTCTGGTTGCCGTTGCCTCGATAGTGCTCATAATCGCACTAACAGACGGCGCCACATCGACGTATTACACGGGACTGTTTCTCATCCTCTTCGCGGTCGGCGTCCTGGCTCCGATGCAGCCGTTCGAGGCGACGCTACTCTGTATCGCGACGCTCTTCATCTACATCATGGGCTGCTCGTTTCCGCCCGCGCATGCGGCCAATGCGAAAGCGCTTCTGAACAACCTCTACTTCCTTGTACTTACGTGCATCATTTCGGTGACAGCCGTCCATTTCAACTACCGGCGCCGCTTCAACGAATTTCAGCTAAAGTACAAGCTCGAAGCCCAGCACCAGGAATTGTCGGCCCTCGACCGGCTCAAGTCACAGTTCTTTGCGAATGTCAGTCACGAGCTGCGCACACCGCTGACGCTCATCCTCGCCCCGGTTGAAAAGCTGAAAAGCGACATCGCGTCGTTGGGCGCCCCGGCAGCCGAACTGCTTGAGGTCATCGAGAACAACGCCCTTCGGCTGTTGCGTCTCGTCAACGATATTCTCGGCCTTATCCGGCTCGAGGAAGGCCGCGCCTCGCTCGTCAAGAAGCCGATCGATATGGCGCATTTTCTGAGCCATACCACCGCATCGATGAAGCACCTCGCGGCGATGAAGGGCATCGAACTCAATCTCACCGAGCCGCAAGGCGACCTCAAGATCGATGCCGACCCCGACGCGCTCGAAAAGATCATCGGCAACGTCATCGCGAACGCGATCAAGTTTACCCCGCCTGAAGGGCGGATCGACGTCGCTGCCGCGCATGAAGGCGACATGGTGACGGTTCGCATCGCCGACACCGGCATCGGCATTCCGCCGGAGCAGCTTCCACACATTTTCGACCGCTTCTACCAGGTCGACGGCTCCGCCACGCGACGGCACCAGGGTCTGGGTCTTGGATTGGCGCTGGTCCGCGAGCTGATAACACGGCACGGCGGCGACGTGGCGGTCTCGAGCGACTCAGGACGAGGCACGACATTCGTGCTGCGCTTCCCGCAAGCGGACCAAGAAAGCCAGCAACTCGCCGGCCAACCCGAAGCCTCTCCCGACCGGCTGCTCAACGACCCATTGCGGGCATTCGACCGCAAGGCGTCGGCAAAGGCGCTCGAGGGCGAGAAACCGGTGCCAAAACCTTCCGATACGCCGATCCAAGTGGCCCTTCCCAACACCCGTTCCGATTTGCCGCTGCTTCTCGTTGTCGACGACGAACCGGATATGCGCCGCTATCTCGTGACGATGTTGCGGGAAACCTACCGCGTCATCGAGGCGGAAGACGGGATCAGCGCACTCGAGAAGGCCCGCGCCGTGTTGCCGGACCTCATCCTTCTCGATGTCATGCTTCCCGGTGTCAGCGGCCTCGAAGTGTGCCGCTCCCTGAAGGAGCGCTCCGAAACGCGCGCCATCAAGATTATCGTTCTCACCGCCCGCGCCGACGAAGAAGCCAAGATCGTCGCGTTGAAGAACGGCGCCGACGACTTCCTGATCAAGCCGTTCAGCGGCATCGAAGTCCGCTCGCGTATCGCAAACTTCATCCGCGCCGCCCAGCTCGAGCGCGATATCCAGCGCACCAACGTCGAATTGAAGCACAGCCTGCAACAGTTGCGTGAAACCGAAGCGGCCCTCGTCCAGAACGCCCGCCTGAGCGCGCTCGGAACGATGGCGGCAGGCCTGCTGCACGAGATCGGCAATCCCTTGAATTTCATGGGAACCGCGTTGCAGCTTGCGGCCCGGGACCCGACGATCCAGGGCGACCCCGATACCGCCGACACCATGAAGGATATCCAGGCCGGCTACGACCGCATCCATCGGGTCGTGACCGATCTTCGGGGCTTTACGGCGCCGCAAAAGCCCGAGCACCCGCGGCCATTCCCCTTCGACTCCGCGATCGACCATGCGCTCCGTTTCACGGCACACGTTCAGAAAGGGATAAACATAACGCGAGATGTCAGCGAGAACGGCATCGTATTCGGATCCCAATCGACGATCACGCAGGTCCTGGTTAACCTGATCGCCAACGCGGTAGCCGCCGTCCGCACCATCGAAGAGCAGCGCCAACCCGAAATCCGCATCAGCTCATGGCTTCAAGGAAAAGAGCTTTTCGTGTCGGTTCGCGACAACGGCACGGGGATCGACCCCAAGATCCAGAGCCAGATCTTCGACCCCTTCTTTTCGACCAAGGACGTCGGCGAGGGCATGGGCCTCGGACTGGCCGTCAGCCACCGGATCATAGCGAATCACGGTGGTTCATTGAGTGTTAAGAGTTCCCTAGGAGAGTGGACCGAGTTCCGTTTCAATCTGCCGCTTTCGACAGAGAAAGAAGACCAGGTCCCTCATGGACTCGTTTCGTATTGATCAACCTGTCGAGATCTTGATCGTTGACGACGAGCCACAGGCGGTAAAATATTTCAAGAAAGCATTCGGCACCAAGTACGATGTCTTGACCGCAACAAGCGCGGATGAAGCCGAAGCCATTGTTCTCTCCGGCAATCACAATATCGGGCTCGTCATCACCGACCAGCGCATGCCTGGCCGCAGCGGCGTCAGCCTGCTCAATCGCATCCGCAGCGAGCGCCCCGACATCATCCGCATGTTGACGACGGCCTATGCCGATCTCGACAGCGCGATCGACGCCGTCAACAAGGGCGAAATCCTTCGCTACATTTCAAAGCCGTGGGACCTGCGCGTCCTCGAGGCCGAGATCGATCAGGCCATCACGTTCTTTCTGCTAAAGAACGAATACGATCTGCTCCTGCGAGATAAGCTCAGCGCCCTGCACCGGACGCTTCTGCGCGACCGCATGAACGGTTTGGCGGTCATGGCGGGAACGCTCCCCTACAATAACGCGCCGCTGACGATGTACCATTATCTGAAGGACGCCCTGGCGGAGCCCTCCTGGCGCTCGATCGTCCGCAAGCAATGGTCGCAACTGAGAGTTCAGGACCATTGGCGCATTCCGGTCGACGAGACGCAACGCGCCATCAACCTGACGGAAGACCTGATGGACCGCGCGCTGTTCGCCAACAACGACGCCGGCGCCAGCGCGGACCTCGTCGCCATCGCCAACGGCTGTGCCGATAGCATCAACGAGGAGCACGGCGAAACCCACGTTAGGATTTCAAGCGACACGGATTCGATCGTCATCGAGACGAGCCCGTTCGTCGTCCAATCCATCCTCCAGCGCCTGATGGAACCGGCAAGCCGCTGGGCGGCCCCAGGCAGCACGTTGCAGGTCAACATCAGCCGCAACGATAAAGGCGAAGCCAGCGTCCACCTCGAAATGCGCAATTGCGAGCCGGGCAAGGCGCTGCAGGATTCGGTGCTGTTCACGCCCGCCATGCAGGTGACGCCGAAGAGTGCGAGCGACTTCCTTAAAGCGGCGCTTGCGATCGGCCATCTCGGCGGCAGCATCAGCTCGCCCCCGATGGAAAACGGCTACAAACAGGTCCACGTCAACCTGCCGGTCAAACCATCCCAGCGTGGCGAACCGGCGGTATTCCCGACCGAGTGGATCGAAAACCTGAGCAGCGACTACGAAAAGTGGGTACTCGGAACCCTCGATATTGCCGCCTAGAGTGCTTGCGGAAAAGCGGGAACCGGTTTTCCGCTAAGACGCACGGCAAAGTCCGAGCATTAGCCCATCTTACGCCGCAACGCTGCGAGACCGCCCGCGTCTGCATTTCGCCAAAATCCAACATCAGAACCGAGGTAAGCCCTCGGCTTGCCCGCGAACGCCAGTATGGTTAAAGCGGGAGCAGCGCAGCTGCATCCAGGGAACCGATCTGGCCGGCGAAACCTTGTGCCCGGCGCGGCGACAGGCCGTCGCCACAACCTGCAGGGGAGACAGGTTTTGATGACAGCCCACGTTCTCGTCAAAGACGAATTCCTGCTAAGTCGGATTTTGTCGAGGCAAAGAACTGCATTTGATCGCGATGGCGCACCCGCTCTTGATCAGCGGAAGGCCGACCTCCGCAAACTCAAAGCCGCCGTACTGGCGCGCCGGAAGGAGATCGAAGACGCTCTGAATGCCGACTTCGGCAATCGGTCCGCTTACGAAACCCGGATCATGGAACTGGTTCCAATCATCCAGAGCATCAATTACTTGAAACGTAATCTCAGAGCCTGGATGCGCCCGGAGCGTCGCCGCGTCGCGATCCACTTCACCGGCGCCAGAGCCTACGTCGTGCAGCAACCGCTCGGCGTAATCGGCATCATATCGCCCTGGAATTATCCGCTATCGCTGGCCTTGATCCCGCTCGCAACCGCACTTGCAGCCGGCAATCGCGTGATGCTGAAACCCTCAGAGCTGGCGCCTGCAACGGCGACGTTCCTGAAGCGCATGCTGGAGGACCTTTACGGAGAAGATCGCGTCTCCGTCGTCACCGGCGGCGCCGACGTCGGCGCAACGTTCGCGAGCCTGCCCTTCGACCACTTGGCATTCACCGGCAGCACGTCCGTCGGCAAGCTGGTGATGAAGAAGGCGGCGGAAAACCTCGTGCCCGTGACGCTGGAGCTCGGAGGAAAATCGCCGGTCGTCCTCGGCCCCGATGCGGATATCGAAACGGCGGCGATGCGCATCGCCTACGGCAAGCTCGCCAACGCCGGGCAAACCTGCATCGCACCCGACTACGTTCTCGTGCCGGACAAGAACGCCGAGACATTTCTCAGCGCCTACCGCGCGTCCGTTGCCACGCTTTATCCCAACGGCATCGCAAGCGACACCTACACCTCAATCATCAGCACACGCCATCTCGACCGGCTGCGTGACCTCGTCGCCGACGCGAAAAAGAAAGGCGCACGCATCGTCGACGTTGCCCCAAGCACAGACGCTCGCAACGAGAGCCGGAAATTCACCCCCGTCGTGATCCTCGGCGCGACCAGCGACATGGCCATCATGCGCGAAGAAATATTCGGGCCTGTGCTGCCTGTCGTAACGTATCGCAACATCGACGGAGCCATCGCTTTCATCAACGACCGGCCACGGCCGCTGGCGCTCTATTATTTCGGCGGCGACGGCGAGGCTCGTCGCAACGTGCTGGCGCGCACGACCTCGGGCAATGTCACCATCAACGACACGCTGATGCATTACGTCCAGAATGCACTTCCGTTCGGCGGCATCGGCGGCAGCGGCATGGGAGCTTATCACGGACCGGAAGGCTTCAAATCATTCAGCCATGCCAAGGGAATTTTCGAGCAGTCCCGCTGGAATCTCGGCGGAACGCTGCGTCCGCCGTTCGATCGTCTGACGGACATGGCCATCCGCTATCTGCTCTGGTGATTGAGAGCGCCTCCTACGGCCCCATGCAGCTGTTTTCAAAGTCGGTCGCGGCTTTTGATTTTTCCTCGTGCGATTGCGGCCGCCCGCGTCCCAACGCGCCGTCCGACCGGGCGCGAAGATAAACGTAGATATCATCGATATAACACATGACGTTCTTGTTATCGCCGAAGGCCGGCATGACGAGCGTCTGCGCGGTGTTGACGTCTTGCTTACCGCCCGCGACGGTGGCCAGGAACTGAGAATACGTCAGCGATTTGAGCGAACTTGTAAGATCCGGCCCGAAACTCGAACCCGCGCCGTCCGGACCGTGGCAGACATCGCACGTTCCGTTGTAACGTCGGAAGCCGGAAAACGTGTACCAATCGACCTTGCCGTCCGCGCCGATCTTGTAGGTCGGATCGCCATTGGCGTCGAAATATTTTCCGCCCTCCTCTTTGACCGCCTTTGACGATGCCGGGATGGCCGCCTCGGCGACGCCAGATGCAAATATCAGTAGAGCGCCAAACACGAAGCAGAGATGCGGGGCAAGCTTATGGTATGTCATCCTGATGTGTCCTTGAAATGGGGGCGCGACACCTGACAAGCACCGTCGTTCAATCCCTTCGAGCGGCCTTACCGGCACCGGGAGCCCCCCGCAGCGAATTCGAGGCCGACCCTAGCCGGACTACTAGTGACGATAACGTTCGGAGAGATTGCATTCCAGCCGCGCATAAGCGACGCGCGCGCGGCAAACTTAGTTCCGAATTGGCTATTTACTTTCTTGTAACCTCAGCAAAAAAGACATCCATCCGAACCGGCGTCAGAGGACGATGTGGCGGAAATTATTTGGTCAGGGGAATCCTTCGTGGAACAGACAGTCGTCAGGGTCATTTGCGCAATCGGCCAGTCGGGACAGCTCGGACTCGACGGCGTGCTTCCGTGGGAAGGCAATCCATCACCGGAATATGTCGCCGACGTCGCACGCTTCTTCGACATCACCCGCGGCCACGTTCTGCTCGCCGGACCGAAGACCATCGCCAGCGTACCAAAGTTCGCGTTCGCCGACCGGACGATTGCCGTGCTCCGCTCACACATGGACCCCGAGCAAACGCTGAAACACTACGCCGGGCGCGTCGTCTTCATCGGCGGCGGACCGCCGGTATGGGATATCTACGCTCGCTATGTCAGCCACTGGGACGTGACTCGCCTGCCCTACGATGGCCCCGCCGATCGCTGGTTCAATCCGCAATGGCTGACGTGCGGCGAGCGCCAGCAACGCTGACAAATCGGGCGCCAAAAAAAGGGACGATGCAATGCATCGCCCCTCATGAACCCAATGAACCGGTTCGATAGCCGCGTCGCGAAAATCAGTGCCGTGGTTCCTGGAATGTGAATTCGAAATCGTCATTGATATTTTGCGCCGCCTCACGCCAATCGGCGCCGCCCGCGGTGTTATCGACTTCAGGTTGCTCGTAAGGGCGTTGCTGATCGATCGCCGCGACCGTCGCGCGCGCCGCGTTCCGCGCAGGCAGCGCGCACAGACGCGTCGCGAGAGTCTGCAACTCGCCGACAATCGCCTCGCGGCGCATTTCATGCTGGATCGTCACATTGCGCACTTCACGGAGCAATTGCTCGTCGACGCGACGGATCGCGTCGCCAAGAGCGCGGATCAGCTCCATCTCGCCCTGTGACTCTTCCGTCAGCCGGACGAGCATCTCATCAACATTCTGATGTATTCGAGTCATTGATTTCTCGCTCCTAGAACCCCTTATGAAACCTCGTGATTCTAGTGGCGAAAAAAAGATCGGCGACGCCACATCGTAGGCAAAAACGCAATCGCCTACACAGGTTTAGCAGGACGTCGAGTTAGTCTCAGAGGGCAACTAAGCGCGTTGTCAGCTATGTTTGTGCAAGCGCGACGCTGACGACCCGGCGCAGATAGCGCCGGGCCGATCCGGATAATCCTAGAGAATCTTGAATGTGCGTTCCGCCGGGTCTCCGGAATTCTTGAGCGGTTGACCTGCGTGTTCGATCACCGCCTCAAGCCTCGTACCCGCTTTTGGAAGCGGACTGAGCGAAACACCGACGTCGCGATGATCTCCGGCAGTCAACGTAACTTTACCGACGGGCGTATTTCCAATTTTGCCGGAAGAACCGATGGGGAAAACGGCAAGCGTGCCGTCCTGCGGTAAGTATGCGTAGGTGATCGAGACAACATCACTCTTCGGCTTCTGGCTCATGGCGATGATAGACGCCGGAGTCGTGCTCGCGGCCGCAAGCGCGGCACCGCTTGCGAGCAGCGTCACAAGAAGCAAACCGCTTAATATCGCGACCGGCCGTTCATAGGGGGAGGCATGAATTTTTGACATGGCGATATCTCTCTTTAACTTTGCGAGTTCCGCAGCTGGCTTAGGTCAGCTGCCTGGGTCGCTTCGGATCGAACCGCCTCCGGCTCCCAAAGAGACTCGGCGATCCGCCGCTCCCTGCGTTCGATGTGGCGCTGATGAAAGAAACGACAAGCGATATCGCAGTATGCATACGAAAGCGTAAGGCGCAGAGGGCGCACATCTGCGTGACTGCGCGCTCTCACGCTTTCGTCATTCACGCTCCTCCGAGAGCCAAGACGATGCTGGTGTCGCCGTTATCGATCCCAAACGAACGTGCTTGATAATGCAGTCGACGGAGGTTAATGCCTCCATTCATCCGCGCTGCTGGATCGCTTGATCGGCAGTTTCTCGTATAACCCCTTTGATCGTAAGGCCGGTCGACCTGGCCAAGAGGCTCCTTTTGCCGTTGTCGGAAAACACCTTCGCTCCACCCCCAACGTTGTCCCACGCTGCGCCGCTTCTCGCGCGCTACGATGTGATTTTCTGCGACATCTGGGGCGTCGTTCACAACGGCCTGACCGCCTTCGAAGGCGCATGCTCCACGCTCGCAAGATTTCGCGGCAACGGGGGCACCGTCATCCTCGTTTCGAACGCGCCAGTTCCCAAGCGCCGCGTCGCGGAAACGCTGGAGACACGCAACGTTCCAGCGTCGGCATGGGACGACATCGTGTCCTCGGGCGATATCGCCTTGGCGCACGTCGGTGAGCGTCGATTTGAGCGCCTCTATTGCATCGGACCGCAGGATCGCGACGAGGCCCTCTTCCGAGCCTTGACCGCACGATCCGTTCCGCTGGCGGAAGCCGAAGCGATCATCTGCACAGGTCTTAATTTCGATCGCAGCGAAGTGCCCGACGATTATCGTCCGCTCCTGCAAGACGCGCTCGAGCACCGCCTGCCGTTCGTCTGCGCCAATCCCGACTTCGTCGTCGACGTGGGCGGGACGTTGCTCTATTGCGCCGGCGCTATCGCCGACCTTTACGCCAACATGGGCGGACAGGTCTTCTGGGCAGGCAAGCCTCACCTCAACGCCTATGAAACGGCGCACGCGAAAGCCGAAGCGCTGCGCGATAAAAACGTGCCGCGCGAAAAAATCCTCGTCATCGGAGACTCGCTTCGAACCGACATGAAGGGCGCCGAGAATTTTGGCTGCGACGCGCTTTTCATCGCGTCGGGCATCCATCGTCACGAAACGATGGATGAAATTAGCCTGTCGCCGAAACGCCTCAAGGAACTTTTTGTGCCAGGCTCCCCGCCCGCCATCGGCGCCATGGCCGAGCTCGCCTGGTAGGCGAAGGGCTCGGCCATCAGCCCATCAGCATTACGGCTTCGATACCGGCTCCGGCGGAGCCTCGCTCTTCGGCCGCTTTGGTGACGGTCCGTCCGCGAAACTGTTGAACACGAGATCGGGCGACGTCGTATTGTGCTGCGATGGCGTCAGACGCCCGATCCAGATATCGGTCGCGCGCGCGTGATCGAATTTCATGATGTTGTCTTCCCGCCAGCCCTTGGCGCCGTGCTCGCGAACGGCAATGCGCGCCGTGTCGTTGTTGAACTCAGTGACATACATCGACCGCAACATAGCAAACGGACCACCATCGATCGGCTGATCGAATGAAACATCGAGCGCGATACGATTCTCATCGACCCCTGCAATCTTGAGCGTCGCCGAACCGCCTTTGACGAACTTCAGCGAGAACGATCGCTTCTTGGGATCGATCGTCACGTCTTCGATGTTCACCAGGGGACGGACATCATGTTGGATAGGGCCGATCAGGAACGACGAGCCATAGGCGGTCATGCGCATGTTGTCCGGCGTCATGGGCCGCGGACGCCAATAGCCGTCTTGCGGATAGAGCACGAGAACCTCTTCCGCGCTGTCGGTCCCGCGAATCCAGAATTGCAGCATGTGGATGTTGTCTTCGACGCGATCGCCGATGCGCACCTTGGCGGTCGCCGGCCGCCAGAACGTCGGAAACGTGTACCCGATCACCCAGACCGACGGATCTTCGTAGAGCGTCACTTTCCGAGGCTCGCTCGCCGGTTTGAAATTCGGGTCCGAGGCCATATCGCACGCTGTCCAGTCGGGCTCGAGATTGTTGCGCATGGAGGACGACATATAGACGGGATGCGCGGCCTCGATGCGAAACGCGCGGACGTCCTTGCTGGCGAAGGAAATGGCGACGTTGTCCTTTTCCGCGCAGAGCACTGGTTCGCTCTCGTTTTTCACGTCGACGCCAAGGCCGTCGAGCGACGCGGCCTGCGCCACGGAGAGGAACGGCACAACAAGCAGAAACGATAAGACGAGGGAACGTAAGCACAACGGCATTTAGAAACTCCGGTTGGAAGGGTGACAAGTCTTAGATTTCCGAGGCGAGCCTTGCGTAAACGTCGCCCGAGTTTGCTTCATGCGGTAAATTGAAAAGATGCTTCGCTATTTCGGCATCCGAAAGCCAATTTTCAAACCCCAGAAGCTGGGTTTCGCCGAGAGCGAAGTTGTAACGATAGTCACCGAGCAGCGCCAACCGCTCGAGGCACGCTATAGCCGTATCTCGCATGATTGTCGTAAACTCGAATGACAGCGCCTTCACCGGATGCGACAGACCGTGAAGCACGGCGTCTTCATAACCTTCGACGTCGATCTTGATGAAGGCTGGAATGCCGAAGCGTGCAAGCAGCGCATCGAGCGTCACGACATCGACATCAACGTCGTCATCCCAGCTTTGCCCTTCCCATCCCTGCGCGTGTCCGGCGCGTTGCAGGAAGGCGTCGGAAATCGTCGACACCGTCGGATTATCCGTGTTGAGATGAAATGCCTGCCTGCCGCTCCTCGCGCCCAGCGCCCGCGGCAGGATCACCACGTTCGCATCCCGGCCGTGAATGTGCGTCAGCACGTCGACCAGCAGAGACTGTGGCTCGATGGCGACCACGCGCGCACCCAGGCGCCGGAACGATGAAACACGATCGCCGACATGAGCGCCGACATCGAACACGAGATCACCCGGTTGCATGAAACGGCGATAGAGCGCGTCCATCGCAGCGCGCGGAGCGTCCGGCCCCTGATAGATGCGCAGCGAACGAAACACCCCCTGCAGCGCGCGCGAGACCATAACTCAGACCTCGTCGGCCGATTGCAACGCCCGAATTTCCGGCGGCGGCGCGAAATCCTCCGGAATGGCCGCAATTCCCCGCCGGCGCAAAAAGTCGCCAACCGCTGGACTGGCAGTCAGAACGGCGAACGGGATCGCGCCAAGAAAGCACAATACCAAAGGCAAACTCCAAAAAAACAGATGCGGCGCCAGCGTCGCGAAGGCACAACCTAGACCGACGCCGAACAGCGCCTGCGGCCAAAAGCGCGATACCGCCTCCGCCCAAGAAAGCGCGCCGCCATCGCGCGCTTGCACCGCCCATCCAGTCGAGCGACCGAGCAGAAGGCCGATCATGAAGATCGCCGTGCGGAGCGACGTCGCCGCCGACAAGAACAGCGAGAACAGCATTTCGAGCACGGCGCCGAGCGCGAACCGTGCGCCGCCGCCGAAACGCCGGACCTCTCCAGGCGTCAGCAGCACATTCAAGGCGGCCGAAAGTTTTGGCGCGAGATTCATGAGCAACAGGACGAGAGACAACGCGACCGCGGAGCCGACCGGAAAATCCGCAATGTTGTTGGCGTCGGCGGTTACGAACGGCAGCAATCCGAACAGCATGATCCAAGCCGGTACGCCGAGGAACATCAGCACCGCCCAGACGAGCTGATAGCGGCTGACAGGCGTGAGACCCCTGAGCCCAATGAGCTTCAGATACTGCAGATTGCCCTGGCACCAGCGCGCGTCCCGCTCCGCGAACGCCACCGCATCCGGAGGGTTGTCTTCGAACGATCCGATCTCGACAGGAAGCACACGGACTTCGAAGCCGCCTTTGCGCATCAGCGCCGCTTCGACCTGATCATGGGACAGAATATGACCTCCAAGGGGCGGCCTGCCATGCAGCGTCGGCAACGCGCAATGCGCGACGAACGGCGCGATGCGCACGACCGCGTTGTGACCCCAGAACGGCCCGCAATCGCCAACCCACCACGCTTGCCCCATCGTATAAGTTCGCATGCCGAGCCGCATGCCGAACTGAAAAATGCGCGCGAACGCAGATGCAGCCGGCGTCCCGACGACAAGACTTTGCAGAATCCCGAGATTGGGATGACGCTGCATGATGCGCACCAGCTCGAGGATCGCCGTGCCGGTCATCAGGCTGTCGGCGTCGAGCGGCAGCATCAGCTCGAAGTCGCGGCCGGCCGTCGTCGCGAAGTTGCGGACGTTTCCCGCCTTGAATCCAAGATTGCGATCGCGGCGGCGATAGACGATCCGTTCGCGATCCGCATCCTGCGCCTGCCAGACCGCGACGGCATCTTCCTCACGCCGCGCGATATCGGGGCGGTCCGTGTCGCTCAGCACGAAATAGGAAAACTGCTGTCCCTCACCCGTCCGGTCGAGACTATCCTTAACGATCCTCAGTCGTTTGAGCGCGCGGAAGGGATCTTCGTTCCGCAGCGTCATCACGACCGCCGTCTTAACCGCGATGGAACCCGGCGTTTCAGGCTCCAGCATCGAAAGCGCCGTCGGATCACGCTGACTGCTGAGCTGCCACAGCCCGATGGCGGCGTTCCAGAAGCCGAGCACCGGCCACGGCGCCGCGAGCCCGAGGCAGACCAGGACGGCGCCGTCGAGCCACGTCCAGCCCCCGCTTGCGAGGACCGCGCACGCCCAGAGCATCAGCGCCGCCCATGTCGCGAGATTGACGACGAGCACGATCACACGCCGCCGGGCGAGCGTCGCGATTGCCTCGAAGCCCGCTGGTGTCGTAAGGCATGGCTCCAGCACCACTGGCCAAGAGACGGCCTCGGGTATGGCTTTGCGATCGCAATCGATCGTCATGACAGGGTCAGTCTCTCATAATGAACGACCAGCGCAGCACACCCGATCTCGACCCGCCCCGGATGCGCCGCAGCCAGGGCCAGATCATCGTCGCACGCGCGCTTTGGTACACCAAACCGGGTCAGGCTGAACTCCGAACTGAGCGTCTGGCCCCGCCCGCCCCCGGGGAAGCGCGCGTCGCCACGGAATACTCCGCGATCAGCCGCGGCACCGAGCGACTCGTCGCACAAGGCGAGGTGCCGCAAAGCGAATGGTCCCGGATGCGCGCGCCCATGCAGGCGGGGACGTTCTCTTTTCCGATCAAATACGGTTATTCGGCGGCTGGACTTGTAACGGCCGGTTCAGACAAGATCGTCGGGCGGCGCGTCTTTGCGTTGCATCCACATCAGGATTATTTCCAGACCCCGGAAGACCATCTGCTTGCGATCCCAGACGCCGTTCCCTCGCGACGAGCCGTTCTCGCGGCGAATATGGAAACGGCGCTCAACGCTCATTGGGACGCAGGCACATCGCCCGGCGATCGCATCGTCGTGATCGGAGCGGGCGTTGTCGGGTTGCTCATCGCCTACCTGGCGCGACGCATCGCAGGCACGGCCGTGACGATCGTCGACGTCGATCCCGCGCGCGCGAGCTTCGCCGAAGCCCTCGGCCTGGCATTCGCGGTTCCGCAGACTATTCCTGCCGACAATCGCATCGTGTTCCACACCAGCGCCACCGGAGCCGGGCTCGATGCCGCAATCGAAGCTTGCGCGTTTGAAGGCCGGGTCATCGAGATGAGCTGGTACGGAACCCATCCCGTGACGCTCAATCTCGGCGCAGCCTTCCATTCGCGCCGCCTGCGGATCATATCCTCGCAGGTCGGCCACGTCGCGCCGAGCCATCGCAGCCAGATCAAACATCGCGACCGGCTCGAGCGCGCGCTCGCTCTGCTTGACGATCCCGCGCTCGACATCCTGATCTCGCAGTCCGTCGCGTTCACTGAATTGCCGAAATCACTCGCCGATATCTGGTTGTCACCGGGGCTCCCCCCCGTCGTCCACTATTCATCCAAATGAAATGAGCCGTGCCGATGTTCTCCGTTGAAGTCCGAGACCGCATCATGATCGCCCACTCTCTGCCCGATCCGTTTTTCGGACCGGCGCAGAATTTGCACGGCGCCACCTACGTCGTCGATGTCGCATTCTATCGAGAGAAACTGACCGCCGAGAACGTCGTTGTCGATATCGGAGCAGCACTTCGCGTGCTCGGCGAAACGCTCAAACCTCTCGGTTATCAAAACCTTGACGCTTTACCTCAATTCAAGGGCCAACTAACGACGACCGAGTTTCTCTGCAAATATATCTTTGATCGCATGGCCGAAGCTGCCACATCGGGTAAACTCGGCGCGGAAGGTCAATGGCTTTCCCGTATCCGTGTGACGCTCTCGGAAACGGATCTTGCGCGAGCCAGCTACGAGGGCCCAATCAGTGGCTGATGTCGTCTTCGCGATCCCCGGCGATTTGAAGAGCACGACCGGCGGCTATGCCTATGACCGGCGCGTGATCGAACTGCTGCCCGACTTCGGCGTCCACGTCTCCGTGTTGCCGCTCGCCGATACCTTTCCCAATCCGGGCGAACGCGACCTCGCGGAAACCGCCCGCTTGCTCAAAGCCAAACCGCACGATGAAGTCCTCATGATCGATGGCTTGGCATTCGGCGCCTTTACCGATGATGTCCTCAGCTGCCTCTCAGGACGCATCGTCGCCCTTGTCCATCACCCGCTGTTCCTCGAAACCGGACTGCCCCACAGCCGCAAGGTCAAAATCAAGGCAAGCGAGGAAAACGCGCTCCAGCACGCCGGCCACATCGTCGTCACCAGCCGCGTGACGAAGCGCATCCTCGTCGACACGATGGGCTTATCGGCTGACAAGATCACAGTTGCCGAGCCCGGAACCGATCCCGCCCAGCGCGCCACCGGAACCGGCGCGCCGTTTCAGATTCTCGCCGTCGGCGCCGTGCTGCCGCGTAAAGGCTATCACTTGCTCGTCGAAGCTCTTGCGCCGCTGAAGCATATCGACTGGCGACTGACGATCGCCGGCGCGCTCGACCGTCACCCCGAAGCTGTCGCTAACGTGCAAAAGGCAATTTCTGCCAGCGGCCTCGAAGACCGGGTGACACTTGCGGGAAAAGTCGTGCCCGCGACGCTCGAGCGCTATTACGAAAGCGCCGACCTCTTCGTCTCGGCTTCGCTCTTCGAGGGCTACGGCATGGTGCTCGCGGAGGCCATGGCGCGCGGCCTGCCGATGGTCATCGCGGCGGGAGGGGCGGCAGCGGAAACGGCGGGTCAAGCTTCGGCTCTGCACGTCGAAGCCGGGAACATCCCTGCCCTCACAGACGCGATCGAACGCGCGTTGACGGATAAGAAATTGCGCGACCGATTGGCGGACGCGGCGTGGGAAGCGGGGCGCACCTTGCCGACATGGCACGAAACGGCACGGCGCATCGCCGCCGTCATCCTGGGCCTCAGGCCGTGAGCGAATTCTCTCCGGAATGGCTCGATTTGCGCGAGCCCGCCGACCGGCGCGCCAGATCCGGCGACGTCGCGAATGCAGTCAGCGCCCGCTTCGCGCTTCGCGACGAGGTCAGCGTTCTCGACCTTGGCTCGGGAACGGGCTCAAACCTTCGCGCCACGGCGCCGCTATTGCCGAACCGGCAAAGATGGAAACTCGTCGATCACGACGCGTCGTTGCACGAGGTGGCCAAGACACGGCTCGCCGCCTGGGCGGACGCAGCGGAGATCTCAGACGATGGCCTGCGGCTGCGCAAGGACGGCCGGGACATTGACGTCACCTTCACGGTTGCCGAACTTGCATCCGAAACGAACAGTCTCGTGGATGAACCGCCGAACCTTGTCACCGCGTCGGCCTTCTTCGATCTCGCATCTGAAGACTATATCCGCGCCCTCGCGAAAGCCGTCGCCGAGCGGCGGATCGCGTTCTACGCCACGCTGACTTACAATGGCCAGCGGCGCTGGACACCGCACAGGCCCGCCGACAATCAGATGGCGTCCGCGTTTCACCGCCACCAATTGCGCGACAAAGGTCTGGGACTGGCCGTCGGCCCAATGGCGCCGGCTCATCTCGCAGACCAGTTCCGGCTCAACGGGTATTCGGTGATCGAAGACGACAGCAATTGGCGTCTCGATCGCAACGACCGTATGCTGATCGAAGAACTCGTGCGCGGCCACGCCGTTGCCGTATCGGAGGTCGGCGGCGTCGATGCAAAAACCATCGTTGATTGGATCAACGTCTCGCGAAGCGGGGTCGCGATCGGTCATACCGATACGTTCGCCGCGCCCGCGTCCTGACTCTGACGGCGCGCCACGAGCCGTCAGACATCGAGCGATCGTTTCGGCAGCATCCGCTCGACGACGCGATCCTTGCGGATGAACCGGTGATAGATCGCGGCCGCGACATGCAGCGATACGAACAGCAGAAGCACGAAGGCGGCCCGCTCGTGCCATTCGAAGATCGCCTTCGACATGTCCTCGTTTTTCTCGGTGACGGCGGGCAGCGAAATGCCGAACACGTCGAGATAGCGACCATAGGAAATCCCGCGATACCCCATGATCGGAACCACGATGAGCAACGCATAGAGCGCCCAATGGACAAGATGGCTGATGCCAATCAGCGGCTTGGGGACCGAGGGGTCGGGGCGCGGCGCACCGCGCGTCAGCCGGTAAGCGAGACGGATCAGCACCAGGAAGAAGATCGAAAGTCCGATCACCTTGTGCCAGCTGTAGAAGAACCCGGTTATCTCGTCGAAGACGCCTTTGACCGCTTCGCCTTTGTCGTTCACCGCCGGCATTTCATAGCCGCGATAGGTCATGTAGAAGGCGATCGGAAACTGGATGATGATCAGCAGCGCGATCAGCCAGTGCAGGCGCCGCGCCGCCGGCGTGTAGGTGGGAAGCTGATATTTCGGATCCTGGGCCATGGCTTTTCTGCCTCCCGGGCACTCGCGTTGAGCGAGCATCGAACAGACGCACCCGGCCGTCAAGGATGGCCAGCATTCTGCCCGATTTACTGATGCTTATTCTCCGCCCAGTGCTATAGAGCGGCCAGGGTCAACGGTTCATCAATCAGGCATGCACATGGGGCTTCAGCAAGTCCTTCGGTCCGTCACGGCTGCGGCGCTCCGGAGATGAAGGCATGACGACCAAGCCGTTGAACCTTTTCCAGATCTACGTCCGCGCCCTGAAACTACTCGAGTCCGAAAAATACCTTGCGATCGGACTAGCCGCCGCCAGCATCGTCATCGCGGCCATCCAGCTCGCTGAGCCGATCCTCTTCGGACGCGTTGTCGACGCGCTCGGGAGAGGCGAAAGCGCATTCGGCTATATCGGCCTCTGGGCCGTCCTCGGACTGTTCGGCGTCATCGCCGGCGTGATCGTCAGCATCAACTCCGATCGCCTCGCCCATCGCCAGAAGAATGCCCATCTCGCCACCGTCTTCGAGAAGGCGATGGCCCTGCCGCAGAGCGTGCATGCGACGCGCGGCAGCGGCGCGACGATCCGCACCATTCTGGCCGGAACAACAGCCCTGTTCTGGCTCTGGCTCGGAGCAATGCGCGAACACTTCACTGCGCTATTCAGCATCATCCTGCTTGTCCCGACCGCGATCACCATGGACGCCCGCATGGCGACCATTCTCGTCGCGCTCGCCGCCACGTACACGCTGATGAACGTTCTCGTGATGCGCAAGACGACCTACGGGCAGGCCACCGTCGAACAGCATGAAACAGCGCTGTCGGGACGCGTGGTCGACGTCATCGGCAACGTCATGGTGGTGCAAAGCTACGCCCGCCTGCAAGCCGAAGCCGAGGCGATGCGCGGGCTTTCGCGCGATCTGCTGGCCGCGCAATTTCCGGTCGTCACCTGGTGGGGCATCCTGACGGTCATGCAGCGCTCGGCCGCGACGCTGACGATGGTCGTGATCTTCGTCGCGGGCGCCGTTCTTGTCGGACGCGGAGAACTGACGGTCGGCCAGATCGTCAGCTTCGTCGCCTTCGCGACGCTGCTCATCGGCCGCCTCGACCAGCTTTCCGCGTTCGTCGTGAAAGTTCATCAGCAAGCGCCGACGCTCACCCTGCTGTTCGAACTGATGGACGAAAAAGCCAACGGCGAGGATAAGCCCGGCGCCAAGCCTCTGGAGGACGTCGCGGGCACCATTACGTTCGAGAACGTCAGCTTCCGCTATGGCAGCAGTCCGCAAGGCATCACGGACGTAACCTTCAAGGCGAAGGCGGGCGAAACGGTTGCCCTCGTCGGGCCGACCGGCTCCGGTAAGTCGACGGCCATCGCCTTATTACAGCGGTTTCAAACGCCGTCCTCGGGGCGCATTACCATTGACGGCCAGAACATCGCCGACGTCACGATCCAGTCGCTGCGCCACGCAATCTCCGTCGTCTTCCAGGACGCCGGACTTTTCAATCGCACGATCGGCGACAACATTCGCATCGGCAAGCCGGACGCAACCGACGCCGAGGTCGAGCGCGCCAGCAAGCTCGCCGAAGCCCACGACTTCATCATGAGAAAGCCCGGCGGCTACGACTTCATGATCGGCGAGCGGGGCCTCGCGCTGTCAGGTGGTGAACGCCAGCGCATCGCGATCGCGCGCGCCATCTTGAAGGATGCCCCTATCCTGATCCTCGACGAAGCGACGAGCGCGCTCGATTCCGAAACCGAAGCCAAGATCAAACGCGCCCTCGACACGCTCAGAACCGGGCGCACGACGTTCGTGATCGCCCATCGCCTGTCGACGGTTGCCGATGCTGATGAGATCTTTGTTCTCGATCACGGCGAGATCGTCGAGCGCGGTCGCTTCGATGACCTGGCGCAAGGCACAGGGCTTTTCGCGCGTCTCGTCGCGGAAGGCGGCTTCACTGTGCCGAAAACCACAGAAACCCCGCCCGACACGAACGGCAAACGCTAAGCGATCGCCCGCGAGACTCTGAGCGAGGAACCGCTCAGCGATACAGATCGGCGCGCGTCGGCGGCAGCGGCGGCGGCCGCTTGGCAGTCTTCGACGCCAGCGTCTGGTAGAGCCGTAGCGACCCGCGCGAAAAGGCGAGGCTGACGCCTGCGAGATACGCAACCCAGATCCGGTATTTTTCTTCGCCGACGAAGCTAATGGCTTCGTCCTTGCGCGCCGTCAGACGCTCGCACCAGAGCTGGCACGTGCGCGCGTAATGCATGCGCCACGCTTCGACATCGTGCACCTCAAAGCCAGCGCGTTCCATGGCGTTGACGGTATGCCCGATATCGTCGAGCTCTCCGCCCGGAAAAATATATTTCGCGATCGCTTTCTTTTCGGGCCGCGTCAGCCACTTCTTCACGTTTTTCGGTGCGCGGTGCGAAATCGCATGATTGAGAAACAGGCCGTCATCGCTCAGAAGCGAGCGCACCTTGCTCATGTAGCCGGGAATGTTCTTGAGCCCGATGTGTTCGTACATGCCGATGGACGCGATCTTGTCGTAGGTGCCTTTCACGTGCTGATAGTCGGCAAGCTCGAACGTGACGCGATCCGCAAGGCCGAGATTTTTGGCCTTCTCACGCGCAAATGAAAGCTGTTCCTCGGACAGCGTAATGCCATGCGCGGTCACGCCGTGGGCTTGCGCCGCATGGCAGAGCAGCCCGCCCCACCCTGCTCCAATGTCGAGCATCCGGTCGCCCGGCTTAAGCCTCAGCTTGCGGCAGATCATCTCGAGCTTGTCGCGCTGCGCTTGCTCGACGCCGTTCGACCAGTCCGTATAGTACGCACACGAATAGACCATCTCCGGATCGAGAAAGAGCGCGTAGAAATCGTTCGACAGATCGTAATGGAATTGAATGTAGTCTTTGTTGTCGGCGGTCTTGCGGTTGACGCCGGACTCATCCCCGCTGAATCCGAAGGCGTCGCGCGCCGCCTTCTTCGCGAACACAAACGGCAACAGATTGCGGCCAACTTTCGCGATATCGCGCCCTTTGACTTTCGGCGCCTTGTCGTTCTTCTGAAGATCGCGTCCGAAGTCGACCAGCGTTCCGCCCGAAAAATCGATCCCCTTCTCGATATATTGTCGGATGATCGTATCGAGCCGCGGGCTGCGCACCAGCGCTCCAATCACGCCCGGATCGCTGATCGCAATTTCGAAATTCGAGGTCGGAGCTTTCCCGAGCGGCAGACGCGATCCATCCCAGAGCCGCGCCCAGGCATTGAGATCGAAGCGATCGGCAACGTCGCGCACAAGCGAGCGCGCCGCTTCGAGTTGCCTATCCTGACCTGTCCCGCCTGCCATGCGCACGCCCCTCAGCCTCACCTGTCGCGAGGTGCATAGCTCATTCAGGACCGCCCGTCTCGCGTTGCGGTCGCGTTATTCAGGCCGCGGCGCGGGCTTCGATCGATTTCGGCGCTTCCAGGATTGCGGCGACGCCCATGCCTCCGGCGGTGCAGATGGAAATCAGCCCGCGACCGCCGTTGGTCGACAATAGTTTCGCAAGATTGCCGACGATGCGCGCGCCGGTTGCGGCAAATGGATGCCCGAAGGCCAGCGACGAGCCTTTGACGTTGAGCTTGGCGCGATCGATCGCGCCGAGCGCCGCATCCTTGCCAAGGACTCTCTTACAGTAATCGGCATCTTCCCAGGCTTTCAGCGTGCAGAGAACCTGCGCCGCGAACGCTTCGTGGATTTCATAGAAATCGAAGTCCTGGAGAGTCAGCCCGGCGCGGTCGAGCAGTTTCGACACCGCGATCGTCGGCGCCATCAGCAGCCCGTCGCCGCCGACAAAATTGTTGGCGATGTGCTGGCCGTAGGTGAGATACGCGAGCACCGGCAGATTATGCGCCTTGGCCCACTCTTCAGATGCGAGAAGCACGGCCGAAGCGCCATCCGTCATCGGCGTCGAGTTGCCAGCCGTCAGCGTGCCGCGCTCCGATTTCTCGAACGCAGGTTTCAACGAAGCGAGCTTTTCAATCGAGATGTCGGGGCGAAGATTGTTGTCTCGATAGACGCCCGCGCACGGAACGACCAGATCGTCCATGTAACCTTCGTCATAAGCAGCCGCGCCCTTCTTGTGGCTTTCGAAGGCAAGCTCATCCTGAGCGGCGCGGTCGATCTTCCATTCCTGCGCCATCAGCTCGCAATGCTGGCCCATCGACAGGCCCGTGCGCGGTTCGGAAACGGCGGGCGGCTGCGGCGTAAGCTCGGACGGCGAAAGCCCCTTGAAGACGCGAATTTTATCGAGTGCCGTCTTGCTCTGCCCGACCTGCACGAGGCGCTTTGAGAATTTCTTCGAAAAAACGATCGGCGCATCCGACGTCGTATCGGAACCGACCGATATCGCGCTTTCGATCTCGCCGGTTGCAATCTTGCCCGCCGACATCAGCGCCGATTGCAATGACGTCCCGCATGCCTGGATCAGGGTTACGCCCGGCGTCGATGGCGCGAGCTTCGACGACAGCACCGCTTCGCGCGCCAAATTGAAGTCGCGCGAGTGCGTGACGACCGCGCCGCCGACGACTTCGTCGATGTGCTGTCCCTTGAGACCGAAACGGTCGACCAGACCATTCAGCGCCGCCGCCATCATCTCCAGGTTCGAGAGATCGGCATAAAGGGTATTGGACCGACAGAACGGGATGCGGACACCGCCGATCACCGCAACGCGCCGAAGCTCTCGTGTCATCTCAATCTCCAATGTTCCCCCTCTCTCCACCGCACTTTACGATGGGAAGAGGGCCGGCGTGAGGGGCAGCCGATTGCACATTGTTGCGGCACCTCACCCTGACCCTCTCCCCGTAAGAACGGGGAGAGAGAATAATCTTATTCCGCCGCGGCACGTGGCACAGCTGCCGCCTCCGCGTCCGGATGAGTCTTCTTGTAATGCAGCGGCCCGCCGCGAAACGGCGCGAAGCCTGTCCCGAAAATCATGCCGGCATCGACGAGATCGGCGGACTCGACGACGCCTTCGTCCAGCGTCTTCTGCGCTTCCGCAATCATCGGCTCGACCAACTCGCGGCCAAGCTTGTCGAGATCGGCCTTCGCGAACTTGGCGTCCGACTTGACCGGCTTGCCGTCTTTCCAGACGTAGAAACCTTCGCCCGTCTTCTTGCCGAGCCGCCCGGAAGCAACAAGGCGATCGAGCCGCGAGCCTTCGCTCGACTGACCGAGAATTTTCGCGACATGGGCGCAGATATCGAGGCCGACATTATCGGCAAGCTCGATCGGCCCCATCGGCATCCCGAATGCGCGCACGGCTTCGTCGATCTTCTCCTTGTCCTCACCCTCTTCGAGGCGCTTCATCGCCGCAAACATGTAGGGCGTCAGAACCTTGTTGACCATGAAGCCGGGGACGTCCTTCGTGATCAGCGGGAACTTGTCGATGGCAGTGACGAATGTCGCGCCCTTTTTCACTTCCTCGTCGCGTGTTGTCGCGCCACGCACGACTTCGACGAGCGGCATCTGCGGCACCGGCGAGAAGAAGTGCAGGCCGATCAGGCGGCCGGGATCTTTCAACGGCGCGGAAATGTCTTCGAGCTTCAACGATGAGGTGTTCGTCGCCAGCACAGCGCCGGGTTTGATCTTCGCCTCGAGATCCGCGAACAGCTTCTGCTTGATGTCTAGCCGCTCGACGATGGCCTCGATGATGACATCGGCTCTCGCGACGCCTTTACCCTCGGGGTCGGCGATCAAACGCGTCTTGGCGGCATCGCGCGTCGCCTTCGTCTTGAACTTGCGCGCGAAGAGCTTGCCTTGCGCCTTGATGCCTTTTTCAAGCTGCTCGGGCGAAATATCCTGCAGCGTTACTTCCATACCGGCGGCGACACAAACGCCCGCGATATCGGCGCCCATCGTGCCCGCGCCAATGACATGAACGCGGCTCGGCCGCCATTTGAAACCCTTCGGCGCCTGCGCCTTTAAAAGCTCCGTCAGACGGAACACGCGGCGAAGATTGCGTGAGGTTTCCGAAACCATCAACGGCGCGAACGCCTTCGTCTCGGCCTTCTTCATCGCATCAAGATCGCCGCCCTCCTTCTCGAAAAGGTCGATCAGCCGGAACGGCGCGGGATAATGATCCTCGCTAACCTTTTTCGCGGTTTCCTGACGCATCTTACCTGCCAGAAAACCGCGCGCCGGCCACTTGGTCAGAAGCCGCTTCGCGAAACCCGCCGATGGCGAGCGCCGGTTCTGCAGAACCGCTTTCCGCGCCGCCCAATGCAATTCACCCGGACTGCTGACGAGCTGATCGATAAAGCCTTGCGCCTTAGCAACCGTCGCGCGGATCATGCCGCCGGTCAGCATCGCCTGCATGGCCGCCATCGGACCCGCCTGCTTGATCGAACGCGCGGTGCCGTTGAAGCCTGGGAAAATACCGAGCTTGACTTCGGGAAAACCAATACGCGTCGAGTCATCGCGCGTTGCAATCCGGTAATGGCAGGCAAGGATCAGCTCCAGCCCGCCGCCGACGCAGACGCCATGGATCGCCGCGACCACCGGAACGGGCAATTTCTCGATGCGGTCCAAAAGTGCGTTGACCGGCTTCAACGCGTTGACGACGTCCTGCTCGTTCTGAAACGTCTCGAACTCGCGGATGTCGGCGCCGACGATAAAGCCGCGCTCCTTGCCCGACATGATGACGAGACCGCGAACGGTCTTGGCGCGCGCTTCCGCTTCGACGCGCTCGATGATGGCGTCAAGTTCCTCAATCGGCCGCCGGCCGAGCGAATTCGCGCTCTCGCCTTCCCGATCAAAAACGGCCCAGGCGATATTTTCGCCGTCGATCGAGAAGCGCCAATCCTTCAAGTGCGCCGCATTCACGTCCGCCGTCGCTTCACTCATTGCACACCTCAAACTCTGAAATCGGCGATAGCTTTTTCCGAAGCCAATGTTTCCGAACCGCGAACGTTGTGGCCGAGCGTCGCATAATTCGGCTTCACCTCCGCCGGATCGAAATGATCGACCGCGATGACGCGCGCGACGAGTTGCTCGACCTCGCGAAGCTGGTCGGCCTCCGCCGTCGTGATAATGCCCTTCTCCGCGGCTTCGGCAAACCAGTCGATGCCGTGATAGCGGCGCACCAGCCCGTCGCGAATGGCCTTTTCAAGCTTCTTTTCGATCGGCTCGGCCGCGATCACCTTTTCCAGCGTCACCTCGAGGATGCCGGTTGGATCATTGACGTCCCGGGACACGAAAATATTCCGGGTCAGCCGGTCGCGAACCTCGCCCGGTTGCAAGACGTGCCGCGCCACCTGATGCCCAAGCGCGTCCGATGCGGGCTTGAAGCGCCGCCCGAGCGGGAACACGATAATTCGCATCAACGGCCGCGCCCAGCGAACGGGGAAATTGTCGATAACCCCGCCGACCGCCTCCTGGAAGCGCCACAGACCGTTCTGCGCCGCAAGCTCCACGATAAGCTCATCGCCTGTTGGACGGCCATCATCCTGATAACGCTTCAACGTCGCCGACAGCATGTAAAGTTCAGCCAGCGCGTCCGCCATGCGCCCGGTGATCTTCTGCTTGATCTTGAGACCGCCGCCGAGCAGCGCCACAGTGAGGTCCGCGACGAAGGCATACGACCGGCAGGCACGCGCAAGCTGCCGATACCAGTGCGACATCCCGAGTGCATCATCGGGCGACGACGCCAGTGCGCCACCTGAGATGTTATGAACAAAAGCGCCGGTCGCATTCGACAGCGAAAAGGCGATGTGGCCGTTGAACGCCGTCTCGAAGGCATCGAGGCCGCGCTGCTTGTCGGTGTCTTGCGCCGCCTGCACCTCCTTGTAGAGGAAGGGATGCGAGCGCAGCGCACCCTGCGCAAACGTGATCAGCGTGCGCGTCAGAATGTTGGCGCCCTCGACCGTGATGCCGACTGGAACCATCTGATACGCTGACTGCAGATAGTTCGACGGACCGTCGCAGATGCCGCGCCCGCCGTGAATGTCCATCGCATCGTTGACGGCGCGGCGCATCTTTTCCGTCGTCTGGTATTTCATCAGCGCAGAGATCACCGACGGCTTCTCGCCGCGAGAAACCATCGCCGCCGTCATCGCGCGGGCAGCCTCGTTGACGTAGGCCGTCTCAATGATGCGCACCAACGGCTCCTCGACGCCCTCCATGCGCGACACCGGCAAGCCGAACTGCTTTCTGATCCGCCCGTAGGCCGACGTGACGCGCAGCATCATTTTCGCGCCCGCTGTCGCCGACGACGGCAGCGAAATGGCGCGCCCCGCCGAGAGGCATTCCATCAGCATGCGCCAGCCGTTGCCGACCATCGCCTGCCCGCCGATGACCCAGTCCATGGGAATGAAAACGTCGCTGCCCCAGTTCGGCCCGTTCGGAAAAGCCGCGCCGGACGGCAGATGCCGGCGCCCGATATTGACGCCCGGATGATCGGCGGGAATGAGCGCCAGCGTGATGCCGACGTCCTCGCCCTTGCCGAGCAGGTTGTCCTTGTCGAACAGCCGGAACGCGAGACCGACCAGCGTCGCATTCGGCCCGAGCGTGATGTAGCGCTTTTCCCACGACAGCCGGATGCCGAGCGTATCCTTGCCCTGATGCGTGCCGCGCGTGACGTACCCGATATCGCGCATCGTGGCGGCGTCCGAGCCCGACGTCGGACCCGTCAGCGAGAAGCACGGCACTTCCTCGCCCTTCGCGAGACGCGGCAAGTAATAGTGCTTCTGCTCATCGGTGCCGTATTTTTCAATGAGTTCACCCGGCCCGAGCGAGTTCGGCACCATGACGATCGTCACGACATCGGGAGATCGCGACGCGATCTTGCCGAGGATCAACGACTGCGCCTGGGCGGAAAATCCGAGACCGCCATGTTCCTTGGAAATCAGCATGCCGAGGAACCCGTGCTTTTTGACGAAAGCCCAGATCTCGTCCGGGATCTCGCGCAGCGTATGGCGAATCTGCCAGTCGCTGATCATGCGGCACAGCTCTTCCGTCGGACCATCGAGGAATGCGCGTTCCTCATCCGAAAGCTCGATCGGCGGAATGGATTGCAGCTTGCTCCAGTCGGGCGTTCCGGAAAACAGCTCGGCGTCGAACCCGACCGTTCCGGCTTCCAGCGCCTGCGCCTCGGTGTCGGAGACCTTCGGCAGGATCTTTCTCACCTTCGCGAAGATCGGCGCAACGACAAAGCGGCGGCGCAGAGCGGGGATCGACAAAAGCGCGAGTCCGATGAATGGAACCCATGCAAGCCACGCCAGCGCGCTCGTGCAATCGTATGTCGCCAGAAGCGTCAGAACGCCGACGGCAGCCGCCCAGCCCCAAAGGGGCGCGCGCATCATTCCGAGCACGAGAAAGCCGCCCAGCGCCAAAATCAGAAGAATAACGGCCGCCATTCCGAGGACTCCATATGAGAACCGCGGCGCTCTTATAGCGGCTCCGAGGGACGTGCGAGTATCCTAAGTTGACGTGTACGCCACCTTAACGATGCGGCCTCGTCCAACCGCACCGGGTTGTATTTAAACACGTTTGTGCGACAGCCGCTAACCCGCGACCGGCGAAATCGCTTCCGGCGCTTCCCGGCCGTTGCCCGGCGAAAATATTAAGGCCCTGTAATGCTACGGGGCCGCCATCTGCGGAGTTTCGCCGAAAAGATCGGCAACGAGCGTCTGATACCAGTCCCGGCTCTCCTGGTTGGTTTCGAGCCGGACCGCCGAAGTATCGTTCGGTTGCGAGATAAACTCGTTCTCGCCCTTCAAAAACGGCTTGCCGTTCTTCTCACCTGGAACGTAGTCGCCGCCGATCTTGGCGCTGTCGCCGGGCGCGATCATCGACCAGCACGTATTGCGGTATCGGCCGACCGTCCGCGGCTTGCCAGCGAGGTCGGCGATGATATCCGCCGCGACGACGCCAGCCTGGCTAACTGCCGAATAGGCCGACTTCGGCATGTCGGCGGCAATCGCCGCATCGCCAAGCACATAGACGTCTCGGGCCTTGGTCGATGAAAAATTCTGCGGATTGATCGGACACCAGTCACCCTCGGTCAATCCGGCATTGGCGGCAATCGCCCCTGCCTTCTGCGCCGGAATGATGTTGGCGAGCGCCGCGCGCTCGGAACGGCCCGACTTGGTCGTTACTTCACCCGTCTCAGCGTTGACCTTGACGACCGCATAGTCGTCGATTTCGTTCGTCAGGTTGATCTCGACGATATCCTTGTAAAATTCCGCGAACGCCTGCTCGAAGACGGCCTGCTTCGAATAGAACCTCTTGGCGTCGAACAGAATGAGCTTCGCCTTCGGCTTAGTTGTCTTGAGGAAATGCGCGATCATGCAGGCGCGCTCATAAGGCCCCGGCGGACAGCGGTACGGGTTCGGCGGCGACGACATCACGACCAATCCGCCGTCCGGCAGCGCCAAGAGCTTTTGCTTCAGAATCCATGTCTGCTCACCGCCCTGCCAGGCGTGCGGCATGATTTTCGCGGCTTCCGGCGAATAACCTTCGATGCTGTCGAATTTGATATCGATACCCGGAGCGACGACCAGCCTGTCGTAGCTAAGCGGCGACGAGCCGCGTGCGAGCGTCACCGTTTTCGCCGTCGTGTCGATCGCGGTCGCCGTATCTGTGATGACGTTAACGCCGCGTTTCCTGACCCCCTCGTAGCCGAAGGTGATCGAGCGGAACGAGCGAAATCCCCCGATGTAAAGGTTCGAGTAAAAGCACGTCGTATACGTTTCCTTGCTCTCGACGAGCGTGATGGCGAGGTCGGGAGCCGCAGCCCTGAGCCGGTTGGCAACGGCCGCGCCGCCCGGTCCACCCCCAATGATCACGATCCTTGCGGGCCCCGCCGCAAGCGCCGGCCGAGACAGTTCGGAGCTTGCCGCAACCGCGCCCGCCGCCAACAGCGTAAATTCGCGACGCGTCACCTCGGTCATCTTGCAACCTCTTTTTCGACGTTCGTCGCGTGATCTCGGAGATTCGACGGCAGGATTTCCACCGGAAAACGAACAGGAAGGCGAGCGCCGTCTAAATCGTCATCTAGCTGGAAATTCAGAGGGCGGGCATCTTATATATCGGTAAGTTATGTATCGGTAAGTCGACCTTTCTTCAAAAAACGGCAGCAATGCGGGACATCGCCAAAATTTCGAAATTCGACCGCCGGCAATTTTTGCTATCGGCGACGGCCGCTGCCGGTCTTCTCCCGCTGATCGCGAAAGCTGCGCATGGCGAAGCGGCGCTCGAACGCAGCAAACAATTCGAGGACACCTTCGCAAAGCTGACAGCCGTCGCAACCCCCGTCGCCGACAAGATCACCGTCGACCTCCCCGAGCTTGCCGACAACGGCAATTTCGTACCCATAACGATGACGGTCGATAGCCCGATGACGGACGCGGATCACGTCAAGGCCATTCATATCGTCTCAACCGCGAACCCGGTGGCGCTCGTCGCGACGTTCCACCTGTCGCCGGCGAACGCGGTCGCGCGCGTCCAGAGCCGGATGCGGCTCGCGAAAACGCAGGACGTCATCGTGCTTGCCGAGCTTTCAAATGGCGGCCTGCTGATGTCGACGACGACCGTCAAAGTCACCATCGGCGGTTGCGGAGATTGAGGGAAAAGCCATGGCCGCAAATCCGCGCATCAAACTGCCCGACACTGCCAAAATCGGTGATGTCATCGAGGTCAAAACGCTGATCACGCACATCATGGAAACGGGCAACCGCCACGACAAGTACGGCAAGCTGATCCCGCGCGACATCATCAATTCATTTGTCGCCAAGTATGGAGGCAAGGAGGTGTTCCGCGCCGAATTCGGCACCGGCATTTCCGCCAATCCCTTCGTGTCCTTCCAGATGCGCGTTCCGGGCCCAGGCGTTTTCGAGTTCACCTGGACCGACGACCACGGTGTCACGACGGTTGCAACAGCGCCGCTAACCCTGACCTAGCCGCAGCCCGATCCCGTCATTGACCCCGTCATTGACATAGTCATGCGCGATGCAGAGCTAGCGCGGAATATCATAGGACTTCGCATGCACAGAGCCGCCCGCACCATCCTGATCGTCATCATCGCCGGTGTGATTTTCTTCGGTCAGCACTGGTATTCTTACGTGACCAACAAGACGAGCCCCTACGACGAGAGCGGCATCGAGCTGAATAGCATGATGCCCGCACCCATCCGAAAATGGGGCTGCGATAAGCTGCACGCGACGTTTGCGAACGCGCTGCCTCCAAAGGGCTGTCAGGCCGACGACGGCAAGAGCTGGATGTAGCCGAGAACGCCGCAAACGGCCACGTCAGGCCGCGCGCGCGTCGTCTTTCAGCAGCTTGTAATTGATGCTGTCGAGCAGCGCCTCGAAGCTCGCGTCGATGATGTTCGTCGAGACGCCGACGGTCGTCCAGCGGTCGCCCGTTTCGGTGTCGTGACTTTCGACGAGGACGCGCGTCACGGCATCCGTACCGCCGGTCTGCGTGTGCGTCAGAATGCGGACCTTGTAGTCGACGAGTTCGACGTGATCGATGTGCTTCTGATAGCGGCCGAGATCGCTGCGCAGGGCCTTGTCGAGCGCGTTGACCGGACCGTTGCCCTCGCCGACCGAAACCAGCGGATCGCGTTCGCCCGCGATTGAAACCGTCACGACGGCCTGGGCATTCGTACCGCTGCCATTGAGCACCCGATTGCGCTCGACGGTCACGCGAAAGGAATCGACCGAAAAGAACCGCGGCACGCTTGCGAGCGAACGGCGCGCCAGAAGCTCGAACGAGGCTTCCGCCGCTTCGTAGGAATAGCCCTGGTCTTCCCGCGCCTTGATTTCATCGAGCAGCGCCTGCACGCGGAGGTCTTCCTTGTCGGACGGCAGCCCGAAGCGCTCGAGCGCCGCCGTCAGCGACGAGAGGCCGCCCTGTTTCGACACTAAAATTCGCCGCTCGTTGCCGATGCTTTCTGGCGGCACGTGCTCGTAGGTTTCTGGCGCCTTGATCAAGGCTGACGCATGAATTCCGGCTTTGGTCGCGAACGCGCTCTCGCCCACATAAGGCGCATGCCGGTCCGGCGCTTCATTCAAAATCTCGTCGAGCACGCGGCTCGCGTGCGTCAACGTCCTGAGCTTCTCCGGTGTGACGCTGGTCGCGAAGGCATCAGCGAATTCGCTCTTCAGCAGGAGCGTCGGAATGATCGACGTCAGATTGGCGTTGCCGCAGCGTTCGCCGAGACCGTTGAGCGTTCCCTGGATCTGACGGCATCCGGCGCGCACCGCCATCAGCGTATTGGCGACGGCATTCTCCGTATCGTTATGGGTATGAATGCCGAGGTTGGTGCCCGGCACATGCTTCGCGACATCAGTGACGATGCGCTCGATTTCATGTGGCAGCGTTCCTCCGTTCGTATCGCAGAGGACCACCCAGCGCGCGCCCGCGTTGAACGCCGTCTTCGCGACCGCAAGCGCGTAGTCGCGGTTGCTCTTGTAGCCGTCGAAGAAATGCTCGCAATCGATCATCGCCTCGCGTTGCGTTTCGACGACCGCGCGGACCGACTGCTCGACGGAGTCCAGATTTTCTTCCTTCGAGATGCCCAGCGCGACGCGCACCTGATAGTCGGACGACTTGGCGACGAGGCAGATGCTGTCCGCCGACGATTGCAGGATGGCCTGCAGTCCCGGATCGTTCGAGACCGAACGCCCGGCGCGCTTCGTCATGCCGAACGCCGTAAAGCGCGCCGACTTGAAATCCGGCCGCGACGTGAAAAGCTCGGTATCGGTGGCATTCGCTCCGGGATAGCCGCCCTCGATGTAATCGATGCCGAGGTCATCCAGCACGCGCATCAGGCGACGCTTGTCCTCGAGCGAGAAATCGACGCCCGTCGTCTGCGCGCCGTCGCGCAGCGTCGTGTCGAAGAGATAGAGGCGTTCTTTACTCATGACGGTTTCGCCGGTGACGCTGCTTTCGCTTTTTGCTCTGTGAGCGGCTTTATCATGGTCGTGTTCGAAAGCCATTGATCATCGCGCGGAATGGAATTGCGCTGCACCGCCGCATAGCCCCGGCCTTCGAAAAACGGCAGCGCCGTATCGCTGGCGTCGACCGTCACCGCTTCGGCGCCGCGTGCTCCCGCGATCTTCTCGAGAGCGCCCGCGATAGCAGACCCGACACCCTCGCCCGCGAAGTCGGGATGCACATAAAGCATATCAATCGTTTTATTGTCCTTAAGGGACCCGAAACCGAGGTATTCGTCCTCGACCTGGACGACGAGCGTCAGCATCGCACCGAGACGCGCCCGGAACTCACCCGCATCTTCCGCGCTCGCTGCCCACGCAAGGCGCTGGTCATCATCATAATCATCGGCCGTCAGCTCTTCGATGCTCTGGGCGAAAAGATCGCGCAGGGCCATCGTATCGGCGGGCAGGAACGGACGCAGTGGAAAGTCATCGGACATGAGATATCAATCGCACAAATAACGGGCTCTCGGCGGCCGGGAA
>NZ_JBAYUV010000003.1:0-155078 GCF_041674905.1 Hyphomicrobium sp.
ACCGCGCAGCAATAAGGCTCCATAAGCAAGAAGGCCCCCGATATCGGGGGCCTTCTTGCTGGCGTCGGTGCTGCACTTTTGCTCCGGAAATCTGCTGCACATTCTCTCCGGCGTTGACAGAGGCAGGTTGATCACTGCGCTGCGCCCACCGGATATACGGTGCTCCCTCACCTCGATATTGTCGATCGCGCTTGTTGTACCGAAATTGCGCTTGAATGCAATTAACGGCGCTGTTCGTGTCGCGCTCAGCGTGTTTCGCAATCGGCGTTCTTCAGTGTACGATCTTCTGCGCTTCCCCGTCGCGGCGTCATTCGCGCCGCAATGTCACAGCGCGGCACGGATTGCCCGTTTGGAGTCTTCGTTCAGATCATAGCAAGGAGAAAAGATGAGTGGCATTTGCAGCAGGCTGTGGCTTTCGCTTGCCCTCGTCTTAACATTCTCGCTTGCTTCATCGGCGCACGCGCTGGAAACCGTACCAAAAATCGACTTGACACGGCATCCTGTCGGTTTTCTGGCGCTGGCCATTTTCTTCATCGCTTACGGACTAGTGGCCGTCGAAAAGGCCATTCAACTGCGCAAATCGAAGCCCGTCATGCTGGCCGCGGGCCTCATCTGGGCGCTTCTCGGCGTCGTCTATGCGATGCACGGAGAAAGCGACGTGCTGGAAGCCGCCGCCAAGCACGTGATCCTGGATTACGGCGAGCTGATGCTGTTTCTCGTCGTGGCGATCACCTACGTCAACACCATGCAGGAGCGCCGCGTTTTCGACGCGCTGCGCGGCAAGCTCGTCAACATGAACCTCTCATACCGGCAGCTTTTCTGGCTTGTCGGAGGGCTGGCGTTTCTTTTCGGCCCGATCATCGACAATCTCACCACGGCCCTCGTCATGGGTGCGGTCGTTGTCGCGGTCGGAGTCGGTAATTACCAGTTCATCGTGATGGGCTGCATCATCATCGTGGTGGCCGCCAACGCCGGCGGCGTGTTCTCGCCCTTCGGGGACATCACGTCCCTCATGGTCTGGCAGAAAGGCAAGCTCACCTTTTTTGAGTTTTTCTATCTCTTCCTGCCGTCGCTCGTGAACTTTCTCGTTCCGGCAACGCTGATGCATTTCGGTGTACCGAAAGGCGCGCCGGAACCCTGGGGCGATGCGAAGCGGATGAAGCCCGGCGGTATCGTTGTGATTTGGCTGTTTCTTGCGACGCTCGCGACGGCCGTGTCGTTCAAGAGTTTCCTCGGCCTGCCGCCGGCGCTCGGGATGATGCTCGGCCTCGGATACCTGCAGATGTACAGCTATTTCCTGCAACGCATCGCACGGAGCCGCAACGACAAGGATTTCGGATTCGACTCGCTGCGCGAGATGCGGCACGTCGAATGGGATACCCTGCTCTTTTTCTTCGGCATCATTTTCGCCGTCGCCGGGCTTGGCGTCGCGGGATATCTCGCGGTGCTATCCAATTATCTCTATGGTTACCTCGGCGCGACATCAGCCAATATCGCGATCGGATTGCTGGGAGCGGCGTTCGACAATATTCCGCTGATGTTTGCGGTACTCACCATGAATCCCGACATGTCGAATGGCCAGTGGATGCTCGTCACGCTGAGCGCGGGCGTTGGCGGCAGTCTCGTATCCATTGGGTCGGCGGCAGGCGTGGTGCTGATGGGTTTAGTGCGCAACCACTACACGTTTCTCAATCACCTTCGATGGGCGTGGGCGATCGCATTGGGATTCGTGGCGAGCATCGCTACGCATTTATGGCTCAACGCCGCGCTCCTGTAGGCTGGTTTCGTGAGACGGCTGTCATCGCCGTGACAGCCGGCCTCGCGCTCGCTCAGCCGCAGATACGCCCGGATTTATGAACAGAGGATGGCCTTCGAAGAAACTGAATCGCAAATTTGAATCTCGTTTTCATATTAATGAATGCTCAATTCCGATCCGCATTGGCAAATTGTCCTGTCCGCCGCAGGAATATTCGCTAACATCGCGACACGGGTCAGGGACGCTTGGGGGAGGACGCTTAAATCCAGGAGCTCACGACCATGAAAAAGATGATTATCGCGACGGCCTTCTGCGCGCTTCTCTCTGGTGCGGCTCTCACACCCGCACTTGCCGACGACCAACCGGCCAACGATCCTGCCCGCCACCGCATGGGCGACGACGGCAAGCTTCCCGCAACAAACAGCGCGACGACGCGCGTTCCTGAAATGGGCGCCAGCACCGGTGAAAGCAGCGGCACGGCGGGCTCGCATCGCATGGGTGACGAGGGCACGCTTCCCGCGACGGGCAATGTCGGCACGCGCGTTCCCGATCAGGGCGCAGACACTCAAAACCCCAAATAACGATCTCAATACAGTTTTAGATCGATTTGAAACGCGCAACTGGCGGCATCGCGCGCCGGTTGCGCACCTGTCCGTCACGAGCACGCATCACAGTGCCCGCAAGTGGCTGCGCGATCGATTACGACGGCCTGGAGAAAACGTAGGCGAGGCCGGTCAGCATCAACACGGCAACGGCCATCGCGGGCATGGCTGACGGCTGCGTGCCGACCCAGAACAGCACATAGCCCAGCGCGCATCCGATAACCGCGACCGTTTTGGCGCGCCGTGGAATGGCGCCACGTTCGCGCCAGTCGCGGAGCATCGGCCCGAAGACTCGATGCGATAGCAACCACGCTTCAAGGCGCGGCGACGATCGCGCGAAGCAGGCTGCCGCGAGAATGATAAAGGGGGTCGTCGGTAAAACCGGCAGGAACGCGCCGGCAACGCCCAACGTGACGAAGAACAGTCCGGCTGAGGCGAATAGAATGCGCAACGGGCGAAGAGCTTTCGTTTGCTTGAGCTAATTCGGAAGTTCGAACCCGGCAAGGCGGATCTTCCCCCAACCCGCCAGTTATTGAACGATTGTCGGTTATTCTCTAAAGGCTATATCGCAAGGACAATCCCAGGCGTGGCGATAAATTGTCCATTTCCCCTACCGCGTCAGCGCCGTTTTTCAAACCCGACGAGATGTCCGCTAATTACCTCTTTATCTCTCCGTGACGGACGGCGGCGGTCAGGCATTAGGCTGATAGCCAGCTAGAGTTCGCGCAAAGCAGCTCTGCGCATAATAAGCAGCCGGTCAAGAAATTATTGAGACCCTCTAGAGGCTGCGCTATTCTTATAGTCTGCGTCATGCGGGGGGTGGTTGGAGTTTCGCTCGTGGAACATGCTGCTGGAGTCTACAAGCACGTCATTTTCCCCGATGGTATTGGTGATGAATCCTCGCCCCTAACCGAAATTCAAAAAGCGATGCTTGATGTGACACCTGATTGCATCAAGCTCTTATCGCCCGACGGCAGGCTGCTGAATATGAACAGAGCCGGCTGCATTGCACTCGGCATATCGGAAGGCACCTGCTTTGGCATGCCGTGGTTACCCCCTGTTACCGGAAGCCGTGCACGATGACGGAGACGATGCTCTTAAAAAAGCTGCGCAAGGATATGCTGCGCGTTTTATGGGAGAAAGCCGCACGCCTGAGGGGATTCGATATTGGGACAATTTGCTTACACCGATTATTGATGGGTCTGGCCTTGTCAGGGTGATCCTCTGCGTTTCTCGCGACGTAACGGAAAAAACGCGGACCGATAGGGAATTACAGAATGCACTCGAGCGGGAGCAATTGCTTTCTCAGGAAGTCCAGCATCGTATCAAGAACGCATTCGCGGTTATGTCCGGCCTGATCTTTATATCAGAGAGAGAAGCCGCCAGTGCCGGCGCTCCGGAAACTACGACGTCGATATTGCGTGAAAAGGTCAACGCACTGGCCCGTGCGTCCGATGTCGCTTTTTCGCCGACGGTCATCCGCAATGTGACTACCGATAGCGTTGAAGCCGCTCCGGTCATCGTCTCTGTCCTGCGCCCGTATGGCGATCAATGCCGCATCAGCGGCGACGCCATCACGATCGCGTTCAAGAATATGACGACGGTCGCCCTCTTTCTGCACGAACTGGCAACCAACTCAGTGAAGTACGGAAGCCTCTGTTCAGCGAACGGTCATGTCGCCGTGAGCTGGGCGCTCATCGCCGACGGTTTCCGTCTGACATGGCGTGAAGTCGGCGGCCCGCCCGTTGGGGCATTGCCTAAAAGGGAAGGGTTCGGCAGTGAAATGCTCGATCGGATCGTTCAGTCGGCGGGCGGCATGATCGACCGACGCTGGCTTAGTGAAGGGCTCGTCGCAGAATTGCATTTGCCTACTACGACAGGCTCGGCATGACAGCCGTACTCGCTGGCGGCGCCGGAGCAAGCATCCGTTATGAGAAGACCAGCGGCCTCGATCCGGATACCTTCATCCGCGTTCTCGAAAGCTCAGGCCTTGCCGAGCGGCGTCCGGCCGACGACCGCGACCGCATCGCGCGGATGCTCACTGGGTCGAACCTCATCATCGTCGCGCGCGATGGAGGCACCGTCGTCGGCGTTGCACGATCCGTGACGGACTTTGCCTATTGCTGCTATCTTTCCGATCTCGCCGTCGACCGCGCCTACCAGGGTCGCGGCATCGGCCGGCAATTGATCGAGGAAACGCGCCGCGCCGCCGGGCCGGAAGCGATGTGCCTGCTCCTGTCGGCGCCGAATGCGGTCAGCTTCTACGAGACAATTGAGATGCCGGGCCAGCCGCGCGCGTTCATGTTTCCGCGCGAACGCTAGACCCTTTCCGATTTTGGTGGAACCGCGGAAAGGCTCTAGCACTTTGTTTTGTCGTGCTTCTTACCGGAAAACCGGTTTCCACTTTTCCGGAAGCACTCTAGCGGCTTTCATCACTCCAAATCGACGAGAGACGATCGACCGATGTCGGCAATCCTGCGGATGCCGGCGAGCGCCATCGTCACGTCGAGTTCCTTGGCAATGATCTCGATGGCCTTGCGTGCGCCCTCTTCGCCGGCCGCGCAAACGCCGTAGAGGTAAGCGCGACCGAGTAGACAGCCTCGCGCTCCGAGCGCCAGCGCGCGAAACACATCCTGCCCGGAGCGGACGCCGCCGTCGAACAGGATTTCCGTTTCCGATCCGACCGCGTCGGCGATGCGCGGCAGCATGGCGATCGATGAGACCGCGCCGTCGAGCTGGCGGCCGCCATGGTTCGAAACGACGATGGCGTCGGCGCCTGCCTTCACCGCCGCGCGCGCATCGTCGACATCGAGGATGCCCTTGATAATGAGCTTGCCCGGCCACCGCTCCCTGATCCACGCGACGTCGTCCCACGACAGCGCCTGATCGAACTGGCTGTTGATCCAGTCCATATAGGACGTCAGATTTGCCGTTCCCGCGATGCGTCCTTCGACATTGCCGAACGTCTTGCGCTTGCCGAAAAGCACACCCGCGATCCAGCGCGGCTTGGAAAGAACATGCGCGATCGTTTGCAGCCGGATGCGCGGCGGAACGGTCATGCCGTTATGGACATCGCGATGACGCTGTCCGAGAACCTGAAGATCGGCGGTCAAAACAAGCGCGCTGCACTTGGCTGCCTCGGCGCGCGCGATCAGATCGGCGATGAAGCCGCGATCCTTCATGAAGTAGAGCTGAAACCAGAACGGCTTCTCGACCGCACCGGCGACGTCCTCGATCGAGCAGATCGACAGTGTACTGAGCGTATAGGAAATGCCCGCTTTCTCGGCCGCGCGCGCGGCTGCGATCTCGCCATCGCGATGCGCCATTCCCGTCAAGCCGACCGGCCCTAGCGCGAGAGGTAGCGGCTGCGTGACGCCGAGCAGCGATTGCGAAAGGTCGCGGTCCGATGCGCCGCGCAGGATGCGCTGGCGAATTTTAATCCTGGAGAGGTCGTCGCGATTGGCGCGTAGCGTCTGTTCGGAATAGGAGCCGGATTCGTAATAGTCCATGAACTCGCGCGGCACCTTGCGGTGGGCGATGCGGCGCAAATCCTCGATGCAGGCGACGGACTTCAATGTCACGCGGCGCATCCATTCATTGCGGGCGCCGATGGTGCTCTGCCTCAGCCATCTTCTTGAATGGAAATCGCAACGCCGGCGTGGACCGACTTGAGCTGGCGGACATCGTCCAGCGCCTTGGCCCAGACGTTACACGGTCCGGCGAGGCGGATTTCTCCACGCGTTCGCGAAAGGGGCGTCGGTCCGAAGCCGATCGCGATCGCGTCCCCGTCGGGCCAGAATGCGATGTCGCCCGGTTTGACGACGACGCGAGCATCGGGCTCGGCGGCGGATGAGACCGGCGCGTCGAAATAGACTTCCTCGCCCCAGGTCCGGGCCGCGGCTTCAATCGGCAGTGCGGCCCAAATTCTTTCCGCGGTTGGCGTGTCGAGCAATTTCGCGCGAATTGCGACACCTCCGGCCCGGATCACGATCTTTCGCATACGCCTCAACCCCTTAAGGCCTGCGCGACCGGGACGAGACGCGGCCGCAAGGGACCAGCTTCTCATTGCAGCGCGAAGTCTTCAAGGGTTTCAGGCGCGAACCGCAAACAAATTTGGCGCAGACACGGCGGAGCACACATGCGAACGCTCACGACGATGCTGTCGCTCCGTCGCGGCCACATCTCAAAGTGGATTCATGTTCTAAGATTGTCTGTCCCGGCGGCGTTTACCTCGCCGGGACGTTCTGCCGAACCGAAGATTTTTCTCAGGCTGGCGGCGGGCCGAACACCAGCACCGCATTGAGGCCGCCGAACGCGAACGAGTTCGACATCGTGTAGGTGACCTTTTTGTCGCGACCGACATTCGGGATGTAGTCGAGGTCGCAACCGTCTCCCGGCTCGTCGAGACCGATCGTTGGAGGCACCCAGTCTTCCTGCATCGCCTTGATGCAGGCGACCGCCTCGATGCCGCCGCCGGCGCCGAGCGGGTGCCCGTGCATGGACTTGGTCGAGGAGATCGGAAGCTTGTAGGCGTAATCGCCGAAGACGTTCTTGATCGCCTTGGTCTCGTTGATGTCGTTGTCCATCGTGGCGGTGCCGTGAGCGTTCAGGTAGTCGATCTGCTCCGGCTTCAGCCCGGCGTCCTTGAGTGCGTCCTGCATGGCGACGCTCGGACCTTCAACAGTCGGCTTCACCATGTCCTGGCTGTCGGAGGCCATGCCGTATCCGCAGAGCTCGGCAAGGATCGTCGCGCCGCGCGCCTGCGCATGCTCCAGGCTTTCGAGCACGAGAATACCCGCGCCTTCCGCCAGCACCGTTCCGTTGCGCTTCTTAGCGAACGGGAAGCAGCCCTCGGGCGACAGAACGTGCAGCGCCTGCCAAGCCTTCATCGTTCCGTAGTTGATGACGGATTCGGAAGCCCCCGCGATCGCCACGTCCACGACGCCGTCGCGGATGTAGTCGCGCGCGATGCCGATGGCGTGCGTCGCCGTCGAACAGGCCGAGCAGGTCGCGAAAGTCGGACCCTTGACGCCGAACTCGATGCCGACGTGCGCCGCAGCCGACGAACCGATGATGCGCAGCAGCGTCAGCGGATGGGTTGCGCGCTTGTTGAGAATGAAGAGATCGCGGTAGGCGGTTTCAAAGGTCACGAGACCACCGGCGCCCGAACCGATGATGCACGCCGAGCGGTAGGGATCAGATTCCGGCAATTCGAGGCCGGACATGCGCACGGCTTCGTCAGCGGCCGCGGCGGCGAACCAAGAATAGCGGTCGGCGAGCGTGATGATGCGATCGCGCTTGAAATGCTTCAGGCGCTGTTTGGGATCGAAATCCTTGATCTGCGCCGCGATAAGGATCTTGAGATCGTCGAGAGGAAAGCCGCCGAGTGCACTGACGCCGGATTTACCAGCTCTCAATCCGGCCCAGAACTCATCAACCGTCGTACCGATCGGCGTTACGACACCGAAGCCCGTAACGACGACGCGCCGGCCTGCTTTACTCTTCGACATTCATCAGCTCTTTCTCGTGTCACGAGTCAGCGGACGCTCCGGCCACAGCCGGCGTCCGCTTCATCGCATTCGTGGGAAGATCGCCGCAGAAACGTCAAGCTTTTGCGGCGGACGCCTGTTTGGCTGCAATCAATGATTTGACGCGGTCGACGACGGAGCCAACGGTCTTGAAGGCTTCGACTTCCTCGTTGGCATTGTAGGGGATCTCAATACCGAACCCGTCTTCGATGTCGAACACGATCATTGCAAGATCAAGGGATTCGATCTTGAGATCGGTAAGCTGGGTGTCGAGCGAGATGTCGTCGCGCGGCTCCTTCATATGCTTCTTTAGGATATCGATAACCTTCGTCGCGACTTCGTCCATTGGCCTCTCCCACCCTCGCAGACCTCTGCGATGGGCCAGTTTTGCTTGGCATCTACCTAAATCAAGACCACTACATCAGCAAGCGGGGGGGTCACTTATCCTTAAACGTCCGCCAAGTCCAGTCGCCGACGGTCGCGGACCGCCTCCTGCTTGCCTCAGATACCGCTAAACTCCCTGTTTAAATGCCGATTTTCTGCACGATGCGAGAGCGGCGGCGGCTAGCCTTTGCTCAACAAAAGTAGTTCACTCCGGGTTGCGACTCTTAGGCCGGAAACGGCCAAACGCGACTTGTTCAAGCACTGACCGATCGGACGACCATGACGCCCGAAGCAGCCCAACAGCCTGCGTCCCCCTCACCACCCTGGGTTGCCTCGTATCCGCCCGAAATCGACTGGTTCATGCCCATTCCGACGGGACCCGTGCCAGAGCTTCTGGAGCGAGCCGCACGCCGCTTTCCGAAAAATACCGCTATCAGCTTTCTCGGGCGCGAAACAACTTACGCCGAACTCGCCGCCGAGGTCGACCGGGTAACGGCCGGTCTTCAGAAGTCCGGGATCGGGCGCGGCACCAAAGTCGGGCTATTCCTTCCCAACACGCCGACCTTCATCGTTTATTATTACGCAATACTCAAGGCCGGCGGAACGGTTGTTAATTTCAATCCGCTTTATACTCTTGAGGAGCTTACATTCCAGGCGCGGGACAGCGAAACCGAGGTGATGGTGACGCACGACCTCGCCGCGCTTTTCCCAAAGCTCGAAGAGCTCATGGTGCGGGGTGTCGTCGCACGCACCATCGTTGTGCCGTTCCGGAGTGTCCTGCCGCCGCTCAAGGGCCTGCTGTTCTCGATCTTCAAACGCGGCGATATGGCCGACGTCGCGGGGTCGCGCGCGGCGGACAAGGTCATCGACGGGGCGAAGCTCGCCGTCACCAGGGAGCCGCCGGCGCCGGTCGCCATCGACGCCGCTGAGGACGTCGCCGTGCTGCAATACACTGGCGGCACGACCGGCACACCCAAGGGGGCGATGCTGACCCATGCGAACCTCACCGCCAACACGGCTCAGATCATGGCCTGGGGCGTTAACCTGAAGCCCGGCGAGGAAAGCATCCTCGGCGCGCTGCCCCTGTTCCACGTCTTCGCGATGACGGTCGTCATGAACATGGCGATCGAGCTTGCGGCCAAGATCATTCTCATCCCGCGCTTCAAGCTCGTCGAGGCGCTGAAGCTGATCGACCGCGAGAAGCCGACCGTGCTGCCCGCCGTGCCGACCATTCTGACGGCGATGCTGCATTATCCGAAGTTCAAGTCCTACGACGTCTCGTCGTTGCGCTTCTGCCTGTCGGGCGGGGCACCCCTCCCGCTGGAAGTCAAATTCCAGTTCGAGGCGGTCTCGGGATCGAAAGTGGTCGAGGGCTATGGGCTTTCGGAAGCTTCTCCCGTTCTGACCTGTAATCCGGTGCACATGGAGCCGGTCGCGGGCTCGATCGGGCCGCCGCTGCCGGGGACGATCATTTCCCTGCGCGACCTCGACGACCCGACGAAAGAAGTGCCTCAGGGTGAACGCGGCGAGCTTTGCGCCAAGGGTCCGCAGGTGATGAAGGGCTACTGGAAGAAGCCCGAGGAGACGGCGAAGCAGTTCGTCGGCGATTTCCTCAGAACCGGCGACGTCGCGATCATGGACAAGAAAGGCTATTTCTCGATCGTCGACCGGATCAAGGACCTGATCATCTGCTCGGGCTACAACGTCTATCCGCGCCGCATCGAGGATGCGATCTACCAGCATCCGGCAGTCGAGGAAGTGACCGTGATCGGCATTCCGGACGGCTACCGGGGCGAAGCGCCGAAGGCCTTCATCAAATTGAAGACGGGCATGACGGCGACGGCCGCCGACATCCTGAAGCATCTCGAATCCAAGATTTCGAAAATCGAGATGCCGGCGGAAATCGAGTTCCGCGACGCCCTGCCGAAGACGATGATCGGCAAACTGTCGAAGAAGGAGCTTGTCGCCGAAGAGCGGAGCAAGCGGGCGTAGGGTTAGGTTTCAGGGGTTGGGGAATAGGAACGAACACCCATCATAGTCCCGTCATGGCCGCGAAGGCGGCCATCCACGCCGGGTTCTCTTCACACACGCGGGCGGCCTTCTGAATCAGTCGCGCGTCCGGCGCCCTCACCTCGAAATGCTGCCGATCGCTCCGCTGAAATAACGCCAATCAATTACCCCACCCCTAACCCCTCCCCGCAAGGGGGAGGGGAACAACGGCGCGTGTCTCCGCAAATGCCGAAAATAGAGTTAGGGATTGGGGAATAGGAGATGAGTTCCTGAGAATGGGTTTTAGCGAATACGGCTAAAAATCCCTCGTACTTCCGTCATGGCCGCGAAGGCGGCCATCTACGCCGGGTTCGCGTTACGCACATAGGCGGTCCGCTGATCATCAGTCGAAAACCGCGCCTGCGTCGTTACTTTCGCAGTGTATGGCGCTGCTTCCGACCACTCCGCTGACCAGCGCAGATACTCTCCAAATCTGTCGTGGATGGCCGCCTTCGCGGCCATGACGTGTTTTGATATGGATTTTAATCCTAGTCCCAACACCCCTAAAACCTATTCTCTCCCCCTATTCCCTACCTCGAGACTTCCCAGGTCGTTTCGATTTCGCCGGTTTCCTTGTTCTTCGTGTCTTTCAGCGAAATGCCCATCTTCGCGAGCTCGTCGCGGATGCGGTCCGACTCCGCAAAGTCCTTGCGCTTGCGCGCGTCGAGGCGGGCATCCACGAGCCTTTTTACACGCGTCTCCGTGGGCTCCTTATCTTCGCCACCGGCAAAATTAATTTGGACGGTGTCCGTCTCTATACGCACGACAACGCCGTGGCTCAATGCGTCTCGGCGATACGTCTCGGCAACAGAAATCGCACCATTCGCTGAGTAATTCTTAAAATGTACGAGAGAGGCGTGCGACTTCTTATAATCAGCCTCCCTATCTTCTGGTATGTAGCTTGCAATCACATCTGTAAAATACTGTGGCTTATCGAGATCTTTAAGTCCGAGAAAGCCTGCTGCTGAAGCAAAAATCTTAGCTGCTTCGCGGTTTGTGCGAGACGCAGACGCTATTTCATGCAGGCGAGCAATCGCAAAAGGAGTGTTTAGGTCGTCTTCTAAGGCTGCAACAAAGGTCGTATCGACTAAATCACGGTCTGGCGTTTCGTAGTATTTTTCAACACCATTGTCAGACACGATGTGTGCCCAGTTCCATAGTTCATGCCGACTTCGCTCTAGCTCTTTTCGTTGCCAGTCAATAGGCTGACGATAATGCGTACGGAGCATATTGAGCCGCAGAACTGTTCCATGGAACTGGCCAAGCAGCTCGTTGATCGTGACGAAGTTGCCGAGGGACTTCGACATCTTCTCGCCTTCGACCTGCAGGAAGCCGTTGTGCATCCAGACGTTGGCCATCGCGGCCGTGCCGTGCGCGCAACGCGACTGCGCGATCTCGTTCTCGTGGTGCGGGAACGTCAGGTCGATGCCGCCGCCGTGAATGTCGAACTCGGGTCCGAGCAAAGCGCCCGCCATCGCCGAGCATTCGATGTGCCATCCAGGACGGCCGAGCGTCGCGATTCCGCACGGGCTCGACCACGCCGGCTCGCCGGGTTTTGACGGCTTCCAGAGCACGAAATCCATCGGACCTTTTTTGTACGGCGCGACCTCGACGCGGGCGCCGGCTTCCATCTCGTCGAGCGAGCGGTTCGAAAGGCGGCCGTAATCCGGCATCGACGCAACGTCGAACAGCACGTGATCTTCCGCGACGTAGGCGTTGCCGCGCTGAACAAGCGTTTCAATCAGCGACACCATCGTCTCGCGGCCATCGTCGCGGCGGATGTATTCGGTGGCGCGCGGCTCGAACGTCGGCGGCAGAACGCCGAGCGCTGCGATGTCCTCGTGAAACTGCTTTTCTGTTGCCTCGGTGACTTTGCGGATGGCGTCGTTCAGGGGCAGATCCGGATAGTCGCGCGCCGCACGCGCGTTGATCTTGTCGTCGACGTCGGTGATGTTGCGGACGTAGGTGACGTGCTCCGGACCGTAGACGTGGCGCAGCAGGCGGAACAGCACGTCGAAGACGATGACCGGACGGGCGTTGCCGATGTGGGCGTAGTCGTAGACGGTCGGGCCGCACACGTACATGCGCACGTTCTTGGGGTCGATCGGCTCGAATTCAGCCTTCTGGCGTGTCAACGTGTTGTAGAGCTTCAGAGCCAAGTTCTAACCTCGTCCGTCTTGTTCATCTGCGTCAGACCGCGCCGGGCGATCCGGCGCGAAGTATGGCACAGGCGGTGGCGTGGGGATAACTTCCGCCCAGCGCCTTAGCGATTTGCCCGCGCTGCCGTCAAGGTTCTGAATGCGTTTGGAAAAATCGTGCGGTCGCAATTGCTCCGCATTGACCGGGTAGCAAATCGGCGTTTAAGGCTTCAAAACTGCGCCTTATCCTGAGATTAGACCCCATCAGCAATGCGCAGATTCGATTAACGCAGGTTCGAGAGGCTGGCGTGAGCCGAGCGGAATTCATCAGAAGTGTTGCCCGCCGTCTTACGCTGACGCTTGCGGCGCTGGCGCTCGTGTCCGTCGCCGTTCCAGGCCCGGCTTCGGCGCAGGGATGGTGGCCATTCGGTGGCGGCGACGAGGAACGTCCCGAGCGCCCGCCGATGCCGCGCGAGCCGGTCTACCGCCAGCCCGACGCGGTTCCGGCGCCCATGCCGCAGGACGCGCCGCCGCCGATGGCTCCGCCTGCTCCTGGCGCCCCACGTTCGCCGTCGAGCCTGGCTCCGGCTCCCGCGCCCTCCGCCGGAAACTGGCCGCAAAAAAATCCGATCTGCTTCCAGCTCGAACAGCGTCTGGTGCAAGAGGGCCAGAAGAACGGTCAGTCGCGCGACGCACTGCCGGGCATCGAAAACGAAATCCGCGCTTTGGAGCGCGCCGTCGACAGCGGCAAGGCCCAGCTCGATCGCGGCTGCTATGAATATTTCCTATTCACAAAGTCGCTGCGCAACACGCCCCAGTGCAAAGATCTCTCGCGGCAAGTCGATGCGTCGAAGCGGAAACTCTCCGACCTCGATGCGCGGCGGCAGGACATACTCGGCTCCTCGGGCCATTCCTATCAGGACGACATCATCCGGGAACTCGCCCGCAACAACTGCGGCGCCAACTATGTCGACATGGCGCGCCGGCGCAGCGACGGCATGTGGGAGGACGAGGAATCGAGCGGCGGCACCACGTGGTCGCCGCGCGCTTCGAACGGTGCGCAAACGTTCCGGACGGTCTGCGTGCGCCTCTGCGACGGCTATTATTTTCCGATGAGCTTCTCGACGCTGCCCAGCCATTTCCCGCAGGACGCCGATGCGTGCTCGTCGAAGTGCGCGGCTCCGGCGGAGCTTTATTATTATGCCAACCCTGGCGGCACGATCGAGCAGGCCGTCGCGCTCAGAACGCAGGAAGCCTACAACAAACTCAAATTCGCGTTCCGCTATCGCAAGGAAGTCGTCAAGGGCTGCTCGTGCAAGGTGGCGGAGTACGTCCCGGCGGATGGGTCCACTCCGAAGAAAGCCGAGATCGCGCCCGGCCAATCGCCAGCGCAGCCGCGCGCGAGCGGCGCTTCAGGATACGATGCACGTGCGATGGCGGCCCAATCGGCAGCAGCGGCGGCACCTACCCCGGCCCCTACCCCGGCCCCTACCGACGGCGGCGGATGGCAGACGGAATCGCAACGCTAGTCGAGCATCCGCTTCCGTCGATATCTCTGACTAGGCGCGCTTGCCCTCGAGGCGGGCCAATGCGCGGTCGCGCCCAATCAACGGCAGGAGTGATTTAAGCTCGGGCCCGGACTCCCGTCCCGTCAGTGCAAGCCGCAGCGGATGAAACAGAGCGCGGCCCTTGGCGCCGGTCCGCGATTTGACGGCGGCCGTCCACTCCGACCATGTGTTCTCGCTCCATGGCTCGGCCGGCAAAGCGTCGGCGGCGGCAACCGTCATCTTCGAATCTTCGATGACCGGTTCGATGTCTCCGGCGACGACATCCCACCACAGCCGCGCGTCGCTCAGCACTTCGAGGTTGCCGCGAACGGCATTCCAGAACGTTTCGCCGCCCGTGACGCCAAGCTCGTGAAGACGTTCGGCGACATCGCCGTAGTCGAGCATGTGCAGCAGCTTGCCGTTCAGCGTCTTCAGCTCGGCGACATCGAAGCGGCCGGGTGCTGTTGAAATCTTGTCGAAGTCGAGCTTTTCGGCGAGGGCGTCGCGCGAGGCGAGCGGCTCGATGGCGTCAGATGTTCCGACGAGCGCCGCGTGGCTCAGGACCGCCATCGGTTCCAGTCCGAGATCGCGGAAGCTCTGCACCGACAGTGCGCCGAGGCGCTTCGACAGTGCCTGACCATCTGCGCCGATGAGCAGCGAGTGATGCCCGAAGGCGGGCGGCGTCGCGCCCGCCGCTTCGAACAGAGCCAGCTGCACGCCCGTATTCGTCACGTGATCCTCACCGCGCACGATATGCGTGATGCCGAAGTCGATGTCATCGATGACGCTGGTCAGGGTGTAGAGGTACGTTCCATCCTCGCGGATCAGAACCGGATCGGATAGCGAGCCGAGATCGACCGTCTGGTCGCCGCGGATCAAATCGTTCCAGGAGACGAGCGTCGGCTGCGGCGCGAGCCCGGTTCCATCCGCCGTATTGGGAAGGCGAAAGCGCCAATGCGGCTTGCGGCCTTCGGCGATTTTTTCGGCGACCTCTTTTTCGGACAGCTTCAACGCGGCACGGTCGTAAATCGGTGGCCGGTGCATCGCGAGCTGACGCTTGCGCCGCCGGTCGAGTTCTTCCTCCGTCTCGAAGGCGGGATAGAGCACGCCGCTGGCCTTGAACGCCGAAGCCATCGAGTCATAGCGCGCGGTCCGGTCCTGCTGGCGGGCGTCCCCGTCCCAGGTCAGCCCGAGCCATTCGAGATCGTCGCGGATCGCGGCAGCGAACTCATCCGTCGAGCGGGCGATATCCGTGTCGTCGAGGCGGAGCAGAAAGTGCCCACCGTGCTTCCTGGCATAGAGCCAGTTGAGCGCCGCCGTTCGGATGTTGCCGATGTGCAGGCGGCCTGTAGGGCTCGGGGCGAAGCGGACGCGCGGTTTCATGCGATGGTCTCAGGTTTGAATGCGCTGCACCCTACCGGCCGGTCATCGGATGGCAAGGGCGGGCTGATTATTTCGCGACTTTTCGTTTGTCCGGAGCGGCGGCTTTTGCCGTGGCTTCGTCCGGAGCCGTCGTTTCCGATGGGAGTTTCACCGGCGGGATGTCCTCGCGGAAGCGGTTGGTGATCGGATAGCGGCGGTCGCGGCCGAAATTGCGCGAGGAAATCTTGACGCCGGGCGCAGCCTGGCGGCGCTTGTATTCGGCGAGATAGAGCAGACGCTCGACCTTCTTGACGGTTTCAGGCGCATGGCCGCGCGCGACCACGGCCGCGACCGACATTTCCTTTTCGACGAGGCTGACGAGGATGTCGTCGAGCGCATCATAAGGCGGCAGCGAGTCCTGGTCCGTCTGGTTGGCCCGCAACTCGGCGGTCGGCGCCTTGCTCAGGATGCGCTCCGGCACGACATCGGCCAGAGGGCCGAGGGCGCCATCGGGCCGGTGTTCGTTGCGCCAGCGAGACAACGCATAAACCTCGGTCTTGTAGAGATCCTTGATCGGGTTGAAGCCGCCGTTCATGTCGCCATAGAGCGTCGCGTAGCCGACGGACATTTCGCTCTTGTTGCCGGTCGTGACGAGCATCGCGCCGAACTTGTTCGAGATCGCCATCAGAATCGTACCGCGCACGCGGCTCTGGAGGTTTTCCTCCGTGGTATCGGAGTTCGTGCCCGCGAACAGATCCTTGAGGCCCCAGGTCAACCCGGCGACGGCCGGTTCGATCGAGACCTTGTCGTAGCGAATGCCGAGCGCCTTGGCGCACTGCGCCGCGTCTTCCAGGCTGTCATCGGACGTGAATTTCGAGGGCAGCATGACGGCGTGGACGCGGTCTGGACCGAGAGCATCGACAGCGATCGCAGCAACGAGCGCGGAATCGATGCCGCCGGAGAGCCCCAGCACGACGCCCGGAAAGCGGTTCTTGTCGACGTAGTCCCTGAGCCCCAAGACGCAGGCGTCATAGGCTGCGGCCGAGCCTTCGGCGAGTTTCGCCACTTCGCCGGACTTGCATTTCCATCCCGATGACGTGTGCTGCCATTCCGTCACCACGAGTGCTTCGCGCCAGGCAGGAAGCTGCACGGCGAGGCTACGATCGCCATTCAAAACGAACGAGGCGCCGTCGAAGACGAGTTCGTCCTGGCCGCCGATCTGATTGAGATATGCGAGCGGCAAGCCGCTTTCGGTCACGCGCGCCACGGCGATGTTCATGCGCGTATCGGGCTTGTGCCAGTCGAAGGGCGAGCCGTTCGGCGCAATGATGATCTCCGCGCCCGTCTCGGCCAGCGTCTCGACGGCTTCCGGCGTCCAGATGTCCTCGCAGATCGGAACGCCGATGCGAACGCCGCGCACGTTCAGCGGACCCGGCATGGGGCCTGCCTCGAAGACGCGCTTTTCGTCGAAGACGCCGTAGTTCGGAAGCTCGACTTTCACTGTAACGGCTTCGATGCGGCCGCGATCGAGCAGCGCGACGGCGTTGTAGACTTTGCCGTCCTTGCGCCAGATCGTGCCCATCAAAATGGCGGGGCCTTCCGCACACTCCATCGCGAGGCGTTCAAGCTCGGCGCGGGTCGCGTCCTGGAACGCGGGTTTCAAGACGAGGTCTTCGGGCGGATACCCGTTCAGAAAAAGCTCGGGAAAGACGACGACATCAGCGCCGAGCGCCATCGCTTCCGTATGCGCCTTCGCGGCGCGGCGGCCGTTGCCAGCGAGATCTCCAACGGTCGCGTTGAGCTGGGCGAGGGCAATACGCATGCGGCAGCCGGATCCTCAATAAAGGGTCGGCGCGCCATCACTCCAGGGGCGCGCCGATATCCGTCTTATGCCGCTTCAAGGCAAGTGTTGTCACGCCTTAACGCGCGATGATGACCGTACAGTGCGCGCGGGCAGCGATGTCGGCCGCGACCGACCCGAGAACCAGACGCGATAGCCCGTGCTTGTCACCTGTCCCGGTGATGATGATGTCACAGTCCTCTTGCTCAGCATACGCCACCACTCCGGCTGCCGCCTCGCGGCTGCGCAGGTAGGCCGTCGCAACGTCCTTGGCGCCTTCAGCGGCTGCGGTCTTTGCCGCCACATCGAGTGCCTGCTGAATTTCGCGATCTTCCTTGAGGTACATCGCGCCGCTGCGGGCGCCGCCGATCATCACGTTGACCGAAGCAATCGTCAATTTAGAGCCAAGCTTATTCGCCAGCTCGGCCGCAAACTTAACGGCCTTGTCGGAATGGGATGTACCATCGACAGCACAGAGTATTTTATGAACCATGATTTCCTCACTGGTATGACCGCGGAGAACGTTATGGAGTGCTGAACCGGACGCCATTGTCCTAAGTCAATGGGCGGCATTTCGTTTTACTTTGCGGAATGGCATTTTACTAGCTGGAAAAAATGCTCCGCGCACCGCATATCGCTCCGTGATGCGGAAATGAGAAACGAGCGGTTAATCCTCGTCGTCATCGCAGGGCACGGGAAATTCGACATCGGGCTCCCAGCATATTCCCGAAGGATGCACTTGCTGCACAACGGCCCGCTTCATCTCCATTGCAGTGGCGACCGTGGCGGTGATGAAAATTGCGACCGCCATGACGAGACGACTAACCATGTCTGCGCTCCGAGGTCGGCGACATGTGTGCACCGCACCAAAGACAAATGCATCGCCGGCCGGATCTTTAAGCGGCCGGCGACGCTCGCCTCAAGCGATCAGCGTCCGGGGTTCAAGCCGGGCATCGGCCGCGCGCTCTTTCTTCAATTGCTCGGCGACCAGGAACGCAAGCTCCAGCGCCTGATCGGCATTCAGCCGCGGGTCGCAATGCGTGTGGTAGCGGTCGGACAAATCCTGTTCGGAAATCGCCGTCGCGCCGCCCGTGCACTCCGTCACGTTCTGGCCCGTCATTTCGACGTGGATGCCGCCGGCATGCGAGCCTTCGGCGCGATGGACTTCGAAGAACGACAGGCTTTCCTTGAGGATGCGATCGAAGGGCCGCGTCTTGTAGCCGTTGACAGCCGAGATCGTGTTGCCGTGCATCGGATCGCATGACCAGAGCACGGTGCGTCCGGCCTTCTTCACGGCGCGGATGAGCTTCGGCAGATGCGCTTCGACCTTGTCGTATCCAAAGCGGCAGATCAGCGTCAACCGGCCCGGCTCATCCTTGGGATTGAGAAGATCGATCAGCCGCAACAGGCCGTCGGGCTCGAGCGAGGGACCGCATTTCAGCCCGATCGGGTTCTTGATGCCGCGGCAGTACTCGATGTGCGCGTGATCCGGCTGGCGCGTCCGGTCACCGATCCAGATCATATGGCCGCTCGTGGCGTACCAGTCGCCGCTGGTCGAATCCTTGCGCGTCAGCGCCTGCTCGTAGCCGAGCAGCAAGGCTTCGTGGCTGGTGTAGAAATTCGTCGCGCGGAGCTGCGGGGTGTTGTCCGACGTGATGCCGCACGCGCGCATGAACTGCAGCGTTTCGGCGATGTGGTCGGCTAGCTCCTGATAGCGATGGCCCTGGGGGCTGTCCTTGACGAAGCCCATGTTCCACTGATGCACGCGTTCGAGGTCGGCATAGCCGCCGGTCGCGAATGCACGAATGAGGTTGAGCGTCGCCGCCGACTGGCGGTACGCCTCGAGCTGGCGGACCGGATCGGGAATGCGCGCCGCCGCCGTGAACTCGGTGCCGTTGACGATGTCGCCGCGATAGCTCGGAAGCTCGCTGCCGTTCTTCTTCTCGGTCGGGGCCGAGCGCGGCTTGGCAAACTGCCCGGCGATGCGCCCGACCTTCGTCACCGGTTCGCCGCCGGCATAGGTCAGCACGACCGACATCTGCAGGAAGACGCGGAAGAAATCACGAATGTTGTCGGCGCGGTGTTCGGCGAAACTCTCGGCGCAGTCGCCGCCCTGGAGGAGGAAACCGCGACCCAACGCGATCGAGGCGAGCTGCTTTTTGAGGTCGCGCGCCTCGCCCGCGAAAACCAGCGGCGGGAAGGTTGCGAGCCGGGCTTCGACATCCTGAAGCGCCTTGGCGTCCGGATAATCGGGAACCTGCTGGACCGGCTTGGTGCGCCAGCTATCGGGGGACCATTTTTCAGACTGTGTGGCAGATGCCATCTTGAACTCCTGGCGAGCGATCGGTGCCGTACCTTGCGGCCGGCCGACCCATGCGCTCCGTGTCGCTTTATCTGGGCTTATACGCCAGCGACGCTCAGCCGGGCAAGCTAAAGCCCGGCCGCCATTCCGCCGTCGACGAACAATTCCGCGCCCGTGCAATATAGGCTGTCGTCGGAGGCAAAAAAGACTGCTGCGCCAACGAGGTCTTCCGGCTGTCCGAGCCGCCCCATCGGGGTCTTGTCGACCAGCGCCTGCTTGATGGGCGGCATCTTCAGCAGACGGTTCGTGATCGCCGTCTCGATGTAGCCCGGCGCGATCGAATTCACACGGATGTTGAAGGATGCGTATTCGACCGCGAGGCCCTTGGTCAACGCCGTTACCGCGCCCTTCGTCGCCGTGTAGGCCGCGAGCGGCCGCAGCCCGCGATGCGCCATGATCGACGAAATATTGATGATCGACGCGTTCTGGCCCTTGCGCAGCAAAGGCAACGCGTCGCGGCTGAGGCGCAAAACGCCGTCGACGTTCACTTCGCGCAGCTTAACCCAATCGGCATCCGATAGCTGACGCACCTCGCTCCTGACGAGAATGCCGGCGTTGTTGACCAGGATATCCGCGCGGGCATGCGCCACATCGACGTTGCGGACGAGCGCCGTCAGGTCCTGTCCCTTCGAGACGTCGACGGCCATCGCGGTCGCTACGCCGCCCTTGTCCTTGATGTCGCGAACGGTTTCCTCGGCGCTCTCGCCGTTGATGTCGGTGACCCAGACATGCGCGCCTTCGGCTGCAAACCGCATCGAGATCGCCCGGCCGATGCCGATGCCTGCTCCGGTAACGATCGCGATTTTTCCGCTGAGACGTGTCATGTCGCCCTCTCTGCCTTGGCTCGAGGTGAACCCTTAGATTTCTGTCGGGCTTCGATCAACCGGCGGCTTCGCCCGGAGCCACCCATTTTTCGCGCAAGGTCACAAGTTCTTCCGCGGCGGATGGATGCAGCGCCATCGTTTGATCGAAGTCGGCCTTCGTCGCGCCCATGCGGATGGAGATCGCCGCCATTTGCGCGATCTCGGCCGCTTCAGGTCCGAGCAAATGGACGCCGACGACCCGGTCGCTCGCCGCTTCAACGACGAGTTTCATCAACATCCGCTCGTCCCGGCCCGCGATGATCGACTTCATCGGCCGGAAGCTGCCCTTGTACACGTCGATGGCGCCGTATTGCGCGAGGGCTTCGTGTTCCGAGAAACCGACGGTTCCGATCTCGGGCGTCGCGAAGACGGCGGTGGGAATCATCGTGTAGTCGGCGGACCATGACTTGCCGCCGAACACGGTGTCGGCGAAGGCGTGCCCTTCGCGAATGGCGACGGGGGTGAGATTGACGCGGTTCGTCACGTCGCCCACTGCGTAGATAGAGGGCACCGTCGTTTGCGATCCCGCGTCGACGACGATAGCGCCCTGCCCGTCGAGCTTGACGCCCGCGGCTTCGAGGCCCAGCCCGGTGGAACTGGGTGAGCGGCCGATTGCGAACATGATCGCGTCGGCGTGGAGAATTTCGCCATCCGTCAGATGACCGGCGAGCGCCCCACCCGAGGCCTCGATTTTCGTAAAGACCTTGCCGGTGACGATGCGGACGCCGCGCCGGATCATCGCCGCCGTCAGGCCGTCGCGCAGATCCTCATCGAACCCGCGCAGGATTTTCTCGCCGCGATAAACGAGCGTGACGTCGGCGCCGAGGCCGTTGAAGATCGAAGCGAACTCGACCGCGATATAGCCGCCGCCCGCAATGACCACCCGGCGCGGCATCTCCTTCAGATCGAAGGCTTCGTTGGAGGTGATGACATGATCGATGCCGGGCAAGTTCCGATCGACATTCGGACCGCCGCCTGTCGCGATCAGGATATATTTGGCGGAGATTTTTCGCCCAGATGCGAGCACGATCTCGTTCGGGCCGCCAACCGTCGCGCGTTCGGCAAAAACCTCGACGTTGAATTTCGCGAGCGTGGCGCGATAGGCCGCCTCGAGACGGGCGATCTCCTTGTCCTTGGCCGCGATCAGCGAAGGCCAATCGAATTTCGGTTCTGAAAACGACCAGCCGAAGCCAGCGGCGTTTTCAAATTCGTCGGAGAAACGGCTGGCATAGACGAGGATTTTTTTCGGCACGCACCCGCGAATGACGCAGGTGCCACCAATGCGATATTCTTCAGCGATGGCGACGCGTGCGCCATAGCTCGCGGCGATCCGTGCTGCCCGGACGCCGCCGGAGCCTGCGCCGATGACAAAAAGATCGTACTCGAATTCCTGCATGAACCTGTAACGGCTTTTACTGTGGCTGGGGCTGGGGCTGGGACGGGCTGGACTGCCCGGGCGGGGTCGTTTGCGCCGGCGGCTGAGTCGCCGCCTTCATCTCGTCGGCGATCTTCTCGCTGTATTTCATACCGATGGTCGCGCCTTTCTGCATCAGCTCCGGCGTCTTGGCGATGAACTTCGCACCGGCGCCCGAGCGGTAGAAATCGGCGACGGTTTTCATTTCCTCCGCCGTGAACGTCTGAGCATAAAGCACGGCGAAGTCCGAAATCATTTGATCTTTGTATTCGAGCAGCTTTTTCATGCCGGTGTCGAACTGCGTCGACAGCTGCTTGCCGACTTCCGAATTCTCGGCGCCCGCGCCCTTGGCGAAGCCGCGCGACATGGCTTCGACCATGCCGTCCATCTGCTTGGTGACGCCCGTGACCTCGAGGAGATCGCGCGCGGCGGCGATGCGTGCCGGATCGGCGGGCGGCTGAGCGTCGTCGGCGAAAGCCGGAACAGCGAAGGCGATCGCAAGGCAAAGCGCGGCAATGATCGAACGCATCATCAGTTCTCCTCGTCAAAATCAGAATCGATCGCCGAAAGAACTTCGACGCCCATCGGTCCGGCAATAATTCCCACGTCGGCGATGCCGAGAAACAGTCCGCTTTCCACGACGCCCGGAATGAGCTTCAGAGCGTCGTCTAGCGCTTCCGGATCGTCAATCGCACCGAACGAGCAATCGAAAATATGGTTGCCATTGTCTGTCACGAAGGGTGCGCCATTCGCGCCCGTCCGCAGTTTAATGTCGCCATCGCAGCCCGCATCGGCGGCCATCTGAAAGATCAGGCGCTGCGTCGACGCCAATCCGAATGGCACGACTTCGACCGGCAGGGGAAAGCGGCCCAGGATCTCGACGCGCTTCGAACCGTCGGCGATGATCACGACCCGGTCGGATGCAACCGCGACGATCTTCTCGCGCAGCAGGGCGCCGCCGCCGCCTTTGATGAGGCGCAGTTCCTCGTCGATCTCGTCGGCGCCATCGACGGTCAGATCGAGGGCGGGATGCTGATCGAGCGTTGCGAGCGGAATTCCGAGCGCCGCCGCCTGAGCCCGCGTTGCTTCCGACGTCGGAACGCAAACGACCTTCAGGCCGGCCTTTACTTTTGCTCCGAGAAGATCGACGAACTTGGCTGCGGTCGAGCCCGTGCCAAGTCCAAGCTTCATGCCGTCCTCGACGTAGCCCAAGGCTTGTTCCGCCGCCTGACGCTTCCAATCGTCGCTGCTCATGCCTTCCCCAACGAGTTATACCGCTTCGACGTACCCATCGACCTCAATGCGCGCGACCTCTGTAGGCTGACGGTGAAACCCTTTCAAGCTGCACGCTGCCAAGCCGGAGGCCGTCATCCCCATGGGTCGATCATGACGCCCTATCGATAGCGGCCGTCTAAGGAGAGTTCATGAAAGACTGGACGATCGTTTTCGATCTCGACGGAACGCTTGTGGATACCGCGCCGGACCTGGCCGAGGCGACGAACTACGTGTTGAAGACACTCGGCCTGGAGCGGGTGAACGAACTGGAGATCCGGCCTTTCGTCGGCCACGGGGCGCTTGCGATGATCGACGGCGCGGTCAAGGCGCACGGACGGACGCTCCCGGAACGCGAGTTGCACGATCTGTTCGAAGTGTTCATTGCCTACTACACCGCTCATATCGCAGACCGGAGCATGCCTTATCCGAACGTCATCCCGACGCTCGAAGCTCTGCGCAGCAGCGGCGCGACGCTCGCCGTTTGCACGAACAAGATCGAACTCCAGGCGCGGCGCGTGCTCGAAGAGCTCAAGCTCGACGGCTATTTCTCGGCGCTGACGGGACGCGACAGTCTCGGAAGCTATAAGCCGGACCCCCGGCACTTGACCGGCACGATCGCACGCGCGGGCGGGCAGCCGGAAACGTCCATCATGGTCGGCGACAGCGAGACGGATATCCGGACGGCGAAGGCAGCGCGCATTCCGATCGTCGCCGTCAGCTTCGGCTACAGCGTCGATCCGGTTGCGTCCTTCGGGCCGGACGCGATCATCGACGATTATAAGGACCTCGGCGCGATCATCGCGAAGTTTGCCGCGAAGACCGTCAATACGTAAGCACTTTGCTGTCGGCGGACATGATGATCTCGATGAAGTGCGCCGCTCCGATGACGCCGCTGCACTCGGGGATCACGTCGCACTTCTGCATTCCGGTGAGATCGAGGCCGGGCGAACAGAAATAGAATTTCACGCCGGCTGCGTAAGCTTCCTTGATGAAATCGTGGATCGAGCGCGTTTCGGCGGTCTTGAGATGGATTTTCTCCGCGACGCCGGACTTCAGCAGTTTCGTCGAAGTGCCGGTGCAGATGACTTCGACGTGGAATGACATCCCGGCAGCGACCGTCGCCTGGACGATCGGCGCTCCGACATCCTCGCCGTTGCAAGGATCGGTGTTGGCTAGGATGATGATCAGCTTCTGGGTCACAGCGATCGCCTCGCCCGCGAGTCCACAGGTGCAAGAGTGCCCCCATTAAACGCAGACCGCAACCGTCGAAGCGTCAGAAATGCCGGCTGATATAACGACGATAGACGAGAATGCTCGCCGGCAGAAACACCAAGTCGGCGACAAGGGACGCGATCAACGTCACGCCGCAGACGAATCCGAAGAGCCTGAGCGACGGGAGATCGGAAAACACCGTCACGCCAAGGCCGAAGGCGAGGACGATCGTCGTCAGGATGATCGCCGGGCCGACGAGCACGCGCGCGTTGCGGATCGCGAGTTCCGGCGACACGCCCGGCCCTTCCTCGAGCCGCAGCCGGTTCAAGAAATGGATGAGCGCGTCAACCCCCAGACCGAAGACGACAAGCAGCGCGACGACGGAGGCGAATTCGAGCCCGCCGCTCAAATACCAGAGCAACGCGCCGGATGTGACGACGGGAAACAGTCCGGGCAGCAGACTGATGAAGCCGACGAAGACCGAGCGGAATGCGATCGCCAACAGCACGGCCGCGACCAGAACGCAAAGCGGAATGCTTTCGTCGAGCTGCGAGATCATCCGGTAGCTGTTGCGCGCCGCCAGCGCCGGCAGGCCCGTCACTGAAATTTCATATTGCGGATACTGGGCGCGGATCGGATCGAGCGCCTGATCGACCTTATGCACCAGCGGCAGAATCTGGCTCGCATCGACGTCGGGAAGCCGCCCGGTCACCAGAACCGCATCTTTCTCTTTCGCGATGAAGCGACGCACGAGGTGTTCAGGCAGGAGATTGACGTATTTCTTGATCGTCTCGACGCTATCGTCGCCGTTCTCTCGCAGCCAGCGCCTGAGGCTTTCCAGCGACCAGACGTTGCCGAGCCCCGCCGCCTTCTCCAGCGCGACATGCGTTTCCTCGATCACCTTGAGGGTCGCGGGATCGTAGAGGCTGGCGCCATTTTTCCAGCGTATCATCACATGGAATGGGTTGGCGCCCGTGAGCTTGGAATCGATGCGGCCGGTCGCGGCCAGCGCCTGCTCGCGATCCGGCACCTGGTCGGCGAGACGGTATCTCGGTTCCAGCTGCAGATGCAGATATGCGAAGACCCCGAACAGCGTGAATCCGAGCAGCGTATAGAGAACGGCGTGCTCGACGACGCGATCGACGACGACGCCGACGAAGTTGCCGAGAGCGTCCATCATCCGGTCGCCCGGCGAATGCTCGCGCGCCAGCGACTTCTCGTTGCGGATGAAGAGCAACGCGAGCATCGGAAGCACGACGATCACGGCGATGAACGAGATGCAGACCGCCATGGCGCCGGCTTCGCCGAACGTGCGGATGAGGCCCGATTCGGAGAACAGGAGCGCCAGGAACGAGAGAAGCGCCGCCCCGTGCGCAAGCACGCACGCTGGGCCGACGACGTTGATCGCGAATTTCACAGCTTCGAGCTTGGTGTCGCCTTCGCGCAGCCGGATGCGGATCGCGGACACCATCTGCATGCTGTCGGCGAAGCCCATCACCATGATGAGCGGCGTCATCACGTTCAGAAACAGATTGAGCTTGAATCCAAACCACCCCAGAAGCCCAAGCGCCCACACGACCGCGATGACCGGCGGCAGAGCCGCGACCAGCATCAGCGAAACGCGGCGGAAGAAAATCGCGGCGATCGTCGCGCCGAACAGCAGACCGAGGCCGTTGTACAAGATCTGGTCGCGCTCGACCGAATTGCGGATTTCGAGTTGCATCACCGGCGCACCGGCGAGCTTCACCGACAATCCGGCGGGATTGAGATCGTCCTTCGCGACCTGCTCAATCGCGCCGATGACGGCTTTCGAGGATTTTTCAGCGACGACGGCACGATCGAGCGCCAGCACCATCAGCGCCAGCTGGCCATCGCTGGACAGAAACTTGCCCTTGACGATGTCGTTGTTCTTGAGCGCCGAGATAATAGCATCGAAGGCGGCTTTATCGTCCGGCAGATCGTCGGGAACGACGGGCGGCGCATAACCGGTCGCGTCCGGTTTGCCGCGCGCCGAAAGCATCGAGACGATGCCGTCGACACCATCGGCAAGCTGCAGATCAGCAGCGGCGTTCGCGAAGGCCGCGAGGCCTTCACGAGTCAAAAGCTTCTCGCCTTCGACGACAACCAGCACGTCGTATTCGCTTGACGGAAAGCGGCGATCGATTTCTTCGTAGGTTTTGAATTCGGGCGTGTTGGTGCGGAACAGCTCGGACAGGCTGTCGTCGACTTTCAAGCGGGTCAGGCCGGCGGCTGCAATGCCCGTGATGATCAGGATGATGATCGCGGTCAGCCAGGGAATCCGGAGCCCGATCAAGCCCAGCTTATTCAAACCCAGCGACATCGGAAACGGACGTGGCGGCGTCTCGATCTGCAAACCTTCCTCCCGAGCGACCCCCGAATAAAGACGCCGCAGATCAGCACCTTCCATCGTCGCGCGTTCGCGGCAGACATCGCACTATGAATCGGGCGAGCGCAAGGGCACGTGGCAAGCCGGCCACGGTCAAACAACAGCTTTCCGCCAGAGGCGATGCTGCGCAAGCCGGCGGCACAACAGGAATTCGAACCGGTCTCCACGGCAGCCATCGTGAGGGTACTGGCCAGAGTAGAGGACAGAGTAGCGACCAGAGTAGCGACCAGAGTAGCGACCAGAGTAGCGACCAGAGTCCTGGCCGGTATTGCGGGCAAGTATCCGGCCGCCCTCCCCGCAACCACGCTTGACAGGCTCCGGCTCGGCCTCGCATAAGGGCCCTCCTCAATCAGGGCGGTTAGCTCAGCGGTAGAGCACACGCTTCACACGCGTGGGGTCACAGGTTCAATCCCTGTACCGCCCACCATCTCCCGGCACGTTTCTGAGTTTCCGAGAGTTGCTTGAGCAATTTTGTGTCTCCCGGCTCCGAATTTAGCCACGAATCCGCTGCACGAGTGCTCCGGGAGGCGAGGGAGAACAAAAATGTCACTCAAAGGTCTAACGGTCGCGTTTCTGGCGCTCGCCGCCGTGCTGGTTGTGTCGCCTCAGGTGAAGGCTTCGTCGGCTCCAGACATCGATGCCGGCGTGGACGCGACGCTCGACACATTTTTCCATCAGATCCGCGGCGCTCGTGAGCTGGCGCACAAGGCGGTCGGCATTCTCGTCTTTCCATCGATCGTCAAGGCCGGGTTCGGTTTCGGCGGCGAATACGGCGAAGGTGCGTTGCGCGTGCGTGGCCGAACGGCGGGTTATTACAATAACGTCTCGGCGTCGGTCGGCTTCCAACTCGGCATACAATCGCGCTCGGTCATCATCATGTTCATGACCCCGCAGGCGCTCGATCAATTCCGCCGGACATCGGGCTGGAAGATCGGCGTCGACGGATCGGTTGCGATCATTACGGTCGGCGTGGGCGGATCGGTCGATTCCAACAAAGTCACAAGCCCCGTGGTCGGCTTCATCCTCGATCCGAAGGGCCTGATGTATAACCTGACGCTCGAAGGCTCGAAGATCTCGCGCATATCGCGGTGATCTCTCTCGCGATCGTCATGTAACGGCTCACACAGCCGCGACGTATGGAAGGTGTCCGAAGCATTCGGGCACCTCTTTCCGTATCGGAGCGTTTCATGGCCTCACCATCGACTGAACCGGGACGCCCGCGTCTTAGCTGGCTGAATGCCCTTTTGCTAAGCACGATTTCGATCTTGGCCGCCGCATTCGTCTTCGGCGCGTCACGTTCGGTATCGGAGGAAGGCCGCCCGCTGCCGCCCCCGGCGGTCGATGAACCCGTCAAGGGCGACGTTGAAACCGCCGTGTTCGCGGGCGGCTGCTTCTGGGGCGTGCAAGGCGTCTTTCAGCACGTCGCGGGCGTCAAGGAAGCCGTGTCGGGATACGCAGGCGGCAAGGCGGAGGACGCGACGTATCAGGTCGTCGGATCGGGGCGCACGGGACACGCGGAATCGGTGCGCGTCACGTTCGATCCCAAGACGGTCAGCTTCGGCCGCCTTTTGCAGATCTACTTTTCCGTGGCGCACGACCCGACCGAGCTTAACCGGCAGGGACCGGATCGCGGCACGCAATACCGTTCGACAATTTTCCCGACGTCGGAGGAGCAGGCCAAGGTTGCGAAGGACTACGTCGCGCAGCTCAACGCCGCGAACGTGTTTTCAAAGCCGATCGTGACGAGCATTGAGTCCGGCCGCGATTTCTATCCGGCCGAAACGTATCATCAGAACTTTCTGACGCTCAATCCGACATATCCTTACATCGTCATCAATGACATGCCGAAGATCGAAAATCTGAAGCGGCTTTATCCGGATGCGTATCGCGCCGCTCCGGTTCTCGTTGCCGTTGCGAAGCCGACGCACTGAGGCTTATGCCCGAAGCTTAGCCGGTCATAAGCCTCGCGCGTGAGAGCAAGCTCAAGCGTTTTGCGCGACGGGCGTGGCCTCTTCCGTATAGATCGAATACATCGGCTCATCCTGCAGGATGACGTCGGTATATTCGCCGTAGCCATTGAAGCGCGTCGCGAGCGCGCGGCCGTAAGCGCCGATGTTGCCGATCTCGATGTAATCACCTTCGCGCACCGAAGCGGGCAGCATGAACGGGCCTTTCATGCGATCGATTGAATCGCACGTCGGTCCCCAGAACTCGAACGGTTCCAGCGGCTCGTTCGGGTCGAGCCCCTCGCGAATGAGGCGCACCGGAAAGACGAAACCGATATGGGCGCTGTCGAACAGCGCGCCGTAGCCGCCGTCATTGATGAAAAGCTGGTTGCCTGATTTCCGGAGATCGACCTTGACGATCAAGCTTTCGGCTTCAGCAACGAGCGCGCGGCCCGGCTCGCAGATCAAGCGGCAATGCTCGGTCACCGGCATCTTATCCATCGACGCCTTGATGACTTCGATGAAGTCGGAAAGGCGCGCCGGCACGCTGTCGGTATAACGCGACGGGAAGCCGCCGCCGATGTCGATCGCATCGACGACGACGCCGGCTTTCACGATGTGCTTTTTGACCTCGTCGAATGCCATCGCGTAGGCGTCGGGCGTTATCGTCTGCGAGCCGACGTGAAACGTGATGCCGAGCTCGTCGGCGACTTGGCGCGTCTTGACGAGCAGCCGCTGCGCTTTCTGACCGGTGACACCGAACTTATGCTCGAGCGGCACGCGGCTGTTCTTCGCCGGCACCGAGATGCGGACGAACAGTTCCAGATCCTTCGCGCCGTCCGTTTCCTCGACGATCTTCTGCAACTCGTCCTCGGTGTCGAGGGCGAAGCATTTGATGTCGTAGTCGAAGTAGGCGCGGCGGATGGCGTAGCGCGATTTCACCGGATGCATGAAATGCAGGCGCACGCCGGGAATGGTCGCGGCGTCCTCAAGCTCGGCGACGGAGGCGACGTCGAACTGCGTGATCCCGGCGCCGTAGAGCGCGCCAAGCAGGAACACGGAGCTGTTCGCTTTGTAGGCGTAGGCGACTTCGCCCGGAAAGTTTTGGATGAACCAGCGCGCAGCGCGGCCGGCAGCGTGCGGGCGGGCGGCGAAGACCGGACCTTCCGGCTTCATTTCCGTCACCATCTCGAGCGCGGTTGCGAATTTCTCCATCGCGAAAGAACCTCCTGCAGAAGGAACCATCCGTGTTGGTCTGCGGCGGCCGAGCGGTGCCCACTTTCCTTGCGGCAATAAGGGCCTGCATTTAGGTGGCGCGACCCTGCATGTAAAGATCTTTGCGCCGGTCGCGCGGCATCGCCGCGGAATGGGGTTGCCGTCATGCGATCACGGTTAGCGACGCGACCGTCACACGCGCGTCACAACCGACCGTAACGCCGCTATCCCGGACCGAGCACCAGAACGGCGCGGCCATCGCGCAGCGGCTTGTCGGTCGGAACGTCGGGTCGGAGCGGCTCGATCCGCTCGCCGCGATCCCGTCGCCGCTTCAAGGCGCCAGATCTTGCAAGACGTGCGCGTTCCGCCTTTTCCGGGCTCGCGCGGAGTTCCCAATCGGTCACGAGGGTATCCTCGATAAAGTTTTCCCAATTGCCGAGCGCCGTAAATCGCTGGCGCTCGAAATCGTGCTCGATGCCGATCGGCGGCGTCGCGCTGATCGAGCAGCGGGCCAAAAGCGTCTCGCTCCCCTCCGACTTATAGCGAAGCTGAAACGGTGCTTCCGCCGGCGGAATGCTGATTGGCTTCGATGCGGAGAGCAGGTTGTCGGTCTGGAAATCGTTCGGAAAGAGAACCGTCGCGACGCCCGCCGCGTCGACGCTGATGACCGTCAGATAACAGTCGTTGTCGGCCTCGATCTTGACCGTCACGAGATCGCCCGAAACCGGGCGCGGCTTGTCCAGCCACATGCTGAGCCCGATGTCGGATTTCGTTTCGTGCAGGAAGCCGCCGGACCTCGCAATCGAAGGCGACGGCACGTCGATGCCCTTCAGAAGCGCGAACAAACGCTCAAGCTCGGCGCGCGACAGGACGCCGTGCAGGAGACGCCGTGCGAGCGGCGCGGCGGCGCCACGTGCTTCCGTCAGCTCGGCGAGGAATGCATCGCGGTCCCTGTCCGTCTGGGCGAGCGCCGTCTCGAAGACCGCGCCCTCGCGATAGCGTTCGGCGAGGCCCGTCACGAGTTCCTCGCCGCGAATGCGCGTACCGGGATTGATGCCGACGCTGCGCACCGCGAGGTGAAAGCGGTCGCGGCTGCCGATCAGCAACAGCGTGTTTTCGCTGTCGGTGCCGAAAAGGCGAAGCGCCGTTTTGCGGCTTGGACTGAGCGGCGCCGACGCATCGAAGGCCGTCTTGAAATCGTCCTTGGCTTCGACCAGGCCATCGCCGTGGCAGGCAAAACATCTGGCGCCGGTTTTGGTCGTCGGCTCGACGGCATCGGCTTCGATGCCCGCATACGGCTTTTCGATGCCGGGAAGCGCGCGGTCGATGCGGTTGCCCGCGGCGTCATAGAGCGCGAATGCAAAAAATCCGTTCGGCAGCACGTAGATCGCGCGAATCTCATCGGGCTTGAAAGGCGTCTGCCCGTAAAGCGCCGAGTGCGGGCCTTGCGGCTGCTCGAAGATATTTTGATCCCCGGCGCTTGTCGCAAAATCGTAGACGAGCCACAGCCCGCCGCGCGAGCCGGGGTGGCGTTCGATCAGGCGATTGCCGCGCGTAACGGCGCTCGTCGCAATCGCGATACGGCGTGCCGCCGCCGCCTTGATGCTCTGCTCGATATCGACGGAATTCAGCTTTGCGAGGTCCGCGAGCTTCTCCGGAACGCCGAGCAGCTCATAATAGAGCGGCGCCTCGCCTGCCGCCGCCGCAAGCCAATCGCCATCGACGACCGGAACCTTCGTTCCGGCGGTTTTTAAAACATCCGCCGCGACCGGATGCGCGAGGACTGCGGGATAAGCCCGCTCGATCAGCTTCCAGCGGCGCGCGTCCCAGCCGAAATCCGACAAGCGAAAAGAAAAAACCGTGCCTCCGGCGTTGAGCGGCGTCAGCTTTACCGGCTCGGCGGATGACGAGAGCGAGTTCATCAGCTTGTTCAGCGCTTGCGTGTAGGCCGACATCTCAGCCGGTGTCGCGCAGGCGTTGTCGAGGTGCGCCAGCGTTATGAAGCGCACGTCACCGCCCTGGTCGCGTTCGAGGCGCTGCGCGTCGCGCATCATCTTGTCCATGTCGTCGGGCCGTACGGGATGGCGCGCGGGACATGCTTGCGTGGAGGCCGGCAGATCCCTGATCCATCCGCGAATGCTCTCGATGTCCTCGGGTTGAGGCTCGGCAGCGACCGAGCCGCTCGTGAACACGTCGAGCGGCGCATGGCGGGTTTCGAGCACGTCATAAAGGCGCGACGCGTCCGGCAGGCCGGGCTTCACCAGCACCGGGTCGCGCGCGAGATCGTCGATGGCGAGAATGTTCGCGAGGCCACCCGAGGCCAGCGGCCGTTCGAGGCGTCCCGTTTGATGGCAGCGGGCGCAGTGGATGCTCAGCATATCGTAGGCTTTGGCGGCGCGCGGTTCCTCGGGGCGCGGCGGAACACCCGCCGCGTCGGCTGATGGCGCGTCAGCTGGCGGCGCCCCTGCAATCGCCGTTGCGTTCAGCGATCCCGGCGTAGCGTCGTCGGCGAAAGCAGTCCAAGCGCGGCCAAAGGCAAATGCCAGGAGCGCGAGCGCAACGACGAACACGTGCTTCCGAAATATTATGATCGCGCGAAGCAATGTACCCCCAGGGCCCTTCTCCCCATTCGCAGTCCCCGTGCCTACGGCCATGACGCGGCACCATAGTGGCGCGCGACGCTTGCCGCCAATGATCCGAAATCGATTGAAGAAAAAGCCCGGGGATACCGAGCTTTTCCTGGCGACGCAGCGAATTAACAGGAATGAAGATTTCGTTAAATTTACACTTCGCGCATTAGCGATAGGGAGAGTTCCTCTTCGACCGGCAGGCCAAACTCGGTTACAAGAACCTTACTTGGTTGGAGCGAAGACAGGCGACTGACGCAGGCACGACGAGATAGGCACGACGAGATAGGCACCGACAATGGATCTCAAAGCCGCCCATGACCGGAACGCACGTGCGGACAAGCTGACACGCTTGAGCATGGCGCTCTGCTTCCTGACCTCCGGCGGGATTTTGCTCGGCACGCTCGCGCTGGCGGCACCCGATTCCTCCCCCGCGAGCGTTACCACTTCCGCCTCCAGGTAAGTTTGTTCAAGATTTTCACGGCCCGATCCCCTCGACCCGATCCGACTCAGCCTTACGCTCAATCAGCGTAAGGCTTTTTTCTTTAGGGCGTTCGCCATCATAGCGCGCCCGACCCCGAGCCTTTGACGAGCACTGAATAGCCGCCGGTTTTCAGACCGGCCACGACCTGATCCAAATGCGCCCGGTCGCGCGTCTCGATGACGAGGTTCAATTCGGTGCCCTTGGCGGGAACGTCGGTGAATATCCGCTGGTGATAGACTTCGAGGATGTTCGCGCCGACGCCGCCGATGAGGCCCGAGACGCGCGCAAGCTGGCCCGGCCGGTCGGGGAGATCGATCGACAATCGCGAAAGGCGTCCTTCGCGGGCCATCTCGCGTGTCAGGACGCTTGCGAGCAAGCGCGTGTCGATATTGCCGCCGCAGAGCACCAGGCCGATCTTGCGACCCTTGTACAGACGCTTGGCGGCGAGCAGCGCCGCGAGACCTGCCGCGCCCGCGCCTTCGACGACCGTCTTCTCGATGTTGATGAGCAGCGCGACGGCGCGCTCGATGTCGGCTTCGGACACGAGCAGAATGTCGTCGACGAGCGCCTCGATGATGGATTTCGTCACGTCGCCGGGCAGCGTCACCGCGATGCCTTCGGCAAGCGTGTCGCCGCCGACGGGAAGCGACGATTTCTTCACGGCGTTGAGCATCGAGGGATAGAGCTGCGCTTCGACGCCGACGACCTTGATCTTCGGGTTGATCGCTTTCGCCGCGATCGCCATTCCCGAAATCAATCCGCCGCCGCCGATCGGCACGATCAAGGTATCGAGATCGGGCGTGGCGTTGAGCATCTCCAGCGCGACCGTTCCCTGCCCTGCGATGACGACAGGATCGTTGAAGGGATGCACGAAGGTCAGCCCGTGCTCTTTCCCGTAGCGGACCGCAAACTGCGATGCATCTTCGAGGGTCTGGCCTTCGAGAAGCACGGTCGCGCCGTGGCTGCGCGTGTTCTCGACTTTGATCGTCGGCGTCGAGGCGGGCATCACGATGGTCGCCGGAATGCCGAGACGGTGCGCGTGATAGGCAACGCCCTGCGCGTGGTTTCCCGCCGACATGGCGATGACACCCGCGTCGCGCTCCGCGCCCGTAAGAGAAAGCAGCTTGTTCAGCGCGCCGCGCTCCTTGTAGGAGGCGGTGAACTGCAGGTTCTCGAACTTCAGCCAGATGTCGGCATCGAGGAGTGTGCTGAGCGTCCGGCTGGGCTGGAACCGTGTTTCGATGACGGCGCCTCGGATCGCGTCGGCGGCGCGGACGATGTCGCTATAGGTGACGGGCAAGAGCTTGGACATTAGAATGTCTTCAATTCCGCCGCTTTTGCAGCGCTTGTGGTTGGGATCGTCGAGGCTCATAGCACAGCCCGGTTGCTAATCTCCGCGGCATCTCGGCGATGGAGTAAAGCAAGCTGAATATTCCCTAACGACGCCCTTCAGTTTTAACTCAAGCGCGCCATGGGACCGGCGCCAGGAGATTTGGCGCGCGTTCTCACTCGGACCCGTAATGCCTGCTTGTGGAGCATCCCGAATGTCTCGCCGTCCTTCAATGTCCACGTTCGCGCTGCTGCTTTTGGCGGGCATCATGCCGTCTTGGGCGCAAGCCGCCGACAGCACCTATACGTACCGGCCCTATGGACAGCAGAACCAGGCGGGAAGCGACACCGAGAACTCTCCGGCCAAAAACTCGGGACGGGCTACATCATCCGAGCGCAGCGGCGCAGTCCCGGGCGAAGGCGGCGAGCAGGCCGCCGTGCCCACCTATCGCGGCGATGCGCGACGCTCTCCGCCTGCAGGCCAGATCGACCAACCAGAACAAGACGATCAGGGCGATGCCTATACGCCTGCCGACCACCGTCCGCCGCCGTCTACCGGCGAACCAGCGCGGCCTGCCGGTTCGCCCGCAAACGGCCTGCTCGAAGCGACCGCGAGCGCTCCCGACCGCAGCGTGCCCTATGGTGTGCGCGAGCAGGACGCGCGCCGCGCCGCCATCGAAGCCTGGCGCGACAAAGCCGCCAAGCGTTTCGGGCCGGAATTTTCACACTGGCGTCTGGCCGAGCGCAGGCACGTTGATTGCGTGCGCGATCGGGGCGACGATGCCGTCTGCACGGTCAGCGGCGTACCGACCCGCAGCGGCTCAGGCTTCGACAGTACTTCTCCCGACGACCGCGACTAGAGCATTCGCCTCATCGTCCGGCGCTCTCGCCCTCGCCTGCAGCATGTCGTTTCGCCGCGACGTGCGTGGCGTACGATCCGCTGTATAACGCGATCCGAAATAGGCTCGGAACGACGCAGGAGAAATGACGGCATGGCAAAGGTGGCATGGCTCGGGCTCGGCGTCATGGGCTATCCGATGGCGGGGCATCTCAAGACGCGCGGCGGTCATGATGTCGTCGTCTATAATCGCTCGCCCGAGAAAGCCCTGAAATGGCAGGAGCAGTTCGGTGGCGAAACGGCCTCGACGCCCGCCGAAGCCGCGCGCGATTGCGACGCCGTATTCGCCTGCGTCGGCAATGACGACGACGTGCGCAGCGTCACGACAGGTCCTGACGGCGCGTTCCAGTCGATGCGCCCGGGCGCGATTTTCATCGACCACACGACGGCGTCGGCGCAGATCGCGCGCGAGCTTGCCGCGGCGGCCGAAGCTCGCGGATTGCATTTTCTCGATTGCCCCGTCTCCGGCGGACAGTCCGGCGCGGAGGCTGGCGCATTGACGGTCATGGCCGGCGGTGATGAAGCCGCATACGCCCGCGCCGAACCATTGATCGCCGCGTTCGCGCGCAGTGTCCGGCGCATGGGCGCGTCGGGCTCAGGTCAACTCGCGAAGATGGCCAACCAGATCGCGGTTGCGGGCGTCGTGCAGGGCTTAGCGGAAGCGATCCATTTCGCCGAACGCGCGGGCCTCGATATCGAAGCGCTGATCGCGACGATTTCCAAAGGCGCGGCGCAGTCGTGGCAGATGGAAAACCGCTGGAAGACGATGCACGCCCGGGAGTTCGACTTCGGATTCGCAGTCGACTGGATGCGTAAGGATCTTGGTATTTGCCTTGGCGAGGCCGCGTCCAACGGCGCCGAGCTTCCGGCGACGCGCCTCATCGATAGTTTCTACGCCGAGCTTGCGGCGGAAGGCGGCGGCCGCTGGGACACATCGAGCCTGATCGCGCGTCTTGGAGCCAAACGCAAAACCTGATCGGGCGTCCGGCTCAGGCTTCGACGCGTTCCGGCTTTACCACCGCCCCCGGCAAGGCGAACTGTAACGGCAGCGCGGTCGTATACTTGATCTGTTCCATGGCGAAGGCCGAAGAGACTTTCGCGATGTCGATGCGCGAGATCAGCTTCTTATAGAAGGCATCGTAAGCGGCGATGTCGGGAACGGCGACACGCAGGAGATAATCGATGTCGCCCGACATGCGATAGAATTCGACGACCTCCGGAAATTCGGCGACGGCGGTGTGAAATTTCTCAAGCCACGTCAGCGAGTGCTTGTCGGTTTTGATGGAGACGAAGACGGTCACACCGGCATTGATCTGGTGGGCGTCGAGAATGGCGACGCGGCGCTGAATGACGCCCGCCTCTTCGAGCTTCTGGACGCGACGCCAACAGGGTGTCGTCGAGAGCCCGACCTCCTTGCCGATATCAGCGACCGGCCGCGTGCAATCCTCCTGCAGAATGCGCAGGATTTTAATATCCATTTCATCTAACATTACGGCATCTCCGGAATATGCTTTTTATTTAAACCTTCAAACTGAGATTAATATTTTTCGAGAGACGCGAGTCAATAAAAATGTTGGAAATATTTTTCAGTTTCCAACCCTAGGCTGAGGCACTCGGCCGCGCCGCGACCTCGCGGTACCAGCGCGTGACATGAGCATGCCCGTCGGGAGCCGCCAGCTTGGCCGGCTTCATGAAATCGGTCGCAACCAACGCCGTGATGTCGGCGATCGAGAACTGCTCGCCGGCGATGAAGCGGCTGTCGGCGAGCCGGCGATCGAGCTTCTTCAACTCGTTTTCGACCTTGTCCTTGTTCGCCTCGCCCCAGGGCGTCACCTGCGGGATTTCGAGATGCGCCATCCTCGGATGGAGATGGCGAAAGACGCTCGCGACGGCGCCGAACAGGCCGAGCTCGACACGCCTGTTCCACATTTCGACCTCGGCCTTGCCGACGGCGCCGGTTCCGAACAACGGGGGTTCGGGATGGAGTTCCTCGAAGTAGCGGCAGATGGCGACGGATTCCGAAATGGCGGTGCCGTCGTCGAGAATAAGCACCGGCACACGCTGCCAGGGATTGAGCGCAGAGAAGTCGTCATGGCGAAGGTCGCCGGTCATCAGATCGCGCTCCTCGCGCGGGACGTCGATGCCCTTTTCGGCGAGAAAGATGGAGACGCGCCGCGGGTTCGGCGCGCGTTTTGTTTCGATGATACGCATGAATTCTCACCTCGCGCGTGTGTCATTGTTTTCGTCGCGCCACCGGCGCGGCATCTCGAATTCGCTATTCCAAATCCCCCGGCGTTCGGATTTTGCCGCCGCTTGCTCGCGTTCGTAGCCGCCATAGGCGACCGCCATCCCGGCCGCGACCATGGCGGCGTTGAGGTTGCGATCGCCGACACGACAGGTCGCCAGCAGACGGCCGAACCGATCTCTCTCGCTGACGTCGCAAGCGACTGTTTCGCCGCCGGTCATCCGGCTTAAAGCATCCCGCGCGGCATCTCCGCAGCGCCATGGCGCGCCGTTCCGCCGGCAGGTCTGCCGCCCCTCCGGCGCGTCGATGCCCTTGAGACGCACCTCATGACCGCCGACCCGAAGACTGTCGCCGTCGATTGGCTGAGCGCGCCCGCTGACGTTCGCCGGAAACGGTTCGCCGGGGTTGGCATGTCTCGCGCCCCGCCCCCGTTGCAGAAACGCCAGCGCAAGCGCCAGGGCCACCAGCGCCGCCAATCGGACCGCTTTCAGCCGCCGAGCCCGTGACCACTGCCGCCACCCCCCGGTTTTTCTCTGCATCGCCACGGCTTTAAGCCTTGCATTAACGAATTACCGCCACTTTACGGGAGGTCGCGAGCGTTGGGTTGCTGCGGCACGTCTTTGGGTATGCGCTTTCAGTATGGACGATAACGCAGACAGCGTCGAAACGAGTCGTTCGCGCCAGACGCGCGCGCCTCACCGCAGAGAGCTCGACGACGAGCTGCGCTCGTTCCGCGACAGGCTCACCCACGGCACCGCGCACAAGCCCGAGTTCGAATACGAACTCCTGACAATGTTCGCGCGCAACGAGACCAGCGCGCCGTTCGCCATGCCGGCCCTGTGCTTTATCTTCTATATCGCCTCGATGTTCTGGGCGTCGCTCATGGAAGCGACGATGTGGATCGCGATCGTGTCGATCTCGCGCGTCTACATGCTCGACCAATGCCGGCGTCTGCTGTCCATCCCGCGCGCCGATGTCAACGTCGGGCAATGGCGCCGCCACTTCGTCCGCATCGAGACCATCAACGGATTGGCGCTTGCCGCGTTCGCGCTGATCGGCATTGCGAGCACTCCGACGGCGCATTCGCTGTCCGCGACGTTTTCCTCGCACGTCTTCATTTTCGCGACGCTGATGGTCGTGCTCGCGATCCGCATGACGTTTTCATCGACGCTGCCGCACGTTTTTCTCGCCGGAACCGTGCCGATGACGCTGGCCGTCACCGGGCGGCTGTTCATGCTTGGCGATCCGTTTTATTTCGCGCTCGCCTCGATGGCGGTCGGTATCCATGTCTTTTTCGTCTATCTGTCTCAGGGTCTGCATTCGACGGCGCTTGCGATGGTCGAATACCGTGCGGAAAAAGACAGCCTGATTTCAGAACTCGAGGAAGCGAGCGCCATATCGGATGAAGCACGGCGGCGTGCGGAGGCCGCGAACAAGGCCAAGTCCCGTTTCCTCGCGACGATGAGCCACGAGCTTCGGACCCCGCTCAATGCGATCATGGGTTTTTCCGAGGTCATGGAGAAAGAAATTCTTGGCCCGATCGGCAGCGACACCTATCGCGACTACGCGCGCAATATCTACGAAAGCGGCAACCACCTTCTCGGCATCATCAACGAAATTCTCGACCTGTCGCGGATCGAAGCCGGGCGCTACGACCTGCATGAAGAAACGGTGCGTCTGACGGACATCGCGGAAGACTGCGAGCGTCTGATCAAGATCAAAGCCGACGCCAAGTCCCTTCAGATCGTCGAAGATTTCGCTCCGGACCTCGCACATGTGTGGGTCGATCCTCGCGCCATGCGCCAGATCTGCCTCAACCTGCTTTCCAACGCGCTGAAGTTCACGCCGCGCGGCGGGCGCATCACGCTGACCGTCGGCCACACGTCAGACGGCGGACAGTTCGTCACCATCGCCGATACGGGGCCGGGCATTCCGAAAGACGAAATTCCGCGCGTGCTGCAAGCCTTCGGACAAGGCTCGCTCGCCCACGAAACGGCGGAAGGTGGCACCGGCCTCGGGTTGCCGATCGTCCAGAACCTCATCAGCCTGCATGGCGGGACCTTCGATCTGCAGTCGGAGTTGCGCAAAGGGACGGAAGTGACGGTGACGCTGCCGCACCAGCGCGTGCTGCAGATCATCACGCCGCTGCAGCCGCTCGGTCAGGAACGTCATCGCGATCCAGCGCCACGGCCCGCGCGGCAACCGCGGATGCGCGCCGCTTCACCTTATGGGGCGGCAACGCCGTATCGCGCCAGCGGAGGACTGTAAGGCCCGATGTTCGCGCTTCTCATATCGGCGATCGTCGCGCTCGGCGGAGCGCTGCTGTTCATGGTTCTCAGCGGCTCGAGCTTTGAAGCCATGCAAGGGCCGCCAATCGCCATTACTGTCATCGGCGCGCTGATCCTGCTTTATCTGCTGTCGCATCATAGCAACGAACGCCGGTCGGGGCGCTTGCCCGCGATCATCGCGCTCGGCGTCATCGCCGTTGTCGGCGCGATCACGACGCGTGTCGATCCGGCTCCGATCATCAAGAATTTTTTCGCAGCCGCCCAGGGTGATCGCGAGATCGATGCGCCATTCGCGGCAGCGTCTGCTCCCGCGTCGGTGCGCATTCGTAAAATGGACGACGGCTTCGTCGCCAACTCCGAGATCAATGGCCAGGTCGTGCAAATGCTGGTCGACAGCGGCGCGGCGACAGTGGTGCTGCGCCAGAGCGATGCCGAGAAAGCCGGCATCGATGTCAGCCATATGACATTCGATACGCCGCTCAAGACGGCGAACGGCACAAGCTATCTCGCCCCGGTCCGGCTCAAGTCGGTCCGCGTCGGCCAACTAACGATCGACGACGTCGAAGCCCTCGTCGCCAAGCCCGGAACCCTTAACGAAAGCTTGCTCGGTATGAGTTTCTTAAGGCGTCTCACGTCTTATCAGGTGGCCGGAGAGTTCATTACGCTGCGGCAATAGCCAGCGCTTTACGCGCCCTGTCATGAGGCTCGGAGCTTCGACATGTCTTCGGCAACCGTCAGTCTTTTTGCCTCCCTTGCGCTCGCGACCGCAGGCGCTGCCGGCTTTGCTTACACGCTGACGCATCCGGGAGTGGTCGCGGGCCTGGCGAGCCGTCTTTTCGAAACTGCGGGTGACACTCAAAACAATGTCCAAGCCGACAAATCGGCAGACGTCCGCGAAAGACCCGAGATGCCCGCCGCGAGAAGCGGCACGGTTTCGCTCCCGGCCGGAGCCTACGGCCACTTCCAGACGGAAGCCGAGATCAACGGGCGCACCGTCGACGTCATGGTCGATACCGGAGCCTCCCTCGTGGCGCTCACCTACGACGATGCCCAGCGCCTCGGCATCTACGTCAAGCCCGGAGATTTCACGCACGTCGCGCAAACGGCCAACGGAACCGCTCGCGTCGCGCCGGTAACGATCTCGCGTGTGACGATCGGAGACATCACGGTCCGCAACGTCCCCGCCGTCGTCTCCGAACGGGGGAAATCCGACCGCACGCTCCTCGGAATGTCATTTTTAGGACGACTTTCCCGGGTCGAAATGCGGGGCGGAACCCTGGTGCTCCAGGAGTAGTTCCTCTAAGTCTCTCACCCCGACGCCATTAGACCGTTCGCTATTGCGCGTTCCGCGCGATCGGTCCCGGTCGTGGCGGCGGAACGCCGTTAAAGGAACAGATTGCATGCTGCCGAAGCCTCGTGCCGACCTGAAACCCAACACCGCTGATTTCGAAAGGCTGCCGCTGGTCAAGCCGACCGGCTTTCGCGAGTACGACGCGCGCTGGCTGTTCCCGGACGAGATCAACCTCATGGGTCTCAATGCCGTCGGGCTCGGCATGGCGACGCTGTTCACGCGGCGCGGCGTTCCCAGACGCATCGTCGTCGGGCACGACTATCGCTGGTACTCCGGCGCGGTCAAGCAAGCGCTGATGACCGGACTTCTGGCGGGCGGCTGTGAAGTGCATGACATCGGCCTTGCGCTCTCACCGATGGCGTACTTCGCGCAATTCGAACTCGACGTCGAAGGCGTGGCGATGGTCACCGCCAGCCATAACGACAATGGCTGGACGGGCATCAAGATGGGTCTGTCGCGGCCGCTGACATTCGGACCCGACGATATGTCGGAGCTGAAATCGATCGTTCTCAACGGCGACTCTGAAACGCGAACCGGCGGCCGCTACATCTTCGTTTCCGACATGGCCGAGCGCTACATTAAATCATTGACCGACCGGCCGAAGCTGAAGCGCCGTCTCAAGGTCGTGGCGGCGTGCGGCAACGGCACGGCAGGCGCCTTCGCGACGCAAGTCCTGTCGGCCGTCGGATGCGACGTCGTTCCGCTCAACACCGACCTCGATCATTCCTTCCCGAACCACAATCCGAACCCCGAAGACATGAAGATGCTGAACGCGGTGGCGGAAAAGGTTCGCGAGACCGGCGCCGATGTCGGGCTTGCCTTCGACGGCGACGGCGACCGTTGCGGCGTCGTCGCGAACGATGGCCATGAGATTTTCGCGGACAAAGTGGGAGTCATGCTCGCCCGCGATATTTCTTCGCTTCACCGCAACGCCAAGTTCGTCGTCGACGTGAAATCAACGGGCCTGTTCACGACCGATCCGGTCCTCATCGCCAACGGCGCAACGACGACCTATTGGAAAACCGGACACAGCTACATCAAGCGCTTCAACTTCGAGAACAAGACGTTGGTCGGCTTCGAGAAGTCCGGGCACTTCTTCTTCAATACGCCGCTCGGTCGCGGCTACGACGACGGGCTCGTCGCGGCCCTCGCCGTTTGCGACATGCTCGATCGCAATCCGGAAAAATCAGTCGCCGATCTTCGCGATGCTTTGCCGAAGACGTGGAGTTCTCCGACGATGTCGCCGCATTGCGACGATGAAAAGAAATACGACATCGTCGAGCGCATCACCGAGCACTACAAGCGCCAGAAGGACACCGGAGGCCATGTCGCCGGTCAGGCCATTCGCGAGCTGATCACCGTCAACGGCGTGCGCGTCATGCTGGAGGACGGCACGTGGGGGCTCGTGCGCGCGTCATCCAACAAGCCGGAGCTCGTCGTCGTCGTCGAAAGTCCGACGTCGGAAGCCAACATGAAGGCGATCTTCAAGGACATCGACCAGCAGTTGTCGCGCTTCCCGGATGTCGGCGAGTACAATCAAAAGATTGCTGTCTAAGTTGGCGCTGTAGTTTTTTGTTGGCGCCGGCGACTCGCGTTCCGCGAGCCGGCCGCCGGCGCCGAACCAAAGCCCGCGATGGCGGCCGGCTCACCGAAGGGGAGTCGCCAGCGCCAATTAAATAAGCGTCAGCAGAAAGCGCAGCGCGACGCAGGCGAGGAATGCGGCGAATGCCAACTCGAGCGCGCGCTTCGGAATGCTGTGTGCCATCTTCACGCCGTAAGGCGCCGCGAAGACACCGAGCGGCGCAATCAAGAGCGCACCGGCGTTGACGTAGCCGAGCGAGAGCGGCGGAAGGCCCGGCTCGCCCCAGCCTGAGATCACGTAACCGATGAGGCCGGGGATTGCGATGATTGGGCCGAGGCCTGTCGCCGTCGCAACGGCTCGCAGAATGGGTCTGCCGAAAAGTGTCAGCAGCGGAACGGTGAAGCTTGCGCCGCCGATGCCCATCAGTGTCGAGATCGTTCCGATGCCGAAGGCCGCGCCTTCGAGCCACGGCGGACGGGGTAATTTGTCGGCGATCCGCCAGTCGTCGCGGCCGAGCGCCATCTTGATTGCGAGCGCGGTTCCGAAAACGACCCAGACCCAGCGCAAGGCGACGCTGCTGGCGTGATCCGCGATCAGGACACCGGCCGTGACTCCGAGGAAGATCCATGGCCCCATGCGGCGCACGACATCGAAGTCGACCGTTCCCCGCGCGCGGAACGCCGCGAAGGATCGCAAGACCGTCGGAGCGATGACGCCGAGCGTCGTCCCGAGCGTCACGTGCATGCGCACATCTTCCGGGACGCCGATGGCGCCATAGGCTTCGTAAAGAACCGGCACGAGAACGCCGCCGCCGCCGATGCCGAGCAGTCCGGAAAGAAAACCTCCGAGAAGACCCGCTGCGGCAAGCAATATGAGCAAGCCCGCCAGATTGTCTCCCGAGACGGCGGCCAACATCGGCAATCCTTATGCTGCCCGCGATCGGTCGCCGGGATAAGCCGAGCCATGCTCGACGACCGCAATGGCGTCGCGCAGAACGTCCGCAGTTGCTGACGCGGCGGTTGCGCCTTCGCTCAAATGGCGACGGAACGTCTTGCCACGCGGCTGTCCGTGATAGAGGCCGAGCACGTGGCGCGTGACGTTTGAAAGGCGGCCGCCGCGGCTCAGGTGCTGCTCGACATAGGGCAGCATCGCATTGAGAGCGTCGGCGCGCGTCGGGCTTTGCGCGTCCAAGCCAAAGATCAGGCGATCGACGTCGGCGAGGATCGCCGGATTTTGATAGGCGGCGCGGCCGAGCATGACGCCATCGACGTGATCGAGATGCGCGCGGGCTTCCTCAACCGTTTCGATGCCGCCGTTGATGACAATCTCGAGGTCGGGTCGCGCGGCCTTCAGGCGATAGACGCGCGCGTAATCGAGCGGCGGAACCTCTCGGTTCTCTTTTGGCGAAAGGCCCTTGAGCCACGCCTTGCGCGCATGCACGATGAACCGCGTGCATCCGGCATCGGCGACGACCTCGATGAAGCGGCGCAAGTCTTCTTCCTCGTCCTGATCGTCGATGCCGATCCGGCATTTGACGGTGACCGGCACGGGTTGGTGCGCGCGCATCTCCGAGACGCAGGACCCGACAAGCTCTGGCTCGCTCATCAGACACGCGCCGAAGCGGCCTTCCTGCACGCGATCGGACGGACAGCCGACGTTGAGATTAATTTCCTCATATCCGAGATCGGCGCCGATGCGCGCGGCCTCCCTGAGCTTCGCCGGATCGGAGCCGCCAAGCTGCAATGCGATCGGATGCTCGACGTCGGAAAAGCCGAGAAGGCGCGTGCGGTCGCCATGGATGACGGCGTCGGCGGTGACCATCTCCGTATAGAGAAGCGCATGCGTCGTCAGCTGACGGTGGAAGACCCGGCAATGGGTATCTGACCATCCCATCATGGGTGCGATACAAAACCGATGCGCCCGATGCTTCACGGATTTCGCTTTTCTCTCACTATATCCGGACAAGAACATGCACGAACTCGTTCGCATTTGTTCTTACGTCGGCTCACCTGCTCTCACCCGCCAAGTGCACGATCTGTGTGCGCCGGAATGAGCCCATCATAGTCTTATGGCTGCATTCGATAAGCTACCCTCGGGCCGTTGGCGAGTGCAAGTCGGTCGCAATGGTCAACGTGCCTCCCGAGAGCGTTGATGCGGTCCTGGCCGATATCACAAAACGACACTTGTCGGTCGCTTCGTCCCACTAGCAGACATCGGCATCCGTCATTCCGCAGCCTTCAGGTAACTTTCCATTGGCGGGCACGAACAGGCGAGATTGCGGTCACCGTAGGCGTTGTCGACGCGGTTTACCGGCGCCCAATATTTGCCAACCCGGAAGGCACCCGGCGGAAAACAAGCGACCTCCCGCGAGTAGGGCCGCTCCCAGGCGCCAACCAAATCTTCAACGGTGTGCGGCGCGTTCTTCAACGGATTGTTCTTGCGGTCGCTATGCCCCTCTTCGATGGCGCGCGCTTCCTCACGAATTGACAGCATGGCGTCGCAGAAGCGATCAAGTTCGGCCTTCGTTTCCGATTCCGTCGGCTCGATCATCAGCGTGCCGGCGACGGGCCAACTCATCGTTGGCGCATGGAAGCCGGAATCGATCAGGCGCTTGGCAATATCGTCGACCGTCACGCCTGCGCTTTCCATGAGCGGCCGCGTGTCGATGATGCACTCGTGCGCGACATAGCCGTTCCGCCCACGATAAAGGATCGGGTAGGCGTTCTCGAGCCGCTTGGCGATGTAGTTGGCATTGAGAATGGCGATGCGCGTCGCCTGCGTCAGCCCGCGCCCGCCCATGAGCAGAATGTAACTCCACGAGATCGGCAGGATCGACGCCGAGCCGTAAGGCGCTGCAGAAATTGTGAATTCGCGTCCGTCTGTTTCGGGATGGCCCGGCAAATACGGAATCAGGTGTGACTTGACGCCAATCGGACCCATGCCAGGGCCGCCGCCGCCGTGCGGGATGCAGAATGTCTTGTGCAAATTGAGGTGGCTGACGTCCGAGCCGATTTCGCCGGGTTTCGCCATGCCGACGAGCGCGTTGAGATTGGCTCCATCCATATAGACCTGTCCGCCGCACTCATGCGTGAGGTCGCAAATCTCGCGCACGGTCTCTTCGAATACGCCGTGTGTTGACGGATACGTAATCATGCACGCGGCGAGCTGGTCGCGATGTGCATGGGCCTTGGCGCGGAAATCCTCGACATCGATGTTGCCGTTCTTGTCGGTGCCGACGACGACGACGGACATGCCGCACATATGCGCCGACGCCGGGTTCGTTCCGTGCGCCGACGACGGGATCAGGCAGACGGAACGCCTCTCGTCGCCGCCGCTGCGATGATAGGCGCGGATCGCCAAGAGGCCGGCGTATTCGCCCTGCGCGCCGGAATTGGGCTGCATCGAAATCTCATCATAGCCCGTAATCGCGCATAACTTTTTCGACAGATCGTCGATGAGTTCTTTGTAGCCCACGGCCTGATCTGCCGGCACAAACGGGTGCATCTCCGCGAATTCCGGCCAAGAGATAGGTAACATCTCCGCCGTCGCATTGAGTTTCATCGTGCACGATCCAAGTGGGATCATCGAGCGATCAAGCGCCAGATCACGATCGGCGAGACGGCGCATGTAGCGCGTCATCTCGCTTTCGGCGCGGTTCATGTGGAAGATCGGATGCGTGAGGTAAGCCGACGTTCGGAGCAGGTTCTCGGGCAGGTGCGAGGGCGGATATTCTTCTTTGTATCTGAGATCGAATGCGCCGAAAGCACGCCATACCGCTTCCAGCGTATCGGGCCTTGTGCGCTCATCAACCGTGATGCCGATGCGGTCTTTGCCGACTTTACGCAAGTTGATCCCGTTATCGACCGCGTTCTTCAAGATGAGACCTTGATAGGGCCCGACATCGACGGTGATGGTGTCGAAGAAGCGCGCCGGCCGGATCTTGAATCCCAATCCGCTCAACCCGTCGGCGAGGCGGCAGGCATCGCGATGGACACGCTGAGCGATGGCCCTGAGGCCTGCGGGGCCGTGGAAGACTGCATACATCGAAGCGATGACCGCGAGTAGCACCTGCGACGTGCAAATGTTGGATGTGGCGCGTTCGCGGCGGATGTGCTGCTCGCGCGTTTGCAGCGCCAGCCGGTAGGCGCGATTGCCGCGTGCATCCACTGAAACGCCGACGAGGCGGCCGGGAAGGCTACGTTTGTATTCATCGCGCGTTGCCATGTAGGCGGCGTGCGGACCGCCGTAGCCCATCGGCACGCCGTAGCGTTGCATGGATCCAACCGCGATATCCGCGCCCATCTCGCCAGGTGGTTTCAGAAGCGTGAGCGCCAGCGGGTCTGCCGCCACGATCGCGATCGCTCCAGCTTTATGAAGCGCGTCGATCACCGGAGCGAAGTCATGACAGTCGCCACAGACGCCGGGATACTGGAAGATCGCGCCGAATACGTCCGAGGGATCGAGATCGTGGAAGGGATCGCCGACCTTCACCTGCCAGCCGAAAGGTTCGGCGCGCGTCTTGATAACGGCAATCGTCTGGGGAAGACAGTCGCGGTCGACGAAAAAGATAGACTTCTCAGACTTTGAGACACGGTGCGCCATGGCCATGGCTTCGGCTGCCGCTGTTGCCTCATCGAGCAGCGAGGCGTTTGCAATGTCGAGCGCCGTAAGGTCGGCAACGAGCGTCTGGAAGTTCAGCAAGGCTTCGAGCCGGCCCTGGCTGATTTCCGGCTGGTAAGGCGAATATGCGGTGTACCATGCCGGATTCTCAAAAATATTACGCTGGATCGCCGGTGGCATCGTCGTGCCGTGATAGCCCTGTCCAATCAATGACGTCAGCAATCGATTTTTGTTCGCCGTCTCTCTCAGCCTGTCGAGCGCGCGCCTTTCCGACAACGATTTGCCGAAGTCGATGCGCTCGGTCTGCCGGATGGATTGCGGCACTGTCGCATCGATCAAGGCGTGCAGATCGGGAGCGCCGACGACGGCCAGCATCTCGGTGATTTCTTTAGCGCTCGGACCGATATGCCGGCGGTTGGCGAAGTCATAGGGATCGTATTTGTCGGCGGACATGCGGGAATAGCCTCTATGCGGTGAGCTTGGCGTACGCGGCTTCATCGAGGAGGCCGTCGAGGTCGGCCTTGCTGGATAATCGCAGTTTGTAGAGCCAGCCGCCGCCTTGAGGGTCGGCGGAGATAACTGTCGGATCGTCAACGACGGGCTGATTGATTTCGACGACCTCGCCGTCAAGCGGCGCGAAGACGTCGGACGCGGTCTTCACCGATTCGACAACGGCCGCGGCGGCACCTTTCTTGAGCTTCGCACCGACTTTCGGCAGCTCCACGAACACGAGATCGCCGAGCTGTGTCGCTGCGTGCTGCGTTATGCCGATGATCGCTGTGTCACCTTCGACTTTGAGCCATTCATGTTCTTGGGTATATTTCAGCACGCCGCCCTCCTTGGTTGAAATTTTCCACCACCTTGATGTCTAGAGCCGTTTCGCTTTTCGTTGCATCGCGGATCGGCTCTAGGTTTTTGTTTTGTCGTGCTTCCTTATCGGAAAACCGGTTCCCACTTTTCCGGAAGCACTCTATGTCGCCCGCTTATAGGCGTGCGGCACGAAAGGCAGCGCGACGACTTTGGCGTCGAGCGGTTCGCCCCGCACCATGACGTCCACGGGTGTGTCCACGTTCGCGTAATCCGCCGAAATGTACCCGAGCGCGATGGGTCGCTTAAGCGTTGGCGAGTATCCGCCCGATGTTATGACGCCGATCTTCGACCCCGCTTTCGAGCGTATTTCTGTGCCGTCTCGAGCGGGAATTCGGCCTGTCGGCTGAAGGCCGACGCGGACGCGCTCCGGCTCGCCGGTCATTTCTCTGAGAATGCGTTCGGCACCGGGAAATCCGCCGCTCGCCCGACGGCGTTTCGGTATCGACCACGTGAGCCCGGCTTCGACCGGCGACGTCGCCTCATCCAGTTCGTGGCCATAAAGGCAGAGCCCGGCCTCTAGGCGCAAAGAATCCCTTGCGCCCAATCCACACGGGCGGACGTCTTCGCATGCCAGCAAAGTGCGCCACAACGTCAGTGCGTCGCTTGCGGCCACCGAAATTTCAAAACCGTCCTCGCCCGTGTATCCTGATCTGCTGACGAAGGCTTTACACGGGCCAACGCGAGTGCGCGTCGCCTGCATGAACGACAGTTCGCGGCTGTCAGGGCAGATCGCACCGAACACTTCAGCGCTCGCAGGCCCCTGCAATGCGAGAAGTGCGAGGTCCGATTGCGGTTCGATTCGAACGCCCTTCGGGAGATGCCGGGCGATATGCGCGCAATCGATGTCCATGCGCGAAGCATTGAGAATGAGAATGAGCCCGCCGCTTTCGTCTGAAGCTTCCGGCCGGGTCACCATCAGATCGTCGATGATGCCGCCCGCAGCATTGAGAAGTTGCGAGTAGCGCTGTCGGCCTGGTGCTAGACCAACGAGATCGGCGGGAACGAGAGCTTCAAGCGCTGTCGCAGCGGTCTCATGCTTGCAATCGTCGGCGATCACAATCGCCTGTCCCATGTGACTGATGTCGCAAAGGCTCGCATGATTCCGCGTCCATGCATGCTCCTCAAGGATGCCGGTTGGATACTGAACGGGCATCTCGTACCCGGCGAACGGCACCATGCGTGCACCACGTTCCAAATGCGCGGCGTGCAGCGGTGTCTTCTTCAAGGCCGGCCTGGAAAAATCGCTCGGGTCAGACGTCATCGGACATGCGGCTCCAAATGCGCCGGAATGGCGCGTTCAAGAGCCCCCTCTGTCCTGTGACCTGAGATCATGGACGGTGCGCCGCAATCAGGGCGTTCGTCTTACATCCTTCGGTGGGCCAAGCGCGAAATTTGCTTAGCCGCTTTCCAGAGTGCCTTTGGTATGCGGTTTGTTTGCCTGAGAGTTTCCGGGGCGGTTGCTCCTTCGGCGCCGGCGCAATTCGAAATGTGTCCGGGCTCTTCCGCATGCCATTGCTGACATGACGCCAGCTAATCGCGTTAGGTGGGAACCGTCAACACGACCAAAGTTCGGTGTGGTGGCTGTCGGGATCGATCCTTATTCGTCCACGACCTGTCTGCCGGAGAGTTCCACGAGTTCCGAAATCACGCGATTGTATTCGCGAGGGAACACGTAATTCGAGCCCACCAGAAGAAACCGGCTGCCAACCTTTTCGATGAGATATTTAGCTGGCGCGACAGTGCTTTGACTGGCGGAGGCCCCCAATTAGAACAACGGCTTAAGTACTCAAAACCCTCCTCCGTAGCAATGACGGCTCTTGCGCCCCCTCCCTGCGCTAATTTTGCGGGTTTTGGCCGAGCCGTTTGGACCAGCTCTCAACGACACGCGACTGCAGGCGGCGCCGGGCAAGGCTGCGCCACGACTCCGAGAGGAGCGAGAGCGCTGCTATTTCGCTCAGATCATCGCGTGCGAGGCTACAAGAGGCGATGACGGTGTTGAGACGCGCGATCGTCCAATCCGGATGCGGCCGCTCCACGAGTTCCATGACTGAACCGACTTCAATCGAGCCGCTCTTAATGACGCGATAGTACCAGCCCGTGCGTCCGGTTTTCTGAACCAGCCAAGCCATATCGGGCCGGTCGAATTTCAGGTTGAGTTTCCAGCATGGCTGTCTGCCCTGGCTGATCTGCAGCACGACCCCGCCAAGCCGATAGATATCTCCGACGCAGACGTTCTCCTCAGTCATCAGCGGCAAACATAGATTTTCGCCGAAGGCCGATCCCTCATCCAGGATCGAACTCATGCTTGGATATTCGCTACGCCACGTGGCGTAGCTATCGGCCGGATACTGGTGGATCGCCTTCTCGGGTCCGCCATGATTTTTCCGGTCGCCCTGATGGTCGTCGACCAGTCCATCGTTCGTGATAAGCCAAGGCCCGGCAGTTGCGCGCTTGAAAATTCCGGTCGGAGACCGCGTAGAACCGATCGCGACGATCCCGCCGACGTTCATCTCGGATACGGTCAGATGGATTTGGTTCACGGTCGTCATGGCACATTGTAACAATAAAAACCGGCACGGTGCGTGGAACCGTGCCGGCCAAAGTTCTCGCAGACCTTCACTATTGGAGGAAGCGCTAGGGCAGCGAGAAGACGGTCAGCGTGCCACCAAGGTTGGTGTACTGCTTGAGGCCGGCATAGCCGCCAACAGCACCCAGACCATCGGTTGGATTGGTCAGGCCTGCCGCCAGACCGATACCGGCCCAGCCGCCAACACCCGACATCACGCCGACGTATTGCTTGCCACCGTGCGTGTAGGTCATCGCGTTGGCGATGATGCCCGACGGGGTCTTGAACTTGAACAGCTCCTTGCCGTCCTTCTGGTCGACGGCTTTGAAGTAACCTTCGAGCGTGCCGTAGAAGACAACGCCGCCGGCCGTCGTCAGAGCGCCGGACCAGACCGAGAACTGCTCAGGCTTCGACCAGACGATCTTACCCTGTGCCGCATCCCAGGCGATGAAGTTGCCCATGCCGCCGTGGCTATCGGGAGCCGGGAACATCGAGAGCGTGGCGCCGACATAAGGCTGACCGGAGGTGTAGGAAACCTTGAACGGTTCGTAGTCCATGCACACGTGGTTCGTCGGAACATAGAACAAGCCCGTCAGCTTCGAGAACGAAGCCGGCTGCATGTCTTTCGAGCCGAGAGCCGCAGGGCAGATGCCCTTGGTGTTGAAGTCGGCGCCCTTGCCGTCATGGAAGGTCGAGTACTTGGCGACGCGGATCGGACGGCCATAGTTCGGGCTCGCCTTATCCATGTCGATGCCGGTTGCCCAGTTGGTGGCCGGATCGAACTTCTCGGCGACCAGAAGCTCGCCGTCCTTGCGGTTGAGAGTGTAAGCGAAGCCGTTGCGATCGAAGTGCACCAGCGCGGGCGTTTTCGTTCCCTTGATGTCGAGATCAACGAGAATGTTCTCGTTGACGCCGTCATAGTCCCACTCGTCGAACGGCGTCATCTGATACGCCCATCTCGCGACACCGGTGTCAGGATTGCGCGCGACGATCGACATCGTCCATTTCTGATCGATCGGTTTGCCATCCGGCCCCGAACGCTGCGAAGGGTTCCACGTCGAAGGGTTGGCCGAGCCGTAGTAGAAGAGATCGGCTTCCGGATCGTAGGACCAGCCGCCCCAGAGCGTGCCGCCACCGATCTTCCACTGATCGCCGTTCCAGGTCTTCAGCGACGAATCCTTGCCCACCGGCTTGCCGAGGGACGTCGTTTTCTCAGGATCGAACATGATTTCGTTGTCCGGCCCGATATTGTAGGCGCGCCAGACCCGCTTGCCGCTGTTCAAGTCGTAAGCCGTCACGAATCCGCGCACGCCGAACTCCGCGCCCGAGATCGCCGTGATGACTTTGTCGCGAACGATCAGCACGGTGTTGGTTGCCGTTTCGCCGCGTTTCGGGTCGCCGTTGACCGCCTTCCAGAGTTCCTTTCCGGTCTTGGCGTCGAGCGCGACGACGTTGGTATCGGCCTGCTGCAGGATGATTTTGCCGTCGGCATAGGCGAGGCCGCGGTTGACGGTATCGCAGCACATCACCGGAATGACCGACGGGTCCTGCTTGGGTTCATATTTCCAGATGATCTTCTGCTCGTCGGCGAGGTTCAGAGCGAAGACGATGTTCGGGAACGGGGTGTGAAGATACATGACGTCGCCGATCACGAGCGGGCTGCCTTCATGGCCGCGAAGAACGCCGGTCGAGAATGTCCACGCCACTTTGAGATCAGCAACGTTCGATGTGTTGATCTGATCAAGCGTCGAATAACGGGTGGCGGCGTAGTCGCCCGATTGCGAGGCCCAGAAATTCGGGTTGGCCTGGTTCTTGACCACGTCGTCGTTCGCCAAGGCTGGCGAGGCTAATGCCGCTGCCGCGACACTTGCCGCAAACATCAGTTTGCGCATTACCACTTCCTCCAATTGCCATTGTTATTCGAACCTCTTTGCTGCGAGGTTCTCACCGTCCGTCCGGCCGTTCCTTTGGTGCGATTTTTGAGAGCTCGCGCAAAAATCGACTGGATGAGCGGTGTACGGATGTTGACGTAAAGTTGATGAGCTCAGTAGTTCCGGCCCGGGATATTTTGGTAAGTCCAGCGGGAAATCGGCTAACGGCGATTGCCATTTTTTAAATCTGATATTGCGCGTCGGCTGGCGGCATTTGACCGGCCCTATGCATGATGCGGGTCATGGACCTATGCGCCCGGGCCAGGTGGCTATAGACTTCCGAAGATCGGAGCATTTTTTGTAGGTCCATCGGAGGACGATGTGCAGCTTCCGCTCGAAGTCGATCGAGATTCATCGCTCAATCTTCAAATGCAAGTCTTTGAGCAAATTCGAGGAATGATCCTCGCCGGAAAGCTTCGTGCCGGACAGCGCCTGCCCGGCAGCCGTCATCTCTGCCAGCAACTTCAGGTCTCTCGGATCACCATCACGCTGGCGCTCGCCCGCCTTGCCGACGAGGGCTATATCGAAACCGCGAGGTCGGTCGGCACGTTTGTTTCGCGGGAAATTCCCGAACAGGCCCTGCACGCCCTGCAAACGGAACTCGAACACAAGAGGCCGTCAGGATCGCCCACGCATGATCGCTCGAGGCTTCCTGAAATTCGCTCCCACACGCTCGTCAATCAACATGCACACCGAATAGCGATCGATTTCTGGGTTGGCCGGCCGGACCCGCGCTCGTTTCCTTTACGGACGTGGACGCGCCTGACCAACAAGCGGTTGTTGAGCGCAGGCTCGGCGTTGACGGAATACAGAGATCCGACCGGCGTTCCCGAACTCAGGCAAGCCATTGCCGATCATCTGCGGCCCGCTCGCGGCATCATCGCCGAGCCGGAACAGATCATCATCACGGGCGGCTGTCAGGAAGCGCTCAACCTCGTATGTCGAATGCTGATGGCGCCCGGCACACATGCGATCGTGGAATCGCCGGGGTATGCGGGCGCCTCATATCTATTCGAATCTTTCGGCGCCAACCTGCATCATATCAAGGTGGACGAAAAAGGCCTCGACGTCGCGCAGCTTCCCGACGTCACCGGCGCTGTCGTCTACGTTACGCCCTCGCATCAATATCCAATGGGCTGCACGTTGCCGTTGGATCGCAGGCTTGAGCTCCTGGCTTGGGCGGTAAAATCGAACTCCTATATCGTCGAAGACGACTACGACAGCGACTTCCGATATGTCGGCTCGCCATTGGCGGCGTTGAAAGCGCTCGATAGCGCCAACCGCGTTTTCTATGTCGGCACGTTTTCGAAATGTCTCGGAGCTGGACTTCGCCTCGGCTATGTCGTCGTGCCGCCGGAGCTGATGCCGGCCGCTCGCCGCTACAAAGCGCTCATGAACAACGGGCAGCCGTGGCTGGAGCAGGCGGTCCTCGCTGACTTCATGAACACCGGCGGCTACGCGCGCCACCTCAGAAAAATTCGCCAGCACTATCTGGGTAAGCGCGATGCGCTTCTGCAAGCGCTGGATCGCAACTTCGGCCAAGGGACGACCATCGGAGCCGAAGCCGGAATGCACATGGTGTGGCGGACCCCCAACCATTTGCCCCCAGCGCCGGAGATCGTTTCGCGCGCCTTGAACTGCGGTGTCGGCGTTTACGATCTGTCGCCGCGCTCGGCCGTGATTGCCTGCGCGGCGCCGGATCTCGACCGTTATCTCATGTTTGGATATTCATCGCTGTCGGAAAAACAGATCGCGATGGGGATCGAGCGGCTCGCCGACGAGCTGCGAAGCGATCGCCGCTCGGTCGACGCGCAAGAGCCGTCGGTTTGCCGTGCTTAATTCAGATTGCTTCCGCGCGCGTCAGAGAATGCCGGCGACGTTATCGGTCAGCCGCTGCTTGCCGCTTCAAGGCGCGCGGCATCGAGGACGGCGACAGTCCGCAATCCTTGCAGCGCAATGATCTTCTCGCTCTTGAGGCGCGAAACTTGACGGCTGACCGTCTCGATCGTCAGCCCGAGAAAATCGGCGATCTCGGTGCGCGTGATGGGAAGCTCGAATTTCTCCGGACGCCCATCGCTCACTTGACCGTTGATGCCATTCATCTTCTTTGAGACCATGAGGATGAAGCTCGCGACCTTTTCCTCGGCGCTTTTCCGGCCGAGCAGCAACATCCACTCGCGAGCGGCATCGAGCTCGTCTAGCGTATTTTCAAACAGTCGCCGCTCGAAGCCCGGAAACTCGCGAACCAGTTGCTCGAACTGCCGCCGGTCGTAGATGCAAAGGTGCACATCGCTAACGGCCGTCGCCTCGTACACGCTGCGGTCGCGGAACGGCCGGCCGAGAAAATCGGATGCGAATTGCAGACCGACGATCTGCTGACGCCCGTCGGAGAGCGTCTTCGTCAGTTTGACGACCCCGGAGACGATGCTGGCAAACGAGACGACCCGGTCCTGGTCGCCGACGATCGCCTGCCCCGGCGGTATCGTCCGGTGCCGCGCAATCGCGTTCAGCCGCTCAACCTCTCTCTGGCTGAGCGCACCGCAAACGGCCCGATGGCGGACCGTGCAGGCGTCGCAGCGGATGGGTTGCTGTTGCGTCACGTGGTTCTCGTCCAAGACACCGCTAAAAGTACACTCTATCGGTACTGTATTTGCCCTGCCAATGCCGTGCGGCGTAGGTGCAAGGCCGTGCGACCAAGACGCCCGCCGAGGCCCTCCCGCCAGGGGTAAAATGGGCCTGACGGGGACGCGGGACGGGTACAGCGCCGCCACCATATCTGTTAATGTCTGAACATGCGCGATTTTCCTGCCCGCCGGCTCGTCTGCCTGACCGAAGAGACTGTCGAGACGCTCTATCTCCTCGGCGAATCGGATCGCATCGTGGGGGTGTCGGGATATGCCGTCCGCCCGCCGCGGGTGCGCCATGAAAAGCCGCGCGTCTCGGCCTTCACGTCGGCCGATATCCCGAAAATCGCGGCGCTCGAGCCCGACCTTGTCCTCGCCTTCTCCGATATTCAGGCCGATATCGCGGGTGACCTGGCTCGCGCGGGCCTTGCCGTCCACGTCTTCAACCAGCGCGACCTGGCCGGCATTTTTGCCATGATCCGCACCGTCGGCGCGCTCATCGGCTGTCCGGACAAAGCCGACGATCTGGCGCACACCCTCGAAGACCGCGTGCGGTCTGTCGCCGCCGAAACGCGCTTCCGGACACAGCGGCCGCGTGTCTATTTCGAGGAGTGGGACGATCCGATGATTTCCGGAATCTGCTGGGTCTCGGAGCTGATCGAGGTCGCGGGCGGCGACGACATCTTCGCGGAAAAGCGGTCGGCGGCCGCTGCCAAGGACCGCATCGTGTCCGCCGACGATGTTCTGTCGCGCACCCCGGACGTGATTCTGGCCTCCTGGTGCGGCAAGAAAGTCCGGCGGGACAAGATTTCGACGCGTCAGGGCTGGCACGACATCCCCGCCGTCGCCAATGACCGCATTCACGAGATCAAATCACCGCTTATTCTGCAACCTGGTCCGGCGGCTCTGACCGACGGGCTGGACGCCATCCGCGAAGCCCTTCTTTGAACCGCGAGACCTCATGCTGATCAGATCCCTGGCGCTTTTCGTCATCACCGTGCTGAACATCGCGCCGCTTGCAGCGAAAGAGAACATCCTCGCGTTCTCGTTCGGCAAGGGCGTGCTCAGTCTCAGCGCGCACGAGCTGCTCATCAGACCCGACGCGCAAACGATCACGATCCCGGCCGACGTCTCATACCGCCGCGCCATGACGTATCGCGCGGTGCCGCTGATCGGTCTGATCGGAGATGTGGGAAAACTTGGTTTCCACACCATCGAAGCGCGGGCCAAGGACGGCTTCGTTTCACAGATCCCGGTTTCGCTGGTGATGCAGGGCGCGTCAGGCGGCTCCGTCGCCTGGATCGCGATCGAAGAGCCGAAGGCGCCGTGGCCGAACCTGCCCGGCAAGCAAGCGAGCGCCGGACCGTTCTATCTCGTCTGGCAGAATCCGGAACGCTCCGCCGTCGGCAACGAGCAGTGGCCGTATGCGCTCGCCGCGTTGACCGGCGTCGAAGACCCGGTCAGCCGCTGGGGGCAGCTTGGCATCGATCCGGCTCTGCCCGGCGATGCCAAGGAGCGCGTCGGACAAGCGTCCTTCATCAAGAATTGCATTCCCTGTCATCGCCTGAACGGTGCCGGGGAAAGCGACACCGGGCCGGACCTCGGCAGGCCGATGAACGTGACGACGTACATGACGTCCGCCGGAATTCATGCCCTGATCCGAGACCCGAAATCCGTGCGCACGTGGCCCGGCCAGCAGATGATGGGATTTGGCGCCGACAAAATTCCGGATGCCGAGATCGACGCGCTGATCGCCTTTCTGGCGTACACGGCGAAGCGCTGAGCGTCGGGCCATCCGTGTCTCTATTCGAGGCAAATGCCGTCTTGCGTGATTTTGCCGTTCGAATCGAAGCAATACGATCCGTAAGCCTGCCGTGAGGGGAAAAGAATGAGCGATCCGACCATTACCTGCCCGAACTGCAGCACCGAGATCAAGCTCAACGAATCTCTCGCCGGTCCGCTGATCGCGGCGACACGCCAGCGGTATGAGAAAATCATTGCCGACAAAGAACAGGCGATCGGGGCGCGCGAGGCCACGCTTCGCGATCGCCAGGCGGAAATAGAACGTCAGAAGGCGTCGATCGAAGAGCAGATCAGGGCACGTCTGCAAACCGAACGCGAAACCATCGCCGCCGAGGAAGCGCAGAAGGCCAAGCTTCGCACGGCGGGCGATCTCGATCGCAAGGCGAAGGAGATCAGCGAGCTTCAAGACGTTCTGAAAGACCGCGACGTCAAACTTGAGGAAGCGCAGAAGGCGCAAGCCGATCTGCTCCGCAAGCAGCGGGACCTGGACGATGCGCGCCGCGAACTCGATCTGACGGTCGAGAAAAAAGTGCAGGCGTCCCTCGTCGCAGTTCGTGACAAGGCAAAGCTCGATGCCGAAGACGGTCTGAAGCTGCGCATGGCTGAAAAAGAACAGCAGATGGACGGCATGCGCAAACAGATCGAGGATCTGAAGCGCCGCGCCGAGCAAGGCTCGCAGCAATTGCAGGGTGAAGTGCTGGAGCTGGAGCTTGAATCGCTGCTACGCTCGCGCTTTCCGAGAGACACGATCGAGCCGGTGCCGAAGGGCGAATTCGGCGGCGATGTCCTGCATCGCGTCATCGGTTCGCAGAACCAGACCTGCGGCACCATTCTCTGGGAATTGAAGCGCACCAAGAATTTTAGCGATGGTTGGCTCGCGAAGCTCCGCGAGGATCAGCGCGCGGCAAAAGCCGAGGTCGCCCTGCTGATCACCAGCGCGCTCCCGAAAGGCGTCGTCGCATTCGATTTGATCGACGGCGTTTGGGTTGCCGAGACGCGTTGCGCGATGGCCGTCGCCGTCGCGCTGCGCCAGTCGCTGATCGAGCTTGCGATGGCGCGCGATTCCGGCGACGGCCAGAAAACGAAGGTCGAGCTGGTCTACCAGTATCTGACCGGCCCACGCTTTCGCCAGCGCGTCGAAGCCATCGTCGAGAAAATCTCCGACATGCAGGCCGATCTCGAACGCGAGCGCAAAGCGATGACGCGGCTCTGGGCCAAGCGCGAAGCTCAGATCAGGGGCGTCATTGAATCGACCGTCGGCATGTATGGCGACCTGCAGGGCATCGCCGGACGCAGTCTGCAAGAGATCGAGGGGCTCGATCTGGACTTGCTCGGCGGCCCGGATGAGGTTTCATCCGACGACGCGAGCGAGCTGTGATCGCGCGCCATTCCAGCGAGACACGGTGCTTCTGGGGCGATGTCTTTGGCCGCGTTGTATCGGGGAAACGCCAAGTTATTGAAAAGACTGGTCGGAGCGAGAGGATTCGAACCTCCGACCCCTTGCTCCCGAAGCAAGTGCGCTACCAGGCTGCGCTACGCTCCGCCCGACCGTCAGCCTGAGTTTAGGCTTTTTCTCTCCGGCGCGCGAGATGGTGAGGCACCCGAGAGAGGGCGTTATAGCGGGCTGTCGGGAGGGCCGCAAGCACCGGATTACATTGGCGAGCCAAGTCCATATGCCGCGCCACGGACCTGATGTCCGCGCTGCTGGCTAACACTCCACAGGCCGCTGGTGGCGCTTTGCCACGCACCATTGCCGCCCCTGCGACGACTGATTATGGTGCCGCTCCGCCGTGGCTCTGGCACCGGTTTTCCAAACGGCATGATGGGATGTAGCCAAGTGGTAAGGCAGCGGATTTTGATTCCGCCATTCCCAGGTTCGAACCCTGGCATCCCAGCCATCTTCGCCACGCAGAAACCGATTGACGTTCGCCGACTGCGGAACCACGGATTTGCAACATCCTGATCCATCCCAATCGCCGCGCATTTGAGACCGATTGATCAGAACACGATGTTCGCCCTGCCGGCATCGCTCTCGCCGATTTCCTGTCGACGGCTCGCGCGCTCCGTCTCCCTCGCGTGCCACGCGGTTCCATTGCCAATGTCCGGCGCCAACAGAACCTTCCGTATTCAGTTCGATTTGGCATCCCAACGAATTGCACGTCGATTTTCCGCTTGATGCTGCACCTGATCTCATCATAGGGACGCCGGAGTGATAAAAAACGAAGCATGGTCCTCGCGATGAAGCAACGCTTCGTGCCTGCTCCCTTTCATCTTACCGTCCACCGCTCGCACAGTGGCAGAGGTCTGTTTACTCAAGAACGAATACGGAAGGGTTCGTGCATCATCGAATATCTCGGGCGCCCCGCCACGACCAAGCAGATGAAAGAAAATCGCGGAAAGTATCTTTTCTGGACGAGCAATACGAGCATGATCGACGGGAACATACCGGCGAATGTCGCTCGCTTCGTCAACCACTCGTGTGCGCCGAACTGCGAGATCAAAATTTACAGGCGTCGTGTCTATATCTTCGCGCTCCGCGCCATCGAGCCTGGCGAAGAAATTTCATATGACTACGGCCCCGAATATTTTGAGATTCATCTGGCTAGACGCTGCCGATGCCCCAAGTGCTCGATGATGCGAAATTCGTAGGTGCGCAATCCGCGACAAGCGTCACACAAATGTAACCGTTGACCTCATTCAACTTCGTTGACGACAGTTTTTTCGCAACTTGACGGCGATCGAGTCTCGCGATTTTGCGGGCTTGCTATTCGGGCCTGGCTGCTCCAATTCAACCCGCATGCATGGACGACGCGCGATGTCATCCGTCTGCAGACGAACGTTTACGAATGCACCATTCTTCGGAGAAACCCATGACGAACATTATTTTCAAAGCAGGCGAAGCGACGGTTCTCGCCGCCGAAGGCCAGTACACCGATGCCATGCCGGAAGTGCTCATTGGCTCGGTCAACGGTCCCGTCGGCCACGCATTCGCGGGCATGATGGGTCAATCCGTTGGGCACACGCGCTTCTTCGCGATCCGCGATCTCAACCAGCTGGCGCGTCCCGCAACGATGATGACGTCCAAGGTCACCATCACGTCGGCTGAATACATCGACTTGTTTGGCGGCGTGGTGCAGGGCGCCATCGCGGATGCCGTCGTAGACAGCGTTTCCGACGGCGTCATCCCTAAGGACGCCGTTGATGATCTTTGCATCGTGGTGACGGTGTGGCTCGATCCACGCTGTGCCGGTCACGCCGAACTCGACAAGAAAGATCTCTACCGAACCAATTACGAGGCGATGAAATTGGCGATCGCTCGCGCGCTGAAGGGCGAACCGAGCATCGACGAACTGATCAAAAACCGCAACACGATCAAGCATTACGCACTTGAGGGTGTGGTCGAGAACTGACGTTTGAATTTTATTCGAGACGAGACTGGCGGTACGCTTCTTCGGCAGCGTACCGCTGGGACCATCATCGCCGCTCTACGTGGCTGCGCTCCGCGGCTGCGTTGACATCAGTCAAACGCCGGCTCGGCGGGGCCGACTAAAATGACCCGGTAAAGTTGCAAATCCGGGAGGCCGTCGTGCTCAACTTGCTCGTTCGCCCGATCATGTTTCTCTCGGCGCTCATCGCGGCTGTCTTCGTTGCGCGAGACGCACCGAACTTCACCATCATCCAAATGGTTGTCGGACTGCTTCTGATCGTTGCGCTCGTCGGCATCGGTGCGTGCTGGGAGACGATTGCCGCCCGCTTCCGCCGCGACGGCAAGTCTCGCGAACCGCTATAGCTCTACCGTTCCAGCCGCAGTCGACACAAAAGCGCGGTTTCCGCCCGCACGTTTCAGCAATTCGACAATCTGCCGGTCTTCCATGAGGGCGCACGCCGTCGACAGCGCATCGGCGAACGCCGCCGTGTCGCTGATGACGGACAAAGCCCGCGCAGGATCGGCGCAGCGTCCAGTCACCGGATTGAAGATGTGGTTCGACTGTCCGGACTTATCAAATTGAAATCCGTTGGCGGCCGATGTCGCAACCGCCTTGTTGACGAGGTCGACCGTGGCCGGCTGCTTCGCGGTATCGATCGGCCCTTGCAGCGCAGCGTTCCAAGGCTTGCCATCCGGATGCGCACCGAGGGCACGAATTTCGCCCATATCGACGAGGCAGCTTTCAAGACCCGCCTCGCGCAGCAGGTCAACGACGCGGTCGGTGATATAGCCTTGCGCGATGCCGTTGAGCGTCAATGCCATGCCGGGCTTTTCAAAAACGATCTGATCCCGGCTGACTTTTACTTTAGGCCAGCCGACGAGTTGCAGGGACTGAGCGAGCTTGTCGGCAGGCGGCGGCGACGTCTCTCCGACTTCGGCGAAATGCTTGTAATAGAAGGTCCAGAGCGGCTGCACGGTCGGATCGAAGACGCCTCCCGTCACGTGCCAAGCGCGGTCGCACTGCTGCAGCACATCCACGAGTTCCGCAGGCGGCGCGGCAAGCACGCCCCGGCGATTGAGATCGCAAAGAACGGAATCGGTCTCATAGAGCGTGAAAATCATCTCGAGGCGGCGCGCTTCGGCGACCACGCGTTCGATCAGGCGGCGGCCTACCTCGCGATCGGGGTGATAGAGGCGGATCGTTGCGACGCTACCGAGCGAGACGCCTTGCCATTCGACCATTGTCGCGTGATCGTCGCCGCGCGCTGCGCCGAACGGCAGAAGGCCCATGCCGGCGGCGGCCGCCGTGATGGTCACGAATTTTCGCCGCGAGGGATAGCTCGTCATATTGCGCTCCTAGGGCGAACCGCTGGCTTCGGACGGATGAGTGGCCTCGGCTCCGGCATCCGACGCCAGCACGTAATCGGGCGGCACTTCGGAAAACGATAAAACCCGGCCGCCGTTGCTCTCGGCAAACTTGTCGGCTGCGGCACGATCCGAGAACGGCACGGTTTCAGATGCGCCCATGCCGCTTTGCTTGCGGCTGCCGACGACGAAAAATGCCTGATGTGCGTCGAGCCAGTTGTCCTCCCCAGGTTTGTCCCAGTTCGGTGCTTTGCCCATGTCGGACACGTAGATCGCACGGACGTCCTTGGATTCCTCGGCGAGGATCGTGAAGGCGAACGCGTCACGTGCCGAGGAAAACCACACCGGGTCGCGGCGGCTAGCGAGGATGATCTGGCCCTTGGGACCTGGATGTTCGGCCAGAGCCATGCCGCAGTAGTGGCCTGTCGCGTCGGCGGTCAGATGCTGCGGCGGAGGCAGCGCCTCGCTCGCCTTCTCGCGGTAACCCGCTAGGGCGAAGCTCAACGACAGCATGACGCCGATCATCCAGGCTCGCATCACAGCTCCCTCCGCGAGAAGGACAGTCCCGCGAGCGTCAGCGGCACCAACACCCAGACGACAAGCGTCGCGAGCAACACGAGAGGGCTGAGACCGGCCTGGTTCGCGACGCCGGACATATTGGTCAGTACGCTGACGTTCTCAGCTCCGGCCAGATTGAAAAGGCGATACACATCCGTCGGGTTGAAGAGCAGCATGCTGCTCAACGCGGCGGAAGAAATCGTGCGGCCCTGATCCACCGCAAGCGCGCCGAGCAAGGCCATGTCGAAAAGAACCACGAGCAGGAGCCAGATCCCAATCGCGATACCGGCGGCCGTCGCGCGCTCCCGCACGAGCGCGCTGATCAGATAGCCGATGGCGATGAAGACGGCGCCAAGCAAAATCGATGTCAGGATCATGTTGGCGAAGGCGACCCAGCTTCCAGAGCTGATCTCAGCTCCCGATATCAACAGCGCGATGGCGGCTGCGCCGTAGCCGAAAACCGTTGCGAACGTCAGCACGGACAGGTGCCCCACGAACTTACCGAGCAGAACCTGGAGGCGGCTCACCGGGTAGCTCAGCAGCAGCAGCATCGTGCCGCGCTCCATCTCGCCAACGATCGCATCGTGCGAAATCAACAGCGCGACAAGCGGCACGACGAAGATCGTCAAGCTCGACAGGCTGACGATCACGATGTCGAGCGCGGACGTTCCGACGTTGCCGGTGGGCGCGCTGCCAAGAAACGTCAGCGACAGCGCCAGTGCTGCAAGGAGCAAGGTCATCGCGACGACCCAGCGATTGCGCAGGCACTCCTGAATTTCCTTCCAGGCGATGAGCACGATGTTGTTCATGCTGCCTCGCCGTGGCGGCGCAAGAAGTGCGCATAGAGATCGTCAAGCGTCGGCTGGAGGATCGCGACGTCCTCGGCCGGGCCTGTTGCATCGGTCGCGCGGCGAATGAGTTCGATCTTTGCGCCGGGAGCCGCGTCGAATTCGACGATATGGCCGTTGATCTCGCGCCAGTTCGGGACCGGCCCAACAAGTGCGGAAAGTTTTTCCGCTTTTCCCGACGCGACGGTAACACGAATTTTGATCGGCAGTCCCGCGAGCTTGCGCAACTCATCGATGGAGCCGTTCGCAACCATTCGTCCGCCATTCAGAATGATGATGCGGCGGGCGCGTTCCTCGAGTTCCGTCAGCGCGTGCGACGAGAGCACGACCGTCGCGCCCTGCTGCTGGAGTTCTTGCACGATCTCGTAGAATTCCAGCCGCAGCGCCGGATCGAGTCCTGTGGTTGGCTCATCAAGGAGAAGCAGCAACGGGTCGCCGAAAAGCGCCTGGATCAAGCCGAGCCGCTGGCGCATGCCTTTCGAGTACGTGCGTATCGGCCGTTTTGACGCGACGGTGAGGCCGACGCGTTCGAGCAGACCGTCGATTTTCGCTAACGGCGCGTCCTTGAGGCGGGCATAAAACGACAACACCTCGCGGCCGGTCAGCGCGCCGTTGAACGATACGCTCTCGGGCAGATAGCCGAGCCGCTTGCGCGCCGCGAACTCTCCGGCAGCCGGATGATCGCCGAGCACGCGGATGTTGCCCGCAGTCGGACGCGAAAGACCGAGCATCATCTTGAAGAGCGTCGTCTTGCCGGCGCCGTTATGGCCGATCAACGCAACGGATTCACCCGGCTGCAGCGTGAAGGAGACGTCGTTGACGGCCGCGATGGCGCCGTATCGCTTTTCGATGTGCTCAAGTTCGACGATGGATGTCACGGCCGCATTCCTTCGTCATATGTGTGAGCAGGCAGCGGCGGCGGCGCCATCAGCGGATGAGTATCGACGACGCCGCCGGGAAGAATTGCGGGGAAGCGCGCTTGCGCCCAGCGAATGATCTGCACGGCCGGACTGTTGACCAGGACTTTAGCCTCCGGGGCGGTCCACAAAACTTTATCGATGATGTCGTTCGGGCGGTAAGGCGAGTCGGCGATACCATCGCCATCGAGATCGAACGCGGGGTTGTCGCTCCAGAAATTTCCGCGTCCGTTTTTCGACCAGTCGAGATAGCGGGTGCCGACGTATTTCACCTGATTGCGGTTGCCGATAAACGCGTTACCGACCATCTCGTTACCTTCGGACCCAGCCGTGAAATGAATTCCGATTTCGCAGCCCTCAAAGCGGTTGTCGACAAATCGGTTCTTGTTGGCGTTGTAGATGAAGACACACTTTTCCGGCCCCAGGCGGGCACCTTTCGCGAGCGACGCCGCGCCTTCATCGCGCCCCGGGAACCCGATCTCACTCTCTGTTTTTCCGGCCACACCCGAGCTTAGCCAACGCTGTTGCGGTTGCAGGCGGCCGCGCACCAGGTTTCCCGATATCTCGGAATGATTGGCTGAGTTGAGCAGCAGACCGTGATCCCGGTCTCCATCGGACACATTCCCATGCACGCGAAGGTGATGCGAAAACATGATCGCGAAGCCGACGGTGTTGCCAACCGAGACGTTGTCGCTCACTTCGCTGTCGTTGGTGTACATATAATGGATGGCGAAGCGCAGGTCGCGGAAGCGATTCTTGCTGAAGACATTGTTGCGGCTGGTATTGGCCAAGATGCCGTCGCGGCCGAAACGAATATCGTTGTTGATGATCTTGGCGCCGGGCGAATTCCAGACGGAAATGCCGTTGCCGGCATCGGAAATGCGAATGTCACGAAGTCCCTCGATGACGTTGCCGAGAACTTGCGCGTCTGTTGCGCCGTGCACGTAAACGCCGAACAGGTTGCCTTCGAGGCGATTGTCTTCCACACGAGCGCGCGCGGCGGTCTTTGCGAGAAATACCGCCGAGTCCATCGCCTGAAGACTGCGTCCAGAGCCTCTGATCGTCAGTCCGCTGATCGTAACGTCGGGCGCGGTCACGGTGATGACGCTCCCCTCGCCATCACCGATGACGGTCGCCCCGGATTTTGCGACGATAGAAATAGGTCGCTCGATCCGGAGCCGGCCGCGATAATCTCCGGGAGCAAGTTCCACGACGTCCCCATCCTGCGCCTGCTCCACGACGGCCTGCAGCGGCCGCGCCGGCGTGGCGCCGATGGTGGCAGCGCCGGCGTCACGGGAAAATCCCGCGACGACGAGCAGTGCCGTGAGCGTGCGAAGGATAAGGTTCACCTCGTATCCTTGCTCAGACGCCGTGAGGCTCGACGAACATGCGACCCTTCATTTCCATGTGCATGGCGTGGCAGAACCACTGGCAATAGTACCAGTGCACGCCAGCCCGGTCGGCGGTGAAGGTCACGGAGGCCGTCGCTTGCGGCGCGACTTCCATGGCAACACCGTAGTTGACGATGGTGAAGCCGTGGGTGAGGTCTTCGACGGCATCGATGTTGGTGACATAGACGGTCACCTCATCGCCCTGTTTGACCTGGAAATCGGTCAAGCCGAACGTCGGCGCGGTCGACGTCATGTAGACGCGCACCTTGTTGCCGTCACGGATCACCTTCGAATCGTTCTCCAGGTCGATGCCGTCGGCCTTGGCTTGCTTGATGGCATCAGAGAAGAACACGTCGGCGCGATCCCAGATCGAGACCGGATTGATCTTGGAGCGATGAACGATGGTGGCGTCGTGCGGCTCGGCAAAGCTCGGGCCGTCATGCACCAGGATCATCTTATCGCCAGAGATGTCGATGAGCTGATCGTTTTCAGGTTTCAGCGGGCCGACATTCAGGAAGCGATCCTTCGAAAACTTGTTCAGCGAGATCAGCCATTTTCCATCAGCATCCTTGGTCTGACCCATGGAGGAATGGTTGTGGCCGGGCTGATACTGAACGTCGAGCTTCTGGATGATCGGATTGACCTTCTCACCCTTGTACGCCCGCTTGGCGAGATCGATGTTCCACTTGCAGATCTGGCTATCGATGAACAGCGTCGTGTAGGCGTTGCCTTTGCCGTCATAGGCGGTGTGTAGCGGTCCGAGGCCAAGCTCGGGCTCGGCAACGACGGTGTCGCGGAGCTTGATCTTGTCATCGAACAGGTCGTCGAACTTGCGCACGTCGAACACGGTGCAGGTCGGCGACAGCTTGCCGTTGGCGATCACGTGAATACCATCCGGCGCGGTGTTGATGCCGTGCGGACCGTTGGAAACCGGGATGTAGCGCGTATACGGCGAACCTTTGCGGCCGTCGATGACCGGTACGCCGCCCATTTCCTTGAAGTCGCCTTTCTTCACGGCTTCTTCGATGCGCTTGATGTTGAAGACCGTGAGCCAGTCCTGCTCGTTGGCGGTCATCTCGGCAAGCGTGACGCCGCCTTCGGAGTTGTAGCAGGTGGAAAATGCGTATTTGCCCTGATAGTCGGCGTCGACGTTGTCGAGATTGCCGTCGACGATGACCTGCCACGCCACCTTCATCGTGTCGCCGTCGATTGCGGTGAAGATCGAGTGATATTCTTTCGGATCGTTGAGAATCTTGCCGTCGTTGGGCAGCGGCACGCCGTCTTCGCCGTTGCAGAATACATAACCCGTGCGCGGATATTTCTGCACGCGCAGGCCATGCACCGTGTGCTGGTTCGGCAGCTGAATGATCTTATCGCACTTCATCACGTCGAGCCGCACGCGGGCAACGCGCGTGTTAGCCTTGTCGTTCATGAAGGCGTAGCGGCCGTCGTAGGTGCCGTCTGTAAACGAGATGTGCGGATGGTGGAGGTCGCCGTTCATATAGGTGCCGCCGCGGCTCTTGAGGAACTCGCGTGATTCCGGAGTGAGATTCTCCGTTAGAATCTTGAGGCTTTCGTTGGTCTGGCCCCATCCGGTGGCGCTGCAGCGGTTAAAGACCGGCACGCGCATCAATTCACGCATCGAGGGAAGGCCGACGATGCGCAGCTCCCCGCACTGGCCGCTGGAGAAGAACACGTAGTATTCGTCGAGATCGCCAGGTGCGACTTCGATTTTGCTATGGGCTGCCCCCTGAGCATTCGCTCGGCCCATGGTCTCGGAAACGCCCATTCCTCCTGCAATGCCGGTTACACCGGCAGCGGCGATCACGCTTGTCTGTCCAAGCATGTCGCGCCGTGTCAGGCCTTTCGTGTCTTTCTTGCTGGTCATGGAAACCTCCTCACGTCAAAAATGGCGTGTCTATCGCCGACTAGGATTTCACGATCTTTCCGACGTAGCTGATGAGTGGTCGCACCGACTTCGTCGGGGGATTTTGAGTCGAAGGCGACGAGAGAGCTGCGCTCCGCTCGCGCTTCAGCCGCACTTGGATCATGTGCGGGCAACGGTGGTCGTCGTAGTAAAGCTCCTGACAGTGCATGCAATAAATGCACTCGTTGACGTTGATGTGTCCCTCCGGATGGATGGACTGGACAGGACATTCGTTGGCGCAACGCTGGCAGGGCGAGCCGCATTCCGGCCATCTGCGCAGCCACTCGAACATGCGCATGCGTCCGGGTATTGCGAGCGCGGCTCCCAGTGGACAAAGGTAGCGGCAGAAAAAACGTTCGACGAAGAGGCCAACCGACAGCAGAGCAACCGCAAAAAGTACGAACGGCCACTCGCGCATGAATTTCAGAATGATCGCAGTCTTGAACGGCTCGACTTCGGCGAGGTGTTCGGCGGCGCCGATGGAATAGAGCGACACGCCGAAGATAACGAGAAAGATGACGTATTTGACCGGCCACAACCGCTCATGCAGATTCCACGCGACGCGCAGCTGCGGAATGCCAACCGCCTTGGCGGCGGAGTTCATCAGCTCTTGCAGCGCGCCGAACGGACACAGCCAGCCGCAGAACGGTCCGCGCCCCCAGAACAGCAGCGAAATCGCCACCGCTGACCATAGAATGAAGATCAGCGGCGCCATCAGGAAGTATTCCCAGCTGAAGCCGGTAACGAGCGCGTTCGTGAATGTCAGAACGTTGACGACGGACAGCTGCGCGTTGGCGTACCAGCCGAGCCAGACAAGCGTAAAGGTAAGGAACCCGCGACGAAGCCACGTGTAAAAGACCGGCCGTCTGACGAGTGCATTCTGGAAAAAGAAAATGCCGGTAAGAATCACGAGGGCAACCAACGTGATCGCAATCGACCCTGTCTCGCGTCGCCACATCTGTTTCCAGAGCGGCTCGTCGCCGACCTCGGCTGCAGCCGAAGCGGCCGTAGCCGCCGCGGCGACGTCTGCTTTACTGGAAGCTGCGGGGTTTGCAGCTGGCGGCTGGATTTTTTCGCGACGAATATATCGATCGGGCAACGTGTAAGGGAGATCGAACGTGAGGAAGGCTTTTTCGCGCGTGCCGGTCGCACGCTGCACCAAGAGCCGGAGATCCCAGGGTTCCGTCGGATCGAACGCGAAATCAGGCGGTACCGTGAACAATCCGATCTCATGCAGCACCGGGGCACCGGCAGCCGCGAGGTCGCCAAGCCTCTCGTGATTGCGGTCGCGAAAGCGTACGCCAGACCCGCCCTGCTCAAACTCTATCCGATCGAAAATGCCGCCGCGAACGTAGCCGGACCCTTTAAAGGAGTAGAGCCCGTTACCCGCGATCAACACGGCCTGCTGGCCGGGCTTCAAGCGTTTTTGCAGACGCTCATAGACAGAATCGCCGAGGAGGCTTTTTCCGATGACCGGGGCTGTCACAAGTGCTGCATAAAGATCGATGAAGGTATCGTCGGGCTTTCCTTCCTCAGGATAAGCCGCAGCTTCTTTGTTGTCGGATTTTTCGAAGGCGCTGTTGATCTCCGCGACGGACAGCGTCAGACGCCGCACGGAGCCATCGCCGACGAGACTTTGCCAGTCGCGAATTTCTTTCTGGGCTGGATCGACAGATCTCGTTTCCGTCGCCGCCGCTTCAGGAGTTGCAGCTGCCGCGTCCCCAGGTGACAGACGGCCGCTTTTGACGAGACGCACGGCGGAGCGCACGACGCTGTCGGCCATGACAAGAACGGTCACGGTCGCACCGCTGACGATATCCACCTGGGGCGGCTGCTGGCTGCCCGACGCGATAAGCCCGACCCGCGCACCGATAAGCTTATTCAAGGCTCCGACGACGCGCGGCTCCGGCACGCCAACAAGCACGATCGGTTCTTTGTGCTCGACCAGCTTGAATCCGGTCAAAACGCCTTGGGGATCGATGCCGACAAGAATTCGTATCGGTTTGCCGGAATATCCGACGGCGCTCGTGAAATCAGTGGTGAGGTAAACGTAACCGGCGAGGGTTTCGCCAGCATATACGGGAAGCATGGGAGGCTCGCCCTGCGGCGTCCCAAAACGGGTCGCTTTCGGAAAGAAATCTCGCGGCGCAGCGTGCACCGCAAACTCCATGAGCTTCGACTGCGCGACCGCCGGCGATATCCAAGCGAGAAAACCGCAGGCAACTATCGCCACGCGGACCCAACGTGTTAGTTTTGCGATCACAAGGATCCTCCCAACGTTCTCCGGATAGTGGGAAATATCGGGGACCGATTTGATTTGCCTCAAACGTGGGGCGTTGTCGAGCGCTCAGAGTAACGTGGTTGCACGAGGACATAATGTCGTCCCTAAAATCAGAGCCGGCCGGTCACCTCCATTCCATGGGGGAGTTCTTCGCGCTGGCACGCGCGATGGAAGCGGACGCCGTTCGGCATTACACAGAAACGGCCAACGCGCTGCGGAAGCAGAATTCACTACCGTTGGCCTATATCTTCGATCTTCTGGCGAAATTCGAGCGCGACCATGTCGATCGTGTCGCCGAATGGGCGGCAGATCACAAAGGCACGGCTGTCGCAACGGAATCTCCGTGGCCGATACCGGAGAGTTTCGACGTCTCGCCGGAAGAAATTGCCCAATCCAGCCTGATGACGCCGTATCGCGCCTTTGCAATCGCGGTGCGATATGAAGAGCGATCATTTATGTTTTGGACTTATGTTGCAGCGCATGCCGACGGAGAGGTCAGGCAAGCCGCGGAACGGATGGCGCGCGAGCAACTGGAGCACGTCTCGCTGCTGCGGCAAGAGCGGCGCCTCTCCTTCCATTCAAATCGACGTGCCGCAAAGGCAGAGGTGGCGACGCTTGGCACTCTAGCTGCCACCGAACGTCGCCTGGCGCTTCTCATCGAGGACCGTGACAACCGCACGACAAATGGAAGCGCTCTTCAACATTTTGTGGCGGTATCGCGCGACGCGGCGACCAAGCTCGAAGCCCTGGAAAGCATCACGCAGCAGAAGCTCTCGATCGTCGGGCTGCCGTCAGACCGCAACGAGGACATTGTTGCGCTCAGCGAATATCTCGCCGACGCTTACCTGCATCTGGCGGAGAGCTCACGTCATGAGCGGGTGCTCATTGCCGCTCAAGAGCTTGCAACGGGCGCTATCGACCGTTTGGCGGCGATGAAGTCGATGAAAGTGGCGTGACCGGCCGCGAAAGTCTCATTCGCGAAAACTTGCGTGGTTCGGCTGATCGCCGGGTCTGCGATTCGCGCGCGTGTTGTCACGCAGCTGCTCGATGTTGTAAAAATCAACTTGTGGTTGTTGCACTGATACCGCGATCAATCTTCGCTGTGCTTGCGTTTGCCGTTGCACGTGGGGAAATGCTCGTCGCGCCGCGAGGTGCACAAATCTCTTGGACCGAGCGCTAGCGCTGCCGGTCCAACTTGGCTAAGCCAACCGGGTGCACGGCCTGACGACAAAGGTATAGTGCACGGATACTAGTCCGAGATCTAGCATTTCAACGTCAGGCCTGATGCCTGCCAAGATACGCCCCGAGGCAAAGATGACCGCGCACAAATCCGACTTGCGAGAGCCGCCCGTCCACGTCGTGCTCATTGACAGTCGCGGCGTCATAACCGGCATCCAAATGCATGGCAGCCAGTTTGCGGCTGGAGGTCAGCCCGCTCATGCAAGTCAGTCGAACCGCGATACCAATTCTGTCCTTGGACGTTTCTCCGTCGGCGACTCCTATTTCGATTATTGTGACGATGAAGACAGCCGCGCCGACGTGCAGGCGCTGCTGAGGCGCAAACGGACCATCACCTCCTTTGTGATTTCGTCACGCGCACCACGCGGCAAGAACGTGGTCGTCGTTCTGGGCGTCCCGGTCAGTCCGGAAGCTGGAAGCGGCGCGGTTCTCATGCACGTCGATGTTTCCGCATGGGCGCGTCACGACACGGCGGATGATGCGTGGCCAATGCCGGTGACGCTGAATCCGGCGTTACTCCAGGATACGATCTCGAAAGCGCTCGTGAGCCAATTCGCGGAACCTCAGCGCGCGTATCAAGCCCACCCCGACATAGACAGCTTGAGCCCAAGGCAGCGCGAGGTGCTTCTGCTCGTTGCCGCCGGTAAGAGCAATCTCGAGATTTCCGAGGAACTGTCGTGCTCGCTGAATACGGTAAAGCGACACGTGACCGCCGTGTTGCAAAAGTTGCATTTGCCAAATCGCACGCGGGCAGCAAATCTCGCAAATCAACTGAATTTGCTGCCGCCATCGGGGCATCGCCGCTGACTCTCAGTCGACGTCATCGCAAGATTGTTGTCAACTCGGCAACATAATTTTTGACCGCGTCGCAGCCAGCTTCGATCGCCTGTCCGACTTCTGAGGCCGCTGCCATAAAACGGTTTCTGTTACGTCCACATTTCTGGGCTCTCGCAAAACATGGACAACCGTCCGCGCCAACGTTCCGTCATCGGAAACCGCGCGGCCAGCAGGCGAGATGACGGACATGCGCACGGTCGGCGCAGGTGAGGCCGGCGTCTTGCGCGTCGCGAGCCGACCGCCAAGAAAGGCGCTTGCGACGGGAATGGCATATCGATCCGCGTCCGGCGAAATAGTGACGACGTGGAGATCGCCAGTGCAATAACGAAGGGCGGCATCAAGACAGTAAAGTAGCCGCCGCACGCCCGAACCGATCGATTTCTCGATCAAAGTCGATCGCACTGGAAATTTTGTTTCCAGAATGATCGCATCGATACGTCCGAATTGTCCGATCGCAATCTTGAAATACTCATCGACGGATTTCGCGTGCTCAAGATCGACCTGAACGCCATAAGCGATCTCGCCGGGCTGGATCGATCTCTCAACCGATTTGAGCTGGGCTGCCGTCGCGGCTCCCAAAATCAACTCGCCTTGCTCGGCAGCGACCAATCTTCCGACAGCCGATCCCGTCGTCGTTGCCGCCGCAGGAATCGCAACCACCAGTCCTTCAAGCGTCTGAACCATTTCAGCTCCGCGCAATCAGATACGCACGTCACTCCGTTCCGGTCATTTAGGGCCGGATCTCACACAACTTCGCCATACTCGCAACGCACGCCACTACACTCTGGCGTTATGCACTTATCACTAAATGACTAATTCTAGCATCTAATTACTACTTGAAGTTGTGATCGTCAATGTGCGCATTACGCGTTGTGCAATGAAGTTCGTTGCCGGAGAGGGAGGGAGAGACGCGCGTCTCTCCGGCAACGGCGCTTCGTCACTCACCAGGCGACGCGCATACCGACGCTTCCTCCAAAGCCGAGGTAGTCGTCTTTCCCAAACTCGAAATTGCCTTTGACGAAGCCACTGACGCCGCTATCCGCGAGGCTGTAGACGTTCACGCCGCCCGTGACTTCGCCGATAGCGCCGGTCAGGCTGTCTGTGGATTGGACAACGTAGCCTCCGCTCGCGACGTTCGCGGTGTTGCCGGCGAGGAACTCGTACCAGGCGCTGACGCCGACGAACGGCTCATACTTTGCGCGCTCGTCTTGAACGGTCGTTCCAAGACGCACACCCAGCCGGCCTCTCAGACTATCGCCGTTTGCGAAGTTTACCGACGTTCCATAAATGGAGAGGCTGTCGATGTCGGAGTTGACATAGGCCAGCGTCGCGCCAGGCTCGATGAAATACTGTCCGCGATCGATGCGATAGCCCGTATCGAGCACCCCGCCGATCGAGGTTACGCCGGCATTGTCTTTCTCGCCAAACGATCCACGATAATCGACGTTGCCGATATTTGCCATCAGCTTGGCATCGAGGAACCACGGGCCTTTGAGATAGGTGACATAGCCGCCGACCGCACCGCCCTCGAAATCGGCACGCGTCGCCGAGCTCTCGAAATCGACCACCGACCTAAGGTATCCGCCCATGACGCCGGCGAGCCAAATTCCCTGACCGTCATTGGCACGCACCACGATATCGTAGCCGGCCACGACTCCGCCGCCGCTTTGATCGTAGTCCGTCTTGTAACTATTGCGCGTTCCGAGCAGTGAAACCGAGTGCTCAGGCGTGCGAGATTCCGTTGCGCCCAAGCCTTTGATCCACGCTCCCGACGTTGCGGGTTTGGCGCAGGTTACAGCCGGTCCTTTCAGACCTTCCGAAACGCATGGCTGCTGAACCGCGACGCGAAGGTCGGCCGTCCGGTCTAGCCAGACGCCGGACGCATCGTGCCACATCGATTGCGCCGCCGACACAAGGCTCGGAAGCTCGGCGAACGTGCGGTTCGGCGCACTCGCCAGCACCCACTCGTTCGAGTCGTTGAGATACAGATTGTAATCAAAGAGACCGGTGTCGATCGGCCCATTCAGGAGAGCAAAATTCTGCGCCGATATGTCTCCGGAGGCTCGAACAACCTCGATGCCGAGGGGATTGTAGGAGCCGAATCCCGGATTGACGTTGTTGACATCGATCAGCGTGCGTCCCGACACGTCGCCGTTGATAACCAACTGGTCGGAGCTCGAATTCGACGAGGAGCCGAGAAAACTATCGACCTTCAGATAGCTGTGGCCCGTCTCACCATTGAACACCAGGCTGCCGCCGTTCGTCGGTGTTAGCGTGGTGACGTCGCCGGTAAATCCATCTTGCAGATCGATCGTTCCGGTCGTGGTCAAACTTCCGTTGTTGAAAATTTCAACGCCGGCAAGCTCCGTCAGATCATTGTTCTCCGGCGCGTTGGGGTCGGTCGTAAACACCGTGCCGGTGTTATTGAAGACGTCCGCGAGACCATTACCCAAATTGCTGGTTCCGATAAACGTCCAACTGTGATCGCTTGCGTTGTTGAAGACGTTGCCCCCATCGGTATCTCCCGCGCCGGAGAGATCGATGCGGCCGAGCATCGTGCCGTCATTGTTGATCGTGACCGCTCCGCCCTGCGCTTCGACGATCAGATCGTCCGGGTCGTAATGTCGCCCGACGATCCGGCCACCGCGATCGTTATTGATCGTCGCGCCGTCCTTGGTTTTCAGCTTGATCGTCGCGTCGCCATTGCCCGAACCACGGATCAAACCAGCCGAGTTGATTTCGGCCGACTGCGCGTCAATCTTGATGGCGCTGTCCGCTCCCGTGATGCGCCCGCGCCAGCCGTTATTAACGGTGACGTTTCCATTTGCGGAGACGTCGATGCCGTCGCCCCTGCGGCCGCGGATAGAACCGCTGCCGTTATCGATCGTGACGTTGCCATCGACATCATCGGCGTGCACGCCGTCATTGCGGCCCGAGATCGAGCCGCCGAAGCGATTATCGATCCGGACATTGCCGTCGACATCATCGATATCGACGCCGTTGTCGCGATCGCCGCGAATTTTACCGCCGAAGCTGTTGGAAATCCGGACGCTGCCATCGACGTCGTGGACTTTCACGCCGTTGTCTTCGCCGGTAATGTTGCCGCCAAAGCGATTGTCGATCCGCACGCTGCCGTCGACGTCGCGCACATCGATGCCGTCGTCGTCTCGTCCGGAGATCGAGCCGCCGAAGCGATTGTCGATTCTAACTCCGTCTTCGACATTGGCGATATGAAGTCCGTCGTCATCTCCTGATATTTTACCGCCAAAGCTGTTTTTGGCGGACACATATCCGTCAATATCGTCGATACGCAGGCCGTCGCCGCGCTGGCCGGTGATCTTGCCGCCGAAGCGGTTATCGATGCTCACGTCGTCATCGACGTCGGTGACCTTGATGCCGTTGTCACGGCCGGAAATTTCGCCGCCGAAACGGTTCAGGATTTCGACATCGCGGCGAACATCGTCGATATCGATACCATCGTCGTGGTAACCCACGATGAGCCCGCCGAAGCTGTTGTCGACCGTGACATGGTCGCGAACATCCTCGACGTGAATGCCGTCGTCGTGGCCTTTGATTTCACCGTTGACCCGATTGTCGATGCGGACGTCGTCTCGAACGTCTTCAACTTTAACGCCGTCTCCTCTTTGTCCGGAAATACTGCTGCCGAAGGCGTTGCTGACAGTGACATCGCCACGGACATCCTGGACGTCGACGCCGTCGTCGCCGCCCACGATGCGGCCGCCGAATCCGTTCAACACCGTGACATCGCCGCGGACGTCGCGAGCGTGAACGCCGCCATCGCTTCGCCCCGTGATGCTGCCGCCAAACCTGTTGTCGATGTCGACGTTATCGCGCACGTCATCGACGGAGATACCATTGTCGCGACCCGATATTTTTCCGCCGAAAGTATTCGAAATCGAGACATCGTCGCGGACGTCGCGGATATCGATGCCGTCGCCTCTGCGCCCGGAGATCGAGCCGCCAAAGCTGTTGCGAATAACGACGTCATCGCCAGCGTCCCTGACGTTTACGCCGTCCTCTCGCCCGCGAATGCTGCCGAAGACCGAGTTATCGACCGTGACGCTCTCGTCGACGTCGCGAACATGGACGCCATCGCCGTTGAGGCCTGTAATCTTTCCGCCGAAGCGGTTGTCAACCGACGCGCGGCCCTCGACATCGGTGATGGATACGCCGTCGTCGGATCCTGTGATCCGCGCAGCACCCCAACCGGAGAAGCCGAACCGGTTCTGCACCGAGACATCCCCGTCGATATCCTCGATGCGCACGCCGTCGCCATTGTGTCCGACGATATGGCCATGATCGTTGTCGATGTTGACGTCATCCACGTCATGGACGTCGACGCCATTGGTTGCGCCTTCGATCGTATGCGCGCTGCTATTCTTGATTCTGACGGTATCGCCATCAGCAACTTCCACGCCGGATTTTGATTTGCCTTCGATATGTCCTCTATTCGTAATCGTGACGTCGCCGTCCGCCTCGACGCGGATGCCTTGCGTGGCTCCGGTAATGTCTCCCCGGCGGCCGTTTTCGATAGAGACATCGCCGTCACCAAAAACGGTGATGCCCTGCCCGCCGGCGATGCCTGCATTTCCGGTCCCGGTAATCGTGCCGTGGTTTTCTATGGTCACGCCTTGAGAGGCAATTCGCGTGCCGTTGCCGACGTTAATTCCTTCTCCGCCCGACGTCGGCTGACCGCTCCCGCCTTGCAGAATGCCATAGTTCTTCAGCAGCAGGCTTTGAGCGCCCGTCACCATCACGCCATCGTCGCCGGTTCCGCCGCCGATGACCGCGTTCCGTCCAAAGGTGACATCGAATATCGAATGACTGGTTCCTTCCAGGCGCACGCCGTCGCCCTGGGCGGCGGCCGATGTAATCGAGCCATCGATATTGACCGTGTAAGTCCTGGCGCTCGTCGCGCCGCTCGCGATAACGAGGCCGTTTCGGCTTGAGCCAGAGCCCGCCTGAACGAAGATCGATGATCCTGTCGTCATATTGACGGTGCCGCCGTGATCGCCGGCGTTGATCTTGATGCCAGCAAACCCGCTGCCCTGCGTGATCTCAGCGGTTGATACGGTTGGAGTGGTCGTGCCGATACGGATCGCGAACGCCGATGTCGCCGTGAAGGCGGATGGGTTGGTGACCGTCCCGGTGCATGTCAGGTCCACGCCGGGGACCGATGACGTGCAGCTTCCGGGTGCGCCGGCCGTAGCGCCGCCTCCGATGACCAGCCCCAGCGCCAGTGCCGAGATGAAGCAGGCGGGCGGCGCAAAAGATGACGATCGCGTTTGGGACGCGGCGCATTGATCAGCAGAGTTCGGCTTGAAGGCGACGTGATGGTGGGTCGAAAGATGCCTGCGGCCCATGTATGTTATTCCCCCCGTTGGACGCAGCACACACAAGGTCACGATCGGAAAAGCGGGTGCTCTCCGTTGAAAAACGTCACGACACAGCATGACACTGGAATCGCGCCTTATGATTCTTGAGTATCATAGTGCTAGTCCTGTAAAAGAACTAGCGACATAGAAAGGGCGCTGTTTTTAACAAAATTGAGACGGCTCAGGTCGAATATTCGATTGTGTGATGCTAAATATCTACACTTTGGCCGCGCAACGCGCCGAAACGCATCCCCTCGATAAAATTGCAAAGAAGAGGTGATGAGCAGGAGCCACGTCGCAAAACGCGCCGCCGCACGAATGCCGGCATCTAAGTCGCCGTAATGGACTTGAAATGGAGTTCTATCGCGCGCGCCGCGTGTCGGCGCCGTGATGAGGCAACAGCAGGACGGCGCTGGTAATTGCGTCACGAACAGATCTCATCGCCTGCTCGCTATCAGACGTCTGCTCCGAACCAAGCTGGTCGCTGTTTTCCGTTCCGTCCGCGATCTCGCGCGAGATATCCCAAACATGATCGCAAAAGGAAACGCCGAGCATTCGCCGCCGCAGAGAATCGAGATCCTTTACGAATGCCGCAAATCGAAAGACATCGGTTGTCTCTTCAGAGACCGACTCTTCCATGTCGGCTCCATCAAAGTCCGCGTGCGTATCCTCGTCGCCGGTCCAAGCCTGCTGGGCATTGTCTCGCACGGTTCTCGGCTGCCACGATGGAGCGGAATTCGCCCGGAATGCCTGAGAATTTTCACCGCCTCGCGAAACGATCCGCAATTGACCGCTTGCTTTTTCCTCGCGAGGCGCATCGACCATCAGTTTTGTCGCTATGTCGGCGCAGATGCCAGAAATCCGCACAAGATAGTTTGATCGCACGGTGCCGCTCCCAGATTTTGCGAGGTGAGCACACGCAGGCGGTCGCCACTCCAATCAAAGGCGCGACCGACGCTAAGCATTGCCTGCCACAAGACGGCGTTACATTTGCCGGATAGGTTGCTGAAAGTCGTAGCGGGCAATCTCATCGGAGCTTTGCCGGAAATCACGCTCCTCCGCGAGTTTCACGGTATGGCGATTGACGACTTGTGAAATCTCCTGAATCGTACGCTTGCGCGCCGCGCCGGTAACGGCGAGCACCGTCAGAATGTCCTGGATCAGTTGCTCTTCGAGCGCCGCATCCTGCCGATAAGCCTCAAGCACAGCCTCAAGTTCGGATCGCATTTAAACCTCCCACGAATCGAAAGAATTAACACATAATTACTAGTTATAATTCCAAACTCAAGTTGGTTTCGGCATAACGGGCCTAGGTTTTAACTCAAAAATAGCACTTTATAATTATATAGGTTATTCAGTTGCCCGCCCGTTGGATGACTGAACTCGGGGATGCCAATGCACGACTCAAGCATGTCAGGCCGATTTTCAGCCCAATTTCTGCGGCGGAAGGACAAACGGCGCAGCGTCCAGTTCAATGCCATCGCGGAATGTCATGGTATCGCGCGCGCCATCGAGGTCGTCGATTTTTCAAGTGCCGGATTGAGAATCGACAAGGTGACGGGCCTGGCGGCGGGCGACCGCCTGACGGTCTCGTTCACGCCGGACGTCAGCGTCGAGGGAACGATTGCCTGGCTGGTCTGGCATAAGGCCGGTCTGCACTTCAACCAGCCCCTGAAACAAGACGATCCTGCTTACCGCTTCTTGCTTGAGCGGGCGGCCTTCATCGAGCAGGCGCATGTCCGCGCGATCAGCAGCCTGGCGCAGCGGGAAGCACAAAAGCTGCACGAAACCGACCCGACTTAGCATTCCGGATCTACAAAATCCGCTCATCGCCGCCGCGATGCCAACCGTTGCGCCGCTTGCAACCTGTTCCCGTTTTGATAGGCCTTTTGGCCGGAACCGAAGAGCGTCGAGCTGTCCGCTTCGACCGAGCTTTGCGACCGTACACCGGCCGAAGATCGTCGGCGAACAAGCTCAGGAGGCTGGCGCGGCTTGGACCCTCTCAAGTTCAATATCGACATGGCGTTCGCATACGGCGCCGCTTCGCCGATGGGGCCGGGCGTCGTGCGGATCGTCGCCAACAACCCCGGACCTTTCACGTTCAAGGGTACGAACACATATCTCGTCGGCTCGACATCACTGGCCGTCATCGATCCCGGGCCGGACGATGCCGTACATCGCGAGGCCATTCTGAGTGCCGCCGGGTCGCGTCCCATCACGCATATTCTGTCGACGCACGCGCACCGCGACCATGTCGACGGCATCGCCAAGCTCAAGGCGGCGACAGGCGCGCTCGTTGCCGCCTACCCGCGCGATCCGGCAGCCGGGCACATCGCCTTACAGGACAGCCCGTCAGGCAAGCTCTTCGTCGACTATGATTTCCAGCCCGATCTGGCGCTTTACGGCGGCGGTACGATCGAAGGTGAGGATTGGGCGCTGACGGCCATTCACACGCCGGGTCACGCGCCGGACCATTTGTGCCTGGCGCTCGCCGGGCGGCCGCTGCTCTTCTCCGGCGATCACGTCATGGCTTGGAATACGACGGTCATCGCGCCGCCTGAAGGTCGCATGGCCGATTACGTTGCGTCTCTCGAAATTCTACTCGATCGCCGCGACGATGTTTTTCTGCCAGGCCATGGCGGCCGCATTCATGAGCCGCAGCGCACCGTCAAAGCCTATCTGCTGCATAGGAACTGGCGGGAAAAATCAATCCTCGAGGCGCTCGGCAAGGAAACGACGTCTATTCGTCAAATCGTTCCTGAGGTCTACCGGGGACTCGCCCCGCATATGATCCCTGCGGCGATGCTTTCCGTCCAAGCCCACGTCGAATATCTGATCGAGAAAGGTCAGGTCGCCGCCGATTTGCCTTTGACGCCGGACCGCGCACTTTCGCGGGTTTGAGCATAACGTTGCTATCTTTCCTGGCGGCCTGCTGGCTATCAACATTCGGAACCGAAGCTTCGAAGCGGGCCGCGACCTCTTTCAAAATCACCCGCACACGCTCGGCATTGCGTCCGAAGTCCGCCTGACCGTAGCGTGACGCGGAGCGGACATCGACGCGCGCCGACTGGTCCTCGGCGAGCACGCGGATAACGACGTCATCGACAAGCCCGAGGACGAGCGAGTGATCGGAAAGCTCGATGAACCCCGGAGAGCTCTCGTCATTTTCCGGCGGCAGTTCGAGCGTGGTCTTGTATTTGAGCTTTGCAAGCGCCTGCAGCACAAGCTCGTAGGCGTCGTCGGCCGTTCGCGGCAAGACGAGGCTTTTGAGATCGGGATAGCTCGCTCGCTGTATGGTCGCGAAGCGTTCTCCCGGATACTCGACGGAGTTCGCGTCCGGGGCGCGCTCGTCCTTGGCTTCCGTGAAGTCCGGCGGCTCGACGAGATCCGTCGACACGTCGTCGATCCGCGGCCATCCAAGGCTCAAAACCCAGGTTCCCGCAGGTATCGCGAGCAGCGTCAGCGCCACCACCGAGCCGCATAGAACGCGCGCCGCGCCCTGACGCCCCGTAAACCAGATGTCGAGACCGGCGACGGTGGCCATGACAAGTGCCAATATCGCGCCCGCGATGACGGTGACCGCGATGGTCGCCGCAACGGATGTCGGCAGCATGTGCAGGCGGTGCAGAACGGCCGTCACCAGCGCCGCAATGGCGGCGAAGACCGCGAGCCGGCTCGTCCACTTCGCGAGAAACGACGGCGGCTGTCCGCCGGCATAGTAGATGCGCGAGGAACGCCGACGATCCCGCAGCCGCTTGGCCGCGCGCTGGACCCCTATGCCGTCATTTGTCGCCATGCCCGGCGTCATCTCGCTTGCCGTTTCCGAAATTCCCCGACCGGTCTTTGCGCCATAACTGGGCGCCATAACTGGCGCCTTTTTAAGATATCCGAATTTGGCGGCGCCGAGCTGCCTTACTTAAGGATAGAGGCGTGTCTTGTGCCAGGAATCGTGCGGCGCGTCGCGGCGAAAAACGATCCTGTCGTGCAGGCGGAACGGCCGGGCCGCCCAGAACTCGATCTCTGTCGGGACGACGCGAAAGCCGGACCAATAGGACGGTCGCGGGATGGCGCCGTCGGCAAACTTTTTCTCGTAATGCTGGATCTTGGCCTCGAACACGTCGCGCGAGGAGAGCGGCCGCGACTGCTGCGACGCCCAGGCGCCGATGCGGCTCTGGGCCGGCCGCGAGGCGTAATAGGCGTCCGCCTCGTCATGCGATGCGAGCGAGACGGTGCCGCGGATGCGCACCTGGCGTTCGAGCGACTTCCAGTAAAATAGCAATCCAACCTTGGGATTGGCGAGCAGCTCCTGCCCCTTCGCGCTTTCGAAATTCGTGTAGAAAACGAAGCCGCGCTCCGGGCTCGAAGCGTCGTCCACACCCTTCAGCAGAAGCGTGCGCACATTCGGCAATCCGGATGGATCGACGGTCGCGACAGACATGGCATTGGGATCGCTGATCTCGGATTTCTCGGCCTCCGACATCCAGGCGTGAAAAAGCGCGAACGGCTCATCCGCCGCGCTGAAATCCGGTGTGCCGCCGCTGGCGGGAATGTTCGTCGCTTCACTCATGTTGCATGCTCAAGGGTTGTTTTTCCGTGCGGTCCTGGATTGGCATGAGTCGAGGAGAGCCGTCCCTTCAGGACCCTTTAACCATAGACGGGCAAAATTGCCTTATCGCCTTGTATGGCGGTTCGAATGTTTTCGTCGCGTAGAAAGTAGCGTCATGTCGGACAATGCGTCTCTTTTCCCCTTTGCCGCAGTCGGCCTGACGGCCTTCGCGCTCATTACAACACTTTTCTTCGTTCCCGAATTCGCGCATGCGCGCGACGGCGCCGCAGCCGCTGACTGTCTCTGCCTCAAAGGCACCGACAGCGATCTGAAGCCAGTCGCCATCGAACCACCGAGCCTCAATGAAGGCGACGAGATCGCGGCGCTCGAAAGCGTGCAATTGGCGCTGACCGAGATCGCAGATGGTTCAAGCTACATCTGGCACCGCAATCACGGCCGCCTGTCCGGCATCGTCAGACCGGTCTCGTCATTCAAGGCTGCCAATGGTTCGGTCTGTCGCTACGCCGTCGTTGTGCTGAGCAGCCTCGACGTCACCAAGCGCACAGAGATCGTCGCTTGCCGACTGCCGACGGGCGTCTGGCAACTTGAAAGTTGATTGCCTGACCGTTCATTTTCCGATCCCCTCAAAACGAAAAAAGGCGACCCTCGCGGCCGCCTTTTTTCACGAGGATGCGGTCTGACGCGGGCCGCGAAAATAACTGAGCGTCGCCGCCGTTCAGCACTCATCGCCGGCTGCCGGAATAATGGCTGCCCGGCATGAGGTGGTAGCGGCCGTTTCCGACGACGGCATTGGCGATCACCGTGCCGATGACGGTCACGATGACCCCGATCACAATTTGTGAAAATACGCCTCGCATGAGTCGATGACTATCCCGCGTGAACGGCAGAAATGCGGAGCTCCCTCGGCGTAAGAACCTCCGGAAAAGCTCGATCCGTCGATTTTCCACACCGCTGAGGCCTCGCAAGCGCCCGTAAGTCTCTCGGTTCTTGACCTGCGCGCGAAATCCAACGGATTAAGTGGTGCTTTGCCCTGCGTCGAAACGTTGGTTTCGGCCCGCCCGCAGCGCCAAGACGTTATTTTATCGATGTTGGAGATCTGATGGCCCATTACGCGATCAGCTTTGAAATCCGCGATTCGCGCCACAGCCCGCATATCCGGGCGAAACTCGAGGGAATGGGCGCGGCCCGGCTGCTGGACGCCTTGTGGGTCCTGACCTCGCCGAAGTCGGCGCCGCAAATCCGCGATGAATTGCAAAAGATGATCGACCTCGACGATTCTCTCGCCGTGATCGAACTGAAATCTGGTTCTTATTGGTCGTGCCTCAGGGCGAAGCACGCCGGCGTCATGTGGCTGAAGCGATGCATCGCATATTGAGCGCGTTTTGGTGCGAGCGAGCCTGACGAACTGTTCGCCTGTTTCAGGCGTTAGACGCACAACGAGCTTTAGGATCACGCGTGACATGGACGATATCGAGAAGCAGGCGCGGCATTACCTCAAGGCGCTTTATGGAGTAGGCGAGTCGTCCGGCGAGGTTCTTCCCGCGCAGAATCTTCCCGCGATTCTCGCATTCGCGCGGCAAGAGGGCTGGATCGTCGAAAGTCCCGAAGGCGGCCACGGTCTGACGCCGCTCGGCGTCAAGGAAATCAGCAAGTAAGACGCATTCGCCGGATGGCCGGAGGCATGTCTCGGGGTAGTGCTTGCGGAACGAGACGAGAACGTGTAGCGTACATACACGATTTGTACTTGGCAGGCAGCCTTGGACGGTTCCGCAAAGTCATGCCGATTGGCAGCGTTCGCGCCACGCATGCTTTCGCCAAACGACTGCCAGCCAAATGACTGCCAGCCGAACGACAGCCAAGGGGGCGCGAGACAAAAGCAATGCTGACGGAAAAACAAAAAGACCTGCTGCTCTTCATTCACGGGCGCATGCAGGAGCGCGGCGTGCCGCCGTCCTTCGATGAAATGAAGGATGCCCTCGATCTCCGTTCCAAATCCGGCATTCACCGGCTGATCACCGCTCTGGTCGAGCGCGGCTTCATTCGCCGTCTGCCGCACCGCGCGCGAGCGATCGAGGTGATCAAGCTTCCGGAAAACCAGGGCGTCGGCGCCTCGGCCGCAGCAGCCGCCGCACCCCAGCGCGGATTCCAGCCGAGCATCATCGCGGGAACCGGCCCTAAGCCGAACGTCACGCCACCGCCTTCGCACGTCATCGATGCCCGTACCGTTTCCGTGCCTGTTATGGGCCGCATCGCCGCCGGCACGCCGATCAGCGCCATTCAGAATCACACACATGACATCGCCGTCTCCCCCGACATCCTGACGAACGGCGAACACTTCGCCCTTGAAGTCAAAGGCGATTCGATGATCGAGGCCGGCATTCACGACGGCGACACGGTCATCATACGCCGCTGCAATACGGCGGAGAACGGCGACATCATCGTGGCCCTCGTCGAAGGCGAGGAAGCGACGTTGAAGCGACTCCGCAAAAAGGGCTCGACGATCGCGCTCGAGGCCGCCAATCCCGAATTCAAAACGCGTATCTTCGGGCCCGACCAGATCGATATCCAGGGCCGTCTCGTCGGATTGCTGCGGCGCTACTGAGGGTCCGGACGGTCCGGCCCCTCGTCCATCTCGACCAACTCTCCGGGGTCGTCGTCGAGCAATGCCCTACGCTCCGGCGGTTCGGATCTGGCGCTTTGCATCGGCTGATCGCCAGCCTTAGCGGCGGACGTTCCCGGCGCATTGAGAATGCGTGGCTTCGGTAGTGCCGCCGATGAGTCTGCTGTGCCTCCGGCTGCCGCGTTCGATGTCTTGCGCTGCGGAAGAAGGCTCCACGGCCTTTCGCCGCGATGCGCAGCAACCGTCTCGAAGCGAACACGCGGCTCGGGGCTGCTCTCGTCCCGGCTGAGATACAGCGCATAAGCGCCGTTGCGCCAGCGATCGAAGACGTCGATCACGGTGCTGGGGACCGCACAGTCCGATGGCTTCGGCTCGTCCAGGATCAGGATATCGGCGTTGAGGCAGTCGTCCGCCACGGCCGCCGGATGGCGCGCGACGGCGACGGTGGCGCCCTTGACGTGCGCGATGCATCCGACCGCATCGCAACTGAACGCACCGCCCGCCTGCGCATCCCGCGCCGTCCGCCCATCGCCGTCATACTCGAGCCAGCGCTCCAGATCGTACTTCGCGCCATGCGCGGGGAGAGAGGAAAATTTGCCAGACGCATCCCTGACCGCGACCAGGCTGCCCTTCTGCGCGACAAGCACGTCCGGCCTCGGCATCCAGGGCGTCGCGACGAGACCGAGAAGGACAAGAGCGGCACCCACGAGCCGGATGCGAGTCCGCCAGAGCACCAGCCACATCCCTCCGGCGAGCATCAGCGCGAATGCGATCGTCGGAATTTCAGGTAAATGACCGACGGCACCGGGCAGCGCGCCGACAATGTTCGCGCACCATGCCATGCCTTCGATGCCCCAGCCCATCGGCTTCAGCGCGATCCACTCGAGCCCGAGCGGCATCAGGATCATGGCTCCGAGCGCCGCCGGCATCACGACGATATTGCAGATCGGAATGGCGATCATGTTCGCCAGCACCGCATACTGCTGGCTCTGGTGGAAGTTGTAGGCGGCGAACGGCGCGACGGCGACGCTGGCGATCAGCGTCGAGGCGATGATCTCGCCAAAGAACTTTGCGACGCGGGTAAGTGGATGCGGCTGCTGGTTCGTCCCGAGAACGCGAACCAGCAGCTCGTGCGCCGCGATCAGCGCCGTCACGGCCGCAAACGACATCTGAAATCCCGCATCGAGCAAGCTTTCAGGAAAGATCGCCAGGATCAGAAATGCGGCGAGCGCGACGTTTCTGAGAGCCAGCGCCGGCCGATCGATGAGAACCGCGCCGAAGATGATGACGATCATCAGCGCCGAACGGACCGTCGCAAACGCGCCGCCGGAAATTGCGAGATAGCCGAGCGCGCCGAGGATTCCGATCGCGGCGGCGATTTTTTTGATCGGCAGCCTGAGCGCAAAAAATGGAACGGCAGCAAGGAGCAATCGCGCCGAATAAAAGACAGCGCCCGCCATGATGACCATGTGCAGGCCCGAGATCGACAAGATGTGAAAGAGGCCAGAATTCTTGAATGCGTTGTTCGTCGCGGCGCTGATGCCGCCGCGTTCGCCCGTAATCAATGCCAACGCGATCTCGCCCGTTTCATCGGGCAGCACGGCGCGAATGCGCGATGCGATCAGTTGGCGGAACGCTTCGATGCCGCGCCGGTATCGGGCCGTGAGCGTGCCGCCATCGACATGCTCCTCGATCGCGGGCGGCGCAAAGGCATAGCCGACCGCGCCGACCTGATCGAACCAGGCGGTGCGCGCATAATCGAAACCTCCCGGCAACGCAGGCTTCGCGGGCGGCGACAAGTTCGCTTTCAAGCGCACGCGGTCGCCGGGCTTAGCCCTTGACTGCGACGACATCGTCCGAACACGGACGACCGCCGGTGTCGCTTCGGGCGCGAGCCCCGCAATCGTCGGAGACGCGATGGTCAACCGCTGGCCGCGCGGATACTTAACCTCGACGAGCGTCACGGTTCCGGTGATCTCGGCATTGCGCAGTGTCTTCGCCAGCACCGGCGCGCGAACCGTTTCGACGCGCAGCTTCGCGTCGGCAAATCCGAGACCCGCAAGCAACAAACCGGCGAGTACGGCCGACGGTAGCGAACCGCGTGTCGACGCCATCCGCAAAATGAGCGCGAGAGCCAGCGGAACGAATGCCACGATGAGCCGCGGCTCGATGGGCAATGCGAAATAAGCGGCGATGCCTATGCCAAAGCAGACCGGCGACCAGAGAAAGAACTGCTCCCGTTCCCTTTCGAGCGCGAGCGCAAGGCTACGCGTCCCGTGCGAGGGCGCGGCAATCAGCGCAGCATCGAGGTCGCCCGCGTTGACGGACATGTCTGGGACCGAATCCGGGACCGAATGCGAATGGTGGGAGGTTCCCCGCCCCCTTAACTTGTCGAGGTCGCCATGCTACGAGCGGAGCTTCATTCCCTCAAGGCCGATAAGCGAAAAGGTCCAATGACTGAGACCGCGACTTCCAGTGCGCCCGTCGTTCGATTTGCGCCCTCCCCAACCGGATATCTGCACATCGGCGGGGCGCGCACGGCGCTGTTCAACTGGCTTTATGCACGAGGACGGAACGGCAAATTCCTCCTGCGCATCGAGGACACGGACCGCGAACGCAACAACGAGCAGGCCGTCACCGCCATTCTCGACGGCTTAGCATGGCTGGGGCTCACGTGGGACGGAGAAGCCGTCTCGCAGTTCGCACGCGCCGACCGGCACCGCGACGTCGCCGCAGAACTCTTGAAGCGCGGTGCCGCCTATCACTGCTACGCCTCGCCCGCCGAGATCGACGCCGCGCGCGAGAAAGCCAAAGCCGAGGGCCGCCCGCTGATCTTTCTGTCGCCGTGGCGCGACCACGATCCCAAGGACGCGCCGAAGGATGTGAAGCCGGTCGTGCGTCTCAAGGCTCCGCGCGATGGCGAAACCATCGTCGAGGATCACGTCCAGGGCCATGTCGTATTTCCGAACAAGGATCTCGACGATCTCATCATCGTGCGCTCGGATGGAAACCCGACCTACAATCTCGCCGTCGTCGTCGACGATCATGACATGGGCATCACGCATGTCGTGCGCGGCGCCGACCACCTGACCAATGCGGCGCGCCAAACGCAGATTTATCAAGGCATGGGCTGGGCCGTTCCGGAGTTCGCGCACGTGCCGCTGATCCACGGAGCGGACGGCGCGAAGCTTTCGAAGCGCCATGGCGCGCAGGGCGTCGAGGAATTCCGCGCGATGGGTTATCTGCCCGAAGCGTTGCGCAATTATCTCGTGCGACTCGGATGGAGCCACGGCGACGACGAGATCATGCCGACGGACGATCTCATCCGCTGGTTCGACATCGATGGGATCAACAAGGCACCGGCGCGACTCGACTTCAAGAAGCTCGACGACCTCAACGGACATTACATTCGCGCCGCATCCGACAACGATCTGGCTCGCCAGGTTCGCGAAATGCTGCCGCATCTCGATTTCAAATCGCTGAGTGAAATCGCGATCGATCCCAAGGCGCCGCCACGCTCCGACATCGCGCTGGCGCGTGAAGTGCTGCGCCAGCTTCCAGCCGTTGTGAGCGGCACGGATCTTGCGCATTTATTCGCAGCGAAAGGATGGGATATCTTCCTTCGCGCCATACCGGCATTGAAGGAGCGCTCGAAAACGCTGACCGAGCTTGTTGCCGGCGCGCTGTTCATCGTCGCCGAGCGCCCGATCAGGTTTGAGGATAAGGCGGCGAAACTGCTGAACACGGACGGTCGCGCCTCGAACGCGGTGGTTCTAAAAATTCTTGCCGCCATTCCGGAAAACGAATGGAAGGCTCCGGCTTTGGAAGCCGCGATTAAAGCGCACGCAGAAGCAACGGGCGCGAAGCTCGGCAGCATCGCGCAACCTTTGCGCGCGGCGCTCACCGGGCGCGCTGTTTCTCCGCCCGTCTTCGATGTTCTGGAACTTCTTGGCCGTGACGAGGTTCTTGCCCGGATTTCCGACGCGGCAGATGTATGACTAATGCACAATGCTGTTGCTGAATGAGGTCGGTTGCCGCACCGCAAAAAGACCGCTAAACCCTTCGCAGTGCAATCGCTTTTTCGGCGACGGAAGCTGGAGCTTCCAGCCGTTCACTGCGAGCCGTTGCGGACGAAGAAATCGGTATAAGCTTTCTCGGCTGTGGCGGCCATTGATCCTCGGGCGAGGTGGCAAACCATGAACATCCATGACAGCAACGCGGCAAAGGGCGGTGAAGGCCCCGGCAAGCCGAACGCGACCCTGACGGTCGACAACAAGCAGGTCGAACTCGCCGTTCGCACCGGCTCGATCGGGCCGGACGTTGTCGACGTCGGCAATCTTTTCAAGCAGACCGGTTGCTTCACATACGATCCAGGCTTCACGTCGACCGCGAATTGCAAGAGCTCCATCACCTATATCGATGGCGACAAGGGAGAGCTGCTTTATCGCGGCTACCCGATCGACCAGCTCGCCGAGAACACGAACTTCCTCGCGGTGTGCTACCTCCTGCTCTACGGAGAGCTGCCGAACAACGCGGAGTTCATCAACTTCCGCCGCACCATCACCAGCCACACGATGGTGCACGAGCAGATGACCCGCTTTTTCACGGGCTACCGGCGCGACTCGCATCCGATGTCCGTCATGGTCGGCACCGTCGGGGCGCTGTCGTCGTTTTATCACGACTCAACCGACATCTCCGACCCCGTGCAGCGCGAGATCGCCAGCCATCGCATGATTGCGAAGATGCCGACGATCGCGGCGATGACCTACAAATACGCGATGGGTCAGCCCTTCATCTATCCGCGCAACGATCTCGACTACACGTCGAACTTCCTGCAGATGTGCTTCGCGGTGCCGTGCGAGCCGTATGTCGTCAACCCGATCATCTCGCGCGCGCTCGACCGCATTTTCATTCTGCACGCCGACCACGAGCAGAACGCGTCGACCTCGACGGTGCGTCTTGCGGGCTCGTCAGGCGCCAATCCGTTCGCGTGTATTGCGTCCGGCATCGCGTGTCTCTGGGGACCGGCCCACGGCGGCGCCAATGAAGCCGCGCTCAACATGCTGAAAGAGATCGGCTCCGTCGATCGCATTCCGGAGTTCGTCAAGAAGGCGAAAGACAAGAATTCCGGTTTCCGGCTGATGGGCTTCGGGCATCGCGTCTACAAGAACTACGATCCGCGTGCCAAGGTGATGCAGAAGACCTGCCACGAGGTGCTCGACGCCCTCGGCCATGGCAACGATCCGCTTTTGAAGATCGCTCTCGAGCTCGAACGCATCGCGCTTCAGGACGAGTATTTCATCGAGAAGAAGCTTTACCCCAATATCGATTTCTATTCGGGCATCACGCTGCGCGCGATGGGCTTCCCGGTCGAACTGTTCACGGTGTTGTTCGCGGTCGCGCGCACCGTCGGCTGGATCGCGCAGTGGAAAGAGATGATCGAGGATCCGGAGCAGCGCATCGGACGTCCGCGCCAGCTCTACATCGGACCGCCGCGCCGCGAATTCCCCGCTCCCGCCTGAGCGGAGATCACCGAAAGAACAGTATCCGCTGCGGCCATGCTGGGGCTGGATGAAGCAAGACGAAGCTTCTCCGGCGTCCCGGCAAGGACCTGAATCTGCGCTCGGCGTTCGGCCGTGTCGTCGAGCAAGGGCAGGATGGCGTCAGCCAACGCTTCGGGCGTGCACGCTTCCTGCAGATATTCCGGATAGACATTCTTGCCGAGGACGAGGTTCGCCAGCACGACGCTCGGCACCTTGAGCAGGAAGCGGAGATTGGCCATCAGTTTGTCGACGCGGTAGGCGACGACGCTCGGCGTCTGAGCCAGCGCCAGTTCCAGCGTAACCGTGCCCGAGGCCGCGAGCGCCGCGCGCGCGAGCCGCATCGCCGCGTATTTTTCGTCCGTTGCAGCATCGACGACATGGGGCTGCGGCGTCCACGTTGCGGTCTTCGTCACGATGAGGTCGCGCACATGACGGACTGCAGGAATGACGACCTCGACCGGGCGTTGCTTCGAAACGCGCGCCACGGCTTCGCCGAAGACATCGATCAGCCGCGTGACCTCGGATGTGCGGCTACCGGGCAGCACGAGCAGCACGGGTTTTTCCGAAGCGAGGCCGAGCCGCCTTGAAAGCGCTGCTCCGTCGGTGCTTTCGATCTCGTCGAGCTTCTCGATCAGCGGATGGCCGACATAGGTGCAGGCCGGGCCGCCGAGCCGCGCGTGTGCGTCGGGTTCAAACGGCAGCAGCGCCAGGATGTGATCGACGTAGCGGCGCATACGCTTGGCGCGTCCCGGACGCCACGCCCACACGCTCGGGCTGACGTAATCGATGATCGGAATATTTGGCGCGCGCTTGCGAATGCGTTTCGCGATCGGATGCGTGAATTCGGGACTATCGATGATGACCACGGCATCCGGCTTGAATGCTAGCGCCGCGTCAACGGTCTGATAGACGCGCCGCATGATGCGCGGCAAGCGCGGCAGGATCGACATCGGCCCCATCACGGCGACGTCCTCGATTGGGAACAGCGACGCGAAGGCTTGATGCGCCATCTCCTCGCCGCCGACACCGGCGAGGGTCAGCGTGCCGTCGTAGCGCTGTCGGAGCGCCGCGATTAGCTTGCCGCCCAGCGCATCGCCCGAATGCTCACCCGCGACCAGGAAAAGCCGCAGCTCTTTATCGTTACGCATGACTTTTGGAGCATCAGCCATGCGAAGGTTCTCCTGCCTCGCCGATGAACAGGCCAAGGCTATCCGCCAGCCGCACGATCGAACCATCGATGGCGGTGCTCATCGCGTCTCTCAATTTCGCCACACCTGCAAACTTGTGCGTCTCGGCCGTGCGTAGCAGCGCTTCGTCGAGCGTCTGTGACGGCGCGATGACGATGACGCCTCGGCGGCGGTCGCCCTTGCGAAGGCTCGCGGCTCGCTCGACGACTTTGAGCGGCGTTTCAGATGTGCCAACGGCAAGGACACGTCCGCGATCGATGACGGCGGCTGTGCCGGTTTCGAACCTGGAGCACGCCGCGAGGATTCCGGCTGCGCGGCGAATGTCGGCCATCGCGCGTGCCTCGATCGCCACGGAACCGAGCCAGCCGAGCGCGCCGACCTCTGCGTCTTTGGACTGTGCGCGATCATCCGAAGCTTGCGGAATTCCGGCGACGAACACGCCACACGCCTCGGCCAACGCGATCATCCGCTCCCGCTCGGCCGCGAGCACATGCCCGGCCATCACGGCGACGCCAGCGAGGCCAGTTGCCGCGATATTGTCGATCGTGTTCGGCCCGATCGCCGGCAGATCAACGCGAAGATCCTGCCCGGGCTTTGGACGCTTCACGAGAACGCCGCCACGCTCATGCGCACCGGCCGCACGGCGAACCTCGGCAACGCGCGTCAGCATGCGGTCCGTTCCTTCCGCGCCTTCGATGGCTTCGACGCGACCGTTAGCGATCACCGCCGCCTGTCCGATGTCGTAACGTCCGAGCGCCGCGATCAGCGCAAATCCCATTTCGGCGTCGGCTGTATTTTGGGCGGACAGCGATGGCCCCGTCAGCACGCCGTCGCGAACGGTCAAATCGCTCGCGACATCGCGAACGCCGACGATGTTGAGGCCGCGCCGTTCGAACATGGCAACGAGCCCGCGCAGAAGAGCATCGTCGCCGCCCGCTTTCAGAAAGCGTAGCACCGAGGGTAGAACCTGGAAGAATGCAAGGTCGGGACGCGCGGTGCGGAAATCCGGTCGCTGGAAGCCGCCGAGCATGACGACGTCGCGAACGCCCGCAGCCTTGAGCGCCGCCGTCGCGCGGCCGGGTTGCGCCCAGTTGACGACCGTATGCGGAAACATCGCCAGCGAGGCATCGGCCGCGCCGCTGACCATCACGACGTGAACGCTACCGCCGCGCTGGAGGATACTTTCCGCGACCTCGCGCGGCAGCGATCCGGAACCCGCGATAATCCCGATGCGATCCGCCGGCCCCGTCATGGCCGGACCTCAGCTTTCCGCGCCGTTCTTCGGCGTGCACAGCGAGCGTTTGCCGCCCTCGCGGATGAAGGCGAGAATTTCCTCGACGGACGCATGGCCGGCGAACTCCTCGGCGACATCCTCCATGCGCTCGCTCAGCGTGCCTTCCGCAGCAAAGAGCAGTCGGTAGGCGCGGCGCAAGTCGTGAATGTCGGAGCGCGAAAATCCGCGACGCTGCAGACCGACGATATTCAGCCCTGAAAGATAAGCGCGATTGCCGAGCGCCATGCCGTAGGGAATGAGATCGTTCTCAAGACCCGACATGCCGCCGACGAAAGCGTGGTGTCCGACGCGCGCGAACTGGATGACGGCCGCGCCGCCGCCAATGATCGCATAGTCGCCGACCGTGCAATGGCCCGCCAGCATGACGTTGTTGGAAAAGATGACGCCGTTGCCGACGCGGCAATCGTGGCCGACGTGGCTATTCGCCAGGAACGCGCAGCTATCGCCGACCGTCGTCACCGAGCCGCCGCCTTCGGTGCCGGGGTTCATCGTGACGCCTTCGCGGATCAGGCAATCGGCGCCGACGGAGAGCGAGCACGGCTCCCCCTTGTATTTCAGATCCTGCGGCTGATGGCCGATCGAGGCGAATGGAAAAATCCGCGTGCGCGCGCCGATGTCCGTCATCCCCGCGACGACGACGTGGCTCACAAGCTCGACGCCTTCGCCGAGGCTCGCATGTGCGCCGACGATGCAGAAGGGTCCGACCTTGACGCCGGGGCCAAGCCGCGCGCCGTCCTCGACGATGGCGGTCGGGTGAACGTCAGCTTCAGCCATTTTTGCTCGCAAAGGCGCGAGCATCGGCGCTGTCGGCGAGCATGGCGCTGATCTCGGCTTCCGCCACGACCTGCCCGTTCACCTTCGCTTCGCCACGGAAGCGCCAGACGCGCCCGCGATTGCGCACCTTCTTGACGTGATAGTGGATCTGGTCGCCCGGCAGCACGGGCTTCCTGAACTTGGCATTGTCGATGCCCATGAAGTAGACCAGCTCGGCGTGGTAGTCTTCGCCGACGTTGGAGACGCAGAGCGCGCCCGCCGTCTGTGCCAGACCTTCGATGATTAGCACGCCCGGCATGACGGGAAACTGCGGGAAATGACCTTGAAAGAACGGCTCATTGATCGTGACGTTCTTGACGCCGACGCAGCTCTCGTCCCGGTCCATGTCGTACATGCGGTCGACCAGCAAAAACGGATAGCGGTGCGGCAGCAGTTTCATCACGGTTGCGATATCCGCAGTGCCGAGCTTTTTGCCAGCCGTTTTCGTATCGTCCATAATCTTCAACTCCAGATCATCGGCGGAGCGCGAACGCGACATCGCTCAATCTTCACTTGAGCCCTTCGGCCCGTCGTCATAGTTGTTCTTGTCGCGCGCGACGAGACGCTTAATGAGCGCCTGCTCCCGCGCGCTTTCGCGCAAAGGCTTGGCCGGGGTACCGAAATATTTGGCACCGGGCGGAACGTCATGGGCCGGGTGGGACGAACCGCCGATCTGCGCGCCTGTGCCGATCTTGATGTGTCCGACCGTCCCGGATTGGCCGCCCATGACGACATAGTCGCCAAGCTCCGTCGAACCCGAGATGCCGCACATCGCCACGATCACACAGTGGCGGCCGACGATGACGTTGTGCCCGATCTGCACGAGATTATCAATTTTGGTGCCTTCGCCGATCATGGTGTCCTTCAGCGCACCGCGATCTATTGTTGTATTGGCGCCGATCTCGACATCGTCCTGGATGATGACGCGGCCGATCTGCGGCACCTTGAGGTGGCCTCCCGGACCCATAGCAAATCCGAAGCCGTCCTGGCCGATCCGGACGCCGGAATGGATAATCACGCGATCACCGACAAGGGCATGGGTGACGGTCGCGAGCGCCCCGATGTAGCAATTCCGGCCGATGGTCACGCGGGCTCCGACAACGGCTCCAGCGGCAATCCGCGTCCCTGCCCCGATCTGCACCTCACGGCCGATGACGGCTCCCGGCTCGATCACCACGCCGTCCTCGAGGCGTGCAGTCGGGTCCACGGGCTGAGCGCCGGGCGTCGCCACCATCGGCTGCATCGCGGAGGGGTAAAACAGCGCCAGGGCCCGCGCGAAGCCGTGGTAGGGCTGGCGGGTGACGACGCCGACTGTGCCCGCTGGAATACGGCCCGCGAGCGGCGGCGCGACGAGGCAGGCGCCGGCTGCCGTCAGGTCGAGCTGGCCCAGATATTTCTTGTTATCGATAAACGAAATGTGGGCGCGGGTGGCTTCCGCGAGCGGCCGCACGTCCTCGATCGGCATCGCCGGATCGGCGCTGTCCGGCAGCTCGGCGCCCGCAGCTTGCGCGACCTCGAATAGAGTATAAGGCCCGGCCCGCTCGAAAAACCCGGGATGCTCCATCTTGCCGCCTCCGGCCCGCCGATGCTTCGGCACTGTGTGGTTGAATCAGGGTTGGGTGATTAAGGCGGTTGAATGAACGACGCCGGGGGCGTTGGCAAGCCCCCGGCGTGTCCAAATCAATCGCGCGACGCCTATGCTTAGGACCAACGCAGCAATTCCGGGCGATTTGCCGCCGCCCGGACGCTTGCTAGAAGCGGCTCGACGCGCCGAAGCGGAAGAACTGCGTCTCGTCGTACTTCTCTTTCGTCAGGACTTTCGCGAAGTCCATGCGAATCGGACCGACCGGCGAGTTCCACATCAAGCTGGCGCCGACCGATGAGCGGATGGCGCTGCTGTCGGCGAGGTCGCAAGGCTTGCCGTTTTCCATGCAGCCCGGAGCATTGAGCGCCTTTTCGACGCCGCCTGTCGCGCCAAACAATGAACCAGCATCTGCGAAGACCGCGCCGCTGAGGCCCAGATCTTCCGGAACGTAGGGCAGCGGGAAGCGAATTTCGGCCGTCGTCGCCCAGTAGGTCTGGCCGCCGAGCGCATCTTTATTCGACGAACTCAAGTCGCGCGGACCGTAACCGGCGCGATCGAAGCCGCGAACCGTTTCTCCGCCCTTGAAGAACGAGTCGAGCAAACGGACGTCCTCGCCACCCCAGCCTTGGATCGTACCGCCGATGGCGCGACCAACGAACGTGATCTTTTCCGTAATCGGATAGTAAGCGCGCGCTTCAGCGTTGACGCGCCAGTACTGAGCATCGCCGCCGAGACCGGCGAAGTCGGTGCCAGCCTGCAGGAAGTAGCCGCTGGTCGGGTTCTGGGCGTTGTTGCGCTTGTCGTAGGTGAGCGTCGTGCCGACGAGCGATGTCCAATAGCCCGCATTTCGGCAGTTCGGACGAGTATCGTCCAATAGATTTGAGGCTCCGCAAGCTTCCTTGATCGCGACGGACGCATTCGAAGCAACGTTAAAGATCTCGTCACGCGACAGGCCGTAGCTCGTCTGCATCCACAGGTTCTCGGCAATCGGGAAGCCAAGACGAACCTGACCGCCTGCCTTGCGCTGATCGAAGCCCGACGAGTCCTGATAATCGAGCTGTTTGTAGAAGAGGTCGAAACCGGCCGACAGGTTGCGGTCGAGGAAGCGCGGTTCCGTGAACGACAGGTCGACCTGCATACGTTCGAAGGAGCCTGCAAGACCCAAGCGCAGATACTGGCCGTTGCCGAACAGGTTGCGTTCCGTGATCGACACGTCGCCGATGACACCTTCGTTGGTCGAGTAACCGGCACCGAACGAAAGTTCACCCGTCGACTGTTCCTGAACCATGACGTCGAGCACGACGCGATCCGGCGCGGAGCCCGGACGACGCTTGATGTCGACGTCCTTGAAGATGCCCAGGGCCTTCAGGCGCTTTTTGGCGCGATCGACCATCAGCGAGTTGAAGGCGTCGCCTTCCGCCAAGCGGAATTCGCGACGGATCACGAAGTCCTTGGTGCGCGTGTTGCCGATGACGTTGATACGCTCGATATAAATGCGCGGACCTTCGTCGATGATGTAGGAGATCGAGATCGTGTGATTGGCGACATCGGGCGTGGCGCGCGGACGGACGCGAGCAAATGCGTATCCGGCGTCGGCGACGGCGAGCGTCAGCTTTTCACTCGTCTTGTCGATTTCGGAAGCGTCGTAGACCTCACCCGAATTCGTCAGAAGCTGGCTGCGATAATCGTCAGCCCGCACGTCGGGAAGCGAGCTTTCGATGCCAATGGCGCCGAAATTATAGAGCGGGCCTTCGTCAACGGCGAAGGTGATGAGGAAGCCGGAACCGTCCGGATCGATTTCGGCGTTCGCGGCCGTGACCGAGGCATCCGCGTAGCCGTTCTTGAGGTAATACTGGCGGATCAGTTCCCGGTCGAGGTTCATGCGGTCGGGATCGTAGATCGACGTTCCCTTGAGGAAGTCGAACCAGCCGACCTGCGTCGTCGAGATGACATCGCGCAGCTGGCTGTCGCTGAATGCGTGGTTGCCGACGAAGTTGATGCCTTTGACTTTCGTCGCCGAGCCTTCGGTGATCTCGAACACGAGGTTCACGCGGCTTTCTTCGAGCTGAATGAGTTTCGGCTCGACGCTCGCGGCAAAGAGACCCTGGCGGCGGTAGACGTCGAGGATGCGCTGCACATCGGCCTGAGCCTTGGCGCGCGTGAAGACGGAACGTGCCTTGAGCTGCACTTCGCCCGACAGCGTCGCGGTGTCGACTTCGCTGTTCCCCTCGAAGGCAACCTGATTGATGATCGGGTTTTCCTTGACCGAGACGACGATCGTCGAGCCCTTGGGCTGAATCGAAACGTCAGCGAACAGACCGGTCGCGAACAACGCCTTGATCGACGCGTCGACCTTGGCGGCGCTGTAGCCGTCACCCACGTTGAACTGCAGGTAGGAGCGCACGGTTTCGGGCTCGACGCGTCGGCTGCCGACGACCTCGATATTGCGAATGACGCCCTGAGCAAACGCTGCACCCGACCCCCAGGTGGCGTCTCCCATCGCGATCACCGGCGAGACAAATGCAAGCGCCAACAAGAGGCGCAAGCCCGCCATAATGACCTGAATTCTCTGCATACGCGGATTAGCCCCCGTGTGCCGCCGACCCCCAGATTCACATGCGCGCTGTCGGCGGCAGCGTCACACTCATGCGTCGTCTAGAATGTTTTTTTCTTATTTTTTGACGTGTTCTTATTGCCTGATTCTCGGTCGTTTATCCGCAGCAAGTGTCGACCCTCTTTTCGGACCCCCCGATTCGAAGTCGTAACCTCCTGCGCACCATACCGCTTTTAACGATTCAGAAGGGACCCGCAAAGTTGTAAGTTTACGTCACTCCCCCATGATTCTGCTTAGGCTTAGCCGGTCCCCGTGATGCGCCTCCAAACGTTCATAATGTCGTTGAAATTCACGAAAACGACCAACATCATCAGCACCGCCAGGCCGACCTGGAATCCCATCTGCTGCATGCGTTCGCTCGCCGGTTTCCGGCGCACCGCCTCGTAGGCGTAGAACAAAAGATGGCCGCCATCGAGGACGGGAATCGGAAGCAGGTTCAGGAATCCGATGTTCGCTGAGATGAACGCGATCCAGCGCAGCATGGGCTCCCAGCCGAGTTCGGCGACTTTCGCCGTTACCTCGGCCATCATGATCGGGCCGCCCATCTGCTCGGCGGACTGCCGGCGCGTGATGATATCCCAGAGGCCGGCGACGGTCTGGGTGATATTGCTGTAGGTTTCACCCACGCCGAGCAGAACCGCCTTCGGCAGGCTGACGTCGACGGTGCGAACCTTATCGACCGAGAGCGTGCGCTGGATGCCGATCAGTCCGCGGCGGAAGGTGCGGCCAAATGCGTCACGCTGCTCATCCACATTCGGCGTCGCGTTGAGCGTCAGTTTTTCGCCGTTGCGCTCGACCGTGAAGGCCAGCGGCTCGCCCGCGCTCGAGCCGACGATGCGCTGCAAATCCTCAAATTTTTCGATCCTGGTGTCGTTGATCGCGACGACCTGGTCGCCCGGCTGGAAACCGGCCTGAGCGGCCGGTGAATTGGGCACCACCCCGTCGACAAGCGCGGGCAGGATGCGAATGCCGACTGTCACATTCAGCGCCGCGTAGAGCACCGACGCCAGAATGAAATTCGCGATCGGACCGGCGGCAACGACGGCGGCGCGCGCCGAAACGGACTTGGAATGAAACGCACCCGCGCGCTCGGAGGCGGTCAGCCCCTTGGTCGCGACGGAGCCCTGCGAGGACGCGTTATCGTCGTCGATGAACTTGACGTAGCCGCCCAGCGGTATCCACGCGAACCGCCAGCGCGTCCCGTGCTTGTCGTAAAAGCCATAGATTTCAGGCCCAAAGCCGATCGAGAAGGCTTTGACGGTCACGCCGCACCAGCGTGCCACGAGGAAATGGCCAAGCTCGTGAATGAACACGACCAGCGTCAGCACGAGCAGGAACATGATGCCGTACTGCCAGATCCATGTGGCCAGAGTCGCCAGGAAGTCCATTGAATAGCAATCCTTTAGGGTTGCAGCACGGCCCGTATAGCGGCGCGCAGTAAGCCGAAGCTCAGGTGTTTAATAGCGATTGAGTGCGTCTTCTGCCAGTCGACGCGCACACTCATCGATGGAAAGGATGTCGTCGAGACAGTGCGCCGTCGCGATGGCACCCTGCCGCTCGGCGGTATCGAGCGTCTCTTCAACCAGACGGGCGATCTCCAAAAATTTGATCCTGCGGTTCAAGAATGCCTGAACGCCGATTTCGTTCGCGGCGTTGAGAACGGCGGGCGCCGTATCGCCTCGCCGCAATGCCTGGCGCGCGACCCGGAGCGCCGGAAAACGCGTTTCGTCGGGCGCTTCGAACGTCAGGGTTTGAAGTTTCGCGAGGTCGAGCCGCTCGGTCGGCGCCGCCATGCGTCCAGGCCAGGCGAGCGCTACCGCGATCGGCGTGCGCATATCGGGAGCCGCCAGCTGCGCCAGCACGGACCCGTCGACATAGCTGACGAGGCAATGGATGACCGACTGCGGATGCACAACGCAGTCGAGGGCGTCGACCGAAACCGGAAAGAGATGGAAGGCCTCGATCAACTCGAGCCCCTTGTTCATGAGGGTCGCGCTGTCGATCGTGATCTTGGCACCCATCGACCAGTTCGGATGCTTCAGGGCTTGTTCGGGCGTCGCTTGTTCCAGCGCCTCGAGAGTCCAAGTGCGGAAGGGACCGCCCGAGGCCGTCAGAACGATTTTCTCGATCGATCCCGGCTCGGCGCCGGTCAACGCCTGAAACGCGGCTGAATGCTCGCTGTCGACAGGGAGAAGCTCGGCACCGCTGCGCTTGATCTCGGCAGTGAAGACATGCCCGGCGGAGACGAGGCATTCCTTGTTGGCGAGCGCCACGCGCTTGCCGCACGAAGCAGCTGCAAAGGTCGGACGAAGCCCTGCCGCACCGACGATGGCCGCCATCACGCAATCGGCGGGCATCAACGCGGCTTCGACGAGCGCATCACTTCCGCCTGCGGTTTGAATGCCGGTGCCCGCCAGTTCGTCGCGAAGCTGGGGGAGACATTTTTCGTCGCCGATGACCGCGAGCTTGGCGCGATGCTGGCGCGCCAGTGCCGCGAGCGCCTGGGCATTCGACTGCGCCGTCAACGCAACGACTTCGAACCGTTCAGGAGTCCGGCCGACGAGATCGAGCGTACTCGTGCCGACCGATCCGGTCGCGCCGAGAACGGTCAAGCGGCAGGGGCGCGCCGTCCCAGTCCAGTCGAATTCCATCGGCGACGCCGGTTTCAGATTTCTGTTCGGAACACTTGCCGTCACTGCCATGTGCATCACGATCCATAAAGAAGCGCCCGCGCGGGCGCGTAGGCATCGATCGCGAATGCGACGATGGCAGCAATGACGCTGGCAGTGACGATGCCGTCCATCCGATCCATGACACCGCCATGGCCGGGGATCAGGTTGCTGCTATCTTTCAGGCCAAAATGGCGCTTCAACGCCGATTCCGCCAAATCGCCGCCCTGGGCGACTAGCCCCAAAACGAGCCCGAGGCCGGCGAGCCACGACGCCGAGCCCGTGCCTGAAAGCCATGCGAACAATCCGCCCGCGATCGATGCCGCAAGCACCCCGCCAATGAGTCCCGACCAGGTTTTGTTGGGCGACACGGCGGGCCATAATTTCGGACCGCCGATGGTCCGGCCGCTCGCGTAGGCGCCGATATCCGTCACGATGACGGCCAGGAGTACGAATAGCGTCGCGAGAAATCCGAGCGGCTCGTCGCCTCTGATCCACCCGAGCGCGACGACGGGAAGCCCGGCGTAGAGAACACCCGCGCCCGAGAGCTGCGCGTTGCCGACGCCGAACGTCAACGCCGCCACTGCGATCGCGCCGATGACCGTCGAGGCGATGGCGAGGCCGGCCATGTCGGTTGCGCTCAACAGGGCGGCGAGAAGCACGGCAAGGATATGAACGATCATCGCCGGATCGCTCAGCGCCGCTCCACGGACCATCCTGCCCCACTCCCAGCTCATCGCGGCCGCGATGACGAGCATCAGGATCGTGAATAGCGCCGGGCTCCAATACGTCATCGCGAGTGCGACGGCGCCGATCGCGACACCGGATATAATGCGTTTCGAAAGCTCGGGTGGCAGAGAGCCAACTCTGTCGAGAAGCGCGCGCCAGAACTCTTCAGGCTTACCGGCGGCCATCGTGGAGCCTCACGCCGTTGAGCGTTGCGTGAGGCCGCCGAAGCGGCGCTCGCGGGAGCGGAATTCGTGGATCGCGCCCTCGAACGCGGCCTTGTCGAAGTCCGGCCAATAGCAGTCGAGAAATACGAATTCGGAATATGCCGTCTGCCACAGCAGGAAATTCGACAGCCGCATCTCGCCGGACGTCCGGATCAGGAGATCGGGATCGGGTATGCCCGACGTATCGAGCGCGTTGGCCATCCGTTCGACGGTGATGGCGGACGGATCGAGCTTGCCGGCTGCGACCTCGGCGGCGAGCTTTCGTGCCGCGCCTGCGATCTCGGTTCGCGAGCCGTAATTGAACGCGATGACGAGGGTCAGCAGGTTGTTACCCTTGGTCAGCTCGACGGCATCGTCGATCAGCTTCGTCAGCTCGCTGTCGACATGCTGGCGCTGCCCGATGACCCGGATGCAGACGCCTGCCTCGTGCAGTTCCACGAGGTCGCGCCGGATGAAGCGCTTCATCAGCCCCATCAAGTCGTCGACTTCGTCAGCCGGGCGCTTCCAGTTCTCAGACGAAAAGCTGAAGATGGTGAGATACGTTATCTTGAGTTCGATCGCGGTGCGCACGGCGCGGCGCACCGCTTCAACGCCCTGGCGATGACCGAGTGTCCGCGGAAGCCCGCGCTCTTTCGCCCAGCGTCCGTTGCCGTCCATGATAATCGCGACGTGGCGCGGCGGCGCCAGAGCGCGCATCTGATCATCGGATAGCTTCCCTGCTGCCGCCACTCTGGCATGGCCTCTGTAATGAAGCGCCGCACGGCGCAAACCAAAGATCGATGCGCCCCCCGGGCGCCCTCGTTCGATCGCCTATACTTTCTGAATTTCAGCCTCTTTCGTGACGAGTATCGCGTCAACCTCCTTGATGATCCGGTCTGTCAGCTCCTGGACCTTGTCGGTATGGCCGCGATGATCGTCCTGGCTCATCTTGCCGTCTTTTTCGAGCTTTTTCAAAAGGTCCATGGCGTCGCGACGGACGTTACGAACCGCAACTTTCGACTGCTCGGCGTATTTATGGGCGAGTTTGACAAGCTCCTGGCGGCGATCGGACGTCAGCGTCGGGATGGGCAAACGCAGGATCTGTCCGTCGATGATCGGGTTGAGCCCGATATTGGCCTCCCGGATGCCCTTGTCGACGGCCGTAACGTTGCTGCGATCCCAGACCTGGACCGAGATCATCCGAGGTTCCGGCACCGATACGGTGGCCACCTGATTGAGCGGCATCCTGGCCCCGTAGACCATGACGTGAACGGGATCGAGCAGGTTGGCGCTTGCGCGTCCGGTCCGAAGCCCGGAAAACTCTCGCTTCAGTGCGTCGAGCGAGGCGCGCATGCGCTTTTCGACGTCGTTGATATCGTGTGTAACCAAAGACATGCGTTATCCTCCCAACGGACTCGATGCTCCGCCGCGGCCGCGACGGCACGCGGCGCAGGGCGAGAACGCTGCCGCTGATTTCAACCCGTAGCCTCGATGATCGTCTGACGCGCTTCGCCGCGCAGCACTTTCAAGAGGTTTCCCGGCTCTTCGATAGAAACCACAATTAGCGGAAGTCCGTTGTCCCGGGCAAGAGCAATGGCCGCCCCATCCATCACTCTGAGATCCTTGGCTAAAACTTCGGCATAGCTCAGGCGATCGTAACGCTTGGCATCGGGGTGTATCTTCGGGTCCGCCGAGTACACGCCGTCGACCTGTGTCGCCTTTAGGACGGCGTCGCAATTCATTTCGATGGCGCGCAGGACGGCGGCCGTATCCGTCGTGAAGAAAGGATTGCCGGTGCCCGCCGCGAACAGCACGACCTGCGACTTTGCGAGATAGCTCAGTGCCTTCGGGCGAACGTAGCTTTCGCAAACCGTCGGCATCGGAATAGCGGAGACGACGCGCGCCGCGATCCCTCGGTGGTCGAGCGCATTCTGGAACGCCAGCGCATTCATGACCGTCGCCAGCATGCCCATATAGTCGGCGGTCGCCCGATCCATGCCCTTGGCTGCGCGCGAAAGGCCGCGAAAGATATTGCCTCCGCCGATGACGATTGCGACCTGGGCTCCGGCCGCCGTCATTCCTTCAATATCACGCGCCAAGCGGTCGGCGACCGACATGTCGATCCCGTAGTCCTGCTTGCCCATCAGGGCTTCGCCCGAGAGCTTCAGCAGCAGCCGCTTGTATTTGATATTAGATCCGCGCGCCGCCATCGCCTCTTACTCCCGTCGATATGCAAGAAAAAAACCGGCCGGTCGCATGAACCGGCCGGTTGATGCCTAACGCGCGAATGCGATTCCGCCTAGCCGCCGCTCGCGAGCTTGCGGACTTCCTCGCCGAAGTCCTCTTCCTTCTTGTCGATGCCTTCGCCAAGCGCGTAGCGGACGTAGCCCGCGACCTTGATCGGGGCGCCGGCGCGGCTTTCTGCGTCTTTCACGGCCTGGGCGACGGTCTTCGTCGTGTCATGGACGTACTGCTGCTCGAGCAGGCAGTTTTCCTTCGCGAAGGCCTTCATGCCGCCGGCGATGATCTTCTCGAGCATCTCGGGCTTCTTGCCCTGGTTCTTCTCGGCGAGGATCGCCTTCTCGCGCTCGAGCACGTCAGCCGGAACAGCGGCGACGTCGAGGGCAATCGGGCTAGCGGCCGCGACGTGCATCGCGATCATGCGACCAATTTCAAACAGCGTCGGCGCGTCGCCCGCGCTTTCGAGCGCGACCAGAACCCCGATCTTGCCGAGACCGTCGGCAACGCGGCTGTGAATGTAGTCGGCGACGACACCTTCCTTGACCGCGATCGAGGACGTGCGCCGCAGCGTCATATTCTCACCGATCGTCGCAACGGCTTCCTGCAGCTGAACCTCGACGGTGTTCTTGGAGCCCGGATACGTCGCAGCCAGCAGCACCTTGAGATCGCCCTTCGCGGCCGGTGCGAGCGAGGCGATATCGCGAACGATGGTCTGGAACTGCTCGTTGCGCGCGACGAAATCGGTTTCCGAATTGACCTCGACGACGGCGCCTTCGTGACCCTTCGCGACGATGCCGATAAGGCCGTCGGCGGCGATGCGCCCCGACTTCTTCGCGGCTTTCGAAAGGCCCTTCGTACGCAGCCAATCGACGGCGGCTTCGATATCGCCGCCCGTTTCCGTCAGCGCCGTCTTGCAGTCCATCATGCCCGCGCCGGTCATGTCGCGCAGCTTCTTCACATCTGCGGCGGTGATCGTCGTCATCCTGTCACCCATTAGGTTCGAGGCGCCGAAAGGCGCCTCAGTTGTCGTGTTTCACAATTTCAACCTGCGTGAGGGCGCGAAACCGCGCCCTATACCGCGGCTGCTTCCACAAACTTCTTAGCCTGGGCCGGCCATTCTTCCTTGGCGATCTGACCCTTGAGCTTCAACTGCCGGTCGAGAGCCGCCGTATAGTCGGCGTCGAGGTCGGCGATCTGCCAGAAGTGGTAGACGCCGGCATCGTTGAGGCGCTGCTCAAGCTTCGGCGTGATGCCTGTGATGCGCTTCAGATCGTCGGCTTCGCCGCGCGGGGCTTCGATGCCCTTGAACGAGACCTTCGGCAGTTCCTCGGCGGGCGGCGCGTCCGAAGCGCCGATATCGATACCCGAGGATCCCTGGGCACGCTCGATGCCGTCGAGAGCGGCGCGGGCCATCAGATCGCAATAGAGCGTGATCGCACGGCCGGCGTCGTCATTACCCGGCACGGGATAATCGATGCCGTCGGGATCGCAGTTCGTATCGACGATCGCCACGATCGGGATGTTGAGCTTGCGCGCTTCCAGGATCGCGATCGATTCCTTGTTGGTATCGATGACGACGAGGAGATCGGGCGTGCCGCCCATGTCCTTGATGCCGCCGAGCGACTGATTGAGCTTTTCGCGCTCACGCGTCAGGGTCAGGATTTCTTTTTTGGTGCGGCCCTGCGGGTCGGCGAGAATGTCGTCGAGCTGACGCAGGCGACGAATGGACTGGGAAACAGTCTTCCAGTTCGTCAGCGTACCGCCGAGCCAGCGGTGATTGATGAAGTACTGGGCGCTGCGTTTGGCAGCTTCGGCAATGCCGTCCGACGCCTGGCGCTTCGTCGCGACGAAAAGAACGCGACCGCCGCCGGCAACCGTATCGGAAACCTTGAGCAACGCCTGGTGCAACATCGGCACCGTCTGCGTCAGGTCGAGAATGTGAATTTTGTTGCGCGACCCATAGATGAACGGCGCCATCTTGGGGTTCCAGCGGTGAGCCTGGTGGCCGAAGTGAACGCCAGCTTCCAAAAGCTGACGCATATTGAAGGCAGGAAGCGCCATCGAATAAATCCTTTTCCGGTTAGACCTCCGCGAGACTGAGAAGAGATCAGCAAGCCTTTTCATGGGCTTACGTTTCTCCACCGGAGCGCGACGCGGGGCTTTTCATCCGCATGGCGCAGGTCTCGCGTGTGAGATGGCCGCTGTATACGGGGGATTGTTCGAACGCGCAACCCACGCGTGCCCTCAAAAAGCGCGGCATTCGGCACGCGCCGGGATGCACGCAACCCTCATAACTGGGGCTTTGTGAACACAAAACGACACGCTGCGCAGCAGACGCAAGCGTCCGGATTGCGGCGTGCCGTCGTTTTTGGATTGGGAACTGCGCCGGGCAGACACGGATCAAGAACAGCGTTCCGACCCGGGATGAGGCCAGCGTCTGCGACTACTTACACTTGGCGTCGAGGGCGGTCATGCCTTCGTCCATGGCTTTGGCTTCCGGCGTGCCGTCGGCCGCGTCCTGACCGGCATCCCACGCGTTTTCGAAATCGTCGCCGAGGACTTTAAAATACCCGTCGATCTCGTCGCCGGCTGCTTCAGCCTTTTTCTGATCGTCGCCGACTTCGTCCATCTTTTTCGACATGGCGCAGTAGGCTTTGACTTTCGCCGGATCGGACGCCGCCGAATCGAGCGCAGTCTTGATATCCGCGGCGCTCATTTTCGTGGCAGGGGCATTTTTCGCGTCCTGCGCATGAGCGGCAGGAGCGAACAGCAGAGCGGCGATCACAGCAGCATACAGTTTCGACATTTTCTTCCCTCGTTTTTCGGCGAGCCTAGTGGGCGACCCTTGCACCCAAACTTTGGCGGAAGAAGGCTGCGTCTTGCTTTCAGCCTTCTTCCCGGTATTCGGCTGGCTTAGCGCCAGAAGCAGTTACGATGGCCGTGGCGATAGCGGCAGACCCACTTCTTCTTGTGCCACCAGTTACGCTTATAGGTGCGCTTTTTGTAGTGGCCGTGGCGCCGGTAATCGACGTGCTCAGCAGCAGAGCTGCTGTTGTGTGTGCTGATACCATTGAGGCTGGAACTGGCAACACCGGCGCTTGCCGAGCTGGCGCCGCCGAGCGTCAGAGCGGCGAATGCCGCAGCTGCGATCAGGCTCTTTTTCATCGTAGGCTCCTATCTAGCATATGACGCGTCTCGGTACGTCCGGACCCTTAACGCGCGGGCGATGAAAAAGCCGTCGTCGCTCATAAGATAATTCTGTGGAGTGGACGTGCGCTGCCCGCGCGGGCGCAACCAGAAGTTCAGGTCTTGAACTCAGACTTGAACTCAGTCTTGAACTTAGGCCTCGACGATTTCCACAACGATCGGCAGCGCTGCGATGCGCCCTGCCTCCAACGGAGAAACGTCGTATCGCCCTGGTAGAATCAAATCCACTTCGCAACCGCGATCCAACAACGGCAGTACGATGCGAACTTCTCCGCCGCGATGCGTTGGCTTCAGGCGGCTACTCATTTCAGCTAGCCGCGCGCCGTTGGCGCCGGTGCATTCCCGCTGATCGAGAACGACGCGCAGATTTCGCGCAACCCCGGCGGCGGCCTTGTCGAGTGCTTCGATGGATTGCACGCGCATTTTCAACGTGTCGCCATCGCGCTCGGCTTCCACCGAAACGATGACCGGCGTGCCGGGCTCGAGAAGCTCGCGGCAGATTGCCAGCGTATCGGAAAAGATCACGGCCTCGAACTGACCCGTCGCATCCGAGAATGACGCGAACGCAAACTTGTTACCTTTCTGCGAGCGCCGTTCGCGCGCCGCGATGACGACGCCGGCAAGCCGTCCCGCCGTCGCGCCGCGTTCCGTCAGCGTCTCGAAATCGGTGAATTTCCGGACGCCGAGCTTTGACAGCACATGATCGTACTGATCCAGCGGATGGCCCGACAGATAGAAACCAATGGCCTCGAACTCGGCGGCCAGACGCTCCATCGGCGTCCAGCCCTCAGCCGAGCGCAACACGAGTTCCGCCGATTTTCCGCCCGAGCCGAAGAGATCGGTCATCCCTTGGGCTTCGTTCGCCGTGCGCCTTTGTGCCGAAGCCAGGATCGTATCGGCGTTGGCGGCGACACGCGCACGATCATTGTTCAGCGCATCGAACGCGCCGCCTTTCGCAAGCGTTTCGATGGCGCGCTTGTTGAGCGCTTTCGCGTCAACGCGTTCCGCGAAATCGGCAAGCGACTTGAATGCGCCGGAACCGTTTCTCTCGCTAACGATCGTTTCGACAGCGCCGGCGCCGATGTTCTTCAACGCGGCCAGCGAATAGCGGATAGCGCCGTGCTTAGAGCCTTCCGTCGCCGGCTCGACGCCGAAATCGACGGCCGATTGATTGACGCACGGCGGCAGCATCCGAATTCCCGACTTGCGCGCTTCGGATGCAAACATCGCGAGCTTATCGGTGTTGCCCATATCGAGCGTCATGGACGCGGCGAAGAACTCTTCACGGAAATTCGCCTTCAAATAAGCCGTGTGATAGCTGACGAGCGCATAGGCCGCCGCGTGCGATTTGTTGAAGCCGTAGCCCGCGAACTTGTCGACGAGTTCAAAGATGTATTTGGCTTCTTCTTTCTTCACGCTTTTGGCGAGGGCGCCGTCGACGAAGCGCGCCTGCTGCTTCGCCATCTCGGCTTTGTCTTTTTTGCCCATCGCGCGGCGGAGCATGTCGGCCTGGCCGAGCGTGTATCCGCCCATCACCTGCGCGATCTGAATGACCTGCTCCTGGTAGATGATGACGCCGTAGGTTTCCTTCAGGATGCCTTCGAGCATCGGATGCAGGTAATCGACCGGCTCCTCGCCGTGCTTGCGGTTGATATAGGTCGGGATGTTGTCCATCGGACCCGGCCGGTAGAGCGCGACCATGGCGATGATGTCTTCGAAACGGTCGGGCTTCAGCCGCTTCAGACTTTCGCGCATGCCCGTGCTTTCAAGCTGGAAGACGCCGGCCGTATCGGCCTTCGCCAGCATGTCGTATGTCGGCTTGTTATCGAGCGGCAGGCTCGGCAGATCGACGGTGACGCCGCGCACCTGCTTGATCAGATTGACCGCCTTTTCGAGAACCGTCAGCGTCTTCAAACCGAGGAAGTCGAATTTCACAAGGCCCGCGGCCTCGACCATCTTCCAGTTGTATTGCGTGATCGGAAAATGCGATTTCGGATCGCGATAAAGCGGAACCAATTCTTCGAGCGGTCTGTCGCCGATCACCATGCCCGCCGCGTGCGTCGAAGCATGACGATAAAGACCTTCGAGCTTCTGCGCGATTTCCAGCAAGCGCGCGACGATCGGCTCGCGGTCGCGCTCTTCCTGCAGCTTCGGCTCGCCCTCGATCGCTTCCTTCAACGTGACGGGATTGGCCGGATTGTTCGGCACGAGCTTGCAGAGACGGTCAACCTGACCGTAGGGCATCTGCAGCACGCGGCCGACGTCGCGCAGCACGGCGCGCGCCTGCAATTTTCCGTGCGTGATGATCTGCGCGACGCGATCATCACCGTATTTTTTCTGCACGTAATCGATAACGCGGTCGCGCTTTTCCTGGCAGAAATCGACGTCGAAGTCCGGCATCGAAATACGTTCGGGATTGAGAAAGCGCTCAAACAGAAGACCGAACTGCAACGGATCGAGATCGGTGATCGTCAGAGCATAGGCGACGAGCGAGCCCGCACCCGAGCCGCGCCCTGGACCGACCGGAACGCCATTGGCTTTCGACCACTTGATGAAGTCGGCGACGATCAGGAAGTAGCCCGGAAACTTCATCTGCGTGATGACGTCGATTTCGTAGACGAGCCGCTTTTCGTAGTCCTCGACCGTAAAACCGGCCGCCGGCCCGTGCGCCGCCAAGCGCCGCGCCAGACCCTCCTTCGCCTGCGCCTTAAGCTCCGCCGCTTCGAGACGGAAATTTTCGATCTCGCTCAGACTGTCGTCGGCCTTGACGAAGCGCGGCAGGATCGGCTTGCGGCCCTCGGGCCGCGCCGTGCAGCGCATCGCGATCTCGACCGTGTTGGCGAGCGCCTCGGGCAGGTCCGCAAACAGCGACACCATTTCCGCTTCAGTCTTGAGATAATGCTCGGGGCTGGCGCGGCGGCGGTTGTCCTCGACCACATAGCGGCCGTCGGCGATGCAGAGCAGCACGTCGTGCGCTTCGTAATCGCTGCGTTGCGCGAAATAGCATTCGTTCGTCGCGACGATCGGAATGCGCCGTTCGTAAGCAAGATCGAGAAGATCGGGCTCGACATCGGCTTCCTCGGCAAGTCCGTGGCGCTGCACCTCAACGTAAAGGCGGTCGCCGAAAATCTTCTCGAGTGTTTTGAGCCGTTCAGAGGCGAGGTCATGCTGGCCGTTGCGAAGCGCTGAATCGATCGGTCCTTGCGGGCCGCCGGTCAACGCAATGATGCCGTCGGAGAATTCCTCGATGCGCGCGATCTTGACGTGCGCGGACTCATCAGGGGCGACTTCGAAATAGAGTGCTTTCGAAAGCCGCATCAGATTGGCGAAGCCGTCCGCCGTCATCGCGAGCAGCGCGATCTTGCCCGCTGGTTTGCTGCGCGGCTCGTTGCTCAGCGTGCGTAGTCCCGCAGGCTGTGCGTCGCGATTGTCGCCGAAGTCGACGTCCAGCGAAACGCCAGCGATCGGCTGCACGCCCGCGCCCCAAAGCTTGTCGGAAAATTCCAGTGCGCCGAAAAAGTTGTTGCTGTCGGTCAGCCCGAGAGCCGGAAGCTGCATCGCGTCGGCGAGCTTGGCGAGCTTGGCGATCGGCAGCGCGCCTTCGAGCAGCGAGTATGCCGAATGCACCTTGAGATGCACGAACTGCGGAGCTTTGCCGGGCCGAATCTGTTCCATGCCTTAGACTACGGCATCACGGCCGTTTCCGTCAGAACGCCATCCACAGCCAGAAACCAGCGCAGGTCAACGCCCGACGGTTGCCGGAGCCAGCTCGACGAGCCGCCCCTCCTGCATCTGCAGAACGCGGTCCATGCGCCGCGCCAACTCAAGATTGTGAGTCGCGATCAGCGCCGCGACGCCCTGGTTGCGGATGAGATCGATCAGCTCGCGGAACACGTATTCCGAGGTATGGGGATCGAGGTTGCCGGTCGGCTCGTCCGCCAGCAGAAGCTTCGGCGAATTCGCAAGACCGCGGCAGATCGCGGTGCGCTGCTGCTCGCCGCCCGAAAGCTCGGCCGGGCGATGGCTGGCACGCTCGCCAAGGCCGAGGCCGGTGAGCAGGCTCAGCGCGCGGGCGTCGGCGGCCTTGCGTGTGCGGCCAAGAATGAGTTGCGGCAGAACCACGTTTTCGAGCGCCGTAAATTCCGGCAACAGCTGATGAAACTGATAGACGAAGCCGATTTCCTTGCGGCGCAGGCGCGTCCGCTCGCCTTCCGAAAGCGTCGCGCAATCGCGGCCGTTGAGGAGTACGCGGCCGCTCGTCGGAGATTCGAGAAGGCCCGAGATGTGGAGCAGCGTCGACTTGCCAGCGCCGGACGGACCGACCAGCGCTACGGCCTGACCCGGCCACAGCACGGCGTCGACACCGGTCAGTACGACGATCTCGCGCTCGCCCTGGCGGAACGATCGCGACACGCCCTCGAGCTGCAGGATGGGCGAGAAAGTCGTACCGGCGGGCGTTGTCTCCATGTGTGTCACTCGTAACGCAGCGCTTCGACGGGGTCGAGCCGCGAGGCCCGCCACGACGGATAAATCGTTGCAATGACCGACAAGAGAAGTGCCATGATGACGATGCCACCGGTCTCGTGCGGGTCGATGTCGGCGGGCAGCTTCGTCAGATAGTAGACGCTCGGATCGAAGACCGTCGTGCCCGTGATCCACGACGCAAAATTCTTGATGCTGTCGATGTTCCAGCAAAAGATGACGCCGAGAAGAAGCCCCGCCAGCGTGCCGACGATGCCGATCGAAGCGCCGGTGATCAGGAAGACGCGCATCACCGCGCCCTTGGTGGCGCCCATCGTGCGCAGAATGGCAATGTCGCGGCCCTTGTCTTTCACCAGCATCATCAGGCCGGAGATGATGTTCAGCGCCGCGACGAGCACGATCAGCGAGAGGATGATAAACATCACGTTGCGTTCGACGGAGAGCACGTTGAAGAACGTCTCGTTGCGCTGACGCCAGTCGGCGACGGCAATCGAGGGACCTCCGGCCTGCAAAATCGCGGCGCGGAAACTATCGACGTTTTCGGGATCGTCGACGATGACCTCGACGACGTCGACCTCACCGCCCTTCGAAAAATATTTCTGCGCTTCCTTGAGCGGCATGAAGATCATCATGCGATCGTATTCGCTCATTCCGAGCTCGAAGATCGACGTAATCTGATAGGGCTTCGATCTCGGCGCCGTTCCGAACGGCGTTGCCGCGCCGCGTGGCGACACGAGCGTGATGCTGTCGCCGAGGCCGACATGCAGCTGGTTCGCAAGTCTGACGCCGATGGCGATGCCCGTCTGCGCATCGAAGCCATCGAGCGTGCCCGCACGGACATTACTTGAAACGAGTTTGAGAGCCTTGAGGTCGTTTTCGCGCACGCCGCGCACGAGTCCGCCCAAAGCCTGCGAGGATGACGACACCATGACCTGGCCTTCGATGATCGGCATCGCGACCTGCACGCCCGGCACCCGGGCAATCTTCTCGGCCATTTGTTCGTAATCGTCGAAGCGCTCGCCGAGCTTCTGCACGATCACGTGTCCGTTGAGCCCCATAATTTTGGAGAAGAGGTCATGGCGAAATCCGTTCATCACGGCCATGACGATAATGAGCGTCGCAACGCCGAGCATGATGCCGAGAAACGAAAACCCGGCGATGACCGAGATGAAGCCTTCCTTGCGGCGGGCGCGCAAATAGCGTCCCGCGATCATCCATTCGAATGACGAAAAGGGCTTCGTGTCCCGGACGGCCGTCGTCATTGCCCCTCGCTCCGTCTTCCCCGTGAAGCGCGCCGCATCGCACCCCCATGTGTCTGAGTTAAGGCGTGTGTCTGAGTTAAGGCTGCGCGGTTCCTGCAGGGGTTTTAATAGGCTCGCGCGATTAAGACATACTCCTTCGCGGGTTCTCCCGTGAAAAGACACTTGCCCACCGCTGCTTCCTGGCCAAGCGGAGCATTCCGGATGGTCAATTTCAAGGCTTTCAGCCGATCAGCGATAGCTTCAAGGCCTTCGCCCTCGGGCCGCGACCAGGGAACGCGCGCCCAACCCTTGAAAGCGCCACCTTCGTCGTCGCCTTCAGCAGGCCCGAAATACGCGGCCAGATCGTCAAACGATTTGAGGTTCGTGATGATGTTGCCGTCGAGCCGCGCCTTGGCCTCGGCATAAAGCGCCTCTTGGATTTCCTTCAGCAGCGCCGGTGCCCCAGCGACGAATTCGGCGCGCGGCGACGTCTGCGAGATGACTTTGTCGCCGTCACGCAACCGGTCGCGGCGCATGAACGTGACGTTGCCACCGCTTGCGTCGCGGCCGCCGATCTCGACGATAACAGGCGCGCCACGGCGCACCCAGTTCCAGCGCTTCTCGGCGGACTTCACAGCCTTGGCGTCGACGAGCGTGCGAATGCCCGCCGCCTTCAAGTCCTTTTCGAGCGCAGCGCAATACTCGATGAGCGCCGCGTCTTCAGGTTTCTCGCGCAGCATCGGCACGATGACGATCTGGCGCGGCGCGATCGCGGGCGGAAGGCGCAGGCCGTCGTCGTCGCCGTGCGTCATGATCACGCCGCCGATCAGACGAGTCGAAACGCCCCAGCTCGTCGTATGGCAGTAGGTGAGCTTGCCGTCGGCATTCTGGAACTGGATGTTCTGCGCTTCCGCGAAATGCGTTCCGAGGTAATGCGAGGTGCCAGCCTGCAGTGCCTTGCCGTCCTGCATCATCGCTTCGATCGAATAGGTATTGTCGGCACCGGGGAAGCGTTCGTTCGCCGGTTTCTCGCCCGCGATCACCGGCATCGCGAGAACATCCTCCGCGAACGTCCGATAGACTTCGAGCATCTTCAGCGTTTCGGCGACCGCGTCGTCCTTATCCGCGTGCGCGGTATGGCCTTCCTGCCAGAGGAATTCTGCAGTGCGCAGAAACAGCCGCGTACGCATCTCCCAGCGCACGACGTTCGCCCACTGGTTTATGAGCAGCGGTAGATCGCGATAGCTCTTGATCCAACGCTGGAAGGCGTCACCGATGATCGTCTCCGACGTCGGACGGACAATCAACGGCTCTTCGAGTTTCGCATCCGGGTCGACGACGAGCTTGCCGCCCTCGTTCTTCAAGCGGTGGTGCGTGACGACCGCCATTTCCTTGGCGAAGCCTTCGACGTGCTCGGCTTCCTTGGCGATGAAGCTCATCGGAATGAAAAGCGGAAAGTAGCAGTTGTCGTGGCCCGTATCCTTGATGCGCGTATCAAGCTCGGCCTGCAGGCGCTCCCACACGCCCCAGCCCCACGGCTTGATGATCATGCAGCCGCGAACCGGGCTCGTCTCGGCCATGTCGCCGTCGCGGACGACAGCCTGATACCAGTCGGGGAAATTCTCTTCGCGGCTGACGGCCAGGGCGCGCTTGCTCATTCAATAGGCTCGCTTTTTCGGGGCTGAGCCGGGTGTCGTGACCCCAGCCTTTATCGGTCATCGGCGATAGCGGATTGCGCCGGTTCTGGCAATGCGAAGACAAAAATCGCAGCCCACTCCTCAAGGCGTCGATTGAGGCAGGCGTCGATGAGTCGCCCGAAACATTGTGCGAAGGATCAGTTCGCGGGCTCGCGGCCCATGACGACGCCGAACAGGCCCGCGATCGCATCGAAATTGGCGATGACCGCGTAGACGACCGCAAACGCGACGATCGCCACCAGCGTATTCACCAGGAACACCTTCCAAATGTTAATCCGGGACGGGGCGCTCCCGGGCGTTCCGGGCACCACGTCTCCCGCCTCATCCTGGGTCTTGGCGAAAAACGGCAGAACGACAAAAAGCGTGATGAACCAGAGGCAGAAGAAAATAGCTATCGCGATCGACGTGCGCATCAGACGGCCCTTGCATGTCTAGAGCCTTCCGGCGGCTCTGTCTCAAACCTGCTCCAGTTCGACGAGCGTGCCGCAGAAATCCTTCGGATGCAGGAACAGCACGGGCTTACCGTGCGCCCCGATCTTCGGATTGCCGTCGCCGAGCACGCGGGCACCCTGCGACTTCAGCTGATCGCGGGCCGCCGCGATGTCCTCGACCTCGTAGCACACGTGATGGATACCGCCATCCGGCGCCTTCTCGAGGAATTTCGCGATCGGCGAATTCTCGCCCAGCGGCTCGAGCAGTTCGATCTTCGTGTTCGGCAGCTCGATGAAGATAACCGTTACGCCGTGCTCGGGTTGCTTGAGCGGCGGACCGACCTTGGCGCCAAGGGCGTTTTTGTAAACCGATGCAGCCTTGTCGAGATCTTTGACCGCGATGGCGACATGGTTCAAACGTCCGATCATGCGTCTTTCTCCAGGCTGGTGGACTTCGGGCGAGCACGGGCCCCGGAGGCGCGGCTAGCCCTTAGCTTCCACCACGGAGAGAAGCACTTTGACAACCGGCTTCTTGCCCCAGGCTTCGTTAATGGCGGCGCGCACGGCCTTCTGGATGGCTTCCTGCAGCATCGAGAGATCGCTGCGCCGCTTCGGGGGAATCGACCGGAACGTCCCGTCGATGGCGTCGAACACGATTTCGCGCATCGAATCGCCGTCGGCGTCCGCCGCCGGAATGCCTTCGAGAACCAGCCCAGGCTCGCCGAGCACGTCGCCGCGACGCGATAGAACCAGCGACACCACCGCGATGCCGACGAAGGATAGCTTGCGGCGCGCCTTGACCGGCCCATCGACGTCGGGAACGATCAGGTTGCCATCGCGATAGAGCCGTCCGACCGGCGCTTCATCGATGACGGCCGCCTGCCCCGGCCAGAGCTTCAGAATTTCGCCGTCGACGATCGTGAACGTCTCGCTGACGCCGCAGGAGCGCGCCAGTTTCGCGTGCTCGCGCAGGTGGCGCGCTTCGCCATGCATCGGCACGGCCAGCTTCGGCCGCAGCCAGGCGTACATGTCCTTCAGTTCTTCGCGCCGCGGATGCCCTGTCACGTGAACCAGTGCGTCCGCATCCGTGATCAGATCGACGCCCACGCGCGCGAGCGCATTCTGCACTTTCGCGACGGCTTTCTCATTTCCGGGAATGGTGCGCGAGGAAAAGATCACGAGGTCGCCCTTGTCGAGGGAGATGTCGGGATGCTCCTCCTCGGCGATGCGCGCGACCGCCGCACGGGTTTCGCCCTGGCTGCCGGTGCACAGCACGAGAGTCTTGTTGCGCGGCAGATCGGAAAAGCGCTGCTGATCGAGATACGTGAAGCTCTCGGGCAGGTAGCCGGTGTCTTTCGCGACTTCGATGATGCGGTGAAGCGCGCGCCCCGCGACGACGAGCGTGCGGCCCGATTTGCGCGCCGCCTCCGCGACGGACGCAACGCGCGCGACGTTCGACGCAAACAGGGTTACGGCGACGCAGCGCGGCGCGTCGACGATGATCTTCGTCAACGCGCGGGCAACGTCGGCTTCGGATGCCGAGCGGCCTTCGCGCATCGCATTCGTCGAATCTCCGACGATGGCGAGCACGCCTTCATCGCCCAGAGATTTCAGCTTTTCCGGATCGTGCGGCTTGCCGATGACGGGCGTTGAATCGAACTTCCAGTCGCCCGTGTGAAAGACGAGCCCCGCAGGCGTGCGGATCGCGATGCCGTTCGGCTCCGGAATCGAATGCGTGAGCCCGACGAATTCGATGTCGAAAACGCCGGCCTTGAACCGTCCACCGAGCGGAACGGTGCGGATCGGAAGCGCCGCTGCTCGCCCGGCCTCGCCGACTTTGGTCTTCACCATTCCGGCCGTGAAGGGCGTCGCGAAAATCGGACACTCGAGCGACGGCCAGAGATCGAGCACGGCGCCGATGTGATCTTCGTGCGCGTGCGTCAGAACGAGGCCAACGAGATTTTTGCGGTCGGCGACGATGTAGCGAAGGTCCGGCAGCACGACATCGGCGCCGGGCTCCGATTCATGCGGGAACGTCACGCCGAGATCGACCATCAGCCACGAGCGGGCATTCGGTGGACCGTAGCCATAGAGATAGGTGTTCATACCGATCTCGCCGAGACCGCCGAGCGCCATGAACACGAGTTCGTCGGGCTTGCCTTTATGCGACCGTTGAGATGACCTGTCGTGCTCGCTCATGCATCCCCATTTAGCGCGTCCGCGCCGCCGAGCGCCACGTCGCCGTGATTGATCTCTCGAAGCTCGCCGTCGACCTCGGCGAGCAGAGCTCCGGTCGCGGCAAGCCCACGGTAGGTTCCGCGGATAGGACCGTCCGTCGAATTGACGAAGATCTCTTCGCCGATTCGCCCCGCCCGTTCCATCCAAGCCCGTCGAATGGCGGCGAAGTCGTCGCCGTCCTTCCAGACCTCGAGCCAATCCGGAAAGCGTTCAGCCAGAGCATCGAGCACCGCTGCAGGTAACGGCGCCCGGGCGTGACGGCCGAGCGAAGTCGCCGCACGGCCAAGATCTTCGGGATGAGACGCGATGTTCAAGCCAAAGCCCACAACCGCCAGGAAACCGGGGCTTCCCCGCGCGGTGGTGCTTTCGACCAGAATGCCCCCCATCTTGGCTGTCCCCATCAGAATGTCGTTCGGCCATTTGAGGCGCAGGGGCGCGTCTTGCGCAAGGTCCGTCGTGGCGCGAACGGCTTCGAAAAGCGAGATTCCCGCGACGAGTGACAATTGTCCCGCTTTTTCCATGGGCGCGGAGCAGCAGAAGGCTATGCTCGTATAGAGATTTCCCGCAGGCGAGACCCAAGAGCGCCCGGCGCGTCCGCGACCCGACGTCTGCCGGTCGGCGATCACCCAGAGCGGGAGAGCCTCGCCCTTGAGCGCGAGGCGCATGGCGTCGGCATTGGTCGATTGGGTTTCTTCGATATGCAGGATGCGCGGTGTGGCTTGAGCATCCGTCATTGCGCTAGAGTGCGTGGGCTGGCGCCAGCACGGCCGCCGCAGCCGTCGCCGCATCGACGAGCGTTCCGCCAATGAACGGCAGCACGAACAGAACGATGAAGCCGGCCGAGAGAACCATGACCGCCGAAACCTTACCTTCGCGCGGCTGGAAGGCTTCGGCGCTGTCGTCGAAGAACATGATCTTGACGATGCGCAGATAGTAGAACGCGCCGACGACGCTGGTCACGACGCCGATGACGGCCAATGGATAGAGCCCGGCCTTGATCGCGGCCAGGAAGACGTACCATTTCGCCCAGAAGCCCGCGAGCGGCGGAATGCCGGCAAGCGAGAACATCAGAATTCCGAGGATCGACGCATAGGGCAAGTCGGTTTTCGCGAGGCCTGCGAGATCGGCGATATTTTCGACGTTCTCACCCTTGCGGCGCATGGCGAGGACGCATGCGAATGTGCCAAGCGTCATCGCGAGGTAAATCACGAGGTAGAGCAGCACGCCCGCGGTGCCCTCGGGGTTATTGGCGGAAAGCCCGACGAGCGCAAATCCGATATGGCCGATCGCGGAATAGGCGAGCAGGCGCTTGATGTTCGTCTGGCCGATCGCGGCGAATGCGCCAAGCGCCATCGAGGCAATCGACAGGAAAATTTCGATCTGCTGCCATTCTCCCGGGACGCCCGGGATTGCGAACTGCGTGAAGCGCACCATCATCGCCATCGCAGCGACCTTGGCGGCGCTCGCAAGAAATACCGTCACCGGCGTCGGCGCGCCCTGGTAGACGTCCGGCGTCCACATATGGAACGGCACCGACGAAATCTTGAAGGCAAGGCCGACGAGCACGAACACAAGACCGAACGTCAAGCCAATGTTTAATTCCATGCCGGGGAGTTGGGTTGCTGCCGCAATAGCGCCGTAACCCGTCGCGCCGGTGACGCCGTAAAGGAGCGAGGCGCCATAAAGAAATAGCCCCGAAGCCAGCGCGCTCAGAACGAAATATTTAAGCCCCGCTTCGCTGGATTTGACGTTATCGCGTTTGAATGCGGTGATGACGTAAAGCGAGAGGTTCTGCAGCTCGAGGCCGAGGTAGAGCGTGATCAGATCGTTCGCCGATACCATCAGCATCATGCCGAGCGCGGCAAGCAGGACGAGCACCGGATATTCAAAGACCAGGAGCTTGTCGCGGGCAAAGCTTTCGAAGGTCAGAATGAGCGCCACGATGGCGGCGACCAGAATCATGATCTTGAAGAAGCGCGTCAGCGGATCGGATACGAACGCGCCTTCAAAGACGTGGGAAACACCCGTCTGCTGAAACATGGCGACGATGGCAGCCGTGAGCACGCCGATGGCAAGCCAGCCGACGACACGGCCGGTTTTCTCGCCTTCCGGGCTGAAGACGCCGAGCATCAAAAGCGCGATGGCGCCGAGCGCCAGGATCAGCTCCGGCGAAATGATGTTGAGAAGCGCGCTATCCATCGATCAATTCCTCATGGCGCCAGGAGAGCGGCGGCCGTGTGCTGGGCATCCTGATAAGTCTGCACGAGATTCTTGACCGACGCCGCCGTCACGTCGAACACGGGCGCCGGATAGAATCCGTAAAAGATCGTCAACAGGATCAGCGGCGCTAGTATCGCGACTTCACGCGGCGAGAGATCCAGAATGCTCCGAAGGTTTGCCTTCTCGAGCACGCCGAAAATAACGCGCCGGTAAAGATAGAGCGCATATGCGGCCGACAAGATGATGCCGCTCGTCGCTAGAATCGCGACCCAAGTGTTGGCCTTGAAGGCCGCCATCAGCGTCAGGAATTCGCCGATGAAGCCGCTGGTCCCTGGCAGGCCGACATTGGCCATCGTGAAGATCATGAACGCCACGGCGTATTTCGGCATGCGCTCGACGAGCCCGCCATAGGCCGCGATCTCGCGCGTGTGCATGCGGTCGTAGATGACGCCGACGCAGAGGAACAGCGCGGAGGCGACGAGGCCATGCGAGAGCATCTGGAAGATGGCGCCGTCGATGCCCTGCTGCGAGCCCGTGAAAATGCCCATCGTCACGTAGCCCATATGCGCGACGGACGAATAGGCAATGAGCTTCTTCATGTCCTCCTGCACGAGCGCCACGAGCGACGTGTAGATGATCGCGATGATCGACAGCGAGAAGACCAGGGGCGCGAGATCGGCCGAGGCGTTGGGGAACATCGGCAGCGAGAAGCGCAGGAAGCCGTAGCCACCCATTTTCAGCAGGATGCCGGCGAGAATGACGGAGCCTGCCGTCGGCGCCTCGACGTGGGCGTCGGGAAGCCAGGTGTGCACCGGCCACATCGGCATCTTCACCGCGAACGAGGCAAAGAATGCGAGCCACAGCCACCACTGCATATCGGGCGGGAACTTGGTTTGCAGAAGCGTCGGAATATCCGTCGTCCCCGCTTGCCAGTACATCGCCATCATCGCGAGCAGCATCAGCACCGAGCCGAGCAGCGTGTAGAGGAAGAACTTGAAGCTGGCGTAGACGCGCCGCTTACCGCCCCAGACGCCGATGATGATGAACATCGGGATAAGGCCGCCCTCGAAGAACAGGTAGAACAGCACGAGATCGAGCGCCGAGAAGACGCCGAGCATCAGCGTCTCGAGCACCAGGAACGCGATCATGTATTCCTTGACGCGGTTCTCGACCGACACCCAGCTCGCGAGAATGCAGAGCGGCATCAGGAACGTCGTCAGGATGATGAACAGCATCGAGATGCCGTCGACGCCGAGCTTGTACTTCAGCGATCCGAGCCAGGCGTGCTCCTCGACGAACTGGAAGCCGGACTGGGTCGTGTCGAAGTTCCACCAGATCAGCAGTGACACGACGAAGGTCACCAGCGTCGTCCAGAGCGCGATCCAGCGGGCGTTCTGCTTCGCCTCGGCATTCTGCACGGCGATCAGGAGCGCGCCGACCAGCGGCAGGAAGGTGATGACGGAGAGGATGTTGTTCATTTAAACACCCCGGCGAAAAGCCCGTTGTAGGTGAGCCAGGTCATGAGCGCCGCCACGCCGAGCAGCATCGCGAATGCATAGTGATAGAGGTATCCGGTTTGCAGGCGGACGACCCTTTCGGTGACGCGGCCGACGCCCGCCGCCGTCCCGTCGATGGCGCCGTCGATCACGGCCCCGTCGCCACCCTTCCAGAGCAGGCGTCCGATTGCGAAGGCGCCGCGCACGAAGATCAGATTATAGAGCTCGTCGAAGTACCACTTGTTGAGCAGGAACAGATAGAGCGGTTTGAACGCCCTTGCCGTCGCGGCGGGCAGCCAAGGCGCGCCGATATAGTAGACCCAGGCGATCGCGAAGCCGATCAGCATTGCGATGAGTGACGAATAGGGAACCCATCCCGGCACGTCGTGCATCTCATGCAGGATGTGGTTCGTTTCCGAACGGAAGATCGCCGCGCCCCAGAACTCGTGCTCGTCGTGGCCGATGAAATAGCCGGAGAACACGACACCGGCCAGGATCGCGCCTAAGGACAACACGGCCAGCGGCAGCATCATCGTCCACGGACTCTCGTGCGCGTGGTCGAAGGTGTGATGGTCGGCGCGGGTCTTTCCATAGAACGTCATGAAGATGAGACGCCACGAATAGAACGATGTCATCAGCGCGCCGACGACGAGAAGCCAGAAGGCGTAGTTGTTCTGCGTATCCGCCGCGTACGCCGCCTCGATGATCGCATCCTTGGAATAGAACCCGGCGAAGCCCGTCAGGTGCGGAATGCCAACGCCGGTGATCGCCAGCGTGCCGATCATCATGGCCGCGAACGTCCACGGGATTTTCTTGCGCAAGCCGCCCATCATCCGCATGTCCTGCTCGTGATGCATGGCGTGGATGACGGAACCCGAGCCAAGGAACAGAAGCGCCTTGAAAAATGCGTGCGTGAAGAGGTGAAAAATCGCGACGCCGTAAGCGCCGATCCCGCAGGCTACGAACATGTAGCCTAGCTGCGAGCACGTCGAATAGGCGACGACGCGCTTGATGTCGTTTTGGACGAGGCCGACGGTTGCGGCAAAGAATGCCGTGATGGCGCCGATCAGCGTCACGAATTTCAGGGCGTCGGGCGCAAGCTCGAAGATCGGCGACAGCCGCGCGACCATGAACACGCCAGCAGTCACCATCGTCGCCGCATGGATCAACGCAGAGACGGGCGTCGGGCCTTCCATCGCGTCCGGAAGCCAGGTGTGCAGCAGGAACTGCGCCGACTTGCCCATCGCGCCCATGAACAGCAGCAGCGAGAGCGTCGTCAGGATGTCGACCTCGTATCCCGCAAACACGAACGTCTTGCCGACGGCGCTCGGCGCGGCCGCGAAGAGGGCGTCGAGGTTGACGGTGCGGAAGACGTAGAACAGTCCGAAGATGCCGAGCGCGAAGCCGAAATCGCCGACGCGGTTGACGACGAAGGCCTTGATGGCCGCCGCATTCGCCGAGGGCTTTTTGTACCAGAAACCGATGAGCAGATAGGACGCGAGGCCAACGCCTTCCCAGCCGAAGAACATCTGGACGAGGTTGTTGCTCGTCACCAGCGTCAGCATCGCGAACGTGAACAGCGACAGATACGCGAAGAAGCGCGGGCGCGAGTCGTCCTCGTGCATGTACCCGATGGAATAGAGGTGCACGAGGGACGACACCGTCGTGACGACGACCAGCATCACCGCGGTCAGCGTGTCGATCTTCAATGCCCAGGACGTATCGAGTTCGCCGGACGTGATCCAACGGAACAGCGTAACGGTGTGCGTCTCGTGTCCGAGCGCGACTTGAACGAAGACGACCCAGGAGAGCGCAGCCGCGATAACCAGCAGCGCCGTGGTGATGACTTCACTCGGACGGTCGCCGATGATGCGGCCGAAAAGGCCGGCGATCAGCGCGCCGACGAGCGGCAAAAGGACGATTGTCGCGTAGATCATGCGGAAACGTTCCCCCTATTCCCGTCATGCTCCCCGCTTGCGGGGAGAGGGCACACTTCGTGTCGATGCCGAAAGCCGCTCACGCCTCACCCCTTCATCATGTTGACGTCTTCGACCGCGATCGAACCGCGGTTGCGATAGTAGACGACGATGATTGCGAGGCCGATGGCGGATTCGGCGGCGGCGACCGTCAGCACGAACAGCGCGAACACCTGGCCGACGAGATCGGCGTTGAAGTGCGAGAACGCGACCAAATTGATGTTCACGGCGAGCAGGATCAGCTCGATGGACATCAGGATGACGATGACGTTCTTGCGATTGATGAAGATGCCGAAGATGCCAAGCGTGAACAGGCAGGCGGCGACGGTCAGATAATGTCCGAGCCCAATGGTCATTCCACAGCCTCCGGGCGCTTGCTGGCAGGGATCACCGATCCGCCGGTTGGAACTTTGATCACCTCTAGCGTCTTGGCCGGATCACGCGAGACCTGCGCCGAGATCGACTGGCGCTTGACGCCGGTGCGGTGCTTCAATGTCAGCACGATGGCGCCGATCATCGCGACGAGCAGGATCATGCCCGAGGCCTGAAACAGGTAGACGTACTTGGTGTAAAGGATCTGACCGAGCGCCAGGGTGTTGGTCACGCTTGACCCAACGGCGGGCATCGGCGCGGTGGCCTTGACGGTCGAAGCAATGTTGAAACCGCGGAAGCTGAAAAGCGCCACAAGCTCGGCCAGCACGACGCCGCCGACAATGGCTCCGATCTTGGCGTTCTTGATGAAACCCGCTTTCATCTCGGCAAAGTCGACGTCGAGCATCATGACGACGAACAGGAAGATGACCGACACGGCTCCGACGTAGACGATGACGAGGAGCATGGCGAGGAATTCGGCGCCGAGCAGCAGGAACAGTCCGGCGGCGTTGAAGAACGCCAGGACGAGAAACAGCACCGCGTGCACCGGATTTCGCGCAAGGATGACCATCGCGCCGGACGCGACCGCCAGCACCGCAAAGAGATAGAAGAAGCCTGCCTCCGCCATCGTTCTCGTTCTTCCTGTTATCCCGTGGGATGAGCGATTTAGCGATACTTCGCGTCGAGCGCGATGTTCTTCGCGATCTCACGTTCCCAGCGGTCGCCGTTCGAAAGCAACCGCTCCTTATCGTAGAAAAGCTCTTCGCGCGTTTCCGTCGCAAACTCGAAATTCGGACCCTCGACAATGGCGTCCACGGGGCACGCTTCCTGGCAGAGCCCGCAATAGATGCACTTCGTCATGTCGATGTCGTAACGCGTCGTCCGGCGCGTGCCATCGTTGCGGCGGGGGCCGGCCTCGATGGTGATCGCCTGCGCCGGGCAGATCGCCTCGCAGAGCTTGCAGGCAATGCAGCGCTCTTCGCCATTCGGATAGCGACGAAGCGCGTGCTCGCCACGGAAGCGCGGCGACAGCGGCCCTTTTTCGTAAGGGTAGTTCAGCGTTTTCTTCGGCGCGAAGAAATAGCGAAGCGTCAGCACGAACGCCACGACGATTTCCGTCAGGAATAGCGACTTTGCAGCGCGAGCGACGCTCATGACAGAAAACCTCCAAATCTGAGCACTGCGGCCGTCACAACGACCATGAACAGTGACAGCGGCAGAAACACCTTCCAGCCGAGCCGCATCAACTGATCGTAGCGATAACGCGGCAGCAGCGCCTTCATCATCGCGAACATGAAGAAGACGAAGACGACTTTGGCCAGGAACCAGAAAAAGCCCGGGATGGCGTTCAACGGCCAGACGTCGAGCGGGGGCAGCCAGCCGCCGAGGAACAGGATCGTCGTCAACGCGCACATCGTGACGATCGCGACGTACTCGCCGAGCATGTAGAGCAGATATGGCGTCGACGAATATTCGACCATGAATCCGGCGACGAGTTCAGATTCCGCTTCAACCAGATCGAACGGCGTGCGGTTGGTCTCGGCCAGTGCCGATATGAAGAACACGACGAACATCGGGAACAGCGGCAGCCAGTACCAATCGAGGAACGAATTCGTCAGGCCCGCCCGCGTCCCGAGCCCGGCCCTCTGCGCATTGACGATGTCGGTCATGTTGAGCGAGCCGACGCACAGCAGCACGCAAATGATGACGAAGCCGATCGAGACTTCATAGGACACCATCTGCGCCGCAGAGCGGAGACTGCCCATGAATGGATATTTCGAGTTCGACGCCCAGCCGCCCATGATGACGCCGTAAACGCCGAGAGAGGAAATCGCGAGCAGGTAGAGGATTCCGACGTTCATGTCGGAGATGACCCATTTGCCCCAGATGTTCTGGTCGAGCGGGATGACGGCCCAGGCCGAGAGCGCAAACATCGCGGTCGCGAGCGGGGCAAGCAGGAAGACGGCCTTGTCGGCGCCTGCCGGGATCACCGGCTCCTTGAAGACGAACTTCAAAAGGTCGGCGAACGACTGAAACAAGCCGAATGGCCCAACGACGTTCGGGCCACGGCGCATCTGAACGGCGGCCCAGACCTTGCGGTCGAACAGCAGCAGAAACGCAATGATGACCAGGAGCCCGACCAGCACCGCCAGCGATCCAACGATGAGGATCAGCAGGTTCCAGCCGTAATCGGTCATGAATGTTTGCAGGGTCTCGAGCATCGTTCCTATTCCGCCGCGCTGAGCCTCTGGTCGCGGGCGCTTCGAAGCGCACTCATTCCGGCCATGACAGCCGAAGCTCGCGCGACCGCGTTGGTGAGATAGAAGTCTTCAATCGCCGATACGAAGGCCGTCGCCGTCGCCTGCCCGGAAAGCTTTGCGAGCGTTTCAAGGCCCGATACCGCGCGAGTTTCGACCGTATCGATCTCGGCAAGCTGCGGTGCCGTCTTGTACATGGCGGCACGCAGGTCTTTCAATGTGTCGTAAGGCAGTGTTTTGCCAGCGCGAGCCGAAAGAGCGCGCAGGATGGTCCAGTCTTCCTTGGCGCTGCCGGGCGAGAACGCGGCTTTGACCGTCTGCTGGACGCGGCCTTCCGTATTGACGTACGTCGCGCCGTTCTCCGTGTAGGCGGCGCCCGGAAAAATGACGTCGGCTCGTTCCGCGCCACGATCGCCGTGGCTGCCCTGATAGACGACGAAGGCCGAGCCGAGCTTGGAAAGATCGCATTCGTCGGCGCCCAAGAGATAGACGAAGTCCATGCCCCCGCCGAGGATGCCGGCGACGTCCCTGCCGCCCTTGCCGGGCACAAAACCGACATCAAGCCCGGCGACGCGGCCTGCCGCCGTGTGAAGCACGTTAAAGCCGTTCCACGCCGCGTCCTTGCCAGCCGACATCGCAATGGCGACGCGCGCGGCAAGTGAGAGCACCGCGAGGCCATCGGCACGCGCGAAAGCGCCCTGCCCGACAATCACCATCGGCCGCTGGGCCGATTTCAGAACGTCGGCAAAGGCGTGCTTGCCGCTTGCGACTTCGGCCAGCGTCTCAGGTCCGGCGCCGAGATACTCATAGGGATATGTGAGATCGGCCTTGGCACCGATGAGCGCGATCTTGGTCGACGCGGTCCGCCAGCGCTTGCGGATGCGCGCATTGAGCACCGGCGCTTCAAGGCGTGGATTGGAGCCGACGATGAGGATCGCGTCTGCCTGCTCGATGCCTTCGATCGATGAATTGAACACGTAGCTGGCGCGGCCGAGCTTCGGATCGAGCTTGTCACCGGCCTGGCGGCAATCGATCGAGGTCGCGTCGAAGCGCGTCAGCAGATCCTTCAGCGCGAACATTTCCTCGGCCGCCGCGAGATCGCCCGCGATCGCACCGATCTTGTCGGGCGAAGCCGCCTTGAGCTTATCGGCGACGAGGCCCAGGGCTTCATCCCAGCTCGCTGGCTGAAGGCGCCCGCCCTTGCGAATGTAAGGCTGATCGAGGCGCTGGATTTTCAAACCATCGGCGACGTGACGCGTCTTGTCCGAAATCCATTCTTCATTCACGGCGTCGTTGTTGCGCGGCAGGATGCGCATGACGGCGCCACCGCGCGTATCGACACGAATTGCAGAGCCGAGCGCATCCATCGCATCGATCGTCTCGGTCGATTCCATTTCCCACGGACGCGCGGAAAATGCCCACGGCCTGTGCGTGAGTGCTCCCACGGGGCAGAGATCGACGGCGTTGGCGCTCATTTCCGACATGATGCCGTGTTCGAGATACGTCGTGATTTCGGCGTCCTCGCCGCGCCCAATGAGGCCGAGTTCCTCGACGCCCGCGACTTCCGTCATGTAGCGAACGCAGCGCGTGCAGTGGATGCAGCGCGTCATCATCGTCTTGATCAGCGGCCCGATATGCTTTTCTTCGACCGCGCGCTTGTTCTCATGGTAGCGCGAGCCGCCCATGCCGAACGCCATCGCCTGATCCTGCAGATCGCACTCGCCGCCCTGATCGCAGATCGGGCAGTCGAGCGGATGATTGATGAGCAGGAATTCCATCACGCCTTCGCGGGCTTTCTTGACCAGCGGCGAGGTCGTGCTGATGATCTTCGGAGAGCCGTCCTTGTTCGGCGGCAGATCGTTGACCAGCATCGCGCAGGAGGCGATCGGTTTTGGCGAGCCCTGCACCTCGACGAGGCACATGCGGCAGTTGCCGGCGATCGACAGGCGTTCGTGATAGCAGAAACGCGGAACGACAGCGCCGGCGACTTCGCAGGCGTGCATCAGCGTCGTGCCGTCTTCGACCTCGATTGCCTTGCCGTCGACTATCAGTTGCTTTGGCATTGCTCGTTGTCCGCCGCCCTACTCCGCCGCCACGCGCGCATGCTTCGCCTGATACTGGTCGATGCGCTCTTCGATGACGGGACGGAAATTCTTGATCAAACCCTGCACCGGCCAAGCTGCTGCATCGCCCAGTGCACAAATCGTGTGGCCTTCAATCTGCTTCGTGACGTCAAAGAGAAGATCGATTTCGCGTTTTTCCGCCTGGCCGCGTTCCATGCGTTCGAGAACGCGCCACATCCAGCCGGTGCCTTCGCGGCACGGCGTGCACTGGCCGCAGCTCTCGTGCTTATAGAAATAAGCGAGGCGCCGGATGGCTCCGATGATGTCCGTCGACTTATCCATGACGATGACCGCCGCGGTGCCGAGGCCTGAGCCGAGCTTGCCGAGCGCGTCGAAATCCATCGTGACGCTCATGGATTCCGCAGCGGTGATGCAACGCACCGACGATCCGCCCGGAATAACCGCCAGCAAATTGTCCCAGCCGCCACGAATGCCGCCGCAATGCTTGTCGATCAGTTCCTTGAGCGGAATGCCCATCTCTTCTTCGACGGTGCACGGCCGCTCGACGTGACCGGAAATCTGGAACAGCTTAGTGCCGGTGTTGTTCGGCAGGCCGAGGGCCGCAAACCAGCTCGCGCCGCGCCGCAGAATATCACCCGTGACCGCGATGCTCTCGACGTTGTTGATCGTGGTCGGCGCGCCATAGAGACCGACGTTGGCGGGAAACGGCGGCTTTAGACGCGGCTGACCCTTCTTGCCTTCGATGCTTTCGAGCATCGCGGTTTCTTCGCCACAGATGTAGGCGCCGGCGCCGTGATGGACGTAGAGATCGAAGTCCCATCCATGGACGTTGTTCTTGCCGATCAGCTTCGCCGCGTAAGCTTCGTCAACGGCACGCTGCAGCGCTTCGCGTTCGCGGATGTATTCGCCGCGCACATAGATGTAGCTGGTGTGTGCGCGCATCGCGAAGGCGGCGAGCAGTGCGCCCTCGATCAGGAGATGTGGATCATGCCTCATGATCTCGCGGTCCTTGCAGGACCCGGGCTCCGACTCGTCGGCGTTGATGACGAGATAGCTCGGGCGCTGATCCGCCTTCGGCATGAACGACCACTTGAGGCCCGTTGGGAAGCCGGCGCCGCCGCGTCCGCGCAAACCCGACTTCTTCACCTCGTCGATGATGTAGTCGTGGCCCTTGTCGATGAAAAACTTCGTGCCGTCCCAGGCGCCACGGCTTATCGCGCCCTTAAGGCGTGCGTCGTGGAAACCATAAAGATTTCGAAAGATGCGATCGCGATCATGAAGCATGCGAGCTAATCCTTCGGCCTTTCACCGGCTTTACTCTCCGGTCGCCAACCCGACGCGAGCTTTTGTGCCTGCTCGATCCATTTTTCTCGCGTCACGCGTCCCTTGAAACCATCGAGCTGGCTTTCGAACCAGGCGACGTTCCCGGGCGTCCATTTCGCGATCTGATCGAAGTGCCAGACACCGATGGCATTCAGCTTTTCGACCATCTTATCGGCAACGCCCCAGATCAGCGAGAGGTCATCGCCGTTGCCGCCGCGCGGTTCGCGAAACAGCTCCGGTTCCGTATCTCCGCGCGCCGCCGCGATCGCACGATCGCGCAGCATGTCGGCCTTGATCTTATCGAGCTCACCGGCAGACATCGCCTTGCCGCCGCCCCGCGCCTCGAGTTCCTTGACGAGTCCGGCATTCGCCATCGCGGTCAGCGCTGCGGGATGAACGGGAGGTGCGGCTGCCGCTGGCGCAGGCGAAGCTGCGGGCACCGTGTCGCTTGCGTCCGATGTTTCTTCGAAGCGCTTCCTCCAGGCGTCGACCGTCGAGCCATCGTAAAGCGATTGATCCGTGAGACTCGTCGGACCGCCCGAGGGGCACGAGGCCGTGCGGCCGGTTTGCGATCCCGGCTTCGGCGGCTTGCCCGCTGCAAAACCATTGAGCATTTCTTCAAATTGCTCTGCCGTCAAATCCTCGTACGTATCCTTGCCGATCTGGACAACCGGCGCGTTGGCGCAAACGCCGATGCACTCGACTTCCTCCCACGACAGCGTGCCGTCTTCGTTCGGCGTGTGCTGGTGCTCGTTGATGCGGTGCTGACAAACCGAGATCAGATCGCGCGATCCGCGCAGCATGCACGGCGTCGTCCCGCAGACCTGCACGTGCGCCTTCGTCCCGACCGGCGACAACTGAAACATCGTGTAGAACGTCGCGACTTCCATGCCCCGGATGTGGGCCATGCCGAGAAGATCGCAAACGGCGCGGATCGCAGGTTCGGGAAGCCATCCGCCCGATTGTTCCTGCGCGCGCCACAACAACGGAATGACGGCGGATGCCTGCTTTCCGTGAGGATATTTGGCAATCGTCTCTTGTGCCCACGCAAAATTCTCCGCCGAAAAAGCAAACTCAGCGGGTTGATCGGGATGCACTCGGCGAACAGCCATCAACGGCTCCTGAAAACCAAGGGTCGCGGCGCCGAATATAACGTGGTCAGGTCAGATGGAAGACCTTGCCCCGCCACGCGAATGCCGACTCTTGCAAATCGACATTACCCTTCGAGCGTCAACACGGTCCAGTACGCGGAAGACGACGACTAGGCAAGGATTTGCAGATGCGGCGAAAGCATGATGCGGCCGTGATAAACAGCAAGCAGGTGCGACCAATGGGTCTCGGCCTCAGAACGGTTTGATGAGGATCAAGGAACCGTATCGGAGGCCGGAGGGTTGGGCACTGCAAGCGACGAATCAGGTTTTAAAATTCCACGCCGCTCTAGTGTTTCGGACGGGCGTTCCGTCGCCCACCGGCGTTCGGCAAAACCGAGCGGCACAGCGAGCCAGCCGAGCAGCAAAAGGAACGTCGCGATCGGCGCCAGGATCAGCGAGAGCTGCGAGGCGACGCGCAGGAACCCGGTCCACAACACCGCGAACAAGAGGCCGAAAGCAATGATGACCCAGCCGCCATCGTCAGCGCCCCTCGCCGTCGCGAAGATCAGTCCGGCAAACAATCCGACAAGTCCGATCAACACAGGAATGAACGGGGCGTCGGCCTGCAGAGCTCCCATGGGCCACCCGCGCGAGCGGGCGAAAAGGCGATAGGTAGAAAGACTTAGACCCCATCCCAGCGCGACGACCGCCAACAGAAAGAGATTGTCGACGACCGGGCTTGCACTGTTGATCATACGCATCACCTTGGATTGCTTACGGCTTCCAAAACACGAGGCGTCGTTGTGCCAGGGGTTTAAGGCAGATGCTAGTCCACCTTCCGCGCCGGAGGGAAGCCGCGCTTATCCGGGCCGCCTTCCGCAAAAGGCGACCGCCAAGGCCTACGCGCGCCGCTCGCTGCCCAATGCCCAGGCAAACGTAGAGCAGCGCCGCGGATGCATCTAACGCACATGCGAGACAGTCTTGCGACGCTCGCTCCCAGAGCCTTTCCGCTTTGTCGTTGAATCGCGGATCGGCTCTAGGTCTTGGTTTGTCGTACTTCTTATCGGAAAACCGGTTCCCACTTTTCCGGAAGCACTCTAGGTCTTTGTTTTGTCGTGCTTCTTACCGGAAAACCGGTTCCCACTTTTCCGGAAGCACTCTAGCGGTCGATCTCTCCGAAAACGATATCGAGAGACCCGATGATGGCCGAGACGTCGGCCAGCATGTGGCCCCTGTTCATGAAATCCATGGCCGCGAGGTGCGGAAAGCCTGGCGCGCGGATCTTGCAGCGGTAGGGCTTATTGGAGCCATCCGCCACGAGATAGACGCCGAACTCGCCCTTCGGAGCTTCGACCGCCGCATAGACATCGCCGGCCGGCACGTGGAAGCCTTCGGTATAGAGCTTGAAGTGGTGGATCAGCGCTTCCATCGAGCGCTTCATCTCTCCGCGCGTCGGCGGCACGACTTTCTTGTTTTCGGCGGAGTGCGGCCCCTGCCCGCCCGGCGATTTCAAGAGTTCGCAGCACTGCTTCATGAGCTTGGTCGATTCCCGCATTTCCTGCATGCGGATCAAATATCTGTCGTAACAGTCGCCGTTCTTGCCGATCGGAATATCGAAATCGAGTTCGGCGTAGCATTCATAGGGCTGCGACTTGCGCAGATCCCAGGCCGCGCCGGAGCCGCGCACCATGACGCCCGAAAACCCCCAGGCGAACGCCTCATCGAGCGAAACGACGCCGATATCGACGTTGCGCTGCTTGAAGATACGGTTTTCCGTCAACAGCACGTCGATGTCGTCGACCACCTTCAGGAACGGATCGCAGAAGGCATAGATGTCGTCGATCAGCTTTTCCGGCAAATCCTGATGCACGCCACCGATGCGGAAATACTTGGCGTGCATGCGCGCGCCCGATGCGCGCTCGTAGAACACCATCAGCTTCTCGCGTTCCTCGAAGCCCCACAGCGGCGGCGTCAGCGCGCCGACGTCCATGGCCTGGGTCGTGACATTCAGGAGATGCGACAGGATTCGGCCGATTTCGGAATAGAGAACGCGGATCAGCTGCCCACGGCGCGGAACGGTGATGCCGAGAAGGCGTTCGGCCGCCAGACAGAATGCGTGCTCCTGGTTCATCGGAGCCACGTAGTCGAGACGGTCGAAATAGCCGATCGCCTGCGTGTAGGTCTTGTGCTCGATGAGCTTCTCGGTGCCACGGTGCAAGAGGCCGATATGCGGGTCGACCCGCTCGACGACTTCGCCGTCGAGTTCCAGCACGAGCCGCAACACGCCGTGCGCCGCCGGATGCTGCGGCCCGAAATTGATGTTGAAGTTGCGGATTTCCGTTTCGGCCATTTTCAACCAGTTCCCCGCGTAATTGGAGAGAGACGCGCGCGCTTCGCCTTGTCGTTGACGCGCTGCTCGAATTTCTCCCAATCGACGATCACGCGCTCATGCTCGCCCTCGCCGATCAGGTCAATGCCGTCGTGGGCTTTAACGTGGAAAAATACGCGACGCCCCGCGACTTTCGTGCACTCGGCCTCGACCGTGACCGTTTGCCCTGGAACAGTCGCCGCCACGTGTGACACATTGATATGCACGCCGAGCGAGCCTTCGCCTTGATCGAGATGCTCCTCGAGGATGTGCAGGCACGTCCATTCCATCAGCCCGACCATGAAGCCGGTCGCAAAGACGGTCGGCATGAGCTGGAACTCGCGGGCCTCGGGATAAAGATGCGGCACCGTTTTCGTCGCCGGGACGCGAAACGAAAACTCCGTGCGCGCTCCAGCCTGAAGCGAAGATTTCACCGCGTCAGTCCTCACAGTCTGTCTTTCAAATTGCGGATTGTTATATAGAGGTTTGACGCCGTCGCCGCGACCGAAAACAACCCTAGCGCAAATGACGACAGGCTTGGCGCTCCGGTGCGCCCGACCAGCGGATAAATGAACTCGCCGCCGATCGCGATGATCACGACGCCGAGCGGAACGATGATCGTCGCGTAGGGCAGAAACCGGCCCAGAAGTCCGAAAATGACACCCGCGATTGCGCGCGGCCAATCGAGAACGAATGCAGCGACCATCAGTCCGGCCGAGATGGCTACATTCGTTTCAAATTCCATTCACATGCCATGCTGCGGATGATGGGAAACGGAAGCCGAGCCGACGCCTCGGCCGCCGTCATGAACGCTGTGCTTTTTCGTCGCCTGGAATGATGTAGTTCGGACCCTCCCAGGGGCTTTCGAAATCGAAATCGCGGAATTCCTGCGTGAGCTTGACCGGCTCGTAGACGACGCGCTTCTTTTCGTCGTCGTAGCGAACCTCGACGTAACCGGTCAGCGGGAAGTCCTTGCGCAGCGGATGGCCCTGGAAGCCGTAGTCGGTCAGGAGGCGCCGGAGGTCGGGATGCCCGATGAAGCGGATGCCGTAGAGGTCGTAAGCTTCACGCTCATACCAGTTGGCGGCGGGAAAGACGTCGTTGACGCTTGGCACCGCCGTCGTCTCGTCGGTCGCGATCTTGACGCGCAGGCGCTGATTGAGACGCGGCGAAAGGAGATGATAGACGACCTCGAACCGTTGGGCGCGTTCGGGATAATCGACGCCGCAGATATCGATCAGGATCTCGAACTGGGACTGGGGGTCGTCGCGCAGCTTCGTCAGGATCTCGACGATCCGGTCGAGCGGCACGGAAACCGACGCCTCGCCGAAGGCGGTGCTCGAGGCCAGAACGTCGGCTCCGAAAAGCGTGCCGACATGAGTTACTAGGTTTGCGATATCCATCAGAGCAGCATCCGCCTCAAGGCTTTTTGTCAATTCGCGTAAGATCGGAACAACCGGCGGTCGCCTCCGCGCCGGCTTCGATGTAACAGGCCGCGATGTGGTTGTCGGCGAGAATTCGGCCTTCGGTCACGGCTTTCGCGGCCGTCGACGTCCACGCGAACGACGTATTGTCCGGGAAAACGACACCAAAGAAATCGCGGCGGCCGCCCTCGTAGACGAAATATCCGCGAAACCGCCGGTCCGTCTGCTCCGTGATATGGACGGTGCGCTCACGCGTTCTGAGGCCATAGATATCGCCGATCGAATTTGTGTGGCCCGACCATGTGCCGATCAGGCTTGGGCCGTCATCCGCCGCGAAAGACGGCTGCGGTGCGGCGGCGGCCGCAACGAAAGCGGTAAGAGTGCCGGCAGCAGCATGGATCAGGCGGCGGTTCACGGTACGGCCTTTCCGAGTTGCCTATCTCTCGATCGTTCCCGTGCGGCGGATTTTGCGTTGTAGCAGCAGAATTCCATAAACCAGCGCCTCGGCGGTCGGCGGGCAACCCGGAACATAGACATCGACCGGGACGACGCGATCGCAACCGCGCACAACGGCGTAAGAGTAATGATAGTAGCCGCCGCCGTTGGCGCAGCTTCCCATCGAGATTACGTAGCGCGGCTCCGGCATCTGGTCGTAGACCTTGCGCAGCGCCGGGGCCATTTTGTTGGTCAGCGTGCCAGCGACGATCATCACGTCGGATTGGCGCGGTGACGCGCGGGGTGCAAAGCCGAAGCGTTCGAGATCGTAGCGCGGCATCGAAGCCTGCATCATCTCAACGGCGCAGCAAGCGAGACCGAACGTCATCCACATCAGCGAACCGGTACGCGCCCAGTTGATGAGGTCGTCGACGGTCGTTACGAGAAAGCCCTTATCGGCCAGCTCGTTGGAAATTCCGGTGAAGAACGGGTCGTCGGGACGAACGAGCGGGGTAGCAGCGCCCGACACACCTTCGCGCGCCTTATCCAAAGCGCGGTCGAAGACGATGTGCCCGTCGTTCGTGCGTATCACTCCCATTCGAGCGCGCCCTTCTTCCACTCATAGATAAAGCCGACCGTCAGGACGCCGAGGAACGCCATCATCGACCAGAACCCGAACACGCCGATGTCCTTGAACGCCACGGCCCACGGAAACAGAAACGCGATTTCGAGATCGAAGACGATGAACAGGATCGAGACGAGGTAGAACCGCACGTCGAACTTCATGCGCGCATCGTCGAAGGCGTTGAAGCCGCATTCGTACGCGGACACCTTTTCGGGGTCCGGATTGCGGTACGCGACCAGAAACGGCGCCACCATCAGGGCCGCGCCAATAAACAGCGCAACGGCGATAAAGATCGCTATTGGCAGGTAGTGAGAAGTCAGATCGACCATCGCATCTCGTCCACTCAGGGCACGGAGCCTGCAAAGGCGCTCGATGCAGCCGCGCACGCCCCGGTGTTAACCCAGGTCCTATTGCGGTGCAACTCGGGAGTGCCTCAAAAAGCTGGGACTATATGTCTAGCAGATAAACCGGGGTCGACTTACCCGATGTCGTGGTGGCGTCCTCCTGCCGCAGGAATTGCAGCCTTCAGGCGAGCGCTCGGCCGGGAGGGCGATTCGGATCCGCCGCCAAGCGGCCAGCGGAGCAGCCAGCTCGGCCATCTCCAACCGCCCTGCCCGATGCCTCCAGAGGCGGCCGGCGCAGCAGCTCACACGCGCGATCATCGGCATTTTTTATAGATTGCAATAATTGTACTTATGGCAATCGAAAATGCTGTAGGCACGCTGGGCGTAAGGGGCAGTCCGCCAAACCGGACCTCGTCTTTAATCCCACTCATTCCGCGGCAGAAAGCGGCTGATCCATGACAAGCTTACACACCGTAACGCTTTGTCTTCTCCTGATCGCCCTGACCTGCGCCGCTTCTCTCCTTCAGCGCGTCATCAAAATCCCGCTGCCGTTTATGCAGATCGCCGTCGGAGCCGCCGCAGCTCTGCCGCCGCTCGGCATGACGCTACCGCTTGATCCGGATACCTTCCTGCTGCTGTTCTTGCCGCTGCTCCTGTTTGGCGACGGCTGGCGTTTGCCGCGCCGCGGGCTATCCGCGATGCCGTGGTCGGTGCTCGGCTATGCGGTCGGCCTTGTCCTGCTGACGACACTTGTCGGTGGTTACGCATTGCACTGGCTCATTCCCGAGATGCCGCTCTCGGTTGCCTTCGCGGTGGCAGCGCTAGTATCGCCGACCGATGCCGTGGCGGTCGCCGGAATAACGCGCAGCCTGACCGTTCCCACACGCATGAAGCACCTGCTCGAAAGCGAGTCGCTGCTGAATGATGCATCGGGGCTGGTTGCAATGCGCATCGCGGTCGCCGCGACGCTCAGCGGCGGCTTCTCGATATTTGCCGCGGCGGGCGATTTTCTCTGGGTCGCGGCGAGCGGCATTGCGATCGGCGTCGCGCTCGCATCGCTTTATCATTTGATCCATCGCCGCTTTTTGAAAGGCGCCGGCGACGCGACGCTGCAAACCGTGCTGACCGGATTGCTGCCGTTCGCAGCCTTCGCCGCCGCCGAAGAAGTCGATGCTTCCGGTATTCTCGCAGCCGTCGCCGCCGGCATTACCGCGAGCCGACTCAGCCTGCTCGAACACGCTCATTTCAGCGCCCGCATCATGACCGGAGCGACATGGGATGTCGTCAGCTTTTGCCTCAACGGCATCATCTTCGTCCTGCTGGGGCTGCAACTCCCCGGCATCATCGGCGCCGGACCGTCGGGCATCGATCTCATCGCAAGTCAGCAGGTATGGGCGATCAGCGATGAGATTCTCGAACTGACGGCGATATTGATCGCGCTCCGCTTCCTGTGGGTTTTCGTACCCGCGGCAGTGAACCGAATGTTTGGAGCAGGGCACGCTAACGGCAGCTGGCGCGTCGTTGCCGCATCGAGCATCGCTGGAGTCCGTGGAGCCGTCACCCTCGCCGGAGCCCTCAGCATTCCGCTCGCCATGCCGGACGGCGCACCCTTTCCTTATCGCGATTTCGCGATCACAATCGCCGTGGGCGTCATTCTCATTTCGATGCTGGTCGCCGCGGTCGGTCTGCCCCTGCTCCTGCATGGCATCGAAGATGAACATCGCGGTCACGCGGATGCAGAGATGGTGAAAGCGCGGCGCAGCGCCATCGAAGCGGCGATTTCCTCGCTCTCAGGCGAGCCAACCGCTGATGCCCGAGGAACCGTGCTCGCCGCATCCTATCGCGCGCATCTCGCTGCTCTCTCCGACGTTGAGACAAGCAAACACGACGATGCGGCCTGGCGCGACCTTCACAGAACAGCGCTGCACGCCGAGCGTGACGCCATCCAGCGTTTACGCCACGGCGACGAGATCGACGACGCCGTTGCGCGGCAATTGCTTTATGAACTCGATATATTGGAAGCGGCGGTCATGCACCGCCCATCGCGTCCGCATTTCGAATCTGAGGCGGAACTCAGAGAAAACATCGAAAAAATATAAAGAGGTGTGGCGGCTTTTCGCATCCACACCTCTTGTTGAAATCCATCGGACTTCTTGTCGAAATCAACCGGCCTTCTTGAGGCTCTTCTTCGAAACGACGTGCTTGTGAACGTGCTTGCCAGCAACGTGCTTATGCGCAGCGTGCTTGTGTGCAACGTGCTTATGCGCAGATTTGGAAGCGTGGTGCTTATGATGTGAAACGTGATGGGCATGATGCGCATGATGGGCGCCCTTGGCGTCCTTGTCGTGTGCGCTGGCAACGCCAGCTCCGAGCATCATAGCGGCGGCGGCAAGTGCGACAGTCAAAGTGGTCTTCATAATGTGGCTCCTAGAGGTGTATGGCGTCACTCGCGACGCGCGGCACTTCTAGGCGGGAATTCCTGTCAGGTTGATGAATATCTCCGCTTGCGGAACATACTGTTTCGTAAACTTCCCTAAAGCACCCGGTTGTAGCGACTTTCATCGTCGTCGGACCGCCCGTCATCGGAGGCCGTCTCCTCATAAGGCGGCGGCTTCGGAAAATGAAAGGGCGCCAGCTTGGGGGAAGCCGGCGCCCGGGACGCAGCAAGCACGGGGGTTGCTTTGTGCGTCTGCCGCTCCGAGGGAAGGAGCGGAGAGATTTTATATCAGGCTCAAAAGGTCGCAGTCGTTAATGGCGATAACGACAGACGTCCTCCCTTAGTACCAGCAGACGCGGCGCCCATGGCGCCAATAGCAATGCCGGTAGTCGTAGCCCCAGGCAGGGTAGTAACCCCAAGACGGGTAACCGCCCCAACCGTAGCCTCGATAGTGCCGGTGGCCATAATAGCCGCGACCATAGTGGCCGTGGCCATATCCATGACCGTATCCGCGACCTTGATAGGCATCGGCCGACGCCGAAAATCCGACGACCGCTAAAGCCGCAAAAGCAACTGCTGTAAGCTGTTTGATCGATGTCATAGGAAGCTCCCAGTTTTCAAACTGCGATGCTTCCAACAACGCGCGAAAGCCGAACTTCCGATGCCCTGCGCGGTTTACTTCTTCGTATGATAGATGAGTTTTTATTCAGACTATTCAGGAAGATGCCTAGAGCCTTTTCGATTTTTGTGGAATCGTGGAAAGGCTCTAGCTTCGTCTTGGACTCAGCGGCCGTCGAAATCGCCGAGGCGATTGAAACAGTCCTGCAGCTGTTCGGCACGTCCACGCTGCTCTTCCGCCAGCGCCCGGCGCGGAGCCCAGCGGCACCACTGGAAATGCGGCCTCAGATCCGCATCCCAGCGCGGACCACGATAGCCGCAACGGAATCGATTGTTCGCATCGACCTGCACCTGAGCGATGCGCGCATAAACTTCGCAGCTCGCTCTCTTGCCTTCGACTTCGCCGCGCCGGTCGTTGCCGCCGAAGCGGAATGAGAAATTGCCATCGTTGAAACGGATGGTCTGGGAGTCCGCAGCCATCGTCGAGACGAAAACAGCAGCTGCAGCCAAGCCAATAGATGCAAGACGCATTTTTATAATCCTCGGTTGCCTGTTGGTGTGCGGACTAACCAAGGAATTGTGGCTGCCTGATAACAAATCATCGTCGAATTCAAGGGTTGGCGGAACAAAAGGACGGCTCCTCGCTCGATTGCGTAGCTTGCAATCAGGCGAGGAGCTGTCCAGTCCGACGGGGAAGCGATTAGAAGCGCGCTCTCAGGTTGGCGAAGAACTGCCGACCCGGCTCCGGAAAACCTTCCGTGAGGAAGTAGTTTTCATCGAGCAGGTTGATGCCGCCGATGGTCATCGACGTCATGTCGTTGAAAGCATACTCCGCCTGGAAATTCACGAGTGCGTAGGAGCCGATATTGATGTAGTTCGGCTTGCCGGTGAAGCCGCTGCTTTTTCCGCAGTTACCGTTCCCCGAATTCTGCGTGGCGCCCACCGCTCCTCCGCCGGTACTGACCAGCGTCGACGAGCAACTGGTGACCATCGCCGTGCGATCGGTTGCAAGCTCCACACTCGGCGTCAAGGTCAGCCAATCCATTGGCTTCCAAGCCACATAGATGAAGCCCTTATGACGCGGCGTTCCTTCGATCTCTGTCACCGCGACGGCGTCCCGCGCAACCTGCGTAGCACCACTCATATCGATTGCGGCTTTCGCAAAATCGAGATGGCGTTCGAGATAGGTGTAGTTGCCGCCGATGCGCAGCGATCTCGACACATCCCAGTCGGCTGAGAATTGGAAACCGTAGTTATAGCCGTCCGCATTGAAGCCAACGATAGACGTCCTGCTGTTGGCGGCGGTGAACGCATTCTGGATGCTGTCCTCGATATCGGAATAGAAAATTGCCGACGACACGTGAACATTGCGGAAGAAGATATCGCTGAAGCCGATTTCGTAGTTCGTCGCACGCTCGGGATCGACATTCGGATCGGGCTCTTTGCTGTCGAAGCGCGTGCTGTAACGTTCGAACAGTGTTGGAAAGCGCGTCCGGCTTGAAACGTCGGCATGGACTTTGCCGGTTTCGCTGTAGCTGTAGATCGCTGCCGTCTGCCAGTTCCAGGCGTCCGCGTAGGGCTTATCCAGCAGCACCGGAGGCGCACCCGTGACGCTCGGATCGAGCGACAGCACCTTGTTGGTGTCGAAGCTTACGCCGCCGACAATGTCGAGATAGCGCGTCGCGTGGAACGTGTTCTCAAGCGCGAACGACCAGGTTTCTTCGGATTGCCGCTTTGGCGCGCCATGCTCGGTCGTTGGCGGAGGACTTGGCAGATAGTTGATGTTTCCGTCATTGTGCGCGTCGTGCCGGAAATGGATCGCGCCCTTCAGCGTATTCATCGGGATGAGATCAGTTCCCATCTCGACAAAGCCGCCGTAGTTATAGTCGTCGTAAGGGCTATCGACCCATTTGTCCGTGTACGTGGCATCCTTGTAGAAGGACGTCGTATTCTGGAACGTGTTATAATAGGCGTTGCTCTTGATGTACGAGGAGCTGCCTAATACAGTTTTCGACAACCACGACAGCGATGACGTATTCCACTCCGGCCAGCCCCAATAGCGAACGGTATTGCTCCCGTCAGGGCTGATAGGGTGTTGTTATTATAACTTCCTGGATTGAAATAGCCCTGCACGATCTGACGATCGACGTGCAGCGGCGCGCCTTTCTCGCCATTCTGATTCGTGTAATTGATGCTGTATTCGTCGGTCGCGTTCGGGGTCAGGCCGACCTTGGTGTTGATGCGCCAGTCGCGAAAATCGGAATGATCGCGATTGCCGCCGTTCTCGTAGTCGAAGCCTTGCGCCACACCTTGTGTATATCCTAGCGTCGATGAATTCGCGGGCGTGAAGTCGCGGGACAGGTTGAAGTGATCCTGGCTGACGATGTTGCCGCTCAACTGCGCATACCAGCCCCGTTGCCGGGTTCCCGCGTAGGCGTAGCTGCTCCAGGAATTCAGATCGCTGATATTGCCGTTGACCATCAGTCCGGCGCGGCCTTCGAGTTCGACCTCTTTCGTCGGCTTGCGGCTGACGAGGTTGATCGCGCCACCTTCCGCTCCCGGGCCGTTCAAGACTGAAACGTATCCTTTCGCGACTTGCACTTCGGCAAGGTCGTCGGTCAGGAAGCGGTTCATGTCGATGCGGTTGTCGGCGGGAAGATAGACACGCACGCCGTCGATCGAGAGAGGCACCTGAAAGCGGTTGAACCCACGCACAAAGATATCGCCTTCATTGCGCGAGCCGCTGGAATTGATGGATGGCGCGCCCGTGCGTGCCCAGGTGACGCCGGGCAGAAGGTTGAGCGCCTCGCCGAGCGATTTCCTGTTGAAGCTCCACATGGCTTCGTTGGTGATCGTCGAACCACCGATCATGTCCAACTGGCCGAGCGTGAATATGCCGGTGGCGATCGCCGGTCCGCCGCCGCCAATGCCTTCGTTGCCGGTCGCCGCGACATCGGCGGCGCTGAAGCCGACATCTCCGCCATCCTCGTCAGAGGTCGTCTGCTGCGCGCTTCCCGTTGCCTTGGCTTTATTTATCGAGGACTTGCGGTTCCTCACCATGCGGCGGGCGAGCGGCTCGTTGGGAGAACTGACGACCACAGGCGGCAGAACCGCTGCCTCTTCCGCGGTGACGTCGCCGCCAGGCGTTAGCGGCTGCTGCGCGCTCGCCTCATGCGTATGCAAACAAACGGCGCATGCGGCCGCCGTAGCGGCCACAACCAATTTAGCCATAGAATCCCCCAATCCCCTAGCCGGCCTTCGCGGGCCTTATCTCCTTTCGATATATTTACATGACTATATCGTGAGACAACCCGCCTAATTAATTTGCACGCGACGTGTTGCCAAATGAGCGCAAGCCCTGATGCGAACGTCAGCGCTTTGCGCAAACCCCTTTGAATGTTGCCCGGCCTTTGGGTGTCGATCAGGAAAAGCGCAGAGATATCCGCGATTATCCCGTCGGTTAGTGCACCGAATCGGGCTTCAACGTTTCGCTATAAATTCTGGCCTTCCGCGTGCGACTATTCTGCCGCGATCCCGGAAGAACCGATCGCAAGTCACAGCATCAGGGCTTCGCTCATGCAGGCATCCCGTTATCCGGCGCTTTTTCGCATACCGCTGCATGCGCTTATCTCGATCGCGCTTCTGGCGACGGGTGTTGCCCTGCGCATCGCCGACCCGCAGCCGGTATCGCGATTGCGGCTGTCGGTTTTCGATTCCTATCTTCGCGCCGCGCCGCGCGCCGTGGATCCGTCATATCCGGTGCGCATCGTTGCCATCGACGAAGCCTCGCTGGCGCGTGCCGGCCAATGGCCCTGGCCGCGATCGATGCTGGCGGAACTGACGTCGCGCCTGCAGCAAGCCGGCGCCAAATCGATCACATTCGACCTCGTGCTGGCGGAGCCGGACCGGCTTTCTCCCGACGCGCTTTTGCGATCCTTGGACGGCCAGTCTGTCAACGCCGCCATCGTATCGGAGATCTCCCGCCTGCCCTCGAACGACGAACGCTTCGCGAAAGCCATCGCATCCGCGCCAGTCGTGCTCGGCGTCGCGGGCGAAGCCTACTCCGGTCGCGGCATCGCGCCTTATCGCGGCGGCATTTCGTTCGCGGGCGATGACCCGCGGATGTTCGTCCACGCCTATTCCGGCGGTGTCGAAAGCTTGCCGATACTTTCGCAAGCGGCGCGCGGCATCGGAGCCGTCAACTGGGTGCCGTCCGAAGATCAGATCGTCCGGCGCATTCCGTTGCTCGTCGCGATCGGCGGCAAGCTCTACCCCTCGCAAGCGCTCGAAGCGCTTCGTGTCGGCACCGGGCAGTCAACGATCTTCGTCAAATCGTCCGGCGGCAGCGGCGTCGAAGCCTTCGGTAGCCAAACCGGTATCGAGCATGTCCGCGTCGGCCAGACGGTTCTGCCAACGACGGAGCGCGGCGAGCTATGGCTCAAATTTTCGCCTTCCGACCCGCATCGCACGATATCCGCCGGCAGCATTCTCGATGGCAGCTTCAATCCCGCCGACATCCAGGCGCGCCATATCTTCATCGGCGCGACGGCGACGGGGCTGCTCGATCTCCGAGCGACGCCGCTGGCGGCTTCCATACCGGGCGTCGAAATTGAAGCGCAGGCGCTGGAGCAGATGCTCTCCAGCGAACATCTGATACGGCCGGCCTACGCCACCGGCCTCGAAATCGCATTCATCGTGCTCTTCGGCGCGCTGGTCGCCTGGATGATCGCGCGCAGCGGAGCCCTGATCGCGGCCATCGTCGGCGGCATGGCGATCGCCGGCATCGTCGCGCTGTCCTGGCTTGCCTACTCTCGCGCGGGTCTGCTGTTCGATCCGGTGTATCCAGGATTGGCGATCGCGCTGCTCTATCTCGGTACGTCGCTGACGAGCTACGTTCAGTCGGAAATCGAACGCGCCGAAATCCGCTCGGCATTCGGCCATTACGTGTCGCCCTCCGTGGTCTCCGAAATCGCCAAGCATCCCGACAGGCTGAAGCTCGGCGGCGACGAGCGCGACGTCACCCTGCTTTTCGCCGACGTTCGCGGCTTTTCGAAACTGTCGGAAGGACTGCAGCCGGACGAACTGGTTCGCTTCGTCAACCGCCTGTTCACCCCGCTCGCCGACACCATTCTCGATCATCGCGGCACGATCGATAAGTTCATGGGCGATGCTGTGATGGCATTCTGGAATGCTCCATTGCGAGATGACGAACACGCAAAAAACGCATGCCGGGCGGCGCTTGTGATGCTCGCCGACGTCGCGCGCTTCAACGCCAAGCAATCAGAAGAAAGTGGCCTTCGCGGCGAAACCTTCGTGCCGGTGCGGCTCGGCATCGGGCTTAATACGGGCGCGTGCGTCGTCGGCAACGTCGGCTCGCCCCAGCGTTTCGATTATTCCGTGCTTGGGGATGCCGTGAACGTCGCTGCACGGTTTGAGGAAGCGACGAAGACGTTCGGCGCGGATATCGTCGTCGGCGAACGAACGGCCGCAGATGTACCAAGCTTCGCATTCCTGGAGCTTGGCACCGTGATGCCGCGCGGCAAGGATCGTCCGGAACGTATCTTCGCGCTTATCGGCGATGAGACTTTCGTGGCGTCCGGCGAATTCGCCGAACTGAAGACGGCGCACGCAGCATACCTCGCCGCGACGAGCGCCGGAGGTGAGCGGACGGCGGCACTGGAAAAATGCCGCCAGCTCTGCCCGCCGTCGATTGCGGGCTACTACCGGGACGATTTGGGCCGGGCGCGCACTGCCGCGACGTCGACGTGATAATCCTCGCCGAGTTGCCAAACGCTGCAGCCGTGTCGAATAGCTAGCGCCCGCCGCTCGGCCGATTGCCGCCGCCATAGCCTCCGCCGCCATAACCGCCCCGGTTTGGAATGCGGATGCCGCCGCCGCCGATGACGATGTCCATTCCCCGCGCGCCGTTGCCCCAATCGTCATCGTCGTTCTTCGGCCGGCTCGCGGTTCGCTTCGGCTTTGCCGGTTTCTGGACCACCTTGCTCTTCTTTGCGGGCGGCGCCGTCCGGCGAGGACCAGTATCGGCCTTCTTCACGCCGAAGCGCGGATGCGGATTGAGACAGGCTTTCTCCTCCGAAGGCGGAAACACGCCGTCGACGATCATCGCACGCGTCAGCATCGGATTGGGATCGATCGCGGGCGCGTTCGTCACGAATGGAAATGCCGTGTCGAAAGCGACGGCTGCGTTGTCGGGGAGCTGGGGCCAGTTCACCGGCTTCTCGACCGTGCCGTCTTCGGAAATGCGTATCAGCTGACCGGGCTGATCGAGAACGTGGCAGACGTTCCGCTTGCCTGTCGCCTCGAGCGCGCCGTCATGCAGCAACACCCACACGGAGCGATCCGGGAGAATATAGACATCAAAAATGGTGCCGCGAACGGTGATCGATGCGTTGGGCGTGTTGATAACGTACGTCGTCTTCGCCGCCGCGCCGGTGATAAACCGGAATGCGCCCTTCATCATGTTGATGATGATCGAGCCAACCTTCTTGTCGCCGTCGTAAACGAATTTATCGAGCACGAGCCGCGATCCCGGACCGAGCGCGAGTTTCGTCTCGTCGTCGAGCCTGAATTCGCCCTGCGCGTCGGTGTTGACTTCGATCGTCTCGTCCTGGCGGACATCATCCCCCTTGGCAAGCTTGCGCTGCTTTTCGGCGAAATCCGCCATGACGATATTCGTTATGACGACGGATTCACCGATCCTGTCGCCCGATGCCGCGTGCGCGACTCCGGTCATGGGCAGCAAGGCGCCGGTGACAAAAAACGAAGCAAGCAGAGGTTTCATGAACGCACAGCGGGCCATCGCACTGCCTCTGGGTGATAGGAATTCAAAAGCCTGAAAATCGGGTCCTGGAAAAAGTAGCACACTGACGGTCGTGCGGCCATTAGAACAGATTAATACAAAAGCGATTGTTCCTTGGGGAACACGCTCGCGGGCATTGAGCGCATGCTGCAGGCCGGCGCCGCATCCCTTGCGGTGCACAATGCTCGCCCTATCCGGCGACGCGGACGCTCATATTCTCGTGCGCGCTCAAAGATTCATATTCATCGAAGCCGGAAGGTAACGAAAGCCTTCGCCGCGCTTCATAAAATGACCATATCCCGGCCAAGCGAAATGATAGGCCAGGATCGGAATCCTGTTCGTCGCGAGAAAATCAAGCATCTTGAGGCGCGTCGTCACCGCCTGCTTGGGGTCCGTGTCATAGAGAAACTCCATACGCGGATTTTCAATCAGCAAAATGGAATGATGTGAAACGTCGCCCACGAAAAAGAACGACTGGCCACCGGAGTGAATGTTGAACATGGTATGGCCGAGCGTATGTCCCGGAGCCGCGACGGCCGTAATGCCAGGCAGAAATTCCTGATCGTCTTTGAAGAAGACCAGCCGGGCACGCACGGGCATGAGATTCTTACGCGCGTGGATAACAAATGCCTTCTTCCAAGGCAGGTCCATTTGCTTGTCATCAGTCCAATAGTCGAAATCAGCCTGGCTCATGTAGACTTGAGCGTTCGGATACATTGGAGCACCGCTCTCGTCGACAATCCCGCCGATATGATCGATATGGCCATGTGAAATCACGACGGCGTCGATTTCGTTACGCTTGAAACCCGCATCGGCGAGGCTTTTTGCGAGCAAGCCGCCCTTTGATCCGAACATCTTGGAGGCGCCGAGGCCGGTATCGAACAGGACGAGTCTGCCGTTGCTGTTGACGACGAACGAGTTCAACTCGATGTTCATCTCAGACGGACTCATGAAGTTTTCCGTCAAGTCTTTGCGGACTTGCTCTTTCGGCACGCCGAGAAACGAGTTTGACGGATCGCCGAGCATCTGCCAGCCGTCCGAAACAACGGTGATCTCGGCATCACCGACGTTGAAGCGGTACCAATAGGGCGCCTGCGCTTTGAGCTTTGGGGCCTTCGCGACCGCAGGTGCACCCAAGGAAGAAAGCCCGAGCCCAATGCCGGCGCTCGCCCCCGCCGCCATCAGCTTTCTTCGAGAGAGCTTTCCCAACATAGCCAATATCCTTCTGCATCTCGCAAGCGCCGAAAGGCGACGCGCGCAGACAAGGAGATGGCGCGAAATCATGATAATGTCTAAGACTGCTTTCCTATGGCAGTCATAGGCAAATAGTTATGCTTATCCGGCAAGCTCATTACCTTCTCGCGGTGGCCGATCACGGCAGTTTTACGCGCGCGGCATCGGCGCTTCACATCTCACAGCCGGCTCTGTCGCAAAGGATCATCGATCTCGAAGCCGAGCTTGGTGTGCGGTTGTTCGATCGATCCGGACGTCTTGTTAAACTCACGGACCAGGGCAGGACATATATCGAGCACGTGCGCCGGGCTCTTCGCGAACTCAACGCCGGCGAACGCGCCATGAAGGATATTGCAAATGCGCTCGGCGGCACTCTGCGCGTCGCCTTCCTTCCGCTTTTTACGACGCATCTTGTTGGCCCGCTGATGCAGGAATTCTACCGGCGTCACCCCGGGGTTGCGCTCACCATCGACATCCTTGCGCAAGGCGAGCTTGAAGCTGCACTCGTCGAGGACCGCATCGATATCGGCCTGGCATTCAGCGATATCGCCAGCAATGAAATCGATGTTGAAAAAATACAGGACGACGAGCTTTGCCTCATTGTCGGAAAGCGACACGCTATGTACCGCAAGGATAAAGTGCGCGTCACGGAGATGAAGAACGAGAATTTAGCTCTCCTCACCCACGCTTTCATAACGCGAGCGCCGATCGACCGCTATTTTCACAGTCATGATGTCCGCCCGCGGATTGCGATAGAAACGAATTCCGCGGACTCCATCATCGCGATCGTAAAGGGAGCGCCGATCGCGACCGTTATGCCGTCAGAGACGGCGCGGCAGGTTCCTGGCCTCAAGGCCGTTCAACTGATCCCATCTCCCGGCAAATGGACGCTATCGGTCTTGCAAAGAAAAGATGCCTATCGGAGCGCAGCGGCAAAAGCGCTTGTTGCCACCCTGAAGCAGCAAAGACGCGTTTTGTAATTTCCATATGACGTATTCATTAGCTTTGGCCGCGGTTTTCGAAATTCAATTCTTGAATTTTCGTTATGAAACCACGCGTCTTATTTTTTTTGCAGTGCGATAAATTTAAATACATTTAAGATGTAAAAGAAATTACGAAAGGTGGCATTCTCTTTAATCACTCGCTTACAGATTGCGGCTTAATAGTGACAGCCTACTTTAGTGCGAGTGGAATGAGAAATGCCTGCCAACGCCAAAAAAAAAAAGCGAAACAAAATTCCGGCGTCAAACGATCAGCAAAACCAGCGGATCGCCGAATTCAGAAGGAGCGGTCTAAAGCCAATCGCCCCCGGCCATCGATTAAACCTCAATTGCAGGAAAAGGCGGGCGATAGTGAACAGCTAACACATCTCAATCGCTGCCTGGAACTCGCGCTCAACAACATGGCGCGCGGCTTGTCGATGTTCGACGCCCATCAGCGCCTCATCATCTGCAACAGGATGTATGAAGAAATATACGATCTTCCCAAGCATTTGACCCGTCCAGGAACAACGCTTGCCGAATTGGTGCGCAATCATGTCAAGCGCGAAACGGGCCTGGATAATCCCAAGGAACGTAAAAAGCAGCGGGCCTGGATCGACCACCATGTTTCCGCCCTCGCGCGCGGCGAAACTTTCACCCATACCCAGCATCTGAAGAGCGGTCGCGTCGTTCTTGTCACCAACCGGCCCCTCGAAGGCGGCGGGTGGGTCGATATTCAGGAAGATATCACCGAGCGCCGTCAGGCCGAGCAGAAAATTCACTGGCTGGCGCGCCACGATCCGCTGACTGAAATCGCAAATCGCCTGCAATTTCATGAAGCCCTCGACGAAGCACTGAAAAATCTCAAGCCCAATCAGACGCTGGCGTTGCACTGGATCGATCTGGATGGATTCAAGTCCGTCAACGATACGCTCGGACATCCGGTTGGCGATGCTCTTCTCAAGAGCGTTGCCAGAAGCCTGAAGCGCGCGGTCAGAAAAAACGATATCGTCGCCCGTCTCGGCGGAGACGAATTCGCGGTTTTGCAGGCCTCGTCCCGCGTCGCCCGGAAATCCGATGCCGAACGTATGGCGCAACGCCTGCTGAAGGAAATCTGCAAGCCGCACGATCTCGGAGGACAGCAGGTTTCGTGCAGCGCAAGTATCGGCATCGCGTTTGCTCCGCTCCATGGACAGACGACCGAGCAACTTCTCAAGGCGGCCGATCTCGCGCTGTACAAGGCGAAAGCGAATGGCAAGGGAAATGCTTTCCTGTACGACGCGGATATCGCCGACGATGCGAATTCCCGCTACGAGCTTCAGCTGGATTTGCACGGCGCGCTCGATCAAAACCAGCTGGATCTCTATTATCAGCCGCTCGTCGATACGGAGCACCGGGACGTCATCGCCTTCGAAGCGCTGCTGCGATGGCATCATCCGCTTCGCGGTTTGATTCCGCCCGCCGACTTCGTCCCGATCGCGGAAGAAACCGGCCTGATCCTCGAAATCGGCGAATGGGCTTTGCGCAGCGCCTGTAAAGAGGCGACGAAATGGCCTGAGGCGATCCGGGTCTCGGTCAACCTATCGCCAATACAGTTCGAAAGAGGCAACCTCTATCAATCCGTGGTCGATGCGCTGACGCTCTCAGAGCTCGCACCGCATCGGCTCGAACTCGAGATTACCGAAGGCGTGCTCCTGCGCGATGAAATCAACACGCGCGCGATTTTGCACAATCTGCGCGCCCTCGGCGTGCGCATCGCGCTCGATGACTTTGGGACGGCCTACGCGTCGCTGAGTTACCTGCGAAGCTTCCCCTTCGACAAAATCAAGATCGATCGCAGCTTCGTGCGCGATCTCGACGTCGGGAAGCGAAAGGACTGCGAGGCGATCATACAGGCGGTCGCGGGGCTCGGTAAGCAAATGCAAATCAGCACCGTCGCGGAAGGCATCGAGACGCTCGATCAGGCTCAGACGGTCACTGCCGCGGGCTGCAACGAGCTGCAGGGATTTTATTTCAGCAAGCCCGTTCCGGCTGCGGACGTCAGCAAGGTGCTCGCCGCCTGCCGTTCGAAACTCGAGCGAGGCCATCACGGCGCCTAAGTTGCGAGCGGGAGGCTCGCGCATCACGCGTCACTGGCTGAGCGACGAGCTTTCGTCAGCGATGACGTCGCCTAAGATTTTAGGTGAAACAATAGGGTACGCCAATGTCCGGCTATCCTGAGTTGCTCAGCTACGGACCGGATGGCGCGAGAGACGGGACTTGAACCCGCGGCCTCCGCCGTGACAGGGCGGCGCTCTAACCAACTGAGCTACTCCCGCAATCCAGAAAGTCACGGGCGCCGAAGCGCCCGTCGTCACAGCGTCCGAATACGTGATGGCCGCGCGGGCGTCAAGCCGCTGTTCGCGCCAGCGGACGACAATCGCAGGTCCTCCGCCATCTATCTGCGGACGAAATCACGTTTGCCGATCTCAAGGCCGTTATGCCGCAGGATTCCATAAGCCGTGGCGCAATGGAAATAGAAATTCGGCAAGGCGACGTGCAGCAGGTAATCTTGCCCCGAGATGGTGACCTCCTGGCCGCCGATCTTCAACGTCAGCTGCTTGGTCTCGGAGCCATCGAGTTGCTCAGGCTTATAGCTCGCAAGCAGCGCCTGGGTTTTGGCCAAACGCTCTTTCAATTCCGGCAGTGTCGTCTCGCTATCGGGAAAACCTGGAACGTCGAGGCCTGCCAGGCGCGCCGGCGCGGCTTTCGCGAAATCGGTCGCAAGCTGGACCTGCCGGGTCAGGTTGAACATGTCGGGATAGAGCCGCGATGCGAGCAGGACCGCGATATCGATTTTCTTGGCCGCTGCATGCTCCGCAGCCTTATCGAGAATGGCTTCGAGGGATGCGAGCTGCTTCTGAAACGTCGGAATGGCGATGGCGTACATCGATACGGGCATGATTATGCTTTCCTCGTGAGCTGAGAGCTGACGGCACTCGTGCAGGGATTGGACAAAGTGCTTCATCTAGGCTGTCCCTGACGGCTGGCTCCGCGAAGTGGAGTCGCCAGGGACCAACAGGAATGGTGGGAGGTGAGGGGATCGAACCCCCGACATCTTCGGTGTAAACGAAGCGCTCTACCGCTGAGCTAACCTCCCATCCGACGAGATCTTCTAGGCAGCAATAGCCGGACCCGCAAGATGGTCTCTCGTATCTCGTCTGCCATCGAGACCGCGACGTATAGCCTGCAACGAGCCCGCGCCCGGCATTTTCTTGCCATTAACCGCCGACTGCAATTTACCCCGCAGATCAAGCTTCACCCGGCAGCGATTTTGATAACCTGGTGCCGAACGGATGAGGAAGGCGTGCACAGTGGCAATCAGGACGATTGGATTTGGCGCGGCAGCAATGCTGACGTTGCTTGGCGTAACGGCTCATGCAGACCCGTATGATCTCGATGGCAATCGCAATCAGGCCGTGAGCGTGTCCGTCAGCTATACGTTCACCCTGCCAGCAGACGGCGGAGCAGACTCCGCCGACGGTGCGGCGGAACGGGGCCGGCGGCAAGCGTACGAAATGGCGGGGCGCGAGTGCGCGAACCTGCTCGCGACGATCGCCGCGACCTGCAGTCTTGGCAGCATCAATGTATCGAGCCAGCCTCAGCGCGGCTACGGCCAAGCATCGGAAGGCATAAACATTCGCGCTTCCGCGAACTTCAAGATTACGCCCAAGGCGCAGACGGCGCCGGAACGTTCGGCGCCGCAGCGCTGACGCTTGGGCAGTTGTCGCTCGCCCGAGCGCGGCTTCTCTCAATAAAAAAAGGCGCGCCAGAGAATGGCGCGCCTCGAAACTGCGATAACAAACGCCTTAGTTGAGCGCGTCTTTCAGACCCTTCGCGGGCGTGAACTTCGGCACGCGCGAGGCCGGGATCTGGATCGTCATGCCGGTTGCGGGATTGCGCCCTTCGCGGGCCTTGCGGGCGGCAACCTTGAACGTGCCAAAATCCGGAATGCGCACTTCGTGGCCTTCCTTCATGGCCGCGCGAATATGCGCGAGCACAGCGTCGACGACGCCGCTGGCTTTTTCCTTGGTCAGTTCGCAATCACGCGCGACGGCATCGATCAAATCTTTCTTGCTCATCTCGTAGGTCCTCTTGTGGCGGAGATTGGGTTTCATCGGGCTGAAGCCCGGGACGGCCACCTCGGGGGAGTATCGACCGTGCATGGGTCGGTAAAAGCGCTCAATCTCCAACGTCCGTCAAGCGGAAAACGCCCGTATTTCCGGACAAAAGCGCATGCAAATGCTCGAATTTAACATAAATAAATGCCCCCGCGCGTTTGACGCGCGGGGGCGATAACCAAGTCTTATCTTGTCTTAGCCAAGACGTCAGTGCGCCGTGACGCGCGACCCTGTTTTGTCCTTCGCCTCGAGAGCTTCCGCTTCCGCGACCTCATCCCAGGTGATCGCCTCCGGCATCCTGACCAGCGCAACCTTCAACACCTCTTCCAGCTTGGAAACCGGAATGATATCCATCTTGGTCTGCACTTCGTTCGGAATCTCCGCCAGATCCTTGGCGTTCTCCTCCGGAATGACGACCGTCTTGATGCCACCGCGCAGCGCCGCAAGGAGCTTTTCCTTGAGACCGCCGATCGGCAGCACACGACCGCGCAGCGTGATCTCGCCCGTCATCGCCACGTCCTTGCGAACGGGAATTCCGGTGAGCACGGAGATGATCGCCGTCGACATCGCGATGCCTGCGGAAGGTCCATCCTTCGGCGTCGCGCCTTCCGGCACGTGCACGTGGATGTCGCGCTTCTCGAACAGCGACGGATGAATTCCGAAATCGATCGAGTGCGAGCGCACGTAGGCGTTCGCGGCCTGGATCGATTCCTTCATCACGTCACGCAGGTTGCCGGTGACCGTCATGCGGCCCTTGCCGGGCATCATGACGCCTTCGATCGTCAGCAGTTCGCCGCCGACCTCGGTCCAGGCAAGACCCGTCACGATGCCGACCTGATCCTCGAGTTCGGCTTCGCCGTAGCGATACTTCGGCACGCCGAGGAAGTCGTGGAGGTTCTCGGCCGTGACGACGATCGACGACTTCGACGACGTCAGGATCTCCTTCACAGCTTTGCGCGCGAGCTTCGCGATCTCACGTTCGAGCGAGCGGACGCCCGCCTCGCGCGTGTACCGGCGAATGACTTCCTTGAGCGCACTGTCCTCGACAGTCCACTCGCCTGGCTCAAGCCCGTGCGCAGTAACCTGCTCGGCCATCAAGTGGCGCTTCGCGATCTCAAGCTTTTCGTCCTCCGTGTAGCCCGCAAGGCGAATGATCTCCATGCGGTCCATCAGGGCGGGCGGAATGTTGAGCGTGTTCGCCGTCGTCACGAACATCACGTTCGAAAGGTCATAGTCGACCTCGAGGTAATGATCGTTGAAGGTCGCGTTCTGCTCGGGATCGAGAACCTCGAGCAGCGCCGCTGCCGGATCGCCACGGAAGTCCTGACCCATCTTGTCGATCTCGTCCAACAGGAAGAGCGGGTTCGTCTTCTTCGCCTTCTTCATCGACTGGATGACCTTGCCGGGCATCGAACCGATGTATGTGCGGCGATGGCCACGGATTTCCGCTTCGTCGCGCACGCCGCCGAGCGACATGCGGACGAATTCGCGTCCCGTTGCGTTCGCGATCGATTTGCCGAGCGAGGTCTTGCCGACGCCGGGAGGCCCGACGAGGCACAGGATCGGCCCTTTGAGCTTGTTGGTGCGCGCCTGCACGGCGAGATATTCGAGGATGCGCTCCTTGACCTTCTCGAGGCCATAGTGTTCCAGGTCGAGAATCGTCTGTGCTTCGGCGATATCCTTCTTGACCTTGCCCTTGATCCCCCACGGGATCGACAACAGCCAATCGAGATAGTTGCGCACGACCGTCGCTTCGGCCGACATCGGCGACATCTGCTTGAGCTTCTTCAGCTCAGCCAGCGCCTTGTCCTTGGCTTCCTTCGACAGCTTCGTGTTCTCGATCTTTTCCTCGAACTCGGAAATGTCGTCGCGCTCGTCGGAATCGCCGAGTTCCTTCTGAATGGCCTTCATCTGCTCATTCAGGTAGTACTCGCGCTGCGTCTTCTCCATCTGGCGCTTGACGCGCGAACGGATCTTGCGCTCGACCTGGAGAACCGAGATCTCGCTTTCCATGAGCGTGTAGACGCGCTCGAGCCGCTCGGAAATGCTGGCGGTTTCGAGAACGTCCTGCTTGTCGGAAATTTTTACCGCGAGGTGCGATGCGATCGTATCGGCGAGCTTGGCGTAATCCTCGATCTGGCCGACGTTGCTTAGAACCTCAGGCGAGACTTTCTTGTTGAGCTTCACGTAGCTCTCAAACTGGGTCACGACCGAGCGGGCCAGCGCTTCAAGTTCGTCCTTGGCGCCTGGCACTTCGGACACGCGTTCGACTTCCGCCTCGAAATAGTTGGCGTTCGCCGTATAGCGGGTGATCTTGGCGCGCGCGCTGCCTTCGACCAGAACCTTCACGGTTCCGTCGGGAAGCTTCAAAAGCTGAAGCACGGACGCCAGCGTTCCGATTTCGTAGATCGCGTCGGGTGACGGATCGTCGTCACCTGCGTTCTTCTGCGCGGCGAGTAGAATCTGCTTGTCGGCGCGCATGACTTCTTCAAGCGCGGCAATGGATTTTTCACGGCCGACGAAAAGGGGCACGACCATGTAAGGGAAAACAACGATGTCCCGCAGCGGTAGAACCGGAAACAGTTCTTTGCCGACGGCCTTTTCCCTGGTCTTCTTATCTTCGCTCATTTGACTACCTATCGCCGTACGCTAGCACCCTTTGGAGAGGCTACCAGCACGATCCACGCTCGTTCCACCTAGGAGCCACGCATCCCGTCCCTTTTTATGGCGACGGTCAGCATTCTCGTGAAGCGCGAGCGCGGGGTGAGACCCAAGTGCTAGACACCGGTTACGGAGGAAGTGCCCCGGCTGGCTCTTGCTGCCACTCCCTCCGAACAAATAGGGATCGAGCCCCCTTAAACAAGAGCCGGGGATTTACCCCCGGCCATCAGTAATTGTCGCGATGATTATGCGGAGCCCTTTTCCTCGACCCGCTCGGAGTAGATGCGAAGCGGCTTCGCCGAACCCTCGACCACCTCGGGGCCGATGACGACCTCTTCGACACCCTTGAGCGTCGGAAGATCGTACATCGTGTCGAGCAGAATGCCTTCCATGATCGAGCGGAGGCCGCGAGCGCCCGTCTTGCGTTCGATCGCCTTGCGCGAGATCGCCCGCAAAGCGTCGAGCGTGATCGTGAGCTTCACGTCCTCCATTTCGAAGAGGCGCTGATACTGCTTGACGATGGCGTTCTTCGGCTCGGTCAAAATTTGAACGAGGGCCGCCTCATCGAGGTCTTCGAGCGTTGCGATCACCGGCAGACGGCCGATGAATTCGGGGATCAGGCCGAACTTCAAGAGATCCTCGGGTTCGACGTAGCGCAGGATTTCGCCCATGCGACGCTCATCGGGCCCGGTGACCTTCGCGGAGAAGCCGATCGATGATCCCTTGCCGCGGCGAGAGATGATCTTTTCGAGACCCGCGAACGCGCCGCCGCAGATGAACAGGATATTCGTCGTATCGACCTGCAGGAATTCCTGCTGCGGATGCTTGCGGCCACCCTGCGGAGGCACGGAAGCAACCGTGCCTTCCATGATCTTCAGCAGCGCCTGCTGCACGCCCTCGCCCGACACGTCGCGCGTGATCGACGGATTGTCCGACTTGCGGCTGATCTTGTCGACTTCGTCGATATAGACAATGCCGCGCTGCGCCCGCTCGACGTTGTAGTCGGCCGATTGAAGGAGCTTCAGAATGATGTTCTCGACATCCTCGCCGACATAGCCCGCCTCGGTGAGCGTCGTCGCGTCGGCCATCGTGAAGGGCACGTCGAGGATGCGGGCGAGCGTCTGCGCAAGCAGCGTCTTGCCCGAGCCCGTCGGGCCGACGAGCAGGATGTTCGACTTCGCGAGTTCGACGTCGTTGTTCTTCGTCGCGTGGTTCAACCGCTTGTAGTGATTGTGAACGGCGACCGAGAGCACGCGCTTGGCGTGGTATTGGCCGATCACATAGCTGTCGAGAACGGTGCAGATTTCCTGCGGCGTGGGCACTCCGTCGCGCGATTTGACGAGAGTGTTCTTGTTCTCCTCGCGGATGATGTCCATGCACAGCTCGACGCATTCATCGCAGATGAACACCGTCGGACCGGCGATAAGCTTGCGTACCTCATGCTGGCTCTTGCCGCAGAAAGAGCAGTAGAGAGTGTTTTTCTCTTGA
>NZ_JBAYUV010000004.1:0-148712 GCF_041674905.1 Hyphomicrobium sp.
CTTCTTATCGGAAAACCGGTGCCCACTTTTCCGGAAGCACTCTAGGCGCTCGGCGCACGTGCGAGGCGTTCGCCGATTCCATCGCAGAGAGAGCGCAGTTCCGGCGTCCAGGCCGCCACGTTCGACGCGAAGAGGTTCGCCTCGGATTTCAGGATCACGCCATCGTCGAGAATGCGCAGTCCGTTGGCGCGCAGCGTTTCACCCGTTGTCGTAATATCGACGATCAGCTCGGCCGTGCCCGCGGCGGGTGCCCCCTCGGTCGCTCCGGCGCTTTCGACGATGCGATAGTCGCCGAACCCCTTCGATGCCAAGAAACGGCGCGTGAGGTTCATATATTTGGTGGCGACGCGCGGCCAGCGGCCGTGCCGCCTGCGGAACGGCATCGCGATGTCTTCGAGATCAGCAACCGTCGAGACGTCGATCCAGCACGCGGGCACCGCAACGACGACGTCGGCAAAGCCGAAGCCGAGCTTGTGCACGAAACCGATGCGCGTCGCGGCGTCCGAGATGTTTTCACGGATCAGATCCTCGCCGGTGATACCGAGGTGAATGCTGCCCGCCTTCAACGCTTCCGCAATTTCCGACGACGACACATAGGCGACGTCGACCTCGGGCAGGCCGTCGATCTCGCCGCGATAACCGCGCGCATGTCCGACCTTGCGGACGATCAGCCCGGCGCGGGCGAACATATCGGTCGTCCGCTCCATCAGACGGCCCTTGGAGGGAATAGCCAGCGTCAGCCTGCTCATGGTGAGCCTCCCTGAAGGGCTGCTAAAAGACGCTCGGTGTGGATCGCGGCGCCGACGGCGGCCACGTCGATGCCCGCGCCTGCGGCCCGCATCAGTCCGTCGTAACGGCCGCCCGTCGCGAGCGGGCTCTGCGGTCCGAGCGTCGTGGCGCGAACTTCGAATACGAGGCCGGAGTAGTATTCCAGCGTGCGTCCGAACTCAGCCGAGAAGGTCACGCGGTCGAGATCAATGCCGGCGTTTGCGAGCAGCGCGAGGCGACGATCGTAGGTTTCCAAAGCCGCGCTCGAACCCACCGGCGCTCCATTGACGAGTTCGGCGATCTTTGCGCCCGCCGTGCGTGCCGGGCCTGAGATTTCGGTATAACGGCCGATAAGCGCTGCGGCGGCCGGAGCGAGAGGCTTTTCCTCGCCGCTCTCCTTGATGCCGATCAGGTGCTCGGTGATATCGGCAAGCGTGCGCGTGCCGATCAGTTCGATCGCGTTGTCGTCGAGATACGTCGCAACAGCCGTTTCGCTGGCCGCAAGATCGGCGCCATTGAGTGACGCCAGCAGCGCGCCGGGTACGGACAGACGCGGCGCGGCGCTTCCAGCAGCGAATGCCTTCAATGCTTCTCGAAACGACTGCGGTTTCAGGAACGCGTCATCGAGGCGCTTCTTCCAGCGCGGTGAAATTCCGGCGACATCGAGGATGCTCGAAAAGAGTCCGAGGTCGCCGAGACGCAGCGTCCAGTCTTTCAATCCGACTTTCTCGATCGCGCTGATGACGATAGCGATGACGTCGGCTTCGGCCGCCTCGCGTTCGGTATCGCCGAAACGCTCGACGCCAGCCTGGCGAAACTCGCGCGGGTGCGAGGCATCGACGCCCTGCGGTTGGAACCGGAACGCGGCGCCGCGATAGCAGTAGCGCGCGGGCGTCGCCGGATCGGGGTGACGCGCGAGGTGCAGCCGGCACGTCGGCACGGTGATGTCGGGCCGGAGGCAAAGCTCAGCGCCATCCGGATCGGTGAAGACATACGTGCGCGCGCGCAGGCTTTCGCCGATGACGTCGAGGAAGACATCAGCAGGCTGAATGATCGCTGGCGCGACGGCTTCATAACGGGCCTTGGTGAAGACCGACATCAGCGTCTGCGCCTGCGCTTCCAGCGCTTCAAACTCTCGCGTCGTTTCCGCGGTCATGGGCTGATCCCTTCTCGCGCTACGTGTCCGCCCGAGAAATCGCACACGCGCGGCCCCCCCACCCCTAACCTCTTCCCGCATTGAGGGAGGGGAAGAGCGGAAGATGCTACCGCATTCCTTGCGACGCGTTGGGGGAGGGAAAAAAGTGGGAGCGTGCGCATTTCGTTCGAAAGGTTAGGAGACGGCATCGCGATCAATCCTGATGCCGCGCGACGAGCTTTTTGACTTCGTCGATCAGGTCCGATTCCGAAACGGAGAACTGCGCCGGGCGCGCTGCCTTCCATTCCTTGTTGTCCTTGATCGCGGCTGCCGCCTTCGCCCCTTCGATCAGGTCCTTGATCGTGACCTCGCCCTTGGCGCGTTCGTCGGAGCCTTGAATAATCGCGCACGGCGCGTTGCGCTTGTCGGCGTATTTCATCTGCGCCTTCATGCCCGACGAGCCGAGATACATTTCGGCGCGAACTCCGGCGTTGCGGAGCGCTTGCGTCATTTTCTGATAGGTCGCGACCTCGCCCTTATCCATCACGAGCACGACGACGGGGCCGAGGGCTTCCGCCTTCTTGTCGCCGATGAGCGACAACGCAGCCTGCAGGCGCGAGACGCCGATCGAGAAGCCGGTCGCGGGAACCTTGTCGCCGGTGAAACGCGCGACGAGGTCGTCGTAACGGCCGCCGCCGCCGACGGAGCCGAAGCGCACCGGCTTGCCGTCGTCGCCCTTGACCTCGAACGTCAGCTCGGCCTCGAGGACGGGGCCGGTATAATATTCGAGGCCGCGCACGACCGTCGCATCAACGCGTATACGATCTGCCCCAAAATTAGCGAATCTGCATAGATCAATAATTTGCTGCAATTCCGCGACACCGGCTTTTCCGATCTCATTGTTTTCAAACAGCGCAAACCAATCATTCAACTTAGCGTCGTCATCAACAGCAAGTGTCCCAGAAACACCTGTAAATACTTTAGCTAGCGATCCTGGACCTCCAGTGAAGTTCTTATTGCTGAGCTTCCGGACTTTGCCCTGAAGAAATGCTGCAATAGTCTCAATCTGATCAACACCAAGCCCAGCACCCTTGGTGAAATCGCCGCTCTCGTCCTCTCTGCCAGGCCCTAGCAACTGGCGCACGCCGTCTAAACCAAGACGGTCGAGTTTATCAATTGCGCGCAGCACTATTAGTCGCCGCGCCGCATTCTCAGGTCCGGCAAGATTCGCTGCTTCCATTACGCCATCAAGGATTTTACGGTTATTGACCTTGATGACGTACTTGCCTTTCAGCCCCAGCGCTTCCAGCGTATCGGCGGCGAGCATGCACATTTCGGCGTCGGCGGCGACGCTTTCGGCTCCGACGGTGTCGGCGTCGAACTGCATGAACTGGCGGAAGCGGCCGGGGCCGGGCTTCTCATTACGATAAACGTTGCCGAACGCATAGCGGCGGAACGGCTTCGGCAGTCCTTGGAAATTCTGCGCGACGTAACGCGCGAGCGGCGCGGTCAGATCGTAGCGCAAGCTCATCCATTGCTCGTCCTCGTCCTGGAACGAGAAGACGCCCGCATTCGGCCGGTCCTGGTCGGGGAGAAATTTTCCGAGCGCATCAGTGTATTCGATCGCGGGCGTTTCGAGCGCCTGGAATCCATAGCGCTCGTAGACGTCGCGGATTTTCGCGATCATCTCATTCAGGCCGCGCAACTCCGCCGCCTCGATATCGCGGAAGCCTTTCGCGAGACGCGGTGACGGTGCGGTTTGCGCCTGCGGCGTGGGACGCGCGCTGGTAGGATCTTTGGACATGAGGGCTATGGGAACCGTGATTATAATAGTTGCCGTATCATCTTAAACGCCCGGCGGGCGAGCCCGCCTTATATCGGATCGCCCGAGCGGGCGAAAGTCAGGTTCAACGCCTGGAATTAACGGGAAAAACGCGACCTCAGATTGCGATACACCGACTTGAGGCGGGCACTCGCGGGCAGACGGCCCTTCAGGCGGTGGTATATCGCGTGCGGCGCCGACGCGAGATCGCAGGCAACGATCAGATCGTAGATCGGCACAGGCTCGACGCCGAAGCCGTGCTTGAACGGATGATCGCCGAGCCCAAGGTCGAATCGCCGGACATCGCGGGCGAAAAAATACTTCATCGCCTCGATCATCGCGAGGCGGCCGGGCGAGAGATGGCTCCATGCCTCGCTTGTGCCGAGATGCAGCAACGTGAACGTGTTCTCGTGGACGATGCCAAACAGCGTGGCTGCGATCTCGCCGTTGGCTTCGAGCGCAAACAGCGATGCCAGTCCCGCCTCGGAGCCGTCGATGGCGAGCCGCTCGCTGAACGCGCGGTAAGCCGCATCATCGAACGTGCGCTTGCTTCCCGTCGTGCCGTGACGCGGGGCCAGCTGCTCTTCGAGCACGGCATGGATATGCGCCGCGGCCTCCGGTGTCTCGGCGCGATAGAAGCGCGGCGTCCCCTGCTTTTCCCAAAGGCGAAAACAACGCTCGACCTCCTTACGATACTTCTTGCCGAGCCCGTTCAGATACGCATCGACGCTTTCCGGAATGGTCAGCAGGCTGGCGGAGCACCGCGCGTTCGCAATGCCCCATCGGGTCAGAAGCGGGTTGGGCCGGTCACCGATTTCGGCGGGCATGCGCTCAAGCCGAATGAGATCGACATCGGGCATCGCGCGAAGAGCCGAGCGCCAGACGCGCCGTATCGATCGCCGCCCTTCGGTATGCGCCGGCCCAAGGATCGGGCCGCCATAGCCGCCGACGCCGAGATTGGCGAAGCGCGCGACCGTCTGCCTACGTTTCTTCTGAATGAGCAACGGCAGAATGAGCGCGACCTCGCCGCTACGGCGATCCGTGACAACGACGAGGCGCGGCATCGCTCGTTGCGATGACGCCATCTCCTCGTAAAAAACAGTCAGCCAGTCGAGCGTCTGGAAACCGGTCGAGACAAGTCCGCCCTGCACGGCATCGAGCGCGGCCAGAGCTTCATCGGCTCCGTCGAAAACTTCCGCTATGTAGCGAGGTGCGGGCCATAGCGACAAACGCGCGTCAGCGCGTTGTGCGGCTACAAAAGCCACGCCGTTCCCCACATCAGCCGTCGCCATACGCATTACACTCAATAGGCGATTTCTGATTACCCTCTGCCCAGTCGCATCCGCCGCGAGGCAATCATTGCATCGTTTCGCTTGAGATCAAGTCTCAAGATGACCCGATAAGTGCTTTGATATTTGGCAAATGCGGCGCGGATTTTCTTCGCAGCCGCACGCGTCAATGCGGTCCGGCGATGAGGGCCGCGGCGGCGACGAAGAATACGGCTTCGAAAACCTGCTCGACCGCGCCGAGGACGTCGCCTGTGTAGCCGGAGATTTTACGGCGTGCGATCAAGGCGATAAGGCCCGCCGCAGCAAACGCCAACAACGCAGCAGCGATGAATGTCGTTGCGCCCAAGACGAGCGATCCCGGGATTAACCCTAAAGCGAGTACGACGGCGATCTCGGACGGCGTCAGTTCCGAGATCTTCTGGCTGACCTTGGCGACGCCGCCACCGGCGTGGGGCAACCTCGCCATCGTGACGATCGCGGCGAGGCGGGCCCCCGCATGTCCGGCGATCATGACGAACGCTGCATTCCACGGGGCCAGCGCAACGAGCGCCGCGCCCTTCAGCGCGAGCACAGAAATCAGCGCAAGGGTGCCATACGTCCCGATGCGGCTGTCACGCATGATTTCGAGACGTCGCTCGCGCGTGCGGCCGCCACCGAAGGCGTCCGTCGTATCGGCGAGGCCATCCTCGTGCAGTGCGCCGGTTATCGCGACGGCGACGATCAAGCCGATGACCGTCGGCAACGGGACCGGAAGAAAGACGGCGCTGAGGATAATCGAAGCGCCCGCGATGGCGCCGACGATAGCGCCAACGAGCGGCATGTATTTCGCGGAGCGCGCCAGCCAGTCCGGCGGACAATCGTGAATTGAACCGACCGGCAATTGCGTCAGGAATTGCAGCGCGATCTTGAAGAGCCATATCTCGCGGGCGATCATGCCGGATGCTCGCCCGGCAGATCGGCCATGTCGCGCAACATCAATTCAGCCGCGCGGACGAGCGGGATCGCCAGCGCCGCGCCCGTGCCTTCTCCGAGCCGCATATCGAGCGCGAGGAGCGGTCGTGCGCCAAGGTACTCAAGAAGCGCCTTGTGCCCCGGTTCGGCGGAGCAATGCGCAAAGACGCAGCACGCGCGCGTTTCAGGGCGGAGCGCGATCGCCGCAAGAGCCGCCACCGTCGAGATGAAGCCGTCGACGACGATGATCCGGCGTGCTGCGGCGGCAGCCGTCATGGCTCCCGCCATCATCGCGATTTCGAAGCCGCCGAATTGCCGCAGCGCTTCGCGGGCGCGCTGGCGCGGATCGCCGTCGCGAAGATTTGCGCGAGCGAGAACGGCTTCGAGAACCTTGCGTTTGTGGTCGATGCCAAGGGCGGGTGCGCCCGCGCCGGGGCCGACGAGCAAGGCTAGATCGATCCCGGTCACCGCGTGCGCGATGAGCGCCGCTGCACTGGTGTTGCCGATGCCGATCTCGCCATATCCGACGATGCCGACGCCCGAAAGCTCTGCGTCGATCGCCCGCCCGGCTTCGAGCGCCTGTGTGCACTCGTCAGGAGTTATGGCCGGTTCGACGTTGGAATTTTTTGTCCCCGCCGCGATGCGGCGGTCGATCAGAAAGTCATGCGGCGGCAGCGGTTCGAGCATTCCGGCGTCGACGAGCACGACATCAATAGCGGAAGCGCGCGCAAAGACATTGATGCCCGCGCTGCCCGCGAGAACCATTTTCGCAATCTCGCGCGTGACGACCGAGGGATACGCCGTCACGCCCTCCGCCGTCAGGCCATGATCGCCCGCGAAGACAAGAATTTTCGCGCTGCCGAGATCGGGCCGCAGCGTACCGCTCACCATTCCGACTTGCAGCGCGAGGTCTTCGATGCGGCCGAGCGAGCCGACGGGTTTGGCCTTGCCGCGAATACGTGCGCGAAGCCCAGCCTCAAGCTCCGTGTGCGCCGTGTGCGCCGCGGTTTCCTTATCGATGACGTTCATGCTCCGATATAGTCCTCAACGCTGCGCTTGGGTTGCGGAACATCCGTCGAATATTGCGCGAGACCTTCAAGGCCGGTGGGCACGGGACCGCCGTGCGCCCAGTCCAGCAGCTCGATGGTATGGACGACCGGGATGTCCAACCCCGATTGCAATTGCTGAATGCATCCGATGTTTCCTGCTGCCACGACATCGGGGCGCAGCGACTTGATATTTCCCGCCTTGCGATCACGTAGCGCACCCGCGATCTCGGGCTGCACGATGTTGTAAATGCCCGCCGAGCCGCAGCAGAGATGGCTTTCCGGAATATCGAGCACCGTGAAACCGGCTTTTTTCAACAGCGCCTTCGGCTGCGACGTGACGCGCTGGCCGTGCTGCAGCGAGCAGGCCGAATGATAGGCGACCTTGAGACTCGACCAGCGTTTCGGTGCGCCGAAATCGTGGCCGTCGAGAAATTCGGTCACGTCCTTCGCCATGGCCGCGATGTCTTTGGCGCGCTTGGCGAACTCGGTTTCGTGGCGCAGCAGGTGGCCGTAGTCCTTGACCGTCGTGCCGCAGCCCGACGTGTTGATGATGACGGCATCGACGCCGCCCTTGGCAATTTCCTTGCTCCAGGCCGCGACGTTGGCGCGCGCGAATTTCACGGCCTCGTCCTCACGTCCGATGTGCTGGCTCAAGGCGCCGCAACATCCGGCGCCGTTCGCGACGATGACGTCGATGCCGCCGCGCGCGAAAAGCCGGATCGTCGCGTCGTTGATCTGAGGTCTGAGAACCTGCTGCGCGCAGCCTGCAAGCAGGAGAACGCGGCCCGTGCGCACTCCGGTCGGCGACGCTGTTCCAGGCCCGCGAAAGCGCGCGTTGTGCGGCGCATTGGCCGGCGCGAGGTCGACCATCGCGGCCAGCTCCGGCATTTTCAACGCGCGAAAAACCGGCGCCATTCGGCGTCCCAACGGAGCGGCACGCATTGCCCAGCGGAAGCGGCGCGGATATGGAATGATTTCCGCGAGCGCCCGGCGGATCAGGCGATCTTTCAGGCTGCGGTTACCTGTCTTTTCAATATGGCCGCGTGCGATTTCGACGAGGTGCATATAGTCGACGCCTGACGGACACGTCGTCATGCAGGACAGGCACGTCAGGCAGCGATCGATATGCTTCGAGACTTCGGGTTTTGCCTCGATGCCCTTTTCGAGCATGTCCTTGATCGCGTAGATGCGCCCGCGCGGACTATCGCGCTCGTCTCCGAGGACGACATAGGTCGGGCACGTCGCCGTGCAGAGCCCGCAATGGACGCAGCGGCGCAGGATGCGATCCGCGCGCGCGATTTCGGGATTCTCGAGTTGTGCTTTTGAAAAGCTGGTGTGCATTGCGCCTGACTGTCAGACAGAAGAACCTATAGATTAGCGTACATGCGCCCGCGATTGAGAAGCCCGTCAGGATCGAACGCGGACTTTATCCCGCGTGTCAATCGTTCGATTTCCGGCTTCAGCGGTTCGAAGACGTCGACGCTGGCGCGGACTTCCGGTTGCGCGCGAATGAGCGTCGCGTGACCGCCACGGACCGACACCGCGCGACGGACGTCGGCGGCACCGGCATCGGCGGCGGCAGGAACCTCAAGCCAGATCAACGCACCGCCCCAATCATAAAATGCCGTGGCGTCCATGAATTTTTCAATCGCAAACACGATCTCGGCGGCCTTCGTCGGCAGCGCCGAAATGCGCCAAAGGCTTGTTTCGGTCGAGAACGGCATGACGGAGAGCGTGCGGAATTCGCTCCACAGACTCCAGGTTTCCTCGGCGTCGAGTTCGATCGGCGTACCATACACCTTCAACGCAGCTTTGAGCTTTTCCTTGCGGCCCTCGATCGCGGTCGAGAACGTCTCGAGCCGCAACAGCGTGACCGGCTGATCGATACCCTTCAGTTTCGCCTGCTTGAGACGCGCGGCACTGCCCTTCGGCAGATGCACGGCGCCGGAGACTTCGAGCGGCGTCGCCATTGTCGTTGTCAGCGCTTCGATCGCGAGGTCATCCGGCAAGCCGGTATAAGCGAGGGTCAGCATCGTCTGCGGCAAGGGCGCGACCTTGAACGTCACTTCCGTCATCACCGCGAGGGTGCCCCAACTGCCGGTCAATCCGCGTGCAACATCGAGACCGGTGACGTTCTTCATCACACGGCCGCCCGACTTGAAGAGTTCGCCCCGGCCGTTGACGGCGCGAATGCCAAGAAGATTATCGCGGGCGCTTCCAGCGAGAATGCGGCGGGAGCCGGAGAAATTTGTCGAGAAAACACCACCGATCGACAATGCTCCGCCCGGGGCGCCGGTCGCCGGTCCGAGATCGATCGGCTCGAAGGCGAGCATTTGCCCGCGCGCGGCGAGCAGCGCTTCAAGCTCATAAACCGGCGTTCCGGCCCGCGCCGACATTACGATCTCTGTCGGCTCGTAAAGCGTGACGCCTTTGAGGCCCGCCGTCGACAGGACGACGTCGGATCGCGCGACGCGGCCGGCGTTACGCAGCGCGCCGTGGCCGACGATCTCGACTCGCCGCTTCTGCGCGGCGAGCTTGGCGATCATCGACTGCAACTCCCACTCGGCGGCGGGTCGCAAGAGTTCGGTCACGAACGCACCATGTGCTAGGCGGCCTCGGGCGTGCTCGCGGCGCGGCCGGAGCGCATCGTCTCTGTCGCCGCCAACGGGAAAACTTTTGCCGGGTTCAAACGCCACGTCGGATCGAACACGGTTTTGATGCGCATCTGCACGACAAGATCGGTGGCGGAGAATTGCGACGCCATCAGCTCGCGCTTTTCGATGCCGACGCCATGCTCGCCTGTGAGGCAGCCTCCGAGTTCGACGCAGAGCTTCAGGATCGCTTCGCCCGCCGCTTCCGCGCGATCTGCCTGGCTGTCGTCGTTGGCATCATAGAGGATCAATGGGTGCAGGTTGCCGTCGCCAGCATGGAAGATGTTCGCGACCTTCAGATCGTGCTCGGCGCAAATCTGGCCGATGCGTGTCAGCGCGTGCGGAAGCTGCGCGAGCGGGATCGTGCCGTCCATGCACAGGTAATCCGAGATGCGGCCGATGGCGCCGAAGGCTGCCTTGCGGCCCGCCCAGATGCGCGCGCTCTGCTCTGGCCCGGAGCTCATGACGACGGTTTTCGGATCGTGCGCGGCCGCAATCTGCGCAATGCGGCCGAGCAGAACGGCGATCTCGCTTTCCGAGCCTTCGACCTCGACGATCAGCAAGGCTTCGACATCGAGTGGATATCCCGCGCCCGCGAACGCCTCGCAGACTTCGATCGCGGCCCGGTCCATGTATTCGATCGCAACCGGGATGATGCCGGCCGCGATGATGGCGGAAACGCAACTGCCAGCGGCCTCCGGCGAGCGGAAGCCGATCATCAGAGGGCGCGCGCCCTCCGCGGAGGGAAGAATCTTGACGGTTGCTTCGGTGACGACGCCGAGTTGGCCTTCCGAGCCGATCACGAAGCTCAAAAGGTCGTAGCCGTTGCGTTCCAGCGAGGTGCCGCCGATGTCGACGATCGTGCCGTCGATCAGCACCATCCTGACACCGAGCACATTGTGAGTCGTCACACCATATTTGAGGCAATGGGCGCCGCCGGAATTCATCGCGAGGTTGCCGGCGATCGTGCAGGCGAGCTGCGACGACGGATCGGGTGCGTAGAAGAAGCCCTTCGACGCGACGCGCGACGTAATTTCAAGATTGGTGATGCCGGCTTCCACGCGGGCGAAGCGATTGACATAATCGATCTCGATCACGCGGTTCATTTTCGAGACGCAGAGAACGATCGCGTCTTCCGTCGGCAGCGCGCCTCCGCAGAGCGACGTGCCAGCGCCGCGCGGAATGACCTTGATGTCGTTCTCGTGGCAAAACTTCAGGATTTTCGAAACGTCTTCGGTCGTACGCGGCAGAACGACGAGCATCGGGACGTTACGATACGCCGTGAAGGCGTCGGTTTCGTAGGCGCGGCGTCCGTCCTCATCGAGAATGAGAAGGTCCTCGCCGACACGGCTTTTCAAACCTTCGATCAAAATCGGACGGCGGCGGATGACTGCGGCATCCGGCTCTGGCAGCTCGATATGTGGCATCGCCAAACATCTCCTCAGCGACCACCCCGAAACCGGCCGTGCGCCACGTCGTCTTTCAAAAGCTTCTTGCGGCGGCTGTTAAGCATCCTCGCACGCGGCGGTGTGGCGAGCAATATCCGGTTGCATCATGTTGTAGAGATAGACTTTTCGGCGAGCATTCAATGATGCTCGTTGCGGCCTGGGAATCGCGGCGCGCGGAACTCGGGGGGACCGCGAAACTCCGGCGGACCCCGCAACTCTTTCGGCGCGCGCCCCTCGCGTTCGTGGCCACTAAACCGGTCCTTGGCAAAGCATCCGCTCAAGCACGATTGAAGCGCGGAGTCGCAACGCGGCGAATACAGGAGCTTGGTGTTCATGCGGCAGGCGTTATGCTGAGAGCGGCAGCCGTCGGCGCATGGGTCGGCGAAGGCCGGACCAGACACGGTCGCAAGCATCAGGGTCGCAAGCATGAGGGCCGCAAGCATCTGGCCCGGCAAGACGACAGCGCGCGCCAATCCTTTTACGCTCCCTGAGGTTTGAACCATACGACCGTCCCCTCGTCCCATGCCACGATACGGGTCAGCGGGCCGAAACAAACGAGGGAATTTAAGTCCACAACCCTGAACAACGGCTGAACTGCGGTTTCAGTATCCGCCGGCGAGCCCATAGCGCCGCGAAATCCTAGAACGCAAACTCCTCAAAAATATGGTCAATGTTCTGCCGCCAGCGGCCCGCGTAGCGGTGCAGCAGGTCGTCCGACACGGTGCGGCCCTCTCCGGCGATACGCTCCAGCGGAGCCAGATAGATTCTTTCGTCCTCGCTCATCGCGTTGATGCGCTGGCGATTCTTCAGACCCATGCGAGAGATGTACAGCGCCTGCCGCGCGAGATCGCCGACGCTTGTCGAGCGGAACGGCGTTGCGAGCGCCAGCTTCGGCACATCCGTTCGCAACTGCTCACGCTCCTCCGCCGTCCAGTCACGAACCATTTGCCAGGCATGCTCGAGCGCGACCTCGTCGTAAAGGATGCCAGCCCAGAAGGCAGAAAGCGCTGTGATCGTGCCCCAGCGCCCACCGTCGGCGCCGCGCATTTCGAGAAAGCGCTTCAGCCGGACCTCAGGAAACAACGTCGTCAGATGATCGGACCAATCGTCGATCGTCGGATACTCACCTTCGAAGCCGCGCAGTCGGCCCGCCATGAAATCACGGAACGACGATCCGGCGACGTCGATGTAGTTGCCGTCGCGGTAGACGAAGTACATCGGTACATCGAGCGCGTATTCGACGTAGCGCTCGTAACCCATGCCGTCCTCGAACGCGAACGGCAGCATGCCGGTGCGCTTTCTGTCGGTATCGCGCCAGATTTCGCTGCGCAGCGACTGGAAACCGTTCGGCTTGCCTTCGGTGAACGGCGAGGCTGCAAACAGCGCCGTCGCGATCGGCTGCAGCGCGAGCGAAACGCGCAGCTTCTTGACCATGTCGGCTTCCGAGCCGAAGTCCAGGTTCACCTGAACCGTCGCCGTCCGGTACATCATGTCGAGGCCGTGACTGCCGACGGTCGGCATGTAGCGCGTCATGACCTGATAGCGCTTCTTCGGCATCTGCGGGACTTCGTCGAGGCGCCACTTCGGCGAAAACCCGACACCGAGAAACCCGATCGCAAGGTCCTCGCCGACATCGAGGACTTCGCGCAGATGCCCGTCCGTCTCGGCAGCGGTTTCATGTACGTTGTCGAGCGGGGCTCCGGACAATTCGAACTGGCCGCCGGGTTCGAGGCTGATCGTGCCGCCCTTTTCGCCATCCGGCCGCTTCAAAGCGATGACGTTATCGCCTTCGTTGATGGCGACCCAGCCGTAGCGAACGATGAGCTCGTCCATCAGGGCGCGAATGCCATCGTCGCCGCCGTAGGGCACGGGTGCCAGCGACACGGTGCGGAAGACGAATTTCTCGTGCTCGGTGCCGATGCGCCAGTCGGACTTCGGCTTCTCGCCCGCCGCGACCCAGCGCACGAGATCGTCACGCGATTCGATCCGTGCGCTTTCGGCAATCTGTTCCCGCGTCGACATATCCGAATAGCCTGGCTCAAATCCTGAAATAGGCGCGAAGCGGACTCCGCACAGCTGGAGCCTTATGGAGGGGCGGAATGGGAACGGCAAGGTGGCGCGACCGCCGGACTTAAATCCCCCGCCAGTCGCCTAGAACGGCATTGACGAGCGTCAAGGCTGCCACAGCGGCCGTGTCGGCCCGCATGATGCGCGGCCCGAGCGGCAACGGCACGACATAGGGCTTCGCCAGGAGCCGGCTTCGTTCACCATCCGAGAACCCGCCCTCGGGGCCGATCAGGACTGCGACCGGGCCGGGTGGAACCTGCCGGAGCGTCGCAATCGGATCGGCGACCGTCTCGTGTTCGTCGCAGTAGATCAGTGCTCGCGCCGGGTCCCAGGCGGCGAGCGCGCTGTCGAGCGAAACCGGCCGTTCGACTTCGGGCACGCGGAGGATGCCGCATTGCTCGGCCGCCTCGATGACGTTGGCGAGCATGCGCTCGCTATTCACCCGCTCGGCGATCGTCCGCTCGGTGATGACGGGCCGCAGCCTGCGGACGCCCATCTCGGTTGCCTTCTGGACCATGTAGTCGAGGCGCGTCCGCTTGAGGGGGGCAAAAAGGTAATCGATGTCCGGACCCTGCTCCTGCGGACGGGTCTGGTGCTCGATCGCAAGGACGGCCGTGCGTTTCCGGCTTTCGAGAAGCGCGGCTTGCCATTCTCCGTCGCGGCCGTTGAACACCAGGAGCTTCGTGCCGGGCTTAAGCCTCAGAACGTTGGTCAGATAATGTGCCTGCTGCTGGGAAAGCTCGACGGACAATCCGGCGGCGAGGTCGTCGGCGATGAAAAGCCGCTCGGATGTCAGGTCGCGAATTGCCATGTTGCGGTCTTAACCGGGCCTCGAATTGCGTCAAACAGCGGGAGCGCAAGGCCTTGCTGCCGCATGGCCCTGGGCTCTATAGCGTCGAACAGGCTGTCGGAGAACGAGCATACTATGGGAGCCGAAGTTTCCACCAATTCCGATTCGCGCGTTGCCGATGCAGCGCCGTCCAACTGGGTCGACCGCTGGGCGCCGGTGTCGTGGCGGCCTTATCTCCGACTCGGACGGTTCGATCGCCCTATCGGGGCGTGGCTTCTGCTTTTTCCGTGCTGGTGGTCGCAAACGCTGGCGCAGGTTGCGTCGCGCGAACCGTTTCCGGATTTCCGAGCTATCGTGCTCTTCGCCATCGGCGCGTTCGCCATGCGGGCGTCGGGCTGCGCCTATAACGACTATGTCGACCGTTTCATCGACGCAAAGGTGCAACGCACGGCAAGCCGCCCCATTCCGTCCGGGCAGGTCACGCCCGCCGCGGCGTTGAAATTCGTCGTCGTCATGGCGCTGGTCGGGCTCGCCGTCCTTCTTCAATTCAACTGGTTTACGGTCTGGCTCGGCATTGGCTCGCTGCTTATCGTCGCAGTTTATCCGTTCGCCAAGCGCGTGACCTCCTATCCGCAGGTCGTTCTTGGGCTCGCGTTCAACTGGGGCGCGCTCGTCGGCTGGGCGGCCGAAAAGGGCTCGCTCGATTGGCCAGCGGTGGCGCTCTATGCCGGGTGCGTCCTCTGGACCGTCGGCTACGACACGATCTATGCGCATCAGGACAAAGAGGACGACGCGCTTCTGGGATTGGGTTCAACGGCGCTGCATTTCGGAGAGAATACGGTTTCCTATGTCGGCGCCTTCTATGGTCTCTCCGTCATTCTGTGGCTGACGGCCGGTGCGCTGGCCGGAGCGCACCTCGTCTTCTTCCTGTCCGTAACGCTGGTTTTTCTGCAGATGTCGTGGCAGGTCGCGACGCTCGATATCGACGATCCCGCCAACTGCCTAAGGCGATTCAAATCCAATCGCGACGTCGGTGTCGCGGTGCTGCTCGGCCTCACTGCCGACATGTCGTTATCGTGGTTCGCCGGGCTCAGCTGACCGCCGCGTAGTCCACGCACGACAACGGCGCGAAAGACCTGCTTTCGCGCCGCGCCGTTGTGCCTCACTGTCGTCTTTTCGAGCGGCCGGTGTTCCCGGCTATTTTCTGATTTTCTAGCAGAATTGCGTTCCGATACGCTTAACGCAGGCCTTAAAATCGGCTTCCGGACGTATCAAATCCATACGCCGCGATTGACGCCGAACGTCGCTTGCGCTTTTTGCGAACTTCAGCCCTTCACTTTTCAGGACCATCACGTTCGCCCATGACCCAGAGCGCACACGCCACGCATAAACAACCCCAGCTCCTGCATCTCGTTTTTGGCGGCGAGCTCAAGGATCTCGACAGCCATGAATTTCACGACCTCACCACGCTCGATATCGTCGGCATCTTTCCGAATTATCAATCGGCTTACGTGGCTTGGAAGGGCGCGGCGCAGCGTTCGGTCGACAATGCCTTGATGCGCTATTTCATCGTGCACCTGCATCGGCTGCTCGAGCCGAAGGGGCTGAGCGCGCTGCAGAAGACGATCCCGTCGTCGTAATTGCAGTTCAAGCGTGCGAGTGGCGCTACTCGCGGTGCAGAAGGCCGTCGACCAATCTGTTCGCCCAGCCGCGCGCCCTGAACGAGCGGCGAATCTGATCCGGATCGTAAACGGTGTCGACCCAGTCCCAGAACTCAATTCCGGTTTTCGCCCTGTCGTCCAGATAGCGCTGAAATACGGCATCGAGCACGCCGGTATCGGCACTACGGATATGACCGTAGCGCAAGGACAGCTGCTTCCTGGCCTCCTCGATGGGCACGCCGTCGCGTTCATGGCGAACGATCACGCTCATGATCCCGGCGCGATCGGCGCCCGACTTGCAATGCAAGAGAATGGGATACTCGACGTTTCGCAGCACATCCCGGATTGCGCGCAGATGCGCCGCCGTCGGTGGTGCGCGGGATTTCAATGCGAGATCGACGAGGGTGATGCCGTGGCGTGCGCACGCCTGCTGCTCGAGCCAGCGCGTTCCGAAGGATTGCTCGCCGCGCAAGTTGATGATTGTCTTGACGCCACGGCGCGCGAGCCAGCTGACATGGTGCGGCGCAGGCTGCGCGGACCGCCAGACATCCTTCGAGATGCGATGCCGATTATTATATGCTATTCGAGCAATTCCATAATCGACGAAGAGCATTTCCGCGTAGCATAATGCCGGCGCAAACTTGGAATTCAGCCAGCCTGGGGACGCGTTCGTCGCACTTTCGAGCAGTGCGCCGCTTCCCCGCCGCAACCGGCGTTTTGCTCGTTTGAGAAGGCTCGCCATCAGATCGCGGAGGAATGACCGATTTTCAACACCGGATGCATGCTCCCGCGATTGGATCCATGAATTTGTTCGTTCAGAGAGGGCCGAGACCGTTCTCGATTGAACTTGCTAGTTATTAGCTATAGCTACGACCCGCAAGGGGCTTAACAGCTACCGGCTTGAAGAGCTTTCGCCACAGAATTGCAAGGGGCAGCCGCGCCGCATGGCCGAGACGAAGAAGACACTTGTGCGACTTGGCGGAAGCACCCTTGCCAGATTCATTCAGTTCGTCGAGCGGACATCCAAGAAGACCTACGAGCCTGAAGACCTTCTGAAAAGACTGGCGGAGGTCCATCCCTGCATTGTCGCGTGCTGGCATGGCCAGTTCATGATGGTCGCGGGCTTTCGGCCTGAAAACGTCAAAGTCGCCGCGATGGTCGCGAAACATGGTGACGCGGAACTCATCGGCGAGGCCATGCGCGCGCTCGACGTCGAATTGATTCGTGGGGCGGGCGCCGGCTCGCGACGGCGCGACCGGGGCGGCGCATCAGCGTTACGCGCTTCTCTCAACGCGCTTGCAGATGGCTCTTCGCTGGTCATGACCGCCGACATTCCGCCCGGACCGGCACGCGTCGCCGGAGGCGGCATCATCGCCATAGCCCGGATGTCGGGACGGCCTATCGTTCCCGTGGCGGTCGCATCGAAACGTTTTGCCTCCTTCGATACGTGGAGCCGTCTGACGCTCAATCTACCCTACTCGCCGCTGGCGTTCGTCGCGGGCGATCCCATCGAGGTTCCAGCCGGCGCCGACGCCGACGTGCTCGAGTCAAAGCGGCTCGAACTCGAAACAACGCTCAATGCGGCGACGATCCGAGCTTACGAACTCGCAGGCGGCGATATCGATCGCGCGACGCCGCTCGAAGTTCTCGCCGCCGCTTCGCCGCCGGCGCCCGGGCCGGTGCTCAACATCTATCGCGCAAGCACGTCTCTTCTCCGTCCCGCCGTGCCCATGTTTCTCAATATGCGCGGCCGGCAAGGCAAAGAAGATGCGCCGCGCCGCGGCGAGCGTCTCGGTTTTGCAGGGCGGCCGCGTCAAGAGGGCGATGTCGTCTGGGTGCACGCGGCGAGCGTCGGCGAGACGAACGCGGTAATGCCCCTCATCGAGCGTATCCTCAGCAACAATCCGCACGTAAAGGTTCTACTGACGACCGGAACGACAACGTCGGCGGAGGTTGCCGCACGCCGCCTTCCGGAGCGCGCGATCCACCAATACGTGCCGCTCGACGTGCCGCAGTATGTTGCCCGGTTCCTCGATCACTGGAAGCCGACGGTCGCGATTTTCACCGAGTCCGACATCTGGCCGAATCTCGTGCTGGCGACAGCGGACCGGGGCATTCCCCTCGTGCTCGTCAACGCGCGCATGTCGCCGCGAAGCATCAGTCGCTGGCGCCGCTTCGCCCGTGTCGGACGACCGCTATTCTCACGCTTCGCCGCCATCCTCACGCAAAACGACGTCATCGGACGAGCGATCAAACGCCTCGGCGCTCCGAACGTCATCACGGCAGGAAACCTCAAGATCGATTCGCCGCCGCCGCATGTCGACGCCGATGCGGAAGCAGCTCTGCGAACATCCATCGGGGAGCGCCCCGTCTTCCTCGCCGCCAGCACGCATCCCGGCGAAGACACCATCATCGCGGCGGCGCATTCGCTGATGCGCCGCGACATCGCAGGATTACTGACGATCATCGTGCCGCGTCATCCCGAGCGCGGCGCGGGTCTCGCGGCATCACTCGGCGGCCTCGGCCTCAAGACGCAACTACGCAGCCGCTCTCCGAACATCCTGCCGGAAACGGAAATCTACATTGCCGATACGATCGGCGAACTCGGCACGTTCTACGCGATCTCCGACGTCGCCCTGGTCGGCGGATCACTCGTCAAGCACGGTGGCCAAAACCCAATCGAGGCCATCCGTCTCGACGCGTGCGTGCTGACCGGTCCTTATACGCACAATTTCAAAGATGCTTATCGCACGCTCATCCGTGAGGGTGGCGCGATCGAAGTCCGGTCTTCCGATGACATTGCGCGCCACGTCACCCGGCTGCACGCGGACAGACAAGCTGCCGGAAGCATGCGCTCGAAAGCCAATCATGCGCTCGCCTCGATGAGCGGGGCCCTCGACAAAACCCTCGGCGCGATCCAACCGTTTCTCGAGAAGCAGAGGGTGTGAGCCTTGCCCGGTCGTGAGCCGCGTTGGTGGTATGGCGCCGGTCCGCATTGGCAAGCGACGCTGCTTTCTCCGCTAGGGCGCATTATCGGAAACGTGGCCGCCGCACGGCTTCGCAAGAAAAATTCATATGCTTCGCGTTTGCCGGTCATCTGCATCGGCAATTTCACGGCCGGCGGATCGGGCAAGACGCCGCTGGCGCTGCTCGTCGCGCACCTGGTTGCCAACGAGGGACGCGAGCCCTGGTTTCTGTCGCGCGGATACGGCGGACGCCTGCCTGGTCCGATCCAGGTCGATCCTGACGTGCACGGCAGCGCCGACGTCGGCGACGAACCGCTCTTGCTGGCGCGCCGCGCGCCGACCGTCATCTCGCGCAACCGCGCCGCCGGCGCTCAATTCATCGAGGCGACGGCCTCCGCAAACGCCGTCATCATCATGGATGACGGGTTGCAAAATCGGTTCCTCGCCAAGAACCTGGTGATTGCCGTCGTCTCGGGCGATCGCGGCCTGGGAAATGGCCGTGTGATTCCGGCCGGGCCGCTGCGTGCGCCGCTGGCGACGCAGATCGGCCTCGTGGATGCCATCGTCGTGACGGGGCAAGAGAGCGAGGCAAATCGTGCTTTGCGCGATTCCTTGAGCGCACTAACGCAAGCGCCGCTTCTGTCGGCGACGACGCGCGCTTCGGAAGATGCCGCAAGCCTGCGCGGACGGCGTGTCGTCGCCTATGCCGGCATCGCCAATCCGGAGCGCTTTTTCGCGATGCTCGAAAGTCTCGGCGCGACGGTCGTTGCGCGCCGCGCGTTCGGAGATCATCACGCATTCAGTAACAGCGAGGCGCGCGATCTCATCGATACCGCACGGCGGATGAGCGCCGATCTCGTCACAACGGAAAAAGATTTGGCGCGGTTCTCCCGTGCAAGCGGCGTCAGCACGGAGCTTCGCGATCGCTCGGGCGTGCTCAAAATCGAAACTGTGATTGAAAGCGAAGATCTCGCGATCCTCAAAGCGAAGATCCGCGAGGCAATCAGGATTTAAGAGCGCGTCTCGTCTTGCGCCTTGAGTTCAAGGTAGCGCTGCACCGAAATTTCAGCAGAGGCGTAGGGCTCTTGAGCATCGACGCTCCAATAGCGGAGATCGGCGAGCGAGATCGGCTGGCCCGTCATCGCGCAGCGCACGAATTCGCCGGGCGACAGCACCTCGAACTCTCCATCCAGATACCGGAGCTTCGCTTCGTTGCGGATGCCAAAGAATTTCTCAATACGGTTCATTCTGTACCGATGTGCGGTTTCGACAATTCATAAATCATCATGAGCGGGCGTGTTCCGCTGGCGCATTCAATCAATCCGGCGTGCATCATCTTTTTAGCTTACTTCAGGCCAGTTAAAAAAGAGAGCCCTGTCCTCCGCGGGGACGGCTCTTTTGACGCGGCGCCTTCGCTTCGGCGGACACGTCTCCCCCTAAGTCCTTCGTCGGCCCGCCATCGGCAATAACCCCCACCCGGCCGTCTGAAAACTGAACGGAGAGTGCTGCACCGGGAGAAACCGATCGCGCCTGCCGGACGGCTACGCCGGTTTCGTCGCGAACCAGCGCAAAACCTCGCGACAATACGCTCTGGTAGCCCAAGGACTTGAGCAGGGCGCCTTTACCATCAAGATCCCTGCGACGGACGGCCACGCGATTGAGCAGCGCCTGCCCGGCGCGGCGTTCCAGAACCTCTAATCTTTCGCGACATCTGGAATGTTTCTGAATAATCGGCGCGGCACTCAAGCGGCCGCTGATGCGCGCCAGCCGGGTGCCGTGAGCGCGGGTGTTGGCAAGTAGTGCGCGCGACAGGCGGCGGTCGACGGCGTCGAACCTCTGGCGCGGCAATGCGATCAGATCCTGCAGCTTCGGCAGGCCGCGCGACGATGCCTTGAGATGCGTTCTGATATCGGCGAGGACGCGGCGAATGGCCGTGCGCTTGCGCATTCGAAACTTGTCGAGAGCTTCGATCAGCTCGGAGTATTTTGGAACTGCCCACTCGGCGGCTTTGGTCGGCGTCGGCGCGCGCGCGTCGGCGACGAGATCGATCAGCGTCCAATCCGTCTCGTGGCCGACGGCGGAGATCAACGGGATGCGGCTGTCGGCGGCTGCGCGCACGACGATTTCCTCGTTGAAGCTCCAGAGGTCTTCGAGACTGCCGCCGCCGCGCGCTACGATCAGCACGTCGGGGCGCGGAATTTTTCCATCTGCTTCGAGCGCATTGAAACCACGTATGGCGGCCGCCACCTCGGCGGCGCTGCCTTCGCCTTGTACGCGCACCGGCCACAGCAGCACACACGTTGGAAAGCGTTCGTTGAAGCCGTGCAGCATGTCGCGGATGACGGCGCCGGTCGGCGAGGTGACGATGCCAACGACCTTCGGCAGAAACGGGAGCGGCTTCTTGCGCGCTTCCTCGAACAGGCCTTCGGCTGCGAATTTACGCTTTCGTTCTTCGAGCAGCGCCATCAATGCGCCGGCACCCGCAGGCTCAAGCTGTTCGATGACAATCTGATACTTGGACGAGCCCGGGAAGGTCGTGATCTTGCCCTGGGCGACGACCTCCATCCCTTCCTCGGGTTTGAAGCGCAGCCGCCCGAAGTTGCCCTTCCAGATGACGGCCTCGATCTTGGCCCGCTCGTCCTTCAGCGCGAAATAGCAATGGCCGGAGGCATGCGGGCCGCGATAGCCGGAAATCTCGCCGCGCAGCCGGACGTAGCCGAATCCCTCTTCGAGAGCGCGCTTGATAGCGCCCGAAAGCTCTGAAACCGAGAATTCCGGCGCATTGGCGCCGGGGCGGGCATCGCTGGCGGAGGATGTCGAGGTCAATTGTCTGCCGTCTTGTCTGTTTGTGGTTCGATGATACACCAGGGCCCGAATTGCAACAGGGCTACCTGATGAACGTCTTACTTATCGGCTCCGGCGGCCGGGAACATGCGATTGCCTGGGCTTTGCGCTCCAGCCCGCAACTCGACAAGCTCTTTTGTGCTCCCGGCAATGCGGGAATCGCGGACGTCGCCGAGTGCGTACGGCTCGATCCGGCCGATCATGAGGCGGTGATCCGGTTTTGCGGAGAGCATAACGTCGAACTCGTCGTGATCGGTCCGGAAGCGCCGCTTGTCGCGGGGCTTGGCGACGCGCTCGGCGCAGCGGGCGTCCGTTATTTCGGACCGACGAAGGCCGCGGCGCAGCTTGAGGGTTCGAAGGGCTTCACCAAGGATCTTTGCCGCGAGGCCAACATTCCGACGGCCGCTTACGGACGCTTCGGCGATGCGGCATCGGCGAAAACATATCTCGCCTCGCAAGCTTTGCCTATCGTCGTCAAGGCCGACGGGCTCGCGGCAGGCAAGGGCGTCATCATCGCGACGACGCGCGACGAAGCCGAGGCTGCGATCGACGCATGCTTTTCCGGCGCATTCGGCGCGGCGGGAAGCGAGGTCGTGATCGAAGACTTTCTCGACGGCGAGGAAGCAAGCTTCTTTGCCTTGTGCGACGGCGTAACGGCGCTGCCGCTGGTATCGGCGCAGGATCATAAGCGCGTCGGCGAGGGCGACACCGGCCCTAACACCGGCGGCATGGGGGCCTATTCGCCCGCTCCGGTGATGACGCAGGACATCACAGACCGCGTCATGCGAGAGATCATCGTGCCGACCGTCGAGGCGATGGCCAAGCGCGGCACACCTTTCAAAGGCGTGCTGTTCGCGGGCCTCATGATTACGACCTCGGGACCGCAGCTCATCGAATACAACGTGCGTTTCGGCGATCCCGAGACGCAGGTGCTGATGATGCGGCTCAAATCCGATCTGCTGGCCGCGCTTCTCGCGACGGCGGACGGCGTTCTCAAAGACTTCGATCTGCGCTGGAGCGAGGATGCCGCGCTGACCGTTGTCATGGCAGCTAACGGCTACCCCGGCACACCCGTCAAAGGCACCGAGATCAAGGGCCTTGAAGCCGCCAGGCTCGTTCCCAATGTGGAGATCTTCCACGCCGGAACGCGGTGCGATGGCGATCGCCTTCTTGCCGATGGCGGCCGTGTGCTAAACGTCACCGGGCGCGGCCGGACCGTCGCGGAAGCGCGAGACGCGGCTTATGCCGCCATCGCAAAGATCGACTGGCCCGGCGGCTTCTTTCGCAGCGATATTGGCTGGCGGGCCCTGCAAAGGCGCGATTAGAGTGTAGCGGAGGTTTTCGGATTGGATGAGCCTATCACCACCCCGAACTCCCATGCCCCGCCGATTCACGGGAAACAATTGGCGCGCACACCGAAAATCGGCCTGGCGCTCGGCGGCGGTGGAGCGCGCGGCCTCGCGCATATCGCGATGCTCGAAGCCTTCGATGAATTAGGTGTCCGCCCGAGCATCATCGCAGGGACTTCGATCGGGGCGCTCTATGGGGCCGCCTATGCGTCGGGCATCTCAGGCAAGGATCTGCGCGATCATACGCGCTTCATCCTGGCCCAGCGGTTCGGATTGATCCGCGATCTTTTCATCGCGACGGCGCAGCCTTTTTCGCGACTGATCGGCGTCTTCGGGCGGCGTAACGCGATCCTCGATCCGCTAACGATGCTCGAGGTCATCCTGCCGAAGGATGTGAAATCCGATTTCGCGGAGTGCGAGATTCCGATCAAGATCGTCGCGTCGGATTTCTACGACCAGGAGCCGAGGATTTTCACGGAAGGTCCGCTGCGGCCGGCGGTGGCGGCCAGCATGGCGCTGCCTGTCATCTTTCAGCCCGTCATGGCGGGCGGCAGGGCGCTGATCGACGGCGGATTGACGAACCCGCTGCCGTTCGACCTTCTCATGGGCGAAGCGGACATCGTGGTCGCGATCGACGTCTCGGGTGTGCCTGTTCCGAATTCGCGCAGGCCGGACCCGACCGCGTTCGAAGCGTTATTTTCCAGCGCATTTCTGTTCGAGCATACGATCATCAAGGAAAAGCTGAAATCGGCACAGCCCGATATTCTGATCAATGCCGGAACGAGCCATTATCAAGTGCTCGACTTTTTGAAGTTCGATCAAATCCTGGAAGCGGCGGCGCCGGCCAAGGAAAAGCTGAAGCAGCAGCTGACGCGCGTGCTTTCGGTCGAGACGCTGCCGGAGCTAGCGGCGCCGAGCGAGCCAACGCGCATTGCTATCGAAACGCCAAAGCGCCGCGGCCTGCTTTCGCGCACTAGAAGGACGCGCGAATAGAGGCAGAAGCGATTTGCTGCAGAAGGTCTGCTTGTCCCCTCCCTTCAGGGGAGGGGCTAGGGGATGGATGAAGCAGCAGACGGATCAGCGAGGTTTCGAGCGCTTGTCCCCTCCCCGCCCCTGCCCCCTCCCCGCTGGGGAGGGGAAATCGGAAGGTCGTCTCATAAATTAAGCGTCCCTCATCTGGGTTTCGTCCACCTTCTCCCAGAGGGAGAAGGAAAGATTACTCACCGACACTTGGATGCATGCCTATCCCGCTATCCTAACGTCATGGCCGCGAAGGCGGCCATCCACGAGAGGTTCTTCACTCCCGGATTGCGCATCCGCTCTCGTCCACGGCAACAGTGAAAATAGGCCGAACGCAAATGCGAGCTAGTCTCGCTCGGCGTGGATGGCCGCCTTCGCGGCCATGACGTCAACGAGATGCTTGGGTCGTCGCAATTTGCGCAATAATCAGGTGCTGGAGCCGTCACGTTTCGCGACGAAGAAGGATTTGAGGAGAGCGCCCGATTCGGCTTCAGCCAGGCCCGGATAGACCTCGGGCACATGATGGCAGGTCGGCTGGCTGAAAATGCGAGGTCCGTGCTCGACGCCACCGCCTTTCGGGTCGCCCGCCCCGTAATAGAGCCGCCGGATGCGGGCGAAGGAGATCGCGGCGGCGCACATCGGGCAGGGTTCCAGCGTCACGTAGAGATCGCAGTCGACCAGGCGTTCACTTTCCAACACCGTGCAAGCGGCGCGAATCGCGAGGATTTCGGCATGTGCCGTCGGGTCGTGAAGCTCGCGGGTGCGGTTCCCGGCCAGGACCAAAACATCGCCCGAGGCAGACACGATGACCGCCCCGACGGGCACTTCGCCGCGTTCAGCCGCCGCCCGCGCCTCATCGAGCGCTAACGACATATGGCTTCGCACGCCGGTCGATGTCATAAGCTCGCGTTCTTCGCTCACATCGAATCCATCGAAATGGCCAAACCCATCACATCCAATACCGCAGACACGCGCGACGGTCCCATGCGTATCGCCAAGGCGATGGCGCGCGCCGGCCTTTGTTCTCGCCGCGAGGCCGAACGCTGGATCGCCGATGGGCGGGTCAGCGTCAACGGCAAGCTTCTCAAGACCCCGGCATGCGAGGTCGGAGCGGGCGACAAAGTCATCGTCGACGGCAAACCGCTACCGGCCGCCTCGATGCCGCAGCTCTGGCGCTATCACAAGCCAAAGGGCGTCGTCACCACCCATTCGGACCCGCAAGGGCGTCCGACCGTGTTTGAAAAGCTGCCGCCCGAGATGCCGCGCGTGATTTCCATCGGCCGCCTCGACTTCAATACGGAAGGGCTATTGCTGCTGACGACGGACGGGGCACTGGCGCGGCACTTCGAGCTTCCCGTGAATGGCTGGGTTCGCCGTTACCGCGTGCGCGCCAAGGGCCGCGTCACGGCCGCCGACCTCGCCAAGCTCAAGGAGGGCATCGAGATCGACGGCGTCAGCTATGGGCCGATCGAAGCCACGGTCGACACCGTGCAAGGCGCGAATTCGTGGCTGTCGATCTCGATCCGCGAAGGCAAGAACCGCGAGGTTCGCAATGTGCTGGAGCACCTCGGGCTTACCGTCAACAGGCTGATCCGCGTATCGTTCGGGCCGTTCCAGTTGCTCGATCTCGCGCCGGGTGCGGTCGAAGCGGTGCGCCACCGCGTGCTCGTCGCGCAGCTCGGTCCGAAAGCCGCCGCGAGCCTCGGACTTTCCGAGAGCCAGGAGGAGCGCAAGGAACGCCATGCGCGCGGCAAGGCGGCGAGCGGGCGCGACAAAGCATGAGAGTTGTTGCGGGACGATTTCGCGGCCGCGCTCTCGTGGCGCCGGACGACATGGGCATTCGTCCGACATCCGATCGCGTGCGCGAAAGCGTGTTCAACATCCTGATGCACGGCATGGAGGATTTCACGCTCGACGGTACACGCGTCATCGATCTTTTCGCCGGAACGGGTGCGCTCGGCATCGAGGCTGTTTCGCGCGGCGCGGCCTATTGTCTTTTCGTGGAAGAGGCCGCCGAGGCGCGCGCGCTGATCCGGCGCAACGTCGAAGCTTTCGGGCTTACGGGCGAGACGCGCATTTTCCGTCGTGATGCGACCGATCTCGGACCGGCCGGAAACATGGGGCCCTATGGGCTCGCATTTCTCGACCCGCCGTATGGCAAGGGCTTGGGCGAAAAGGCGCTTGCGGGTCTCTCGGACGGGAACTGGCTGAAGCCCGGCGCGGTCTGTGTGCTCGAGGAGAAGGCGGGAGCGCCAATCGCATTGCCTCAGGGCCTGCAACAGATCGACGCGCGGAGCTGGGGCGACACCGAAGTCCGGTTTCTACGGTTCAACTAACGCTGAGAATGCAGCGGAATTTGATCCATCGCATCGCGACGTGGTTAAGGACAGATTACCCATCCGGCCTATCTTGAACGAACAATTTCCGATCCATTTGTGTCTCGCTTGCGGAACTTGGGACGTGGTCGGATGATAGGTCATGGTCTGGCTACCGAGCAAAATCTGGAGTGAAAGGCGCTTCAACGGACTTCCGTCCGCTGTCGCGGGAGACGCTGCGTTTCGCGTTTTCTGCACGCCGTCGATTTCGGAGCGGCGCGCGGCGAACCATCGTCAGCTTACGGAGCGTGCGCGCTATCATTTGCGCAATGCGCATTGGGAGCGTCTCGATACGCCCGTCGGCGACGTGCAGACGTATGTCTTCGAGCCCGACCAGCAGATCGCGCCCGGCATCGTCCTCATCGTGCATGGGTGGACGGGCGAATCCTCATTCATGACCGCGATAGCCGAAGCCATACGGCGCAGCGGTTTCCGCGTCGCGCTGTTCGATCTCCCTGCGCATGGCTTGAGCAGCGGCCGCTCGACAAACCTCATCGATTGCGCACGGGCGACGGTTTCGGTTGCCGAGCAGCTTGGGCCGGTTCATGCGCTCGTCACGCATTCGTTCGGCGGCTTGATCTCACTCGTCGCCGCCGAGGGCCACGCGCCGATGCCGGGAAAGTTGCGAACGAAGCATATCGCGCTGATCGCGAGCCCCAATTATCTCTCCGATGTCACAGAGCATTTCTCGCGGCATTGGGGACTTGATGTCGTCGGCCGCCGCGCCTTCGAGCATCGGCTTGAACGGCTCGGCGGACGGACGCTCGATTGTTTTGCGGCGGCCAAGCTTCTTCCCGCGAGCGGTATTCGCGGTCTCGTCGTTCACGCGCCGGACGACGCGGATGTACCGTTCCGGTGCGCGGAGGAAATCGTTGCGGGTGTACCCGGTATGGAACTCCATTCCTTCAACGGGCTTGGCCATCGTAACATTCTGTTTGCGTCGCCCGCGACACGGGCCGTGACGTCGTACCTGAAACGAACGGTGCAGCCGCAGCCGGTCGAGAGCCGCGTCTATCAGCCGGTAGCTTCGAATGCTCCGTTCGCGAGCGTATCGGCATAGTCTCGGATGCTGCGCGGCCAGTCGCGAATCAGCGTTTCGAACATCTCGCGGTCTTTTGCGAATAGCGCGCGCGTCGCCTCTTCGAAACCGGGCAGGTTCCCCGCCATCGCCGACATGAAACGGTAAGCGCGTTCCTGCGCGTCGCGCGCATCCGCGCTGCCCGGGTTGGCACGGCGAGCTTCCTCGACGAGCCTGCGCAACGTCACCGACGCGCCGCCCGGCTGCTTCGCAAGCCAATCCCAATGACGCGGCAACAACGTTACTTCGCGCGCGGTGACGCCGAGCTTCGGACGCCCAGGTCCGCGTGGCTCGTCGGCCGTGGATCGCGGAGCTGGATGTCCGGTGTCTCGCAGATCGAAATCGACCTGGACACCGGTTGCATCATCAAAGATCAGGATTGCCGCATCAGGCTGGCGAGACAGGCGTGCGTTGATCGCGGCCACGAGTTCCGCCCGCGAGCCGGCGGCCAAATTGCGGTCGCCGTCGAAGGCTGTGAATTTTGCATCGGTCGTCAATGTTGCGCTCCAGCGTTTGTTTGAGCGCTTATTATCCGGGTAAAACCAGACTTACAATATACCCGGGTAAAATTATTTCGTGGCGGATCCGGGTACGCTCCGGTGACCGCTCAGGCCGTAATACAGAATGTACAGATAGCTCGGGATGGCGAGGACCAGATAAGCGAGCTGGAAATCGATGTGCTGTTTCAGGAGCGCGAAGGCGTAAGGCATCAGCGCGCCGCCGACGACGCCCATGATCAGCAGCGCTGAACCCGTCTCGGTCTGGCGGCCGAGATCCCTGATCGCCAGCGGGAAGATCGCCGGCCACATCATGGCGTTGGCGAAGCCGAGGCTGGCGATGAAGGCGACCGATACATAACCGCTCGTGACGTAGGCTCCGATCGCAAGCACGACGCCGAGCGCCGCCGAGATCGCGAGGTAAGCCTGCTGTGACGCGAACCGCGGGATCAGCAGCAGACCGGCGACGTAGCCGACGAGCATCGCGAACAGCGTGTAGGACGTGAACAGCCGCGTCGCGTCAAGCGGAAGGTCGAAGCCTGCGCCGTAGATGCCAATGGCGTCGCCTGCCATCACCTCGAGGCCGACGTAGAGGAACAGGCACAGCACGCCGAGCCAGAGATGCGGAAAGCGGAAGATGCTCCGAGCCTCTGTGTCGTCATCCGTCCGACTTGCCGCGCGGACGTCCGGCAAACCGGAGCGCGCAATCCAGACCGCCAGCGCCGCGAGCAGCGCCGCCATGATCATGTAAGGCCCGTGCACTTGCGCGGCGAAGGCATCGAGCAGCGCTTCACGGGCGGCCGGCGTCGGCGCGGCTTTCACCCGCGCATCGAAATGATCGAGGCCATGCAGAACAAGCGCTCCAAAAACGAGCGGCGCGAGAACGCCTGCAAACTTGTTGCAAATTCCCATGACGGCGATGCGCCGGGCGGCGCTTTCGCTTGGGCCTAGAATGTAGACGTAGGGATTGGACGCCGTCTGCAGCAGCGACAGTCCGGCGCCGATCACGAACAGGCCGGTGAGCGTTCCGGGGTATTGCCGCGCGGTGGTGAAATGACCGAAGACGAGCGCGCCCGCCGCCATGACGAAAAGCCCGAGCGCCATGCCCTTCTTCATGCCCGTCCGGCGCAACACGGCGGACGATGGCAGCGCCAGGAAGAAATACGAAAGATAGAACGCCATCGGCACGAGGAAGGCATTCACGTCATCGAGGTCGAACGCGAGCTTGACGAACGTGATCAGCGGCCCGTTCAGCCAGGTCACGAATCCAAAGATGAAAAACAGGATGCCGATTGTGACAACGGGGCCAATGCGGCCGGTTTCGACGTCACGGCCGGTGGCGGGGAAGGTCACAGCGACGCGGGCCTTTCCAGCGGCTTGGGGCGTTGCCGGTACCGGCCGTTCGGAAGCGCCTGCGCAGCATAGCTCCGCGAATCATAACCACGGCCGTCGAGCGATGAATCCTGCAATAAATTCAATGCCGTTTCCGTCATTTGCGCTCGCTTCTCATCGTCCACGGGCAAAGTTAGGGCAACGGCCACTTCGTTGCATCCCCGCCGTGCGCAACAGCGTGGAGATCTTTTCGGATGGCTTTGATTTGGCCGCTTTTCGTACTATGTCAAAGGAGGCGAAAGGTGACTTGACTAAAGTATACTTTTTCGCGCAACTAACGTCCGAAGTTACCCTCGCGGGTATCCGATGCCGGGGCCTTGAACCCCGATTGATTGGAGCCGAACGTGATCATTTGCTCGTGCGCCGTTATCTCCGACAGGGATATCGAGCTTGCCGTCTCGGAAATCATGAGTTCGGATCCCGGACTGCTGCCGACGCCGGGCGTCGTTTTCCGCCATCTCAACAAGAAAATGAATTGCTGCCGCTGTGCGCCCGTGGCTGTCGGGACGATCTATGCCGCGATGGACCGGCTCGCCCAGAGTACGCGTGTCTGCCCGTTCGCGCTTGCCGAAGCCCGCGCCAAGCTTATTCTGATCGAAGAGCGCCGCGAACGCCGCCAGCGCCGCCTCGATGACGCCTACGCCAGCCGCAGGCCCTCCACGGCGACCGCTGCCGCCTAAATCTGACAAAGCCGGAAAAAAATGCATGGGCTGCGACACACGTTGCGGTCATGAATTTTTTTGTTCCAATCCGATAGTAGTCTAGTTTAGAATGGTTCTGGTTTAGCCAGAGCGGCGGCACATTTCGGCTTGGAGCGGCACATGAAGGGTAACAAAGAAGTCATCACGCGTCTCAACGAGGCATTGAAGCTCGAACTGGGCGCGATCAATCAGTATTGGTTGCATTACCGACTTCTGGACAACTGGGGATTTAAGAAGCTCGCAAAGAAAGAGCGCAAGGAATCGATCGAAGAAATGGAGCACGCCGACCGGCTCATCGATCGCATCGTCTTCCTCGACGGTCACCCCAACCTGCAGCACGTCGCGCCGCTGATGATCGGCGAGAACCTGAAAGAGGTTCTGGAGTGCGATCTCAAGGGTGAGAACATCGCGCGCGATCATTACAAAAAATCGCGCGAGATCTGTCGCGACCTCGGCGATTACGTGACGATGGACCTGTTCGAAAGCCTGCTGAAGGATGAGGAAGGCCACATCGACTTCCTCGAAACGCAGCTCGATCTGCTGTCGCGGATCGGCATCGAGAACTACGGCCAGCTCAACGCCGAAAGCGCGAACGACGGCGACGATCACTGATCGATCCACGGCATCCCTGAGCGGGCGCATATTGCGAGACCGCTCGGGGATTGCGCCCACACCGCGTTACAGCATCTATTTATGCCGCAAGCGCATCTAGCGTCTTCCGAACAATCGTTCGATGTCTGAGAGTTTGAGCGCGACGTAAGTCGGGCGGCCGTGATTGCATTGCCCTGAATAGGGCGTCGCTTCCATCTGGCGGAGCAGCGCGTTCATTTCCTCGACCGTCAGGCGCCGTCCCGATCGCACGCTGCCATGACACGCCATGCGCGATGCGACCGCCTCTAGCCGATCTTTCAAAGCGCGCGCTGTTCCGTCGGCGCGAAGCTCAGCGGCGAGGTCTTTCACGAGCCCATCGACATCGGTATCGCCGAGCAGCGCGGGCGTCTCACGAACGGCGATCGCGCCGTCTCCAAACCCTTCGAGCACCAGCCCAAGCTCGGCAAGCTCGGCGGCGCGGCTTTGCAACAGCTCGGCGTCATCGGGATCGAGCGTGACGATCGCCGGGATGAGCAGTCCCTGCGTCGCCACTCCGCCGTTCGTCAGCGCGGCTTTGAATTTCTCGTAGACCAGACGTTCGTGCGCGGCGTGCTGATCGACAATGACGAGGCCATCGCGCGTCTGCGCCACGATGTAGTTCTCGTGTACCTGGGCGCGGACGGCGCCGAGCGGCTTGTCGATCGATTGTTCCGACTTTTCGGCTTCCGGCACGCGCATGTCGGCGCTTGGCATATCGATGGCCGAGAATGCAGCCGGTGCGGATTCAGCGAACGCGACGGCCTGCGACGGCAGCGCGGGCGGCGCGCTCGGAAGCACGCCGGCGGAGAAGCTCTCGACCGTCAGCACACCGCCTTGCGCCGACGCCCGATGGCCTGCGGCTTCCAGCGCCTGTCGCATCGCTCCGATCATCAAGCCCCGGATACGGCCCGCGTCGCGAAATCGAACCTCGGCTTTTGCGGGATGCACATTCACGTCGACATCGGGCGGGGCGACGTCGAGAAAAATCGCCAGCAGCGGCGAGCGTCCGCGCGGAATTAAATCGCCATAGGCGGCGCGGATCGCACCGATCAGCAGCTTGTCCTTCACCGAGCGGCCGTTGACGAACAGAAATTGCTGCATGCTGTCGGGCCGGTGCAGCGTCGGCAAACCGATGAAGCCGAAGACGCGCATCGGTCCGAGCGCACCACTGCCGCCGCCCGAGATTTCGAGCGCATCGGCCATGAACTCATGGCCCATGATGGCGCCGATGCGTTCGAGCCATGCCGAGGACGAGCGCTCGCCGCGCGGGTAGACGACGGGCCGCTTCTCGCCGGTCTGCAGTGCGAAGCCGATCTCGGGATGCGCCATCGCAAGACGGCGAACGACATCGGTGACGGCCATCGTCTCTGCGCGTTCCGATTTCAGGAATTTTAGCCGCGCGGGTGTTGCGGAGAAAAGATCGCGGACTTCGACGACCGTTCCCGGATTGGCGGCTGCGGGCTTGATGGCCTCCTTCGCGCCGCGGATAACGCGAATTGCAAATCCCTGATCGGCGTCGCGCGGACGCGAGCGGATTTCAAGTTCGGCAATCGAACCGATCGACGGCAACGCTTCGCCGCGAAAGCCAAGCGAACGAATATCGAAAAGGTCTTCCTCATCGAGCTTCGAGGTGGCGTGACGTTCGACAGCGAGCGTGAGATCGTCCACGCTCATGCCGGAGCCGTCGTCGGTCACGCGGATCAGCGACAGCCCGCCGTCCGCAACGACGATCTCGATGTGCTTCGCACCGGAATCGATGGCATTCTCGACGAGCTCCTTGACGACGCTCGCCGGGCGCTCGATCACCTCGCCCGCCGCGATGCGGTTGACCGTCTCGGGGCTAAGCTGCCGGATCGCCACGGCGACCGTCTCCTCGTTTCAAAAGCGCGTCACGCGCCTTTGGCGAGGCGCTCCTTGGTCAGGACTTTGGCAAGCTCGACGGCGGGCTGATCGAACGGATCGAGCCCAAGCAGGCGGCCTGCGAGAATCGTTTCGATCATAAAGTGCATCAACAGCGCACCGAGCGTTTTTTCATCGAGTTTTGCAAGGTCGATTGTGCGCACGGGGCGGCCGGCGCGGGCAAGGGCTTCGGGCACGGCGTGCGCCTGCGCGGCGACAATATCGCCGATGGTGTGGCCGCCGAGCATGTCTGCGCAAGCGAGCTTCGCGAGGCCGGGATCAATTTTCGGGCCGACGCCCTGGCTCGCGACACGGATGATCGTCAGGTAGTGCTCGCGCGGCCCATCCATGAACAGTTGCAACTGGCTGTGCTGATCGAGCGGTCCGAGCGCACCGATGGGCGATGTCCCCTCGCCGCCCTTGCCGAGACTTTCCGCCCAGAGTTGCACGAACCAGGCGGCGAGACGGCCGAGCCGATCGGCATACGGCATCATGACAAGCGTCTTGATGCCTTTTTCCTTCGACAGCGCGACCGCCATTGCGGCGCCGACGGCTGGCGTAAAATCTTCCGCACTCTTCGATGCCTGTAAGGTGTCGACGACGGATTTTGCTCCGGCGCGGATCGCTCGTATGTCAAGGCCGCGTGCTATCGCGGGCATCATGCCGACGTTGGTCAGGCATGAGAAGCGGCCGCCGATGCCGGTATGATGCTCAAGCATCGGAATGTTGAATTCTGCGAACAGCGTGCGCAGGCCGTTCGCCTTGCCGGGCTTCTCGGGCTCGGTGATGCCGAGAAAAAGTTTCGGAATTTGCGCTTCGAGACCGGCTGCTTTCACGGCGGAGAGCGTCGCGATCGTCTGCGCCAGCGTTTCGGCCGTTCCACCCGATTTCGATGTCACGATGAAGCGCGTTTCGGCGAGGTCGAGCGTATTCAGAACGCCTGCGAGCGTTTCGCCGTCGAGGTTGTCGTAGAAGCGCGTGCGCGGCCGCGATTTCTGGCCCTCGGTCGCGACGCCCGGAATTTTCCAGCCTGCGATCTGCGCCAGCGTCTGCCCGCCAAGGCTCGATCCGCCCGTGCCGAAAAATACGAGAGTTTTCGCGCCGACACTCAAGCGCGCGAGCGCCGCTTCGGCGGCATCGATGTCGGCCGTATCCTCTACGATGCGGAGCAGCGCCAAGCGGTTCTCGCGATAATCGTCCTTCAGCGCCGCGACGTGCGGCTCGATGCGCGACAGCCAGGCGGCGTAAGCGGACGGCGCGAGGCCATGCTCTCCGATCGCCGCTTCAAGGCATCCGCTGATGTTGTGCTGGAAATTGCTTCCGTGGTGCTGCACGTCCTGCATGGCGCTTCAAACGCTCCCGGCTGAAAACCGATTCCCGCGTAGCCCATTTCACAGGCACGGCCAAGAGGCGGAAGGCCCCACCGGATTTATTCGGCGGGGCCTTAATTCAGCCGCGTGTCGGGGCTGCGACGCGACCTTGAGCAGCCGGGATTTCCGACTTCATGCCATCGGGCTTGCCAACGACCGTGACGATCAGATCATCGGATTTCAAAAGACGCGCGGCGACGCGCTTGGCATCCGCCATCGTCACCGCGTCGATCATCTTGTTGCGGTTCTCGACGTAGTCCGGTCCGAAACCTTCCTGCATCAACCCGAGGAGCTGAGAAGCGATCTTGGAGTTCGTATCGAAGCGCAGCGCATAGGAGCCGGTGAGATACGATTTCGCGGCATCGAGATCGGCTTCCGTCGGGCCGTTCTCGGCCATCTTCTTCATCTCCTTGCGGATGATGTCGAGACTTTCCGCCATCGATGCGTTCTTGGTGGCGACGCTGCCGACGAGGATCGAGGTATTTCGGTCAGGCTGAACGTAAGTGTAAACCGAGTAGGCGAGCCCACGCTTCTCGCGCACCTCCTCCATCAGCTTGGCGGAAAAACCGCCGCCGCCGAGGATGTGATTGATGATGAAAGCCGCCATGAAGTCGGGATCCTTGCGCGGCATTGCGCCGAGGCCGAAAATGGCGACCGACTGCGGCACGCCCATCTCGACGATGCGCTGGCTGCCGCCGCTCTGCGGTTCGGTCTTGGCGACGGGGAGCAACTCGGCTTTGGCGGGAAGGCTGCCGAACACGTCGTCGATCAGCTTTCCAAGCTCGGCAGGCGAGATGTCGCCGACGGCCACGACCTTCAGATTATCGCGCGCGAAAATGCGCTTGTGATAGGCGATGAGATCGTCGCGGTTTATTTTGGAAACGGTTTCCGCGGTCCCGCTCGACGGGCGCGCATAAGGATGGCCTGCGAAAGCCTGCGCGTACCATTCGCGCATCGCGACCTTGGTCGGGTCCTTATCGGAGTAGATGATATTCGCGACCAGCTGCTGGCGAATGCGTTGGACGGCATCGTCGTCGAAGCGCGGCTTCTGGACCGAAAGCTTCAGAAGCTCGACGGCCTTGTCGCGGTTGACCGTCAGCGTCTCGAACGAGCCGTAAAGCGAATCCTTGGTATCGTCGTAGCTCATGCGCATGGAGATATCTTCCACACGCTCCTGATACTCTTCCGACGTCAGGTCGCCCGCGCCTTCGTCCATCATCGCAGTGAGGAAATTGGCAACTCCAGGCTTGCCCTCGGGGTCCTGGCTGCTGCCGCCATCAAAGGCGTATCTGAGCGAGATGAGCGGAACGCCGTGTTCTTCTACGAGCCAGGCCTGAATGCCGCCCGGCGATGTGATCTGCTGAATGTTCATTGCTGCTGCCGGACGAGTGAAGGAGAGAAGCGCGACGGACGTCACCATCGCCAAAGCCAACGCGATGTTGTGACGTGCCACGGCGCGACCCGCCGTAGCAATCCCACGGGACAGGATCTGCATCAAATCACCTCAGTTCGCTATTTGCGGAGGGAGGAGGCACGTCTTGCGCCTGCGCGACGCCGCTTTGGTCGGGGATCAAGTAGCCCGTCACGGACGCCTTGAGATTGAGGTATTCGCCGGCGACCTTTTTGACATCTTCCGCCGTCACCTTGGAAATGGCGGCGGGCCAGCTCTCGACGTCGGCGACCGTGCGTCCGATCGCGAGGTTCCATCCGTAGCGGCGCGCAAGCGTCGCCTGGTTGTCGCTCTCGTAAATGTAATCGGCGAGATAGCCGCGCTTTGCACGCGCCAGCTCGGCGTCGGTGACGCCGTTCTTGGCGACGTCGGCGAGCACGTCATCGATCGCGGCTTCGACTTTCGGCAACGGGACGCCGTCGGCGGCCACTGCGTACAGCGAAATGCTGCCGCTATCGAGGTTGGAACCGGAATAGTCACCGCCGGCGCTCGTCGCGAGCTTCGATTCGACGACGAGTTTTTTATAGATGCGGCTGGTCGTGCCGGAGCCGGTGATCTTCATCAGCAGATCTAGGGCTTCGGCTTCGCCCGGCTTCGCCGTGACATAGCTCGGCGTCAGATAATAACGCTGCAGCGAATAATTGCCCGCACGCGGGTCTTTCAGTTCGAGACGGCGCGGTGCGAGCGGCGGCGGATCGCTCGGGCGATGACGAACGGTCGTGACGTCGGGGTTATTCGGGATCTTGCCGTAGGATGCTTCGGCGAGCGTTTTGACCTCATCGGGCGTGACGTCGCCGGAGACAATGAGGATGGCGTTATTCGGCGCGTAGTAATGCTTGTAGAACGTCAGTGCGTCCTGACGCGAAAGCTGCTGCATCTCGTGATACCAGCCGATGACCGGCGTGCCGTAGGGATCGTTCAGATACAGCGCGGCATTCATCTGCTCGTCGAGGAGCGCGGAGGGATTGTTGTCGATGCGCGAGCGACGCTCTTCGAGGATGACGTCGCGCTCGGTCAGGACTTCCTTTTCGTCGAGACGGAGGTTGACCATGCGGTCGGCTTCCATCTCCATCATCTTGCCGAGGCGATCCTTGGCGACGTGCTGGAAGTAGGCCGTCGTGTCGTGGCCGGTGAAAGCGTTGTCCTGACCACCGAGACGGCTGACGATTTTCGAAAACTCGCCGACCGGAATTTTATCCGTCGACTTGAACATCAGGTGTTCGAGAAAATGCGCGATGCCCGACTTGCCGCGCACTTCATCCGCGGCGCCGACGCGATACCAGACCATGTGCGTCACGACGGGAGAGCGATGATCGGGAATGACGACGACATCCATGCCGTTGGCGAGCTTGAATTCGGTCGCGCGGGTAGCCGTGTCGGCGGCGTAGGCTTCGGGTGTCAATGCGAGCATGGAGAGCGCCAAAATGGTTAAGAAGCGGAACCGGGGGAACGTCACAAGACGCATATCGTGGGTCCTTCGACGGTACGCAACGGCGTGCGGGTTGCCTACCTTTTTCGGATGATAGCGACGTCCCCACGCACGGGGACAACATTTCGCGACGTGCCATCCGATGACGGAAAGGACTGTCCGCGAAGCCGGGGCAATGAGCGCGTTCGGCAGTATAAAAGTCAAATGACAAGGCGTTCATCTGACGTGTGCAAGACGGGGATCGATCAGGGTTTTAAATCGGCAAATAATTTTTGATGACGACGCAGCGATTATTGCGTCTGCGTATCTTCGTCGTCGCTCTCGCCTTTGCCGGAGGCCATCCAGTTCTTGACGCCGGTCAAGATCGACGGGTGGCACGATCCAAGAGGTCCCGATGCCGAATCAGCCGTTGCGTCGCCTCTGGCTTTCGCGTCTTCGTAGTTGACCTTGCAGTAGGCCTCCTGCTGCCGTTGCAGTTCGGCTTTCGACACGCCTCTCTTGGCGTCGACGTCCTGAACCGCCAACTCTGGCTGATTGGGCTTGCCGCTTCCGGGCGGCGGCAGGGCTTCGAGGCCCGGCGGTACCACAAGTGGCTGACGGGCGGCCAATTTGGGCTCTTTCGGCGCAGAGGTGTCGTTCAGGCCGACGGCATCGAAAATCTTGCCGTTGAGCTGAACACCGTCGAATCCGCAGCCCGAAACCGCAAGCAGGGCCGCGCCAAACGGCGCAAGCAGCAATGCTTTTGCATATGATTTCAAAGGCATAAAATCCCCGTACCCCGGCGCCGCTAGGCCCCGACCTGCGGCAGTATCCCGACATTTGCGGCGCTAATGCGACTCGCCCCAGAAGGACTCATACAACAGGACCAGAACGCCAGCAACGATCGCCATATCTGCGATGTTGAAGACGTACCAGTAATACCCATAGGCATGCAGCGAGAAGAAGTCCGCGACGCCGCCAAGGCGCAGGCGGTCGATGGCGTTTCCAATCGCGCCTCCGATGATCAGGCCAAGGCCCGTCGCCATCAGCCGGCTGGCGCCCGAGCGGTTGAGCCAAAGCCAGAGACAGGCGCTTGCTAACAGCGCGAAGGCGGTCAGGAAATATTGGCCGATCGGACTTTCCTGATTGAACAGCGAATAGCTGATGCCGATGTTCTTGACGTAAGTGATGTCGAAGAACGGAAAAATCTGCACACGGCCTTTATTGGCGATGTCGTAGACCGACAGCATCCACCATTTGTGAACCTGATCGATGGCGACGGTCGCGACGATGATGGCGAACGCCAGCGGCGCCGTTCGACCCCAGAGAAAGCCATTGGGGCGCTGCACCTGCGGAACAGGCTCGACGTTCATGATGCTGCTCCGTGCTGGTCTGAACTGTATCCTCTCCCCAAAAATGGGGATGACAAGACTACCGGGAACGCAAAACGGCAAAAGTAAGAGGCAGCCGCCATCACGCGACGGCCTCCGCATCGATTTCGCGAACGGCGGCGGCATCGCGGGCGGAGAGATCGGGATAGGCCGAGTCTGAACCGATATCTTTTGTGATGCGCCAGGAGCGCGCGCACTTCTTGCCGTCCGCGCGCTTGACGATGACGCCGACGCCGTCCTCGTTCGGCAGCGTGAACGCTCCTGCGGGAACGGCTTTATCAGAGATCGAAATGTCCGACGTGATGCAGACTTCCGCCATGTCGACGCCTTCGAGACCCGACATCAGATCGGCGTCGGTGACGTAGACCTCTGGCGCCGCTTCGAGCGACGAGCCGATTTTCTTATGGGCGCGTTCGATTTCGAGCGCACCCGTCACGACGCTGCGGACTTCCTTCACGCGATCCCACTTGGCGGCGAGATTATCGTCGCGCCATTCGCGCGGGATTTTCGGGAACGGCAGCAGATGAATGCTCTCACCGTCGTTGGGGCGATATTGCAGCCACGCTTCCTCGGCCGTGAACGACAGGATCGGCGCCAGCCATTTGAGCAGCGTGTCGCAAAGTTTGTCGATGACCGTCAACGCCGCCTTGCGCTTCAGGCTCGAAGGCGGCTCGCAATAAAGCGTGTCCTTGCGAATATCGAAATAGAACGCGGAAAGCTCCGTATTCATGAACTGCGTGAGCAGACCGACGATCTTGCGATAATCATACGTCTCGTAGGCCTTGCGGATGTCGTGATCGAGCTCCGCAAGCCGGTGCAGCATCAGGCGTTCGAGTTCAAACGGCTTCATATCCTTGAACGACACGGCATCATTCGGCTTGAAATGCGCCAGCGCGCCAAGCATCCAGCGCAGCGTATTCCTGAGCTTGCGGTAGGTTTCCGAAAACGTCTTTAGGATTTCCGGACCGATGCGCAGATCGTCGGAATAATCGGACGCCGCCACCCAGAGACGCAGAATGTCGGCGCCGGATTTCGCGATCACGTCCTGCGGCGCGACGACGTTGCCCAAGGATTTCGACATCTTCTGCCCCTTCTCATCGAGGACGAAGCCGTGCGTCAGCACGACGTCGTAGGGAGCATCTCCGCGCGTACCGCAGCTTTCGAGCAGCGAAGAATGGAACCAGCCGCGATGCTGGTCCGAGCCTTCGAGATACATGACGCGGTCCTGGCCGCCGTCACGCTTGCGACGCAGGCCTTTAAATCCAGGGAACGCCACGGGGTCTTCGAGCGTGAAGGCGTGCGTCGAACCTGAATCGAACCAGACATCGAGCACGTCCTTGACCTGCTCCCACTTCGGCAAATCCTTCTCGGGGACGAGGCCTTTCAGGAAGCGGTCTTTCGCGCCTTCCTCGAACCAGACGTCGGCGCCTTTTTCGGCGAACGCTTTCTCGATGCGCGCCGCAAGTTCGTCCGACTTATCGAACTCGGGTCCCGGGATGACCTGATCGGTTTCGACGTTGCGGAACACGGTGATCGGCACGCCCCAGGCGCGTTGGCGCGAGACGACCCAATCGGGCCGGTTCTCGATCATGCCGGTGATGCGGTTCTCGCCCGCCGCGGGCACCCACTCGACGCGCTTGATTTCGTCGAGCGCGAGGTGGCGGAGGGTCGGTAGGTTATGCCCTTTTTTATTGGCGCTCGGCGACTCTCCTGCCGAGAGCCGGCCGCCGAGCGCGCGATCCATCGAGATGAACCACTGCGGCGTGTTGCGGAAGATGACCGGCTTCTTTGAGCGCCACGAATGCGGGTACTGATGCTTCAGGCGGCCACGCGCGATGATGTTGCCCGCGTCGGCCAGCGCCTTAATGACGGCGTCGTTGGCGTCGCCCTTGTCGCCGTTTTCCTTCAGCACGCGTTTGCCTTCGAAGCCCGGCGCTGCCTTGGTCAGCACGCCGTCGGCATCGACGGTGAACGGAACGGTTGTATCGATCCCGCGATTACGCAGCGCTTTCTGGTTCTTCGTCCAGATGATGTAGTCGTCTGCGCCGTGGCTGGGCGAGGTGTGGACGAAGCCCGTGCCAGTATCGTCGGTGACGTGATCGCCATCGAGAAGGGGAACGTCGAAGTTGTAGCCGAGAGATGCGAGCGGGTGGGCACAAATCATCGCCGACAAATCACTAGATTCAACGGTCGACCGGCGCGAATATGTTTCGACTTTCGCCGATTTCATCACATCTGCAGCAAGCTTGTCGGCAAGAATATATATATCGCCGATCTTCGCCCAATTGCCTTCTGGTGCATGAGTAACTTCGTACAGACCGTATGAGATTCGAGAGGAGAAGCTGATCGCACGGTTGCCGGGAATGGTCCACGGCGTGGTGGTCCAGATGACGACCGAGGCCCGGTTCAAGAGCACACCAGCGGCGCCTAGCTTCTCGCCTTCCTCAATACGCGGGGGGAGTATGTTTCCCGAAGGATCGACGTCAGCACTAACCCAACCGAGAGACGATGCGTGCTTCACCGGAAACTTCACCCAGATCATATCGGACTGGTGGTCCTGGTATTCGACCTCGGCTTCGGCGAGCGCCGTTTTTTCGACAACGCTCCACATCACCGGCTTCGAGCCGCGATAGAGCAATCCACTTTCGGCAAACTTCATCAGCTCGCGCGCGATGATCGCCTCGGCGTTGTAGGCCATCGTCGAATAGGGGTGCGCCCAGTCACCGACGACGCCGAGGCGCTTGAATTCCTCGCGCTGCACGTCGAGCCAGTGCGCGGCGAACTTGCGGCATTCGTCACGGAAGGCGTTGATTGCGACCGGATCGAGGAAGTTCGGCTTCTCCTTACCCTTGGCGCGATACTGCTCCTCGATCTTCCATTCGATCGGCAGGCCGTGGCAGTCCCAGCCGGGCACGTAGTTGGAATCGTGGCCGAGCATCTGCTGCGATTTGACGACGAGATCCTTCAGGATCTTGTTCAGCGCGTGCCCGATGTGGATGTTGCCGTTCGCATAAGGCGGGCCGTCATGCAGCGTGAACTTCACGCGGCCTTTCGACTCGGCGCGCAGTTTTTCGTAAAGGCCGATGTCGGCCCAGCGCTTCAGCAGCTTCGGCTCAAGCTCCGGCAATCCGGCGCGCATCGGAAACTCCGTCTGGGGCAGAAACAGCGTTTTGCTCCAGTCGCGGCCCGTGGCATCGGCGGCATGAGCCTCTGGCGCACTCCCGGCGCTGGATCTGGCTGCGCCCGGCTTGGCGGCGGCCTTTTGGTCTTTCGACATCAAGTGATCTTTCGTTTAAAATCAGCGGGCGTTCTAGCAACTGCGCCGCGCCTTAGCAAAGCGGCATCGGGAGCCTTTGCCACAGCGGAGGCCAACCATTTCGGGACGACAAACCGGCGCGGCCGGCGAAGATCGGTTTTTTCGTCTTTATCCGGGGGCCTTTTATGCTAGAGGCGGGGCGAACAACGGAGATTACCCATGCAGATGACAGATTCCCGCCGCCGCCAGATCCAGGCCCGGCAGCGCAAGGCCAAGAACGCAGCAAAGCGCACCGCGAAGATCGCAAAGCGCGAACGCAACGAAGCCTGACACAAACGCAGGCGGACGCGGGCTCAGTTGGCCGCCAACACCGCTTTCGCCTGCGCGATATCGGCTTCCATCTGCTCAACCAGTTCCTCGGGCGAGCGGAACCGGCGATCGGCGCGGATGAAGTCGATGAACTCGACTTCAATCTCGCGGCCGTAGATGTCGCCATTGAAGTCGAACAGGAAAACCTCGAGCACGGGATGGCCGTCGTCGAAGGTCGGACGTGTCCCGAGGTAGGCCGCCGCATCGTAAGTCCGGCCGTCGAGATGCGTGCGCACTGCGTAGATGCCGTGACCGAGCGTCGTGCCTTTCGGCATCGGAACGTTGGCGGTCGGAAAGCCCATGCCGGTTCCGCGTTTGGCGCCGCCTATGACGCGGCCCGAGACGCGCCACGGCTCGCCGAGCATGTGGGTCACGCCTTTGACGTCGCCCTGCGCCAGATGCAGGCGAACGCCGGAGGATGAAAAGACCGCGCCGTCCTCGGCAATCGGCGGCATGACGGTGACGCCGAAGCCAAGCTCTTCGCCCGACCGAAGCATCAGTTCCGGATTGCCGCTGCGCTTGTGGCCGAAATAAAAATCGTAGCCGATGACGACGTGCGTCGCGCCCAAGCCAGCAACGAGAACGCGCTCGATGAAGGCTTCCGCCGGAAGCGCCGCAAGTTCTGCATCGAAGGGTTCGACGAAAACCAAATCGAGACCCAGCTTCTCAAAAATCGCGAGCTTGCGCGTCAGTGTCGTCAGGCGAAACTGCACTTCGTTCGGCTGAAAGAACTCGCGCGGATGCGGTTCGAAGACCATCGCCGCCGACGGCGCGCCTTTGGCTCGCGCCTTGGCCTTCGCCTCGCGGATCAGCGCGCGATGACCGCGATGAACGCCATCGAAGTTGCCGATCGCAATCGACGCGCCGCGATGCTCCGGCGGCACATGCTTATGGCCGTGAATGACGTGCATGCGCTGCGCGTTCCTTCAATCCCGACGCTGCTTGAAGAATTTTCGCGCCTATCCTGCTCTCACTTCGGGCGCGAGGGAACCATCAGGACGGCTTCGCCGGTGAGTACGGGTTTGCCCGCGACCGTACAGACACAATCGAACCGCGCCCGCTTTTTCTCAGGAATAAGCTCGATGATGCGGACAAGCGATTCGACGCGATCATCGATCTTGACCGGCCCTTTGAAGAACAACGATTGCGACACGTAGATCGCGCCCGGGCCTGGCAACTTCATGCCGAAGAGGGCAGAGATGTAACCCGCCGACAAAATGCCGTGCGCGATGCGTTCCTTGAATATCGTCCCCGAGGCGTATTCGGCGTCGAGGTGCACCGTGTTCTAGTCCCCCGACAGCGCCGCGTAGGCAACGATGTCCGCGTCGCTGACGATGCGCGACATCGAGGCTTCCTGGCCGACCTCCAAGTCCTCAAAATATTTGGTCCGACCGGCTGTCGCGAGCATTCCATTAGTCCTCGTTGCATTGATCCAGCTCAGGTCGCCCCAAACTCGCCGGCGCGACACTAACGCCTCATAAACACCGCCCGCAACTGCGCGAGGGGCCTTCGGGCTGCGGCGTTCTTGCATTCTGGAGGCTATTCCAGCCTTGCGTCCGCTGGCTCGAAAGCGCTATAAGCGGCCATTCCCTTTAATTTACCTTTGTGCTGCCTTTCGCGGATGCCTGCGGAAGACCGAAAGAGGATTGTCCATGAGCGACCGCCGCCCCCTTATGCCGAAAGCCACCGCCGTCTGGCTGGTGGAAAATACGGCGTTGTCTTTCGACCAGATCGCTGAATTCTGCGGCTTGCATCCTCTCGAAGTCAAAGGCATCGCCGACGGCGAAGTCGCCCAGGGCATCAAGGGCATGGACCCGGTCACGAACGGCCAGCTGACGCGCGAAGAGATTGCGAAGGCGGAAAAGGACTCGTCGCACAAGCTGCAACTCGCGGAAAGCAAAGTGCAGCTGCCGCCGCTGCCGCAGACGCGCAAAGGCCCGCGCTATACGCCCGTGTCGCGCCGCCACGACCGGCCCAACGCCGTGCTCTGGCTGCTCAGGAATCATGCCGAACTCAAAGACAGCCAGATCATGCGCCTCGTCGGCACGACGAAGCCGACCATCGCGCAGATCCGCGACCGCACGCACTGGAACTCGGCGCAGCTGACGCCGCAGGACCCGGTGACGCTCGGACTTTGCTCGCAGATCGACCTCGATGCCGAGGTGAAGAAGGCGGCGAAGCGCACAGAGCGTGATCGCAAGGATTCAGGTCTCGATCATGAGAAGGCCGGGACGCTACTGCCCGCCTCCGAGACGACGGCGTCATCCACGACCGCTCAGATCCTGGCACCGAAGGCCGCCGAGGAAGCGCCAGAGGAAACCCCTGAACAGGAGCAGGCTCGCGTCTTCGCGAAGCTCAAGGGTATGAGTTCTCCCAAGGCGGAAGAAACCGACGAGGACGAGGACGCGGACGAGAGTAAGAAAGAAGAGAAGAAGGAGCCGGACGGCGAATAACCGGGCCGGACCTATTCTTCTTCGTGCGCGCCCTCGCGGATCGTGGCGAGCGCATCCTCGATTCCCACGGCGTAGTGGACTAGCGGCCGACGCAAACCGGCGTTCAGCAATGCACGGCGGATGTTTTTGCTCGTTGACGTAAAGTAGACCGTCGTACCCGCCCGCTTGAGCTTCTTCGCGAAGCCTTCCAGCGATTTGGCGGCGGTGCTGTCGACGAGCGGGACTTCGGAGAAGTCGAGCACGAACGTTTTCGGCTGGGCACCGATGCGGTCGAGCACGGCTCCAACGGTCGCCGTCGCGCCAAAGAAGAATGCGCCTGAAATCCGGTAAACCATAACGCCGTCGTCGGTGATGCGCGGCATCTCCCTTCCGTCGCCTTCGGCGCTATCGGCCTGGTCGTCGGCAATCAGCACGCCGCCGGTCTCGACTTCCACGGCTTCGGCCATGCGATGCAGAAAGAGGAATGCGCCGAGCGTAACGCCGACGGCAATGGCGGTTGTTAGGTCAACGAAGATCGTCAGCAGAAACGTCGCAAGCAAGACGGCCGCATCGCCACGCGACGCCCGCATCAGGCTCACGAATTCGCGTTTCTCGGCCATATTCCATGCGACGATGGCGAGGACGCCGCCGAGCCCGGCCAGCGGGATGTAGATCGCGAGCGGCGCCGCAATCAGCATGAACAACAGGACGAAGGCTGCGTGCAGTATTCCCGAAACCGGGCCGTGCGCTCCGGCGCGGATATTGGTGGCGGTGCGCGCGATCGTGCCTGTCACGCACATGCCTCCGAACATGACGGCGGCGCAATTGCTGACACCCTGGGCGACGAGCTCGCAATTCGAGCGATGCTTGCGGCCCGTCATGCCGTCTGCGACGACGGCGGAGAGAAGGCTTTCGATGGCGCCGAGGAGCGCGATCGAGAGGGCATCCGGGATCGCCGCCTGGATTTTCGCGAGACTGACGTCCGGGAAGTGCGGCGCGGGAAGCATGCGCGGGACGCCGCCAAAGCGTGAGCCGATGGTCGCGACATCAAGATGCATAAACGCCGTCAGGATTGCCGTTACGCCAACGGCGATGAGCATGCCCGGCCAATGCGGCCTGACGCGCCGGATGCCGAGAATGATGGCGATCGCGAGAAGCGATACGAATACGGTCGATGGCCGGATCGAGCCGATCGCGGCGCCAATTGCCTCGATTTTTGGGATGAGGGCGGCTGGCTCGTGCGCGATATCCAGGCCGAGCATGTCCTTCACCTGGCTGGCGAAGATGATCACGGCGATGCCCGTCGTGAAGCCGACCGTCACTGGAAAGGGAATGTATTTGATGTATGTCCCGATGCGCAGGAAACCGGCGGCGATCATGATGAGGCCGGCCATCGCCGTGGCGAGCACCAGACCGTCGTAGCCGGCGCGTTCCACGATCGACGCGATCAGGACGATGAAAGCACCAGCGGGGCCGCCAATCTGAAAACGGCTACCGCCAAGGGCCGAGATCAGGAAGCCACCGACGACGGCGGTGAACAATCCTTTCTCCGGCGACAATCCGGAGCCGATCGCGATGGCCATCGACAACGGCAATGCCACGATTGCAACGGTGAGACCGGCAACCGCGTCGGCCCGGAACGCGGCCATGCCGTAGCCTTCGCGCAGAACCGTTATGAGCTTTGGTGTAAAAAGCTCCGCAAGACTCGGCGTCGCGCGCTTCGTTCCGGCCATCGTGGACATAGACATCGTCGTTCTCTCGAATGGGTAGACCACCACGCCGTGCGGGGCGCGGTCTGGCGATCAATCGGGCGTGCGCAGCAAGCCCCGTTTTTTTCGAACCGGCTCAGGCGCGGGCATGGCCACCGTAACGGCAGCGCGCTCCTTCATGCGAACGCCGCGGCCCTGTCCGATGCTCGGCGTGCTCTCGCCGATGAGCTCGACGCCCCCGGCGTCGAAAGCTCCGACGACCTTCATCAGCGTGGCGACGACGCCGCGCACATTGCCTTCGCTTGCTTCCATGCGCTGGATCGTCGGCAACGAGACGCCCGCACGCTCGGCAAGCGTCTGCTGGTCGATGCCGAGAAGAGCCCTCGCGGCCCGCATCTGCGCTGCTGTGATCACCTACACCTCACCCTGTCCAAGCTTCAACACTAATATTTGATGTTTTATACATCAATATGCAATTTTGAAGCATGATACGAGAGTCGTATCTCGCAGCCCTGCAAAACGCTGCAAAAGGCGCTCGAAAAAACGATTGGCGCTCTCCGCCGCTGCGGGAGCGCACGAACCCAGGCGCTGGCGTTCAGGGTGGGAGAATCCAGGATTGATGCGACAGGGGGCATTCGCTAGCGTCGCATCGATGTCAAACCTGCGCGCGGTCAATGCGCCGGCAACGTCGGCGGTTGAATTGAAATTTTTCGGGGCAGCACACGTGTCGAACCCTTTCGAGCAAAACCTTGATAAGAATCCTGCCAACTACCAGCAGCTGACGCCGCTCTCATTCCTTGCCCGCACGGCGGTCGCCGCTCCCGAGCACATCGCGATCATCCACGGCAATGCGCGCATTTCTTATGCGGAGTTCTACAAGCGCTGCCGGCAGCTCGCGAGCGCGCTTTCGGCGCGCGGCATCGGCCGAGGCGATACGGTTTCCGTCATGCTCGCGAATACACCCGCGATGCTCGAAGCGCACTTCGGCGTGGCGATGACGGGCGCCGTTCTGCATACGATCAACACACGGCTCGATGCGGCGGTCGTCGCCTTTCAACTCGATCACGCGGCGACGAAGCTGCTCCTCACAGATCGCGAATTCTCCGCCACGATGAAGGCGGCCCTGGCGCTCGCAAAAGCGCAGCCGATCATCATCGATTACGATGATCCGGAATTTCCGCAGACGGGCGAAGCGCTTTCCGCCGACGACTATGAGGCCTTCGTTTCCAACGGCGATCCCAATTTCGAATGGCGCTGGCCGGAGGACGAGTGGGAGGCGATCTCGCTCAACTATACGTCCGGCACGACGGGCAATCCGAAAGGCGTCGTCTATCATCATCGCGGCGCGGCGCTGATGTGCTACGCGAACACGATCTCGACCGGCATGACGCGCTTTCCCGTGTATCTCTGGACGCTGCCGATGTTTCACTGCAACGGCTGGTGCTTCCCGTGGTCAGTGACGCTGGCGCAAGGCACGCACGTTTGCCTTCGCTGGGTGCGCGCCAAGGCGATGTATGATGCAATCGCCGATCATAAGGTTACGCATCTTTCCGGAGCACCGATCGTGATGGCGACGTTGCTCAACGCGGCGCCGGATGAGAAGCGTCAGATTTCGCATGTCGTGGCATTCAATCACGCCGCCGCGCCGCCGCCCGCAGCCGTCATTTCCGCGATGACCGATGCGGGTTTCGAGCTGACGCATCTTTATGGCCTGACCGAAACGTATGGGCCGGCGACGATCAACGAGTGGGACCCGTCGTGGAACGCCCTCCCCGCACCGGAGCGGAGCGCCAAGCGCATCCGACAAGGCATTCGCTATGTGGCGCTTGAAGCCCTGACCGTCATGGACCCGGAGACGATGACCGAAGTCCCGGCCGACGGCGAAACGCTCGGCGAAGTCATGTTCCGCGGCAACATCGTCATGAAAGGCTATCTCAAGAACGAGAAAGCGACGGACGAGGCTTTCGCCGGGGGCTGGTTTCATTCCGGCGACCTCGGCGTGCTGCATCCCGACGGCTACATTCAGCTCAAGGATCGCTCCAAGGACATCATCATTTCGGGTGGCGAGAACATCTCGTCGATCGAGGTCGAGGAGGTGCTTTACAAACACCCGAGCGTCGCGTTCTGCGCGGTGGTCGCCAAGCCCGACGAGAAATGGGGCGAGACGCCGTGCGCGTTCGTCGAACTTCGCTCCGGCACGACCGCAACGGAAGAGGAAATCCTCGAGTGGTGCCGGCAGGGGCTGGCGCGCTACAAGGTTCCGCGCCGCGTGGTGTTCGCCGAGGTGCCGAAGACATCGACCGGCAAGATTCAAAAATTCAAACTTCGGGAAATGGCCAAAGACGCTTGATCCGGGGCGGCGTCCGTTCGAGACGCCGCTCGCGGTATCAGCGTCAGTTGATCGCTACTTCACCAACACCCGCTTCTGGCATTCGAGCCAATGCGAAATCACGCTCCGGTCATGGAACTGGATCGCGCCGCAGTTCTGGCAAACGATCATCAGCACATTGACCGGCGCGGTGGACGATGGGTCAGCGCGCTGGCAGGTCAGCGTGTGAACATCCACATCGCATTGCGACCGAAACCGACCACAAACGGGACAGCCGGTAATGTGCTTACCGAACAGGAAGCGATCGACTTCAGCTTTTGAGATTGGCTGCGTGCAGGTTTCCGTCATCAGATTCACCGTGTGACAGGCCCTTATTCAATAAGGGTAAGATGCGTCGGCTCACGTGGCAAGGCGTGTAACCGACGACCTGCACGAATTGATTACGCCAAAGATTAAAAAAATTTGCCGCAGATCAATTGCTGCTCTGCAGATGTTGCGCCGCAAGATCTTTCTTGAAGCACAATCGTTCGCCCCGCGTGACCGTTCGCGCACGACGCATCCGCATCCCCAGCACTGGGAGCCGCACTTGACGGATATTATAACATACACTATTGAAGCCGCCTCGGTTTTTAGGAGACATGCTGATGGACGAGACAATCAACGCGCACTTGCGGGCCGAAGCTGCAACGAAGGACGAGCGTCTGCCGGTCACGGTCCTGTCCGGCTTTCTCGGCGCCGGAAAAACCACTCTGCTCAATCATGTTCTCAATAATCGCGAAGGCTTGAAAGTCGCGGTCATCGTCAATGATATGAGCGAGGTGAACATTGATGCCGACCTCGTCGCGAAGGGCGGAGCCGATCTCTCGCGCACGGATGAAACGCTGGTCGAGATGTCGAACGGCTGCATTTGCTGCACGCTGCGCGATGACCTGCTGAAGGAAGTTCATCGCCTGGCGGCAGAGCGCCGCTTCGATTACCTGCTGATCGAGTCGACAGGTATCGCCGAGCCGCTGCCCGTTGCCGCGACTTTCGAGTTCCGCGATGAAACCGGCAAGAGCTTGTCCGATGTCGCGCGTCTCGACACGATGGTGACCGTGGTCGACGCCGCGCATCTGCTCAAGGATTATTCATCCGTCGATTTTCTGCGTGATCGCGGAGACGCCGCGGGCGCGGATGACGGGCGTTCGCTGGTCGGCTTGCTCGTCGAGCAAATCGAGTTTGCCGATGTCGTCGTCATCAACAAGGTCGACATCGCCAACCGAAGCCAGGTTGCAGCGGCGCGGGCCATCGTTCGCGCGCTCAATGCCGACGCGCGGATCATCGAGACGAGCCATGCCAACGTCGCGGCGCGCGATATCCTCAATACCGGGCTATTCGATTTCGACCCGGCGCATCGGCATCCGACGTGGTTCAAGGAGTTGAACGGCTTCGCGAACCATTCGCCCGAGACGGAGGAATACGGAATTTCAAGCTTCGTCTATCGGGCGCGCGGACCGTTCGAGCCTGAAAAGCTGCACGCGTTTTTTAACACGGCGTGGCCCGGCGTCATTCGGGCAAAAGGCTTTTTCTGGCTGGCGACGCGGCCGCAGTGGGTCGGCGAAGTCAGTCAAGCGGGCGCACTCGTCCGGCACGAGGCGATCGGCTATTGGTGGGCGGCAGTGCCGAAGACGAACTGGCCGGAGGACGAACGCCTTCTCGATCGCATCAACAAGGGATGGCACAAGACGTGGGGCGACCGGCGCCAGGAAATCGTGTTCATCGGCTCGCGCGATATGAACAAAGCTTCCATTATCGCGGAGCTGGACGCGTGCCTGATGGCGACAGCAACCGGCGTTGCAATCGACACGACCTCATGGCGCAAACTTCCGGACCCGTTTCCGGAATGGCATCGCGACGCTGCCTGAGCGCGTGGCGCATCGTTTGCGAATGAAAATCTTCACCTTGCCGTTGGGAAACGTGCGTAGGAATACTGCTGCACGGCTCGCGCGGGATGTTCATTTGTAACAATTGAACATCCCGAAGCGAAGGCGCTATGACAGGAACTTCGGCGGCCCTGTCTATCTGCAGTTTCACCACAGCAACGTGAAGGATCGCACTATGATCTTCAAACGGCTCGTTCCCGCCGCGATTTTTGTCGCAGCTTTCTCTCTTTCACCTGCAGCACCGGCACATGCGGAAGCGGACGCGGAAAGTCTGGTCAATGCTCTCAACGCAGTCTTTGGAGCGCACGATGGTGTCCGCGCAGCGCACACGCATGGTTTCTGCGTCAAAGGCAGCTTTACGCCGACGGCGGACGCCGCGAGTCTCTCAAAGGCACCGCACTTCAATGCCAAGACGCCGGTCAATCTGATCGGACGCTTCTCGATGGGCGGCGGCAATCCAGCGGCTCCGAACTTTCAGAAGGACAACGTGCGCGGCATCGCGCTGCACTTCGACATCGGCAACGGCAATACGACCGATCTCCTGATGATTTCGGCGCCGGTTTTCGTCGCCAAGGATCCCGATCAATTCCTGTCGTTGCTCACGACCGTCGCAACGAAGGATAAGGAGAAGATCGGCGCATTCTTCCAGGCCAATCCGAATTCGACGCGACAAGCCCAATGGCTCAATGCGCGTCCGGTCCCGGCGAGCTTCGCGACCGTCAACTATTGGGGCATCCACGCTTTCACGTTCACGAACGCCGAAGGCAAGACGCAAGTCATCAAGTATAAAGCGCTGCCTGTCGGCGGTGAAGTCGGCCTAACGGACGAAGAGGCGAAAGCGAAAGATCCGGATTTCTACCGCCCGGAACTCAAGGAACGGCTGGCGAAGGGTCCGGCACAATTCACGCTCACCGCTATCCTTGGCGAGCCGGGCGATCCGGTCGACAATCCGACGGAGCTATGGCCGGAAGAGCAGCGCAAATCGGTGACGCTTGGAACGATCTCGATCGCAGGATTTGAAGACGACAAGACGTGCGACGCCGGGGTTTTCGATCCGACGAATGTGGTCGACGGCATCGACGGTCCGGCGAACGACACGATCTTTCCGATGCGCTCGGCCGCGTACGCCGTGTCGTTCGCGCGGCGGGCGAAATAATTCGAAAGCTGACTGCTGAAGACATCCTCGGCAACGCGCCCGAGGATGTCTTGCATTACACCTTACGATCGCCCGCTTGCACTTCGGCGAGATAGTGGTCGAGTTTTTCGAACGTGCCGCCCCAGCCTTGCGTCATGCTTTGGCGGCCCGCGTCGAAGGTTTTCCGTTCGACGGCGTTTTCGTTGATCGGGACCCACGAGAGAGTCACTTTGGTGCGGCCCGATCCCACGTCTTCAAAAGCGAGCGTCGATAGAATTTCGAGCGGCCATTCCTCGTGGAATACATGCCGCGCGAGGCCGCCTTTTTCATCGGAGAACGAATTGACGTAGTCGATGCGCTCGGGCGCGGCGATTTCGCGATAGGCGAAGCGGCCCCACATCGCCGTGCCGTCCGGCGCCTGGAGGCCATAGTGATAGAGGCCACCGGATCGAAAATCCATCGTCGCCGCGATGACCTTGAAGCCTTTCGGTCCCCACCACTGTCGCAGGTGCTCTACCTCGGTGAACGCTTTGAAGACCAGTTCTCGCGGCGCATCGAACACGCGGACCAGGACGAACGGTTCAATACTGTCTCTGATTTCCGTCATGGGTGGTCCTCGAGGTGTCGTGCTCTGCGGACGCTCATGGGCCCGCGAATCCACACCATTACGATCTGCTGCGTTCCGGTGGTCCGGCGATGTGCGCGAGCTGCTCGCCGAGTTGATCAAAGCATTCTTTCCACCCGCTGGCCATGCCGTCGCGCGAGACGACGGACTCGAAGCCCTCCTGCCGAAACGTCATCTTCGTTTTTTTGCCCTCGTCCTCGAAGCTGATGGTGATCAGCGTTTCGTGACCCGGCTTGCCCTTTTCGTCGAGCCAGGCATGCGTCAACACGATGCGGCTGCCTTCGATGATTTCGACGTACCGGCCCTGCAGGCGGTGATCGGCGCCGTCCAACGCGAGCATACGGGCATACCAGCTCCCGCCTTCGCGGAAATCGGTTCGCGCTGCGGGGATCGCGTACCCCCTCGGGGCCGACCATTTGGCGAGATTATTCGGTGTCGACCACATCTGATAGACGAGCATGCGCGGAGCGTCGAAGACGCGCACGATATCGACCGACAACGCCGGTCGTTGTTCCGCATGCCGATCACTTGCTCTTGGCTGAGCCACGCTTTTTCTCCGTTGCTTGCAGCTCGCGCCGATACGCATCGAGCCGATCGAAATCTTGTTCCCAGAGTTTCCGGTATTGCCCGACCCAGTCGTCGACATCCTTCAGGGCCGACGCTTCGAGACGGCACGGCCGCCATTGCGCCGAGCGCCCGCGCGCGATGAGCCCTGCTCGTTCGAGCACCTTGAGATGCTTCGAGACAGCCGGAAGGCTCATATCGAAAGGCTCTGCCAGCTCCGTGACCGACGTTTCTCCAATAGCGAGGCGCGCCAGAATGGCGCGCCGGGTCGGGTCTGCCAGCGCGGCGAACATATCGCTGAGACGATCGGGGGACATTTATATTTAGCCCTTTATTTAAATAACTTATAGGTTAAATACTGACGCACCTTTCAAGCGTCAACGTCCAAAATCCTGTTTCGAAGCGCAAAAAAACGACGACCCATAAGACTGGCAATATCGGGATCGAAAATTTTTAGCCAAGTGTTCAGACGACAAAACGAACGCACAATCGTGCGGCCGAAAATGCAAAAGCCCCGCTCGGCGGGCGTTCAAACGCTCCGCTGGCAGGGCTTTACATATGAAATGTCTGGGGTTTCCGGCAGTCTAGTGACGCGTTTCGCGTCTCAGCCGTTCGATCTCGTCTTTTAGTCTCAACTTCTCTTGCTTCATTCGCCGGATCTCGATGTCGTCCGATCCTGGACCCGAAACCACCCGATCGATCCGTTCTTCAAGGGCCCGGTGCTTTTCCGCGAGTTCTGCAAGATGAGCCGTAATCGCCATCATTTGCCTCCAAAAGAGATTGCAGATGTGAGAATGCTGCCACACGTTTCGCGAGTTGTCCAACGTCTCCGAACACCGGTTTGCAGATTTGATCTCCATTGCACCGCAATCGTCCGTGTGCGCGTTAGAGATTTATGAAATAGTTTCACGCGATTAGAGTCATCATTGAGGCATCTCGCGTTTGCCTGTTGCCAGATCAAAAGCAATCGCCCAAAACGCTGCGAGCGATTGGGCGGGGTAGGGCATTGGTGATGGAGCGGCGTGACGAACGCGAGCTCAGGGAAGAATTGGTGAACCTGCGGGCCGAGCACAGAAAGCTCGACTGCGAGATCGTGTCACTTGAAGATAACCCTCTGGCTGACCAACTTCTTGTCAAGCGGTTGAAGAAGAAGAAGCTCGTCCTCAAAGATCAGATCACGCAGATCGAAGACAAGCTGTTACCCGACATCATTGCCTAAGCGGCCGGATCGTCAGGCTGGCGAGGCATTTTCGAGGCCTTGCGCGTTAGCACGCCATGAGTTCGTCTTCTCCTCCGGTCGATACCTGGCTCTACCCGAGCGAGGCCGGTCTCTTTTGCGAGCCCGGAGGTTTTTATATCGATCCGCACCGATCGGTTGATCGCGCGATCATCACGCACGGTCATAGCGATCACGCGCGTGCGGGGCATGGCGCCGTGCTTGCGACGCGCGAGACCATCGAAATCATGAAGGTGCGTTACGGAGAGACCTGCGCCGGTTCGTTGCAAGCGCTGGCACTCGGAGAGCCGATCGCGATCAACGGCGTCAGCGTTCGCTTGGCGCCTGCCGGGCATATTCTCGGCTCCGCCCAGGTCGTCCTCGAATGGGCCGGCAAGCGCGCGGTCATCTCAGGCGATTATAAACGCGCCGTCGATCCGACATGTACGCCGTTCGAGCTGGTGCCGTGCGACGTTTTCGTCACCGAGGCGACGTTCGCGCTGCCTGTGTTCCGCCACGAAAAAGCGGCGCATGAAGTTGAAAAACTCTTGGGCTCGATGGCCGCGGAACCGGATCGCACGCATTTGATCGGCGCGTACAATCTCGGCAAGTGCCAGCGCATGATCCGCGTCATCCGCGATGCAGGTTACGATGCGCCGATCTATCTGCACGGCGCCGTCATCGCGCTGACCGAGCTTTACCAGAAGCTCGGCGTTGATCTCGACGATGTACGGCCGGCGACGACGGAAGATGCCAAGGAGTTCAGCGGCGGCATCGTCATGTGTCCGCCGTCGGCGCTCGGAGATCGCTGGTCGCGGCGCTTCGGCGATCCGGTCAACGCGTTTGCAAGCGGCTGGATGCGCGTGCGCGGCCGGGCGCGCCAGCACGGCGTCGAGCTGCCTCTCGTCGTTTCCGATCACGTCGATTGGCCGGAACTGATCGCGACCGTGACGGAGGTCGGCGCGGAGGAAATCTGGGTGACGCACGGCCGCGAAGACGCGCTTGTCCATTATCTCGCGACGCGCGGCATCAAGGCTCGTGCACTGGCACTGGTCGGGCGCGAGGAGGAGGCCGAATAGTCATGCGCGCTTTCGCCCGGCTGCTCGATTGCCTCGTCTATACGCAAAGCCGCAATCGCAAAACGGCGCTGCTCGGGCATTACTTCCGGTCGACACCCGATCCCGATCGCGGCTGGGCTTTAGCGGCGTTGACGGACGGTATTCCCGTGCGCTTGCCGTTGCGGCGCATGCTGAGCGATCTCACCGGGCGCTTCATCGATCCCGTTCTGTATCAGCTGTCGCGCGATTACGTCGGCGACACGGCCGAAACGGTCGCGCTGCTCTGGCCGGACGATCCGGTGGATTTGTCACGCCAAACGAATACCCCTACCCCCTCCCCGCAAGGGGGAGGGGAATGGAGTGAAGGCTCCCGCGCTCCCCTTGCCCACGGGCATGATTATCAGACGCAAGACGATATTCGCCGAACATCTCCCCTCTCCTCGACGGGAAAAAGCCGGGGACGGGGTGAGAAGCTCGGCGAGAAATCGCTGCAGTTGTCGCTGGATCTTATCCCCACCCCTAACCCCTCCCGGCAAGAGGGAGGGGAATTGAGCGGAGGCATCTTCGCTCATGTTGTGGATGTGGATATTCAACAGCAGGATGGTCCTCGCCCCACTTCTCCCCTCCCCTCGACGGGGATGGGTCGGGGGTGGGGTGATGCAGGGCATAATTCGGGAGCGGAGCCGGCTTATCTCTCGCTCGGCAACGTCATCGGCGCGATGGCGAGCGGAACGGCGGCGGAACGCACAGTGCGTCTCGGCCAATTCCTCAACGCGCTCGACGCGTCAGGCCGCTGGGCGCTGCTGAAATTGCTGGGCGGCGCACCACGTGTCGGCGTGTCGGCACGGCTCGCACGCACCGCACTTGCAGAAGCCTACGGGCGCGACGTCTCCGAGATCGAGGAAATCTGGCATGCGCTGGAGCCGCCGTATCTCGATCTTTTCGCATGGCTCGATGGCCGTGCGGAGCGTCCCGATCCGGGATCGAAGCCCGTGTTCCGCCCCGTTATGCTTGCGCACCCGGTCGAAGAGGGAGACTGGCCGAAGCTCGCGCCGGAGGATTTCGTCGCGGAATGGAAATGGGATGGCATCCGCGTGCAGGTTTCGGCGCGCGGCGGCGACGTGCGTATGTTCTCGCGCCAGGGCGACGACATTTCGCGCGCATTTCCGGAAATCCGGAGCGCGTTTCAGGGTCATGATTGCGTCGTCGACGGTGAACTGCTGATCATGCGCGACGGCGAGATCGCGCCATTCAACGACTTGCAGCAGCGCCTCAATCGCAAAGCCGTGACGGCGAAAATGATGGCGGCCTATCCGCCGCATGTGCGCCTCTACGACCTTCTGTTCGACGGGCAGGAAGATTTGCGCGCGCTGCCGTTTAGTGAGCGGCGCACGCGGCTCGAAACGTGGTATGCGTCGCATCATCCGCCGTCAACCGACGTGTCGCCGCTCGTCGCCTTCACGACGTTCGAGGATCTCAACGTGCTCTGGTCATCGTCGCGCGCCGAGGGCATCGAGGGCCTGATGCTGAAGCGTCGCGACAGCGCGTATCAAGCCGGGCGCATCAAGGGCCAGTGGTTCAAGTGGAAGCGCGCGGCGCTGACGCTCGATTGCGTGCTGATGTATGCCCAGCGCGGCTCCGGCAAGCGCTCGTCGTATTATTCCGACTATACGTTCGGCGTCTGGCAGGAGGATGCGGACGGCGGACGCCAGCTCGTTCCCGTCGGCAAGGCGTATTCGGGCTTCACCGACGAAGAGCTTTTGCTTCTCGACCGCTGGATCAGAAACAACACCGTCGAGACGTTCGGGCCGGTCCGCGCCGTCGATCCGGGCATCGTGTTCGAGGTGGCGTTCGACGCGGTACATGCCTCGACCCGGCATAAATCGGGCGTCGCGATGCGCTTTCCGCGTATCCATCGTATCCGCTGGGATAAACCGGCGGCCGAAGCCGATACGCTGGAGACGGTTCTTCGCCTGCTGAGCGGCGGTTCCGAAGTGACCGTCGATGACGCCGCACGTCCCACGAGATAAGAGCGGGATCACCAGGCCTACTCCCCTCGACGGGGAGGGGAATAAGGTGAAGCACGATCAACGCGCCGTCGACCTTAAGCTTTCCCCGCCAGGCGAAGGGCAAGGGGATACGATCAGCCCGGTGTTGGCCTTACACTTTCCGTAATAGAAACGGGATCAGGGGATTGAACCGGCTTATGACTCGCGACGGACCAAAAACCGAAAAATCCTTGTAAATACGGCTTTTCTCCTGTACCGACGCGCTTTCCCTTATTTACGGATTCCGTTATTTCCAATGCGTAATAACGATTACGTAATCGGATGCGAATTTCCCTTTGTGAGCCGGGACTTATGACCAAAGCCAAGCCACTCGTCGGAATCATCATGGGCAGCCAGTCGGACTGGCCGACGATGAAACACGCGGCCGACGTCCTGACCGAACTCGGCGTCGCCTTCGAGACCAAGATCGTGTCGGCGCACCGGACGCCCGAGCGGCTTTATTCGTTCGCGAAGGGCGCGAAGGCGGCGGGTCTCAAGGTCATCATCGCAGGTGCTGGCGGCGCGGCGCATCTGCCGGGCATGACCGCCTCGATGACGGCGCTTCCGGTGCTCGGCGTGCCGATCGAGAGCAAGGCGCTCAAGGGCCAGGACAGCCTCTATTCGATCGTGCAGATGCCGGCCGGCGTGCCGGTCGGGACGCTCGCGATCGGCGACGCAGGCGCGAAAAATGCAGGGCTTCTCGCGGCGCAGATTCTGGCGCTTTCCGACGATGCGCTGGCGGAGCGACTCGAGGCCTGGCGACGCCGGCATACCTCCGAAGTTGCCGAGACGCCGACGCAAGGATGACACCAAATTCCATGACTGCACTTCCTCCCGGCTCGACCATCGGAATTCTTGGCGGCGGACAGCTCGGCCGCATGCTGGCGATGGCGTCCGCTCGGCTCGGATTCAAGTCGCACATCTATGCCCCGGAGCCCGATAGCCCGGCGTTCGAGGTCGCGGCGGCGCACACGATTGCCGCTTACGAGGACGAAGCGCAGCTTGCGGCGTTCGCGAAGGCCGTCGACGTCGCCACTTATGAATTCGAGAACATTCCGGTCGCAACCGTCGAGTTTCTATCGCGACGAATTCCTGTTCGCCCCGGTGCGAAGGCGCTCGCCTGCGCGCAGGACCGTCTCAACGAAAAGTCTCTGGCGCGTGAGCTTGGCGCGATGACGGCGGCATTCGCGACCGTCGATAGTCTCGCCGATCTCGAAAACGCGCTCGACGGCGGGTTCGCCATTCCATCCGTCCTGAAGACGCGCCGCTTCGGCTATGATGGCAAAGGGCAGGCAAAAATCCTCCATCGCAAGGATGCGGCGACGGCGTGGGCCGCGATGCGCGATGCGCCATCGATCCTCGAATCCTTCGTCGACTTTCGCGCTGAAGTTTCCATCGTTGCGGCGCGCGCGGCCGACGGAACCTTCGCCGCCTTCGACGTCACCGAGAACGAGCATCGCGACCACATCCTGCATCGCTCCGTCGCTCCGGCGAGCCTCGCTCCGGACGTTGCGGATGAGGCGATCGCCACGGCGCGAAAGATCGCGGAGCGGCTCGATTATGTCGGCGTGTTCGCGATTGAGTTCTTCGTCGTCTCGGACAATGGCCGCGACGGGCTTTTCGTGAATGAAATGGCGCCGCGAGTACACAATTCCGGGCACTGGACGATCGACGGGGCGCTGACCTCGCAATTCGAACAGCATATTCGAGCGGTGGCCGGCTGGCCGCTCGGCGCGACGGACCTCAAGGCTGCAGGCGCCGAGATGATCAATCTCATTGGCGACGACATTCTGACGTGGCCCGAGATTGCCGCCTCGCCCGGCTCGTTCTTCCATCATTATGGCAAGAGGGACGTTCGGCTGGGCCGCAAGATGGGGCACGTCAACCGGCTGCTGAGCAAGGCGCCCGGCTGAGCGAAGCTGGCCCAGTTTTCTGCAGCTTTGAGTTGCGGGCCGGCCCGGCTGGCTCCTCGACCGGCCAGGATTATCCAGGTTTAGCCCCGATTGCCAATCTTCACCGTGTTTGCTACAAGCCCTCAAGAAATCAACGCGAGCCTCGGCGGCAAGGCCCCGGAGCTCGTGTTTTCGTGCATTCAACATCGTCATAATTCTATAGAGGATACAACCGCTTGCAGGTTCTCGTTCGCGATAACAATGTTGATCAGGCTCTGAAGGCGCTCAAGAAAAAGCTACAGCGCGAGGGCGTCTTCCGTGAAATGAAGCTTCGCGGACACTTCGAGAAACCTTCGGAAAAGAGAGCGCGCGAAAAGGCGGAAGCCGTGCGCCGCGCCCGCAAGCTGGCTCGCAAGAAACTGCAGCGCGAAGGTCTTCTGCCGAGCAAGCCGGCGACGGCTCGCGGCGGCCCTGGCGGTAAAGGTGGTCCGGGTGCGGGTCGTGGCGGTCCGGGTGCCGGTGGCGCGGGCGGTGGTTTCCGTGGCGGTCAGTCGGGCGGTGGCTTCAATAGCGGCAACACCGGCGGCGGCTTCAGCGGTGGCGGTGGTGGCTTCAGCAGTGGCGGCGGTGGTGGCGGCGGCTTTAACAGCGGTAGCGGTAGCAGCTTCTAAGAAGCCCTGCTTTTGCGATCGGAATTTCGAAGGCTCGCGATTTTCGCGGGCCTTTTATTTTGGGCAGGGCTCATTCCGCGGCGGTCGCCTGAGCCGAGCGCAACTTGTCGATCCAGAGGTTGATGATCGCAAACGTCATGTCATCGTGCACGGCATGCCCAACGCCGGGGATTGTGATGATGTCTTTCGGGTTGTTGGCGGCCGCAAAAAGACGGCGACCCATTTCGACAGGCACGATGTCGTCGGCCTCTCCGTGCATGACGAAGACTGGCTCGTGCACGTCGCGGATATGGAGCATCGAGTCGTAACGATCCTTGAGCAGGAAGCTCACCGGCAGCCACGGATAGAACTTCTCCGCCAGCTCGACCATCGACGTAAATGGACTGTCGAGGATCACGCCTGACGCCTTTTTCTCGGACGCGACCTGAACGGCGACACCGGTGCCGAGAGATTCTCCATAAAGAATGATGTCTTGCGAGCTTACGCCTTCTCCGAGGAGAGCATCGTAGGCGAGCTTGGCGTCGGCGACGTTCGCCGTTTCCGACGGCGATCCGGTCGAGCCGCTGTAGCCGCGATACGACATCATGAAGATGCCACGGCCGCGGTTGAGATAGCGGCGGATGCTGGCGCTCCTGAATTCCAGCGCACCGCCGTTGCCGTGGAAATAAAGCAGGGTCGGTTGCCCGGGCTTCGCCTTGCCGTACCAGGCGATCAGTTTTTCGCCGTCTGGCGTTGCGATGATGCGCTCGGCGACGTCGGGAAGTCCGGCGGCCTGCGGAAGCGTGCGGGACGGTTCGGGGAAATAGATGAAGCGGCGTTGCGCATAATACATCACTGCCGAGGCGACCGCATAAAGGCCAACGCCGATGATGATAACGGTCTTGAGCAAGACGGTGCCTCAGGCTGTCTCAACACCCCGGAATTCAACTTCGGATCGCCAGTGTTCACTAAAAGCCCTGCCGCACCAAATATCCGATCCGATTGCCGCAACGCTCGCGAATGGATTCGAGTGCTGAAAAGATGTCGAGGCCATGCATCGGCACGCCAGTCTCCATGACCAGTTGCTGATTTTGGCGCTGCAGTTCGTGATAGATCGGTTCGGCCGTCTTGTGAAGCATGGCGACGACGGCAACCGTTTTCCTCGGCATGTTTGAGGGAACGCGCGGAAACACCGAGGACAGCGTCTGCTTCGCGCCTTCGGAAAAATACGATGAAAATCGCCCGAGGAGCGAAACGAGCTTGATCGCCGACGTTTCTTCGAAACGATAGTTGTAGCGCTCCATCCATTCGAACAGCTTGTCCATCGTGAAATCCTGCAGCCGGATGTTGGCTGTCTCACGATAGTCCTGCCATTCGGCGACGAGGTCGAAGCTCGATTCCATATCGATGTCGGCGGGCGCGAACGTCATATCGGTTGCGACGCCGACGCGATCGAGAAAATCGCGGTTCTTGCGGGCGATGTGGGTCGGATACGTCGGCAGAACGAAGCGGCCGCCGCTGGCCTGAGAGAACGCCAGCCTGACGAGCTTCGAGCAGAACAGATTGCGCGTCTCATCAGTTCGCATCGAGAAGTCATAAAGGATGCGCTTGCCGCCCCTGACGCGCGACGCCGCGACGTAATCGAAAATCGATTTGGCGGCGCGGGCCGCGAAATCGGCGTCGCGATTGCGATAAAGCACCGCGCGGACGATGTTGTGGTCGAGCGCCTTACCGAGCGAGCCGATGATCGCGCCGTCCTCAATCAGGCTTTCCACCATCCAGTGGCTGCCGTGATCGTCGATGTGAACGATGCCGATGTGGCTGAACTGGCTGTCGACGTCTCCGATGCGCGCGATGGCGGCGCTATTGTGGGCGCGCCCCCGAACGAGGATGACATCGCCCGACTGGAACGCCACCGCCCGGCCATCGCGGTAGAAGGCGTAGTTGATCAGCGTATTGTTTTCTTCACCCGTAAAGCCGCGCAGCAGGTAACCGGGGTCGCCGGAGTTGGGCTCCAGGCTGGCGATTTCGCCGAGCATGTCCGACATATAGCGAAGCACGCGGAAGACGTCGCGAAAGCCCTGGACGGCGGCGGGCGTCATCAAGCCCAGCATTTCGTAATGCGCGAGCTTTTCGCGCAGGCCGACACGCAGGTCGAAGATCCGGTACATCACCGCGGGCGCGACCCTGGCGATGCTCACGACGTCGTAGTCATCGAAGCGGGCGGCGGCGGCCTGTTCGTAGATGCAGTTCAGGTTGCGTTCGAGAAGCGCCGAACTCGTGACGGGGGAAGCAGCGAGGATCTCGATGCGCTCAAGATCGTTTTCAAATGACGACGACGCCACGGGAGCCAACACGCAAAACCCTCAACCACGGAATGCTGCGCTTATAGCAGACCAATCCGGCTGCCGAGCAGGCGATGCAGCGATGGCTGCACACCTGTTGCAGATCAGCCCCGGACGGCGCGCAGAAAAGACCTAGAGCCCTTCCGCTTCGTTGAATGCGGATCGGCTCTCAATCTTTGTTTATCGTGCTTCTTACCGGAAAACCGTTCCCACTTTTCCGGAAGCACTTTAATGGGCGAGCGCTTTAACAATCTCGTCGGTCATTTTCTTGGCGTCACCAAGAACCATGACCGTATTGTCGCGGTAGAAGACCGGGTTGTCGATACCGGCATAGCCGGACGCCAGCGAACGCTTATTGAAGAACACGGTTCCGGCTTTCCAGACCTGCAGGACGGGCATCCCGTAGATCGGCGAGGTCTTGTCATCTTCCGCTGCCGGGTTGACCACGTCGTTGGCACCGATCACGTAGACGGCGTCAGCCTGGGAGAACTCGCTGTTGATGTCCTCAAGCTCGAAGACCTCGTCGTAGGGGACGTTGGCCTCGGCCAGCAGCACGTTCATGTGGCCCGGCATGCGGCCGGCCACCGGATGGATGGCGTACTTAACCTCGACGCCCTTCTTCTTCAGGGCATCGGCCATTTCGCGAAGCGCGTGCTGCGCCTGGGCGACCGCCATGCCGTAGCCCGGGACGATGATGACCTTGCTGGCGTTGCCAAGCACGTAGGCGGCGTCCTCGGCCGATCCGAGCTTGACTGGCTTCTGCTCGCCGCCACCTGCGGCCGCCGCCGTCTCGCCGCCGAAACCACCGGCGATGACCGACAAGAACTGTCGGTTCATGCCTTTGCACATGATGTAGGACAGAATGGCGCCCGACGAGCCGACGAGCGCACCGGTGATGATCAGCGCGATATTGCCGAGCGTGAAGCCGATGCCAGCCGCGGCCCATCCCGAATACGAATTCAGCATCGAGATGACGACCGGCATGTCGGCGCCGCCGATCGGGACAATGATCAGGATGCCGATCAGCAGGGAGAGAAGAACGATCAGCCAGAACAGCAGCGCCGATCCGCCCGACTGAATGAAGCTGTAGACAACGAAGATCAGGATCAGGCCGAGCGCCGCATTGATGAGATGGCGCGCCGGAAGAAGGATCGGTTTGCCGGACATGCGTCCCGATAGCTTGGCGAACGCAATCACGGAGCCCGTAAACGTGATGGCGCCGATGGCGACGCCGAGCGCCATTTCGAACAGGCTGCCGCCCTTGATGCCAAGCGCGGGGTTGGCGGGGTCGGCAAGAATTCCGAACGCCGACGGCGCGTAAAGGGCGCTGGCCGCGACGAACACGGCGGCAAGACCGACGAGCGAATGGAAGGCCGCGATCAGCTCGGGCATCATCGTCATCGGGATTTCGCGCGCCGTCTTGGCGCCGATGAAGCCGCCGATGCCGAGGCCGAGGCCGAGAACGATCAAGATCCAGGACGTCGCCGTCGGCGCCGCAAGGCCGAGTGTTGTCAGGATGGCGAGCGTCATGCCGATGATGCCGAACAGGTTGCCCTGCCGAGACGTCGCCGGACTCGACAAACCTCTAAGCGCCAGAATGAAGAGCACGCCCGCGGCGAGGTAGGATAATGCGGCGACGTTGGCGCTCATGACGGTATCCTTTGACGGCAGGGATTTTTGGAGTTCATGGCGGAGGTACGCATCAGTTCAGCGTCTCCGTGGTGCTCTCGGGAAATTTCTCGGCGACAAAATTTGGGTAGGCTTCGCGCAGAAGCATGACCTGTTGATCTTCGCTGACGCGCACGAGATACCAAGTTTCTCCGTCAAGCAGCGCCAGCGTGTGCGTCGAAACCTTGAAGCGCTGGCCTTCGACGTTGAGAGAAACCTTGGTCGGGATCAGCGCATAAGGATCGCCATTAGGCGTTTCCTTGAACGCTGCATGCTCCACGTCCATGCTGAAGTCCTCGAACGGGGCTTCCTGCATCGTCGACTTCAGCATGCGCGTCATCGTTTCACGGATCACGGCGGCGTTGATATTCGCCTTCTTGGCGAGGAGGTCAAAAATTCTCGGCGGGACGGTTTGCGAGATGCGGTCGATATTGGCGGACTTGATGGCGCCGTTGAAGTCGCTGACCGTTGTTGAAAGCGACGTCTTCTCCGCATCGCTCAGCGCGCGCGCGTGGCTTGCGCCAGCCAGCGCCAGCGTCAGGCTCAACGCCAGGGCGATGGCCGCGCCTAAAATCCGGAAAATCGAGCCGAGGCCGGTCATTTTTTCGGTGCGTCTTTCTTTTTGTACATCGAGAGCATCCGATTGGTGACGAGGAAGCCGCCGAAGATGTTCACGGAGGCCATCGTCAGCGCGAGAAACCCGAAGATCTTGGCCACCACGCTGTCGGCGGCCGTCAGAGATACACCGACCGCCAGCAGAGCTCCGACGACGATGACGGAGGAAATCGCGTTCGTGACGCTCATCAGCGGCGTGTGCAGCGCCGGGGTCACGGACCAGACGACGTAATAGCCGACGAAGATCGCGATGATGAAGACCATGAATTCGTAGACCGCAGGGCTGACCGGACCGCCACCCTCGGACGCGAAGGCCGCGGTCGGAAGCAACAGCGCCGCGATCAGCGCCGGCAGGAAAGTGCGTCCTGCGGGGGTTGGGTGAAGCGCCTCTAGAGATTTTCCCTTCGGCATTTTGACACTCCAAATGATCGTTCGAACGGCGTGTTTCGTATCGTTTAGGTCCCCCGCCCGCGCCCTCCCCGTAATGGCGAGGGGCGTGCAGCGGCGGCTCAAATTCTAGCTTGCCTGCGTCTGCAAATTGGGATGGACGATCTGGCCGCCCTTGGCGACCAGCGTGCCCTTGATCAGTTCGTCGTCCCAATTGACCGCCAGCGTCTTTTCCTTCTTGTCGAACATCGTCCCGTCGAGGAACGCGAGAAGGTTCTTGGCGTAGAGGCTCGAAGCGTTGACGGCGATGCTGCCCGCAAGGTTGAGGGGCGCGAAAATCCTGACGCCGTTCGGCGTCTCGATCGTCTTGCCGGGTTCCGTCAACTCGGTGTTGCCGCCGCGCTCGGCCGCGAGATCGACGATCACCGCGCCCGGCTTCATGCTCTCGATCATGGCACGCGAAATGAGCTTTGGGGCCGGGCGGCCGGGAATCAGCGCAGTTGTAACGACGAGATCCTGATTCTTGACGTGTTGCGCGACAAGCTCGGCCTGTTTGACCTGATACTCCGCGCTCATCGGCTTGGCGTAGCCTGCCGCTGTCTGGGCCTGCTTGAACTCGTCGTCCTCGACAGCGATGAATTTCGCGCCCAAGGACTGAACCTGCTCTTTGGTTGCGGGGCGAACGTCCGTCGCCGTCACCTGCGCACCGAGGCGGCGCGCCGTCGCGATCGCCTGCAGACCCGCGACGCCGACACCCATGATGAACGCCTTCGCGGCTGGAACGGTGCCAGCCGGAGTCATCATCATCGGCAGCGCCTGGCCGAACATCGCCGCACCGTCGATGACGGCCTTGTAGCCTGCGAGGTTTGCCTGGCTGGACAGCACGTCCATCGACTGGGCGCGCGTCGTTCTCGGCATGAATTCCATCGAGAAGACCGTGGCGCCGGTGCCGGCAAGCGCTGCAAGCGCCGCCCGGTCGCCGTAAGGGTCAATCATCGCGGCGACGATGGCGCCGGGCTTCAACGCGGCGACATCCTCAATGCTCGGCCGCCGGACGGCGAGGAGAATGTCGGCGCCGTGAAGCGCTTCCGAGCGAGTCACGGTCTCCGCGCCAGCGGCCCGATAAGCGTCATCGGAGAAGCGCGATCTCGCTCCAGCCCCCGATTCGATACGCACCTTGGCGCCAAGCGCGGTGAATTTCTTCACCGTATCGGGCGAAACCGCAATGCGTGGTTCGTCCGCCGATTCACTGGTGACAGCTATCGTGACCATGTCTCAGCCCAATTGAATTGAAGTGATGTGGCCGGAAGCCGGGATCAGAAAGGGCAGAACCCGTGAGAGCCTGCCCCGCATGAAGTCACTTGCGTGGCCTGTGGGGCCTCAGACCAAGAAGACTTTCATGCCGAGAAGTATGAGTGCCGCGAATATGATGCCAAATTTCGCAAACCGCAGGAAACCGGCATAGGTTTTCTGATGCTCTGAATAGTCCATGGCAGAGTGGCCGTTCGAATAATCGACACTCACGTTTCTTCTCCCCGGATGCGGATCAGTATTTTCTACCCAGGTAGGTACCTTAAGACTTCGCGTGCTTCAAGTAATTCAGCGGCTTGACTTTTGGTACATGAGGCAGTCCGCCCCGCGCCTTTCGGAGGAGAAGCGGTTGCACCGGCGGCCGCCGCAGCCGCCCCGGGGCTAAATCGCGACCTGGGTTCCGACCTCGACGACACGGTCGGTGGGGATTTGGAAATAGGTCGTGGCGTCCTCGGCGCTGGCGGCAAGGAGGATGAACAGGCGCTCCTGCCAGCGCGGCAATTCCGACTTCGGCGTCTTGCGCAAGGAGCGGCGCGACAGGAAGAACGAGGTTGCTCCGATATCGATGTTGCAATCCTTGCGGCGGGCGTGCTCGAGGATTTTCGGCACGCTCGGCGTTTCCATGAAGCCGTAGCGGGCAACGATACGGATGAAATGATCGGAAATGCGCTCGATCGTGATCCGTTCATGGCGCGCGACGCGCGGCGTTTCCACCGTGCGAATGGACAGCAGAATATTGCGTTCGTGCATGACGCGATTGTGCTTCAGGTTGTGCATCATGGACGTTGGGGCGGCATAGGGATCGCCGGTCAGGAATACCGCCGTTCCGGGTACACGGTGCGGAGGTTTGGCTTCGAGCTTGCGCACGAGCCAATCGAGATCGGCCTCGTTGCGCTTCGTCAGCTTAACCAGCAGTTTCGAACCCTTGACCCAACTGAACATGATGATCGCCAGCATCAAGGCGATGACGAGCGGCACCCAGCCGCCTTCAAACAGCTTGAGCACGTTGGCTGAGAAGAATGCCTGTTCGATCATCAGCAGCGGAATGACAACCAGGGCGACGCGCCATAGCGGCCATCGCCAGCACTTCCAGATCACGAAGAAGGCCATCAGCGTATCGATGACCATGGCGGCCGTAACCGAAACGCCATAAGCGGCCGCAAGATTGGACGATGTGCGGAACGCGAAGATTGCCAGCACGACGAAGACGAACAGCATCCAGTTGACGCGCGGAATATAGATCTGGCCCGCGATGCTCTCGGACGTGTGGCGGATTTCGAAGCGCGGAATGAGCCCGAGCTGGATGGCCTGGCGTGTCAGAGAAAACGCGCCGGTAATGACAGCCTGGCTGGCGATCACAGTCGCGAACGTCGAAAGGATCAGCATCGGGATCAGGGCGAACTGCGGATAGAGACGGTAAAACGGATTCTCGATGGCGTTCGCGTCGTTCATGACGAGCGCGCCCTGGCCGAAGTAGTTCAGGACCAGCGCCGGCATCACAAAATAGAGCCACGACACCGTGATCGGCCTGCGGCCGAAGTGGCCAAGGTCGGCGTAGAGCGCTTCGGCGCCGGTGCAGGCTAGAAACACAAGGCCCATGACGGTCAGCCCGAGCACGCCGTTGGAATAGACGAATTCGATGCCGTAAAGCGGGTTCAGAGCCAGAAGAACGTGCAGGTTGTCGGCGATGTGCATCAGGCCGCCAAGCGCCAGAACGGCGAACCAAACCACCATGATGGGGCCGAAAAACCGGGCAACCCTCGCCGTGCCGTGGGACTGCATCCAGAACAGCACCGTCAGCACGATCAGAGCCACCGGAATGACGGCGACCTCGAACTGCGGCGCGATGAGCCGCAAGCCTTCGACGGCCGAGAGGACCGAAATTGCAGGCGTGATGACCGCGTCGCCGTAAAAAAACGAGGCGCCGGCGATCCCGAGAGCCCCAAGCAAGGGAGCGCTGCGGCGGGCCACAGTCTGGCCGAGGGCCATCAAGGCGAACATGCCGCCCTCGCCCTTGTTGTCGGCACGCAGCAGCAGGAGCACGTACTTGATCGTCACGACCAAGGTCATGCTCCAGAAGATCAGCGACAACACGCCGAGCGTCGCCTCCGCTACAGTAGCGTGGTGCGATGCCGCCGTGATCGCTTCCTTGAAGGCGTAAAGCGGACTCGTACCGATGTCGCCAAAGACGACGCCGACGGAGCCTAAAGCCAGAGCCCAGAAGTTTTTATCGTCGTGCCCCTCTGCCGCACCGAAGTCCGCGGCGGGGAGAGAGGCTTGCGGTTGTGCCATTCAGGCGCCTCAACCTGTGGAAAAGCTGCGATGCAGCAAAGTGGCGGGGGTCTACTCCGACAGGGTGGGAATGGGAAGCAACAAAATCGACCGCCCCCCGCCTGCGACAGGTTGACAATGCGCCGGGCGCCGGATTCGTTTCCCGGCGCTTTCGTAATTTCCCGCCAGCGTGCCCAATATGCACTCACGCCATGGTTTCAAGCTCGTCAATCATCCCCTCGATGACTTTCAGCCCCTTGTTCCAGAATTCAGGATCGCGGGCGTCCAGGCCGAACGGGGCGAGCAACTCGGAATGGTGCTTCGATCCTCCGGCTTTCAGCAGGTCGAAGTATTTCGCGACAAAGCCCGGATGGGCTTCCGCGTAGAGGCCGTAAAGCGAGTTCACGAGGCAGTCGCCGAAGGCATAGGCGTAAACGTAGAACGGCGAGTGGATGAAGTGCGGAACGTAGGTCCAGAACACTTCGTATCCGGGCTTGAGATCAATCGCCGGCCCTAGGCTTTCAGCCTGGACTTCGAGCCAGATGGCGTTGATCCGGTCGGACGTCAGCTCGCCTTGCCGCCGCTCCTCGTGGACTTTGCGCTCGAACGTGTAGAACGCGACCTGGCGCACGACCGTATTGATCATGTCCTCGACCTTGCCCGCGATCATCGCCTTGCGTTCGCGCTTGTCCTTCGTGTCGGCGAGGATGGCCTTGAACGTCAGCATCTCGCCGAAGACGGATGCCGTTTCGGCGAGCGTCAGCGGCGTCGGAGCGAGAAGCGGGCCCTGGGCGCGCGCCAGCCACTGATGCACGCCATGGCCGAGCTCGTGCGCCAGCGTCATCACATCACGCGGTTTGCCGAGGTAGTTCATCATCACGTAGGGATGGACCGACGGCACGGTCGAGGCGGAAAAAGCGCCCGGCGCCTTGCCCGGTTTCACCGCCGCGTCGATCCAGTTCTTGTCGAAAAACTGCTTGGCGATCGTCGCCATTTCAGGCGCGAAATTGCCGTAGGCTTTGAGGACAATCTTCTCGGCTTCCGCCCAGCCGATCGTGCGCTCGGGCTTGTCGGGCAACGGTGCGTTGCGATCCCACGACGCCAGCTTCTTCTTGCCGAGCCACTTGGCCTTCATCGCGTAATAGCGATGCGAAAGCTGCGGATAGGCGGCGCGGACACTTGCAACCAGCGCGTCGACGACAGGGGCCTCGACCCGGTTCGCGAGGTTGCGGCTGTCGGCGACATCCTTGAAGCTGCGCCAGCGGTCGGAAATTTCCTTGTCCTTTGCCAGCGTGTTGGTGATCAGCGTGAACAGCGGCAGATTGGCCTTGAAAACCTTGCTCAAGGCTTCGGAGGCGGCCTTGCGCTTCTTTTCATCGGGGCTCGACAGGAAATTCAGCGTCAGCTCGAGCGTCAGCGGTGTTTTTTCGCCTTTGACCTCGAACTTCAGCGCGGACATCGTCTCGTCGAACAGACGGTTCCAGGCGCCGCGGCTCGTCTGCGATTTCTCCGTGAAAAGCCGTTCGATCTGTTCATCGAGCTGATGCGGCTTTTCCTTGCGAAGGTCTTCGAGCCACGGCTTGTAGCGCTTCAAGTCCTTGTGCTTGACCGCCGCGTCGATCGTCGCGTCGTCGATCTGGTTCAGCTCAAGCTCGAAGAAAATCAGGTCCGTGTAGAGTTTCGTCAACGCTTCGGAGACGTCGCCGTTGAACTTGGCGCGCACCGGATCGGTCTGATTGAGCACGTAGTAAAGACCCGAATACGATCCGAGCTTGCCGACCAGATCCGACAGCTTTTCATAGTCCTTGATCGCACCCGCGAGCTTGCCGCCGTCCTTAGCGAGGTCGCCGAGACGGCCTTGATATGCCGTCTTGATGCGCGCCGCTTCCTTCGCCGCAGCCTTGAGATCGCGCTGAACCTCCGGCGCGTCGGGCGCCTTGTAAAGATCGCTCAAGTCCCATTCCGGCATCGCGCCAAGCCGCGGCGCTTTCGTCGAGCGGCTGGATACGGCTCGCGGCGCGGACGTCGATTTGCGGGAAGGTTCGCGGCCCATGGAATTCCTTTCGGGGGACTTGGTGGTGGCTGGGAGGGTGAGTGGCTGGGAGCGTTATCACACCCGCAGCGAAACAAATTTGGCGATCGGCCGGCGAGCGCGCAAGGCCTTGCTGACCGCCATCCCCGTCCGCGAAGCCACACGCCCGACGGATTAGCAGCCGGAGTGCCAACTTTTCATGGTGTTTTAACTCGCTCAAAAAATGCAGCACGCGGAAACGATCCATTTACTCAAATACGTCACTCTCGCCCCTGTTGCGTTATTTGCCGGTCACCGAATGTCAGAAGCTGGGTCAATCCCGGCTCGGCGCCAGGGGGAGACGGCGCCCAGTGTCAGTAAATGTAAAGTTGCGTGCCCCATGTCCAAGCGTGTTCTGATCGTTGATGACGATCCTGCCCAACGGCGTATTCTCGAAGAGACGGTCAAGCGTTTCGGCTTCGAAACCAAGACGTGCGGTTCGGGCGAACAGGCCCTGCAAATTCTCGAATCCCAGGATCGCGACCCCATCGCGCTGGTGATCCTTGATCTCGTCATGCCCGGCGTCGACGGCATGGCCGTCCTCGAGCGTGTCGGTCACGCACAGGGGATGCCGCCGATCATCGTGCAGACCGCGCACGGCTCCATCGAGACGGCGATCAACGCGATGCGGCGCGGCGCGGTCGACTTCGTCGTCAAACCGGCGTCGCCGGAGCGGCTCGAAGTTTCGATCAAGAGCGCGCTGAAAATTGAAGCCCTGGCGGGCGAAATCAACCGTATCAAGAAGAAGGTCGAAGGCACGCTGACGTTCAGCGACCTCGTCATGCGCGGCGACACGATGAAACGCGTCATCTCGCTCGGCAAGCGCGCGGCCGCATCGACCATTCCGGTTCTCATCGAAGGCGAAAGCGGTGTCGGCAAGGAATTGATCGCACGCGCCATCCAGGGCGAGAGCGATCGCGTGGGCCGTCCGTTCATCACCGTCAACTGCGGCGCGATCCCCGAGAACCTCGTCGAAAGCATCCTCTTCGGGCATGAAAAGGGTGCGTTCACCGGAGCCGTCGACAAGCGGATCGGCAAATTCCAGGAAGCCGACGGCGGAACGCTGTTCCTCGACGAAGTCGGCGAACTCCCCCTCGACGCGCAGGTGAAGCTGCTGCGCGCGCTGCAGGAAGGCGAGATCGATCCCGTCGGGTCGAAGAAGCCCGTGAAGGTCAACTTCCGGCTGATCTCGGCGACGAACCGCGACATGATCCAGCAGGTCAAAGACGGCAAGTTCCGCGAAGACCTTTATTACCGGCTGAACGTGTTCCCGATCTTCGTGCCGCCGCTGCGCGAACGCATCGATGACGTGCCGGAGCTGGCGCGGCATTTCGCGGCCCGGTTCGCTGCCGAAGAAGGCAAGCGCGTCGCTGCGATTTCCGAGCGCGCCATGTCGCTGCTGCAGGCCTACTCGTGGCCGGGCAACGTGCGTCAGCTCGAGAATACGATTTTCCGCGCCGTCGTGCTTGCGGATGGGCCGGAGTTGACGGTCGCGGAGTTCCCGCAGATCGCCGCTCATGTCGACGGTTTCGAGACGGAAATTCCGGCGGCGCCCGCAACGGTTCAGAAGCAACCCGCCTACACGGGACCAGCGCTCATCGGTGCGGAGAATACGGTTCCCCATACGGTTGAAATGAAATCGCCGTCATCGGGCAGTTCGCTCGGCATTCAGGCGGTCGCAGAGGACGGAGAGATCCGTTCGCTCGAAGCGATCGAGGCCGACATGATCCGCTTGGCGCTCGGACGTTATCGCGGACACATGACCGAAGTCGCCAAGAGGTTGAACATCGGCCGCTCGACGCTTTACCGGAAAATGCAGGAATACGGCCTCGAGCCGAGGCCGAACTGAGGTTTCCGTCCGCGTAACTGCGGACGGGACTGCATGTGCGCGGGTCCGGTGGGACGGCCGCGCGCAACCGGAGCGCATCCGTGCCACCACCATACCTCCGTCGGCTCGACATCACGCTTGTCGAACCCAAGCGAGTGCGAACCCCCCTGTCGCCCTCGACGCAAAAGCCTCGGCTGCATCCGGGGCTTTTGCATTTTCTGGCGACGCGGAAGCGGCAACACTTTCGCCATAGCTTCATGCAATACAGTTATCCGGCCATCGGGCTGGTCAGGCAGAATGCCGGCGGCTATCAGTGAACTTCGCAGGCTCCGACGGGTGGAAGGTAAAATTCGTAATGCGGGTGTCGTGTCTCGTTGCAGTCGGCCTGTTGCTGGGCTGCGGTTCTGTTTCGACCGTGTACGCGGCAAACACCGAAGAAAGCTCGGAAGGTTCGCCCACTGCGCGCGGCGACACCGAAACCGCGATGCGGCCGCAATCCGCGCCGACGGAGGCGCCTTCAGCCAATGCCACAGCCGAACCGGTCAAGCCCGACGAACCTGCTCCTTCCGTAGCCGCATCCGATCATCTCGTTTATCCGCAGGTCGGGCGCTACCTGGACGCGAATAAGAAGAAGCTGTTCGCCAATATCGATGGCGGCGATCGTGAGGCGCTGACGCAATTTTATGCGGCGCGCATGGGCGCGGCGCTGTGGGTCGACAAGAGCGGATATACTCCAGACGCTCAAAGCCTGATGACGACTCTTCGCGATGCGGACAACTGGGGGCTGCGCTCTCAAGACTATAAAATTCCCGACCTCAAGGCAGCGGCGGACGGCGGCTACAGCCTCGACGATCTAACGGACGCCGAGACGCGGCTATCGCTCAGCGCGCTGGCCTATGCGCGCGATGCGCGTGGCGGCCGGATCATCAACCCGCCCGAGCAGCTTTCGGCCTATCTCGATCGCAAGCCGCAGCTGATCGCGCCGCGAACGGTCATCGAGGCGCTGGCCTCGGCGACGGACAAGGGCGCTTATCTCAAATCGCTGCAACCGCAGCACAAGCAGTTCGAATTGCTGCGTCAGAAGCTTCTGGCCCTCCGATCTGGCGGCAACGGCGAAACGGTAAAAATTCCGGATGGCGCGAACATCGCGCCCGGTAAAAGCAGTCCGCAGATCGTGCTGATCCGGAAGGCTCTGAAGGTTGCGCCGCCGCCGGCCAATGCCGATGGCAAGCCCGTCGATGAAAGCTATTTCGACGACGAGCTGGCGCGCGCGGTCAAAGCCTACAAGATCGAGAAGGGCATCGAGCCTGCGACGCCAACGATCACGACGGCGCTTCGCCGTTCGTTGAACGGCGGCGACGGTATCATCGAAGCAAAGCTGCTCGCCAATATGGAAGAGTGGCGCTGGATGCCGGACGACCTCGGCGACTTCTACGTCACGGTCAACATTCCCGACTTCAAAGTCCGCGTCGTCAAAAATGGCGAAGTGGTCTTCGATGAGCGCATCGTCACCGGCAGCGTCAACCGGCAAACGCCGATCTTCTCCGATATGATGCGCACCATCGTTTTCCAGCCGCGCTGGAACGTGCCGGATTCGATCAAGGTCAAGGAATTGCTGCCTGGCCTCCGGGCCGGTGGCGATCCGCTTCGCCGCCAGGGTCTGGTGATGGAACGCAACGGCCGCCGCATCAGTGCGACGAGCATCAATTGGTATCGGAGCGATATCCGGAACTTCCACGTCTATCAGCCGCCGAGCGGCGGAAACGCGCTTGGCGTCGTAAAATTCCTGTTCCCGAATGCGCACGCCGTTTACCTGCACGACACACCGAGCAAGGGGCTGTTCAACGAGAGCGTCCGGGCGTTCAGCCACGGCTGCATGCGTGTGCGCAATCCGCTGCAGCTTGCGGAGGTCGTCCTGGCTCAGGACAAAGGCTGGGATAAAAGCGCGGTCAACGAACTCGTCACTAAGGGGCCGGAAGAAAACGAAATCGCGCTCGACCGGCCGATCCCCGTCCACATCACCTATTTCACCGCGCGCGCCGGCGATGATGGTGCGATCGAGAGTTTCGGCGACATCTACGGCCACGAAAAGCGCATCACGCTGGCGCTCGCAGGCAAGTGGAATCAGATCGACGTCACCAAGGAACCGAAGGTCACGCCGGACGATATCGGCTTCGACGAATACGCCGACAGCCGGCGGCGCAATGACGATGACTGGTTCGGCATGAGTGACAACGACGACCGCGACCGCCGCAAGCGCGGTAAAAAGTACGACGGCGGGCTCAATAACTTCTTCCAGAAGGTCCTCGGCGGCCTCTGAGTACGCCACATCATCCGCTCACTGACGGGGCTATCCGACTGTTCGGCTAGCCCCTTTTTGCGCGGGCGAGCACCCCCGCCCTTTTGTCGCCCCTTCCCGGTCGTTAGATGCGTGCGCCGGATAGTTACCGGGTCTTAAGGGTTTTGGGGTTAACCCATTGGGAGCCGAGCATTGTCGGCCCCAGTCGGGCTCGGGGGTTTTGCGTAGGGACGGGGGAATTTCGTGGCTCTTCGCCGCACAGGCGTCGTTTTAGGTTTTGCTGCGCTGGCCGCGGCCACGTTCCTGCATGCCGATAACATCACGGCTGCCGGGCCAGCCAACGAGCGCACGATCTCGTTTTATCACATCCATACGCACGAACGCCTGACGGTTACGTACAAGCGTGGCACGCAATACGATCCCGAGGCCCTGAAGCAGATCAACTGGATCATGCGCGACTGGCGCAAGAACGAGGTCAAGGAGATTTCTCCGGCGACCATCGATCTTGCCTGGGAGATGCACGAGGAACTCGGCTCCAAGGAGCCGATCAATATCATTTGCGGCTATCGCTCGTCGGGTACGAACGAGATGCTGCGGCAGACGCGCGGCGGGCAGGCCAAGGCGAGCCAGCACATCACCGGCAAAGCCATCGACATCACCTTCCCCGACGTTCCGCTCAAAAGAATGCGCTACTCGGCGTTGATCCGCGAACGCGGCGGCGTCGGCTATTATCCGACGTCCGGCATTCCGTTCGTCCACGTCGATACCGCGAACGTCCGGATGTGGCCGAGGATGCCGCGCTATGAGCTGGCGCTGCTATTTCCGAACGGGCGTTCGAAATACGTGCCGACCGACGGGCGTCCGATCACGCCGGGCGACGTGCAAGCCGCGCAGAGCAAGAATCGTGAGCTTGCCGTCCAAGTTGCGGATTTCTTTCGTGCGCGATTGACGCCCGGCTCGCGCACAATGGTCGCCTCGGCGGAATTCGGAACCGGCAGCAAGCGTCTCTCGGTCGTCGCCTCTCTCGGCGGCGGCTCGACACGGCGCAGCGTCAATCTGACGACGGAGCCTGATCCGGCGATCAAAGATCCGAAGCCATTCGCCCCGGCGCGGGTCGCGTCTCTGTCTCCCGCCGTCATCGGCGAGGGCGCCCCGCATCTCGTGTCGACACCGCGTGCCGTCGAGCGTCCGTCGCGCTTCACGCCGACGCCGTCGAAAGCCGACCGTTCGAAGCTCGATGCGCTGGTCATGGCGGCCGCGACGACGCCGATACCGGAACTGGTCGCGGGTCCGAAACCGGCCGTGCGTCCGCAAAAGGCACTGGCCGCCGCGGCATTGGCTGAATCCGGCCATGCGCCGAAAGCTCAGCCGACGGCGCGCGTCGCGAGCCTCGATCCGGCCGCCGCAGCCAGCGTTTCCGACATGAGTCCGGACAGCCTCGGCAACGGCTGGGCGGAAGCTCCGGCATTCGATGAGGATCATCCGGAAGAGCTGGCTTACAGGCCGTTTCCGCTGGCGCCGCTCCTGACCGACAATGCCGAAGCGCGCGATGCGCCGCTCGCGGACCTGCAGCGTCCGGACGTTGCGGCGACGCTTGACGCCCTCGATGACAGGGGCAGCATTCCTCCGATGAAGTTCCGGCCTGGCCAGCAGTTCGCCGAGGAAATGTGGGCGCAGCAGTTCCAGGGCAAGGCCGTACATGCCGAAGCGCTGATGGAGTTGGCGCAGCGTCCGCCGCCGTCAGGCATTGAGAGCCGCTCCGTACAGACCAGCGCGCGCTGATCCGGCTTTAAGGTCGCGTCGCGGGAATTCTGCCTGCTCAGGCCTGCATCGCCGAGGCGCCGCGTTTCAGCGAGGCTTGCCAGGCGACCGAGATCAGCTTCGATAGAGCCAGGAAATCTTCGCGTCTCGGGCTTGTGCGGCGCCAGGCAAGGCCGATCTCGCGCGACGGCTCCGGCTCGACGAAGCGCATGACTTTGATCTCACGATTGCGCCCTTCGACCCCGACGCAAATCTCCGGCAGCAGCGTGATCCCGAGACCGGCCGAGACCATCTCGACGATCGTCGACAGGCTCGACGCGCCAAACGTGTTGACGGCATCGACCTGCCTCAAGGTGCAATAAGTCAATGCCTGATCGCGGAGGCAGTGCCCTTCTTCGAGCAACAGCAGCCGATCGCCCTCGACCATGTCCTTGGTGGCCCGCACGCGGCCCGACAGTTTTTTCGATTTCGGAACCGCCAGCAAAAAGCGGTCGTCGAAGATCGACAATGTTTCGACGTCGGAATTCTTGATCGGCAGCGCCAGCAGCAGGACATCGAGCTTGCCTTCGACAAGCTCGTCGGTCAGCAGCTGGGTCTGCGTCTCCCGAACGTGGAGTTCGAGATTCGGGTATTTGTCTTTCAGCAGAGGCAACAGCGGCGGCAGCAGGTACGGCGCGACGGACGGGATGACGCCGAGACGTAGCACGCCGGAAAGAATGCCGCCGGTGTGCTGAGCGTAATCGATCAGATTGCGCACGTCATTGAGCAGCCGCTGGGCACGGTTGGCGATTTCCTCGCCCTTGGGGGTCAGCTTGATGCCGTTTCGCGTGCGCTCGACGAGGGAAATACCCAACGAGGCTTCGAGATCCTGGATCTGCATCGAGAGCGCGGGCTGGGTCACCGCGCACGCCTCCGCCGCCCGGCCGAAATGCTGCTCCCGCGCCAGGGCGTCAAAGTACCGTAACTGCTTCAGAGTAACGTGCGCCATCAGCTAGCCTAATGCCCAGAACAAGAAATTGCGATTTGTCCTTATCATAGACTGGGCCTACCTTGCCAGCAACGGATGCGCGGGTGAGGCTTCACTTTTCCGAGCGCAACCGCTGAATGGCAGTCGCGAGGCTGTCTCTGCCAGCGCCGCCTGACCCTATCGCCGAATGGGGACAAGCGGCGCTGCTTTTGTTCAGAGCGTCGATCAAGCAAAAGATCGAGCCGCAGCGACGAATGCCGTGCGGCCCTTTCAATCTTCTTATTTGATGCGGGCTTTTTAGGCTGGCTGGGGCGTTCCGCCCTGGCGGAGCCTTTATTCGGCGGCGATCATCGTGTCGACGACGTGCTCCGCCGGAGCCTGGTCGAGCATGCCCAGCGCATGCATGTAGACTTCCAGGATGCTTTCTTCTTCCTGGCGCTCCTGGTTGGATTTCTTGCGCAGGCGCACGATCTGGCGAAGCGCCTTGACGTCGAAGCCGACAGCCTTCGCCTCCGTGTACTTATCGCGGACGTCGCTTGCGATCTGCTTCTTTTCCTCTTCGAGGCGTTCGATCTGCTCGACGAACTGCCGCAATTGATTTTGCGCCGATGCCTGAAGCGTACTCATGAAGGCTCCTTGCTGATTTCAAGCTTTGCCGGACGCTATCGGCGCGGGCCGGATGCAGCAAGGCGAGAAGCGAAGCAATCCATAGGGATATGTCAGAGGATGCACTTGACGTCGTGAATGCCGCGCACCGACTCAGTCGCCGGGCGTGTGTGCATGTCGTGGATGGCCGCCTGCGCGGCCATGCCGTGTGGGCATGCGTTCAGAGCCTTGGCATAAGCGCGCGCAAAGTTTTGCTCGCGCGCCATGACGTATGTAGGGAAAGTATCGAACCAATAACCGTGGCGACGACGGGACTATGATCCGCTTCCTATTACCGTCACGGCGACGCAGGCGGCCGTCTCCGGCAAGCAAGCCGACGATGCGCGGATCGCAGCGTGGATGGCCGCCTCCGCGGCCATGACGTGAATTATGTCTTTGATGATGTAGCCCATGCGCGGTTGCCTGATAAGTCATCAACGAATGACATCCCAGCGACTGGACTGATCCTTGGTTTCTTACGTCGTTTCAGCCGAACGCCGCGCCTCGGCAATCAACAGCTCCCGGGCCGAGTTTTGATTGCAGCGCAAGACCTTCGCAGACCAAGCACCGATCCCCCGCCGTCACGGCCGCGCAGGCGGCCGTCTCCGGCAAGCAAGCCGACGATGCGCGGATCGCAGCGTGGATGGCCGCCTGTGCGGCCATGACGTGAGGATATGCGTTCAGAACCTTGGCATAAGTGCGCGCAAAGTTTTGTTCGCGCGCCATGACGGCGATAGCTGGCGCGACTAAATCCCGTCGATGCCGCGATTTGCTGGTTCGACATTTCCCACATTCGTCATGGCCGCGCAGGCGGCCATCCACGCGACGTCAGGCAGTGGGACGCGGACTTGGATAGGCTAATGCCCGTGCGGGTGAGATTTTGCGAGGGCCGCCTGCTGCTCGGCGGTCGCTTCCTTCTGATACTTGGCCTGCCACTCGCGATACGGCATGCCGTAGACGATCTCGCGCGCTTCGTCCTTCGATAGCGCGAGGCCCTTGGCCGACGCCGCTTCGGCCATCCAATTCGACAGGCAATTGCGGCAAAATCCGGCGAGATTCATCAGGTCGATGTTCTGGACGTCGGTTCGCTCGCGGAGATGTTCAACGAGCCGCCTGAAGGCCGCCGCCTCCAACTCGAGCGTCGTCTGAGCATCGAAAGACTTCATCATGATCTCCTAGTGAACGTCCCGGACCAACCGGTCCTACCCAGCAAGATAGGCCGGAATTGGCCTGAGGCACAGGCTCGGCGCGCCTTCTATAAGCCTGCGGCCGATGATGCCTTGACGGGGGGAAGGCGATTGCGCAAATCACACCGATAACAAAGTACCAATGGCTGGGGATGGATATGGCAGACGGAACGAACGGCAGCGTTCGCCAGACACTCGGCGCGCTGTTTGAGGCCGCCTACACCACCGCGCATCCCTCCACGTGCCTTCCTCCGCACCTGCCGCCGGTGCCACCGGGCGGGCGCATCATCGTCATCGGCGGCGGCAAGGGCTCTGCGGCTATGGCGGTCGCGGCCGAAGAGCATTACGTCGCCGCCGGAGCCGCTGACGGCATTTCGGGGCTCATCTCGACGCGCCATGGGTTCGGGGTGCCGACGAAGATCATCAAGATCCTGGAGGCCGGGCATCCGGTGCCGGATGCGAACTCGGTCGTTGGGGCACAGAAGGCTATTGAACTCGCGAAGAGCGCCGGACCAAACGATCTCGTTCTGTGCCTGCTCTCGGGCGGGGCGTCGGCGATTTGGGCGGCGCCGGTTCCGGGCGTCAGCTTCGAAGCCAAGCAAGCGCTGACCAAGCAGCTTTTGAAATCGGGCGCGCCGATCTCGGAAATGAATTGCGTCCGGAAGCATATCTCGCAGATCAAGGGCGGCAAGCTCGCGGCGGCTGTCTATCCGGCGAAGCTCCTCACGCTCGCCATCTCGGACGTGCCCGGCGACAATCCGGATGAAATCGGATCGGGGCCGACCGTCGCCGATCGCTCGACGCTCGCCGACGCGCGCGCCGTACTTGCCAAATGGAAGATTACGCCCGATCCCGAGATCGCGCGCGCCCTGGACGATCCGCAAAACGAGACGCTCAAGGCGGGCGATCCAAGGCTTGCGAATTCCAGCTACGCCATCGTCGCCGCGCCGAAAGCCTCGCTCGAGACAGCCGGGCGCATCGCCAGCGATCTCGGCTACCGCGTCGTCATTCTCGGCGACGATCTCGAAGGCGAAGCGCGGGAGGTTGCGCGCAAGCACTCCGAGATGGCGCTCGACGCCAAGCGCCGCGGCGAGAAGATCGCCATCATGTCGGGCGGTGAACTGACTGTCACGGTGCGCGGCAACGGCTCGGGCGGACCGAACCAAGAGTACGCTCTCGGGCTTGCGATCGCACTCAATGGCGAGCCTGGAATTTCCGGGCTTGCCGGTGATACCGACGGCATCGACGGCGGCGGGGGCAATGCCGGCGATCCCGCGGGGGCGATGGTCTTCGCCGATACCCTTGCGCGGGCAGAAGCTTTCAACCTCAATGCTGCCAGAATGCTTGAGAACAACGACTCCACGGGCTTCTTCCGCCCTATTGGCGACCTCATCCTGTGCGGACCTACGCAGACCAACGTCAACGATTTCCGGGTCATTCTCGTCGATCCGTAGGCGAGGTCGTCATCGGCGCGTCGCCAGGCGCATCCGAAACGTACCCGATGCAGACGGAGGGCAAACTTGCCGCCATATTTCATTTCGCGCGCCGCCATGCATCCTCTGGCGCTGTCGCTCGGTCTCCTTCTCTCGGTTAATGTCGCGCATGCCGACCTGAAGTTATGCAATATCACGTCGAGCCGAGTTGGTGTTGCAATCGGCTATCAGGACAAAACCGGCTGGGCGACCGAAGGCTGGTGGAACATCGCCTCGCAGACGTGCGAAACACTGCTCAAGGGTGCGCTGCCAAGCCGCTATGTTTACGTTCACGCCCTCGACTACGATCGCGGCGGCGAATGGGGCGGCAAGAACGATATGTGCACCAGTGAAAAGTCGTTCGCCATCCGGGGGGTTCAGGATTGCGAAAAACGCGGATATAAGCGCACGGGATTTTTTGAAGTTGATACCGGCGAGGCGAAGGAATGGACCATCCGCCTCACTGATCCGGGGCAAGGAAAAGCGGAAAAATGAGACGTAACCGGCGGGTCAAGATCGTTGCAACGCTTGGCCCCGCATCTGCCGCTCCGGAGATGGTGGAACGTCTTTTCATCGCGGGCGTCGACGTTTTCCGGATCAATATGAGCCACTCGTCGCACGATGGCTCAAAGGCGCTTTACAATACCGTTCGCGCATGCGCGGCGCGCCACCGCCATCCGATCGGCATCCTCGCCGACCTGCAAGGCCCCAAGTTCCGCATCGGAAATTTCGAGACCGGGCGCGTGCAGGTCAAATCCGGCTCGATCTTTAAATTCGATCTCGATGAGACGCTCGGCAACAACGAGCGCGTTTACCTGCCGCATACGCAGATTTTTGACGCCATCAAGCCGGGGCACATGCTGGTGCTGGACGACGGCAAACTGCGGATGCGCGTCGTCGAAGCGTCAAAAGTCCAGATCCGCGCGGAAGTCACTACGGGCGGCATGCTGGCGAGCCGCAAGGGCATCTCGATGCCCGATACGCTCCTGCCGATCAGCCCGTTGACCGAGAAAGACAAAGCCGACTTGGCTCATGCCTTGAAGCTCGGCGTCGACTGGGTGGCGCTGTCGTTCGTGCAGCGCGCCGAGGACATTCAGGAAGTCCGCAATCTCATCGGTACGCGGGCCGCGATCCTGTCGAAGATCGAGAAGCCGTCGGCGGTTGCCGATCTTGAAAATGTCATTGCGGCATCCGACGCCATCATGGTGGCGCGCGGCGACCTTGGCGTTGAAATGCCGGTCGAGCGCGTGCCGGGCATCCAGAAAAAGATGACGCGCATGGCGCGCGCCGCAGGCAAGCCCGTCATCATCGCGACGCAGATGCTCGAGAGCATGATCTCGTCGCCGATGCCGACGCGCGCTGAAGTTTCCGATGTCGCCAACGCCGTGTTCGACGGCGCCGACGCGATCATGCTGTCGGCGGAGAGCGCGGTCGGCCAATATCCGGTCGAAGCGATCCAGATGATGGACAAGATCGCCATCGAGGTCGAGCACGACCCAATTTACGAGCCGATGCTTTATGCGACGCAGACCGAGCCGCAGCCGACCGGCGCCGACGCCATCGCCGCCGCCGCCTCGGCGATCGCCGATACGGTGCAGCTCGGCGCCATCGTCTGCTACACGGCGACGGGTTCGACGGTCTTGCGCGTGACGCGTGAGCGGCCGGGCATTCCGGTCATCGGGCTGACGCCGATCGAGTCGACGGCGCGGCGTCTGTCGCTCGTCTGGGGCGTGCAAACGATCCTCACCGGCGACCCCGAGAACCTTTCGCACATGGTGCGTAAAGCGTGCCGCATCGCGTTCGAGGAAGGCCTGGTGAAGGCGCGCGAGGGCGTGCTCATCACGGCGGGCATTCCGCTCGGCAGCCCGGGCGCGACGAACATGATCCGCATCGCGTTCGTGGACGAATCCGGTGCGCCGATCGCGGAAGAAGTGTGAGCCTCGCTCCGCCTCACGTCGATAAATCCAAACATCTATCTCACGTCATGGCCGCGAAGGCGGCCATCCACGCCGTGAGCAGCGTATCGACGGCTTACTTGCCGGAGACGGCCGCCTCCGCGGCCGTGACGGGGGAGGAGGCGGCATGTCTGTTGACCACGCAAAAGTTGGGCTTCGATTGCGCCTCAGGCTAATCGTTCGCAGAATTTCCGGCCTTCAACGCGGGCGTTCTTGATTGGCATTACCGACCCTTCTGCGTCGAACCTGTCGGCAAACGCATAATTCACGTCATGGCCGCGAAGGCGGCCATCCACGCTGCGATCCGCGCATCGTCGGCTTGCCTGCCGGAAACGGCCGCCACGGTGGGGGGCGCATTGCCGACTCGCCTGCGTCGAGCCGACCAGGAGTGCCATCGGCGCGCTCGGCAAAGGATGACGGCGGCCTAATGCGGGTCCTCCGTCAAACGATCAGATGCCCTGGCCTTCGACGGCTTTCTTGAGTTCGTCGCGGGACGTTTGGGCGCCCTCGATGTTCGGGTGGATTTTCAATAGCTGATCGTAGGCTTCGAGCGCGGCTTTCTTCTCGCCCATCTGCATCAGGATCTTCGCCATACCGTCCAGCGCCCGGAAATGGTTCGGATCGAGCGCCAGAGCACGGCGCAAATCTCCCAGCGCCGCCGGATAATTATTGAGTCGGTATTCAATATAGGCGCGATGGCTCCAGGCCTCGGCGTAGTCGGGCGCCAGATCGACCGCCGCGTCGAGCAGCGGCATTGCCTTGTCGTTCTCGTTCTTCGCGGAGAACAGCTCGGCGCGATCGATCAGCAGGTTGACCGTATCGCCGCCAGAGAGCCGCCAGAGCCGCTCGATGGAGGCACCGATCTCGCCGCCAAGCTGATGGTCATCGGTCGTCGCCAGGAACGCGTAGAGATTGCTGAGGGTCTTGAAGGCTTCCTCCGGCGACTTCGGCCAAGGCAAGCCCATCATGCCCGGATCGCCGCGCTCAGCCGTTCTCGGCGCTGGAGCGGTTGGCGGTGGGGACTCGCGCTTCGGTGGCACTGATGGCGGCGGTGCCGGGACTTGCCGTTCGGGAAACGGCTGAGTTTTCAGAAGCTCGTCGTCTGCTGCCGCAGGCGCGGCAGCCGCAGCTATGGCTAGTCCGACGACAAGAATGCGCGCGCGAGCTATCATTCCCCGACCCTAGCGAGCGGCGGGGAAGCGGTCAAAAAGAGTCTCGTGAATTCGCAGTAACGTCCAGGGGCGCCAAACGGGCATCAGCCCTGGCGCGCCTTGAACCTGCGATGCGTCTTGTTGATCACGTAGACGCGACCCTTGCGACGGACGACGCGATTATCGCGGTGTCGCGAACGAAGGGATTTCAAAGAATTTCTAACTTTCATAACGACACCGGTTAAAGGATGGTGGGCACTACAGGGATCGAACCTGTGACCCCTACCATGTCAAGGTAGTGCTCTACCGCTGAGCTAAGTGCCCGAAGAAGCGAGCTTCTAGGGGGATTGATCCCTGTTGGTCAAGCCCTGACCGAGGGGTTTCTTGAATTATGCCGGAGTTGCCGCATGGGATCATGCCGCAAGCAGGCGATCCACCTCACGCACAAGGTCCTTGAGGTGGAATGGTTTTGACAGGACACGGGCCTCTTTCGGCGGCTGGTTCTCGCTATTGAGCACCACCGCGGCAAAACCCGTTATGAACATAATCTTGAGGTCGGGATCGATCTCGCTGGCGCGACGGGCAAGCTCGATGCCGTCCATCTTCGGCATCACGATATCCGTGAGCAGAAGCGTAAACGGCTCGCGCTTCAAACGCTCATAAGCCTCTTCGCCGTTTTCGAAGGCGACGACGTCGTAATTCGCTTTTTCCAGCGCTTTAACGAGAAAGCCGCGCATCGAATCGTCATCCTCCGCAAGCAGGATGCGGCGCAGCGGCAGACTTGATGGCTTAACAGGCATGGGAACTCTGAATTGAAGCGGAACTTGAACGTAACCGATACTGCACAGTCCGTCTGGCGCAAACTTGGCCCCAGTTTGGTAAACGTTGCATGAAATTGTGGAGAGTTGCAGCGAAGTCGCGCTTCGAGAACTTCTCCAGGCATTCGGCGTTATCTCCCGCCGGCTAGCTTAAGTCACGCATGGACTTCCCCGCTACTCGTTGGCAGAGTGTCAAATCTTTCGTCGCCAATTTGTCGCGGAAGCAATCGAAGGCATCCTATCCCGAATGTCCGAAGCCCACCTTCACAGCGTGCCGTCCGCCTTCTTTCCATCCTTCGATGTTCTTTCGCCGCGTCTGCAAACTGCGCCTTTCGTTTTTTCGTCGCCGCATTCGGGCAGGCTTTATCCGCCGGAATTTCTAGCGATTTCACGGCTCGATCCGAAAACGCTGAGGCGATCGGAGGATTGCCTCGTCGATAAGCTGTTCGAGCCTGTCGCCGCGATGGGCGCGCCGCTGATCAGCGCCCGGTTTCCGCGCGCATATCTCGATCTCAACCGCGAACCCTATGAGATCGATCCGGAACTTGTCGAAGACGACGTGCCCGCGCATGCCAACACGCAATCCGTTCGCGTGGCGGGCGGACTTGGAACGGTGGCGCGGATCGTCGCTGATGGAGAAGACATTTATCCCAGCCGGCTGAGCCTCGACAGCGTGCTCTCGCGAATCGAGCAGCTCTATTTTCCGTTCCATGCCGAACTCTCGCGGCTCATTGCCCAGACGAGCGAAATGTTTGGCTACGCGGTCCTGATCGACTGCCACTCGATGCCGTCGGCGGCGATGGCGCCGGGCGGGGCGCTCCGGCCCGACATTGTGATCGGCGACCGGTTCGGAGCTTCATCCGACCCGCGGCTGACGCTGCTCGTCCGCGACGAGTTTCAGCGGCAAGGTTTCAAGGTGCAACTGAATCGTCCCTACGCGGGCGGCTACATCACCGAGCATCATGGTCGTCCGGCGCACGGCACGCATGCCATCCAGCTGGAGATCAATCGCGGGCTTTACATCAACGAAATGACGTTCGAGCCGAACAGCGGCTATGTCGCGCTCGCCAGCGCGCTCAAGGACATCGCGCAGCATCTCTTTGCGGAAGTGCCGGCTCTGCTCGATTTCCGCACTGCAGCAGAGTAACTGCCCTCGCCTCCTTATTAACCTTCCGAGACATGCCGGCTACCGGCGTCGGTGCGGCCAAGAAAAAAGGGCCGTCCGATACCGAACGGCCCAAGTCTAGGGAGGAAACGCCCAAGGAGGGCTGCGAAGCGCGAGCACAAGCTCACATATCGCACTGCACAAAATAACGATGCATTGCATTACAGACAATTGCGATTTATGCAGGTCTGAGAAGTGGAAAGCGCGGATCTCCCATAGCCTTATGGCGGTGCAATATGCCGCATAAAGAAAGGCCGTTCGTGAGAACGGCCCAAGTCTAGGGAGGAAACGCCCAAATTGGGCAGCGATCGCGAAAAGCGTGTTCACACAACCGCATCATAAAGATGATATGCTTCGGTGCCGCTCGCAATCTCTACGAGTATACCGATAGCGCATTCACAAATAGATGTATCTAGCGCGCCACAACTTAGGTTACTTGGATGTAACTATTTTAATATTGTACCTTGTTCTCAATAGATTTGCTCAAGTTGTACAATCAGAGGCAAGCAACTGAATTCACGGGGTGAGCGCGTGTCCGGGTCGTTACCCGCAGCAGATTTTCAAGCCATCGTGCGAGTGGCCCATGAACTGGCCGATATCTCCGGACCGGTGATCCTCAAGCACTTTCGCAAAGCCGTACCTGTGGAAAACAAGGCTGCGGGCGGCGCCTTCGATCCCGTCACGAAGGCCGACCGGGGCGCCGAAAAGGCGATCGTACAAGCTCTCGCGGCAAAAATGCCCAACGACGGGGTTGTCGGCGAGGAATTCGGCACGAAGCCCGGCACGAGCCCCTATCAGTGGGTGATTGATCCAATCGACGGGACGCGGTCTTTCATCATCGGATCGCCGCTGTGGGGCACTTTGATCGGCGTCCTCCGAGACGGAAAGCCGCTCTTCGGGCTGATGGACCAGCCGTTCACGGGCGAACGCTTCTGGTCCGGCGACCGCGCGTCGTATCATAGCGTCGGCGGCGGGCGGCCTCAGCGCCTCAAGACACGGGCGTGCGCGAGCCTCGAAGACGCGGTGCTGGCGTCAACACATCCGGATCTGTTCGAGGGCGACGATCAGGTTGCGGCGCTGAACAGCCTCAAGGCCGTTGCACGACTGACCCGATACGGCGGCGACTGCTACAATTACTGCCTGCTCGCGGCCGGGTTCATCGACATCGTGCTGGAAACCAATCTGAAGCCCTACGACATCGTCGCGCTCATTCCGATCATCGAACGGGCGGGCGGGCGCGTCACGACATGGACGGGCGGCGACGCGGCGAGCGGCGGCGACGCGGCGAGCGGCGGCGACGTCATCGCGTGCGGGGATGCCCGCCTGCACGAAGCCGTGCTGCGGCTGATCAACAAGGCTTAGACTTTTCAGTTTCAGGCTTTTTCTTCACGCTTTTTCAGGCGATGCGGCCGTGATGCCCATGTAAGCGTCGAAGGCCGCCCAGAAGCGCTGGCGCACGGAGTCCGTCTCTTGCAGGATTTCGTGGCGCGATCCCGGCATCAGGATCTGCGCACCAAACTTCAGGTCGACGGCGAAGTCTTCGATCGCCTGGGTGGAGACGACCTTGTCGGCTCCGGCAGCGAATAGCATCATTGGCACGCAGACATACTTCGGATATTCCGGCCGAAGCAGCATCGCCGTGCTTCTGAGCGCCGCTCTCAGCCAACCGACGGTCGGCGAACCGGTCGCGAGTTCCGGCGCGGCTTCGATGATCGCCTTGTTGCGCGACCAGCGCACATGGTCCGACGTCAGCCGGTTGGTTTCGAAATCCTTGAAGTCATCCGGCTCATCGCCTCCGCCCCGGACATACGTGCCCGCGAAGCCGAACAGGCACGCGACATTGGCATATATCCGCGCGACAGCGGGGCTGACGCCGAGCATATTTTCGTGAATCGCGATCATCGGCGCCATGAGGATCATGCGGGCGAAGGGACTCGCCTCGTCCTGCGCGCCGCGGAGCAGGATGTTGCCACCGAGCGAATGCCCCAGCCCGATCAACGGTTGCGGCAGCGCCGGCTTTACGATCTCGTCGATGAAGATCGCCAGATCGCGGTCGTATTCCGTGAAGGCGAGTACGTGGCCCTTGCGCGGGTTCGACAGGAGGCGCTCGGAGCCGCCCTGGCCACGGAGATCGAAGGTCGCGACGGCGAAACCGCGGCGGCGGAGGTCGGCGATCACTTCGAAATATTTTTCGATGAACTCGGCACGCCCTTGCACGATGCAGACGGTTCCGCGAACGGGGCCGCGCGTCGGCTCCCACAGCGCGTAACGCAGCTTCAGGCCGTCGTAGCCGTCAAATTCCGAAACCGTCGCGCCGCTCGGCACCGGATTGATCGAGAGTGATACGAGTTTCATGGCGCTCTCTGGCTTTCGGACGCATCGACGGCATTAACGAAGTCTAGCGTGCCCGGGCCATGCTTGGCAGCCCATCGTCAGACCTCTTGAAGTGGAATTTGGCCTTCCTACTTCTCTGTTGCGGTTGCCGCGAAGCGGGGCCGCAACGAAGAGCCGGACCCGATCCGGACGGCTCACATGTCGCTTCTCATGGAGGATATGTTCATGCGACACACTGAATTTGCTCCCTTCTATCGTTCCGCAATCGGTTTCGACCGCCTGTTCCAGATGCTGGACCAGTCGACGGGCTTCGATAGCGAATCGACTTATCCGCCGTACAATATCGAGCGGACCGGCGAAAATGCGTATCGCATCTCTCTCGCGGTCGCAGGTTTTTCGTCGGAGGAGCTGAAAATCGAAGTCAAGGAGCAGACGCTGTCTGTCTCCGGTGAGAAAGCCGCGGAGACCGAAGGCAAGACGTTCCTGCATCGTGGCATCGCGGCGCGCGCCTTCGAGCGGCGCTTCCAGCTTGCCGACCACGTCGACGTGACGGGCGCCAAGTTCGAGAACGGCTTGCTGCATGTCGATCTCGTGCGCAACATCCCGGAAAGCAAAAAGCCGCGAACGATTGCGATCGGCTCGAGCGAAGCTAAGCAGCTTGAGGCGAAGGCCGCCTAAGCTCGCATTCGAAGTTATTTGAAAATACTTGGCAGCCGCGCTCCCCCCGGACGCGGCTGCTTTGCTGTGCCACCGAGTGCAGGCGCTGCCTGACGTCCCGTGGATGCGGCCTGCGCGGCCATGACGACGGGAGGGAAACTGCGTCGTGAGGCCTGCAAAATATAGCGCTCACTGCAATTTTTGAATGCGAAAAACATCGTCCAAAAGTTATATGCTTTTCCGCTTGTGCGGTGAACGCAAATATGTAGAATGCAGCACATAGGTCAGTATTACTGACCTTTATTGGAACGCCGATGCTGCATTTGAAAGCACGTCCGCCAGATGTCCGGTCGCCCTTCACGGCGGCCGCGATAAAACGCATGCGTCGAAAATCGACGCGTTAATCGCCACGGCCCCTGCGCGCTTTTCCGGCATCCTTCGGCAGACGCTGAGCCTGGGACATAGTTTCGCCGACACGTAAGCGCGCAGTTCGGGGGCACCGCCGCCACTCATATAGAAATGCAAATCGCGGCCATCTCTCACGAGCGAGCCGCGCGACCCGACCCCGACAGACATTCGCAGAGAGGCCCAACGAGGCCTGACGAGGCAGAGATGAGCGAAGGTTACCTACCCCCGCTGGAAGATGAGACCGGACCGGACGGCCGCCCGGCGCCTGAGGGACTTTTTGATCCGGCGCTCGAGCGGGATGCGTGCGGCGTCGGCTTTATCGCCAATCTGAAGGGTAAGAAATCGCACTCGATCGTCGAGAGCGCGCTCAAGATTCTGGAAAACCTCGAACACCGCGGCGCGGTCGGAGCCGATCCGCTGTCGGGCGACGGTGCCGGCATCCTCATTCAAATCCCGCACGATTTTCTGCAGGCAGAAACGAAGGCGCTCGGCTTCGATCTGCCGAAGTTCGGCGATTATGCAATCGGTCATGTGTTCATGCCGCAAGACGAGCGGCTGCGAGCGCATTGCGAACGGGTCTGGGCCAGATGCGTCAAGGAAGAAGGCTTGAAGTTCCTCGGCTGGCGCTCGGTTCCGGTCGACAACGGCTGTCTTTCGCCGGCGGTGCGCACCAGCGAGCCGGTGCACCGTCAGGCTTTCATCGAGCGTCCGAGTTCGATCGCGGACCAGGATGAGTTCGAACGGCGTCTTTATATCGTTCGCAAGGTCGTCTCCAATGCGATCCACGACGCCTACAAGGGCCGTGACATTGGCCACTATACCGTGTCGCTGTCGACGCGGACGGTCGTCTACAAGGGCATGTTCCTGTCGTACCAGGTGAAGGCCTACTTCAAGGACCTGTCGGATACACGCCTGACATCGGCGCTGGCGCTCGTGCATCAGCGCTTTTCGACCAACACGTTTCCGTCGTGGAAGCTCGCGCATCCCTACCGGATGGTCGCTCACAATGGCGAGATCAACACGCTGCGCGGCAACGTCAACTGGATGGCGGCGCGGCAAGCCTCGGTCTCGTCGCCGTTGTTCGGGTCCGACATTTCGAAGCTCTGGCCGATCTCCTACGAAGGTCAGTCCGATACAGCATGCTTCGACAACGCGCTCGAATTCCTGACGATGGGCGGCTACAGCCTCGCGCACGCGGCGATGATGCTGATTCCGGAAGCGTGGGCCGGCAATCCGACGATGGATACGAAGCGGCGCGCGTTCTACGAATATCACGCCTGCCTGATGGAACCGTGGGATGGCCCGGCGGCGATGGCCTTCACCGACGGCCGTCAGATCGGCGCGACGCTCGACCGGAACGGGCTCCGGCCCGCGCGCTATCTCGTGACCAAGGACGACACCGTCATCATGTCGTCGGAGTCCGGCGTGCTGCCGGTCGAGGAAGACCGGATCATCAAGAAGTGGCGGCTGCAGCCCGGCAAGATGCTGCTGATCGACCTCGAAAAGGGTCGCATCATTTCGGACGAAGAATTAAAGGCCGAGATCGCGGCGAGCCATCCTTACGAAACTTGGCTGAAGCGCACGCAGATCAAAGCGTCGGAGCTGCCGCTGCCGGCCAAGTCCGCTGCTTCGGCGAAGTCGAACATCGCGCTTCTCGACCTGCAGCAATGCTTCGGCTACACGCAGGAAAGCATCAAGTTTCTCCTCGCGCCCATGGCCGAACGCGGCGAGGAAGCGATCGGCTCGATGGGTACCGACACGCCGATTTCGGCGCTGTCGTCGAAGTCGAAGCTCTTACACACCTACTTCAAGCAGAACTTCGCGCAGGTCACCAATCCGCCGATCGACTCGATCCGCGAAGAGCTGGTGATGAGTCTCGTCTCGTTCATCGGGCCGCGTCCGAACATCCTCGAACTCGAAGGCACGTCGAAGCAGAAGCGCCTCGAGGTCGACCAGCCGATCCTGACGAACGAAGACCTTGAACGCATTCGCGGCATCGGCGCGGTCAAGGACAACGATTTCGCGTCGATCACGATCGATATCACCTACCCGGCCGAAAAGGGCGAGCTGGGCATGGGCTCGGCGCTCGACGGCGTCTGCGCGGAAGCGGAAGAATTCGTGCGCGCGAAAGAATACAACATCATCATTCTGTCGGACCGTCGCGCAGGCCCGGATCGCATTGCCATTCCGTCGCTGCTCGCGACGTCGGCGGTGCATCATCACCTCATCAAGCAAGGTCTCAGAACGTCGGTCGGTCTCGTCATCGAGACGGGTGAAGCGCACGAGATCCATCAATTCTGCACGCTCGCCGGATATGGCGCGGAAGCGATCAATCCCTATCTCGCATTCGAGACGCTGTATTCGATGATCCCGGATCTGCCCGAGGGCACGACGCCGGATCTGGCCAAGAAGCGGTTCATCAAGGCGATTGGCAAGGCCATCATGAAGGTGATGGCGAAGATGGGCATCTCGACCTATCAATCCTATTGCGGCGCGCAGATTTTCGATGCTGTCGGCCTCAGGTCGAGCTTCGTCGATCGCTACTTTACCGGCACGCACACTCAGGTCGAAGGCGTCGGCCTGCGTGAGATCGCGCGCGAGACGGTCGAGCGCCACAAGGCGGCGTTCGGCGATTCTCCGGTACTGGAAAACGCGCTCGACGTCGGCGGAGATTACGCCTACCGCGTGCGCGGCGAAGCGCACATGTGGCGGCCGGCAACGGTTGCCGACCTGCAGCATGCTGTACGCGGCACCGATAACGCCGCCGCGATGAGCGGTCGCGTCCCGCAAAAGTTCCGCGACTATTCGAAGTCGATCAACGATCAATCCGAACAGCTGATGACGCTGCGCGGCATGTTCCGCATCCGCTCGGCGGAAAGCATGGGCCGCAAGCCGATTCCGCTCGACGAGGTCGAATCGGCGGCCAGTCTCGTGAAGCGCTTTTCGACCGGCGCGATGAGCTTCGGCTCCATCAGCCGCGAAGCGCACACAACGCTCGCGATCGCAATGAACCGTATCGGCGGCCGCTCCAACACCGGCGAAGGCGGCGAAGAATCCGATCGCTTCAAGCCGCTGCAGAACGGCGACTCGATGCGCTCGGCGATCAAGCAAATTGCGTCCGGCCGCTTCGGCGTGACGACGGAATACCTCGTCAATTCCGACATGATGCAGATCAAGATGGCGCAGGGCGCGAAGCCCGGCGAGGGCGGGCAGCTTCCGGGACACAAGGTCGACGCGACGATCGCGAAGGTGCGTCACGCGACGCCGGGCGTCGGCCTGATCTCGCCGCCGCCGCATCACGACATCTATTCGATCGAAGACTTGGCGCAGCTCATCTACGATCTGAAAAACGTCAATCCGCAGGCTGACGTTTCCGTCAAGCTCGTGTCGGAGGTCGGCGTCGGCACCGTTGCCGCCGGCGTCGCGAAGGCGCGCGCGGACCATGTGACGATCTCAGGCTTCGAGGGCGGCACAGGCGCGTCGCCGCTGACGTCGATCAAGCATGCAGGCAGCCCGTGGGAAATCGGCCTTGCCGAAACGCATCAGACGCTGGTCGGCAATCGCCTCAGAGGGCGCATCGCGGTCCAGGTCGACGGTGGCGTCCGCACCGGGCGCGACGTCGTGATCGGAGCGTTGCTCGGCGCAGACGAGTTCGGCTTTGCGACCGCGCCGTTAATCGCGGCGGGCTGCATCATGATGCGCAAGTGCCATCTCAATACCTGCCCGGTCGGCGTCGCGACGCAGGACCCGGTTCTGCGCGCCCGGTTCACCGGCAAGCCCGAGCACGTCATCAACTTCTTCTTCTTCATTGCGGAAGAGGTGCGCGAGATCATGGCGCAGCTCGGCTTCCACACGTTCAGCGAGATGATCGGGCAGACCGACCAGCTCGACAAGGATCGCGCTATCGAACACTGGAAGGCGCGCGGCCTCGATTTCACGAAGCTATTCCACAAGCCGAACGCGCCGAAGGGTGTGGCGATCTACAATAGCGAGCGCCAGAACCACGGCCTCGAAAAGGTTCTCGACGTCAAGCTGATCGAAACTGCGAGGCCGGCGCTCGAGGCGAGGAAGGCGGTCAAAGCCGAATTCGCGATCAAGAACGTCAACCGTTCGACCGGCGCCATGCTGTCGGGCGAGGTCGCGCGGCGCTACGGCCATGCGGGGCTTCCCGAGGACACGATCTGGCTGTCGCTCAAGGGCACGGCGGGGCAGGCCTTCGGCGCGTGGGCGGCGCACGGCGTAACGCTGGATCTGATCGGCGAAGGCAACGACTATGTCGGCAAGGGTCTTTCCGGCGGCAAACTGATTGTGCGGCCCAATCCGAAATCCAGTATCACGCCGGAAGATTCGATCATCGTCGGCAATACGGTGCTGTACGGCGCCATCGCGGGCGAATGCTATTTCCATGGCGTTGCCGGTGAGCGGTTCGCCGTTCGCAACTCGGGCGCCTATGCGGTCGTCGAGGGCACAGGCGACCACGGCTGCGAATACATGACCGGCGGCGTCGTCGTCGTGCTCGGCGCGACGGGGCGCAATTTCGCGGCCGGGATGTCGGGCGGCATTGCCTACGTGCTCGACGAAAAAGGCGAGTTCGAAAACCATCTCAACAAGGACATGGTGCAGCTCGAGGCGCTGACGGCCGATCCCGGCTCTCTGCAGAAGCTGGCGCAGCAGGGCGGAGACGTCGCGATTGCGGTGCGTAACGTGATGGTCGACATGCGCGAGCAGGATGCTGAGCGCCTGCACACGCTGATCGCGCGTCATGCGCATTACACCAACTCGAAACGGGCGCAGACCATTCTCAAGGACTTCGGCGCCTACCTGCCGAAGTTCAAGAAAGTCATGCCGGTCGAATATCGCCGCGCGTTGACCGAGCTAGCGAAGTCTCGCGAGACGAACCGCGAAGCTGAAACTTCGGCGAAAGTCTAATTGAAATCGCGACCGGACAACGGAACGAACAGGAAGTCGAAATACAATGGGCAAGCCGACGGGTTTTCTCGAGATCGATCGCGCCGAGCGCACTTACCGGCCGGTCGAGGAGCGACTGAAGCACTGGAAGGAGTTCATCGAGCCGCTGGCGGAAGCGAGCGTCAAAGGCCAGGCCGCGCGCTGCATGGACTGCGGGATTCCGTATTGTCACAACGGCTGCCCGGTCAACAACCAGATCCCCGACTGGAACGACCTCGTCTTTCACGGCGACTGGAAGAAGGCGGCGCAGAACCTCTATTCGACGAATAACTTTCCGGAAGTTACGGGGCGCATCTGCCCGGCGCCTTGCGAAGCGTCCTGCACGCTCAATATCGACGACAAGCCGGTGACGATCAAGACCATCGAGTGCGCGATCGCCGACCGCGCGATCGAGGAAGGATGGCTGCAACCGCAGCCGCCGCACAGAAAGACCGGCAAGAAGGTTGCGATCATCGGATCGGGTCCGGCGGGGCTCGCGGCGGCGCAACAGCTGGCGCGAGCCGGTCACGACGTTCACGTCTACGAAAAGAATGCGCGCCCCGGCGGTCTGCTCGTTTACGGCATTCCGGACTTCAAGATGGAAAAGATCGTCATCGCGCGGCGCGTGAAGCAGATGGAAGCCGAGGGCGTGACATTCCATTGCGGCATTCATGTCGGACAGGATCTTTCGGCGAAGTATCTCGAAGGCAAGCACGACGCGGTGCTGCTCGCGTTGGGTTCGGAGACGCCGTTCGACTTTTTCGCCCAGTCGTCCGGCCGCGATCTCGAAGGCCTGCACTATGCGATGGATTTCCTGCCGCAGCAGAACCGGCGTAACGCTGGCGAACCGCAGAAGCCGAAGACCGACGAGATTTCGGCGAAGGGCAAGCATGTGATCGTCATCGGCGGCGGCGACACGGGCTCGGACTGCATCGGCACATCGTTCCGGCAGGGTGCAAAGAGCGTCACGCAGCTCGAAATCATGCCGGTGCCACCGACGAAGGAGAACAAAGCTCTGTCCTGGCCGCACTGGCCGCTGAAGCTGCGCATCTCGACGTCTCAGGCCGAGGGCGCGAAGACCGAGTACTCGATTTCGACGACGGGATTCGGCGGCGAAGGCGGCAAGGTGAAAAAGCTGAACTACACGCGCGTCAACGCGAACCTGCAGCCGATCAAGGGTACGGAAGGCGCGCTCGATGCCGATCTCGTCCTGTTCGCGATGGGCTTTTCCGGCCCGGCCGAGGGCGACGTCGTCAAGGAGTTGCAGCTTCCGGTCGTTGCGCGCGGACGCTTCAAGGGTCTCGATGCGACGGATCGCGACTATAAGCTCGGGAATTCACCGAAGCTGTTCTGCGCCGGCGACGTTCGCCGGGGCCAATCGCTCGTCGTGTGGGCGATCCGCGAAGGTCGCCAAGCCGCGCACGCGATCGACAAGTTCTTGATGGGAACGACGGAGCTTCCGCGCTGAAGGCGGCAAAGGTCGAAGAAGAGCGCGGACGCTTCGAGCTACGTCAACGCTTCTCTATTAGAGAGGATCGCGTTTTCGCGCCTCAGCCGCGCGGCAGCGGGTCCGCCGGTTTTGCGTCCGTGGTCGAGTCGTTTTTCGGCGGCCAGGAGACATCATCGGCGCGGCCAGGCTTCGGCTGCAGGCGCTCACCCTTGACGAGCAAGCGGAAGTAAGGCGCCTGCGTCGGCGACAAACGCCCGCGATCCCGATTTCCGGGCGGCGTGATCGAACTCATCAACGTCAGGCCGCCGCCGATCTGATCGACGACGAGATCGCCGCGAGACACCGAACCCTCGCGCCGCGCCATCAACGCGACGACGGACGCCGGGATCGCCGGGCGGAGAACCTCGATCGTTTGCGTTTCCTCGCGGCCGTTGCTGCCGATGAGCCTCAGCGTGATTTTTCCATTGTCGGCCTTCTGATCGCCGGAGGCGGCGCTCGTCGACGACGGCGGCGTGCCATCGGTCGCGGTATTGCGAACCACAGGGACTTTCGCATTCGCCGACGCTGCATCGGCAACGGGCGACGACGGCGCGGGCGTTTTGACTGCGTTTCCGGGATTGATCTTTTCCTGTTCGGCTTCAGCGCCGAGCAGCGGGAGATTGCGATTGCTCTTGGCCTGCGTCAGATCGGATCGCAGTTCCTTTTCGACGAAGTGCGCCAGCCTGCGATTGCCCGCCGCCGTGAAATTCACCCCATCGCGCCCACGCAGCAGACGGATCGCACCTTCGAGATCAGGCCCGTAAGCGGAGTATGCGCCGTTTTCGTCGGCAAACCCCTGATAAACGTCGATGTACTTATAGCCGTTGAGATAAGCGCGCTCGCGAATGACGTCGTTCATGCGCTGCGCCAGCTCGCTGGCGTCGCCACGCGCGAAGTTCGGCAAGCCCACCCAATAGACGCTGGTATTCTTGCGTTTGAAGGCGCGCATCAGCCTGTCGATGCGTCGCGTGTATTCGGTGATCCAGGCATCGCTGCCGACTTGAATGCGCTTGCTGTCGGGATTGCGGAACGGGTTGCGGTCGTCCTCGCCCGTCATCACGACGGCGATATTGAGCGGCTGCTCGGTGATCTTCTGTTCCAGCGCGGCCGTCTTGCCTTCGAAATCCCAAGTCGAGATATTGGCGATCGGCGTGATCTGGCGCTGAACATTAAGGCGGACATCGGAGCCGAACGCCTGCACGAGGCCGGCGAGCAGGCCTTCCGCAAAGCCATCTCCGAAAACGGTCACCTGATAGATATCGTTGTCGGGGAAGGGCGTCAGAAAGGTTGTGCCTTGCTCCATATCCACGGCGTTTGCCGGGACGGGAACGGCCGCGCCGAGTGCGATCACGAGTGCGATCAGGGTCGCAATCGCCGCGAACGAACGCCGGAGTTTCTGCCAAGCCTCAGCCATTCGTGTTCGTGCCTTCGCCTTTCCGAAACGCGATTTCAGACCCCGCGATTCCTGCCGGACCATAGCGCGTCGGCGGCCGCACTCCAACGCCTGGACGCGCAGGGCTCAGCGATTTGCCTGCGCATTGGCGGAGGCCAGCACCGAATCCGACGGCCAGCAGTCGATTTTGATGCGCGCGGCCTTCTGATAGAGCCCGATCTGCTTGCGCGTATTCGAGCCGATCTTGCCGTCGATCTTGTCCATCGGGTAGCCGAGTTTCTGAAGCTGGACCTGCAGATTGTGGACGGTCGTGGTTCGCGGCTGCGCGAAATTTTTCCACGGTGTCACGAAGTTGCCGCCGCCGCGAATCCGGTCCGAAAGGTTGCCAACGAACAGCGCGTAGAGGTCGGATGTGTTGTAGAGCCGGATGACGCGGAAATTCTGCCCCGCCAGGAACGCCGGGCCGTAAGCGCCGCCCGGCATCATCAAATAGGCGTCCTGCTGAAGTTCGTCGCGCGAAAACGGTTTGCCGCCGGCGCGCTTGAAACCCATCCGCACCCAGTCGGCGATCGGACGCGCGTCGGGCGGACCTTCGAGCGAGCAATCGGCGTGATCCGGCGCGATGACCTCATATCCCCAGCGCGCGCCACGCACCCAGCCCTTGCCTTCGAGCTGCTTGGCGGTGAAGGCGAGCGCGTCGGCCACCGAGCGCCAGATGTCGATCTTGCCGTCGCCATCGCCGTCGATGGCGAATTGCAGATACTCGGTCGGCATCGCCTGGGTCAGTCCGACGGCGCCGGCCCAGGACGATCGCATGTCCGAACGCGGGACGCCCATCTGAAGCATCTTCAGCGCCGCGATCAGCTCGTCGCGAAATTTCTCCTTGCGCTTGCCGGTGTAGGCGAGCGTCGCGAGCATGCGGATCGCATCCTTCGGCGGATGATACGATCCGTAGGCGGTCTCGCGTCCCCAGATCGCGACCAATGTGAAACGGTCGACGCCGGTCAGCGCCTCAATGCGCTTCAGCGCCGTCTCGTGATCCTTCAAAAATGCGCGGCCCTGACCTCCGAGCTTTTCGAGATACGGCGCCGACAGATAATCGGCGGCGGTTTTCGTGAACTCAGCCTGGCCGCTGTTGTCGATCTTGGGGCGGTCGGGCAGATCGAGGTCGGGAATGGAGTAGTCGGGCTCGACGCCGGCAAAAGCCGCGTCGAAGGTCTTGCGGCTGACACCGGCGGCCTTCGCGTCCGGCCAAACGCTTTCGACGAACGTCTTGAAATCCGTGGCCGGGCGCGCGTTGACTGCCGTACTGACAACGATCGACGCGAGGCCAAGGGCAAGCGCTGCGGCGAAACCTTGAATCATCATGTTCAGCCGCATCTCGCCGTTATTCTCCCTGATCGGGGCGCGTTGCAATCGTGTCCCGGATGCTCGGATTTCAGGGCATTTTTGCGGCCTTAGGGGCCAGGGGAGATTTTCAATTGCCGATGTCTCGCCGAGGCGAGCGCCGCGTCTCGAGTTTTATAGACATATTGTTCGCGCCAGCAGGAGCAGTCTACCCGTGGCGGCAAATTGGCGCTAACAGTCGCCGCCGCCGCGTTTTACGCACGCCTGTGCGTTTACGGCAGCCGGCAGGTTTGATCCCTTCTCAGACCGCTCTCGCCAGCAGGTTCCATTTCCGGAGCAAGACATGAACGCCGCGATCAGGCCTATCCGTAAAGCCGTATTTCCAGTCGCCGGGCTGGGGACGCGCTTTCTTCCCGCAACCAAGGCCGTCCCGAAAGAGATGCTGACGGTCGTCGACCGGCCGGTGCTGCAGCACGTCGTGGACGAAGCGCGCGCCGCCGGGATCGAGCATTTCATTTTCGTCACCGGGCGCAACAAGGGCGTGATCGAAGATCATTTCGACAGCCAGTTCGAGCTTGAGGCGACGCTGGCGTCGCGGAACAAGACCAAGGAACTCGAAGCGCTGGCGCGCGATCTTCCCGCCGCGGGTCAGACGAGCTTCACGCGTCAGCAGGCGCCTTTGGGGCTCGGCCACGCCGTCTGGTGCGCGCGCGAGATTGTCGGCGACGAGCCGTTCGCGCTGCTGCTTCCGGATATGATTCACCACGGCCGAACAGCATGTCTCGCGGAGATGATCGCCGCTTACAGTAAGAATGGCGGCAATCTCATTGCCGTTGCGCCGGTGCCGGACGACCAGACGCATCAATACGGCATCGTCGGCGTGAAGGACGCGAAGGCCGGGGTTTCCGAAATCACCGGAATGGTCGAGAAGCCGAAGCCCGGAACGGCACCGTCCAATCTGCACATCACGGGGCGCTACATTCTACAGCCGGAGATTTTTTCGCTGCTCGAAAAGCAGGAACGCGGCGCGGGCGGCGAAATCCAACTCACGGATTCGATGATCCGGCTGATGCAGGACGGCAAGCAGCCGTTCCATGCCGTGCGTTTCGACGGCACGATTTACGACTGCGGCTCGAAGCTCGGGTTCCTGACAGCGAACGTGGCTCTGGCGCTGGAACGCGATGAGCTTGCGGGCGACTTCAAGCGCGAAATTCAGCGGTTGCTCGGCGACAAAGCGTAGGGACGGCCCCTTATCCGGCCTCCGGCCACCTTTTCCCCGAGGAGAAGGAATTGGAAAGCCATGCGTCAGCGGCGGAGCCTCACTCCGACGTGGATTTCGTCGCCGACGTAGTCGTTCGGAATGCCGATGCCGTCGAAATTGACATGCTCATATCGACCGTAAAGCACGGTGTTGCGGTCGGCGAAGTATTCGATGCCCAGGATTTCGCGGAACTCGTTGTCGCTGATGACGCCGTCCTGCGAATCCTGGTTCGAATAATTGAAGGCCGCCGAGACGACGAGATAACGTCTCAGCTCGTGGCGGATACCGATGCTAGCGGATCTGTAGAAAGCGCCGCCGACGTCCGCCGTCGTCGTTTCCGACACGTCAGACATGGCGTTGAACAGGATCGACGTCAGCGGCGTCACGCGCCAGGTGGCGTTGGCGTCGATGATCAGGCCGTCGACGGGATGCAGTCGCCGGTCGCTCGGTGTCTGGACGCCGTAGCCGAGGCTGATTTCGCCGCGCACGATGTCGCCGTCGTTTCCGAATGAGATGCCGAAGCGATAGCGCTCACCATTCGACGTGCGATTGATGCCGTCCGACTGCGCGGCTTCCGAATAGTCGCGATGGTTGACGGCGACCTCGAAAAACGGCGAGAGCTGGGGCTTCAGTTCCCACGTCGCGCGCGCGGCTTCTTCGTATTGCGTGTAGTCGCGATCCTTGTTGTTCGTGACCGTGCCCGCATCTTCGGTCGAACCGTAGCTGTAATCGCTGATGCTGCCGCGAAATTGCAGCGACAGGCGATTGAATTTTTGATTGTAAGCCGCCACGGCTTGATCTTCGATGATTTTGGCGCGCGTGCCGGCCGAACTCGCATCGAGCGCGGAACGATCCTCGAAAGACTGTTGACGCGAGATCAGCGCCTGGATGTTGGCGCGGCTCGTGATGTCCAGCCGGCCGCGCGCTTCCAGTTGATAATCGCGATCGTCTTCCGTCGCGTAGTCGTTATAGAAGCTCAGGATGCCCGTGGCGCTGAATTCCAGTGCGTGACGCGACCAGTTCGAAACGAGCCGCGCGGACGGCACGACGTCGAAGGCAACGTCCGACTTCGCGGACGGTGCGTGAAAGACATTGGAATAGTAGGACGTTCCGAGGTCCAGTTCCGGGAAGAGAACGAAGCTGCCAATTTTTATGCCGACCGGATCGTAGGGCTCCTGGCGAAACAGGCGTGCCGTCGTCCGGTTGTCGGTAATCGGATTCAAATCCTCGATTTGATAGAGCAGCGGATCCCGGCGTGCCGCGCGCTGATCGGCAAGCTCAATTTCGGCTGTATCGCGAGCGCTTGCAGGAGAGACGTCGACGCCTTGCGGCGGCGTCAGTGGTTCGCCGCTGGCGAGGTCGCCTACATTGACCTCGCCCGGATCACGCGCGACGGCAGGCGGTGCGCTCTCATCGTTATCGTTTTGATCAGCGGACGAATTCGGGTCTGCCGGGTCGGTTGCGTCTTCCGGCGCCGGATTATCGTCGGCATCGGGCGAGGCTGCGGCGGGATTTGGGTTGCTTTCATCGAGGCCCTGGGTGTCGGTATCATCCAATCCAGGTTCAGATGTGCCGGCAGCGCCGGTGTCTTCGATGCTGGAGACGCTTTGCTGGCTCGTGCCTCGAGCATGCGCGAATCGCGCTACTGCAGGCACCGAAATCAGTACCGCAGCGACCAAGCTCCACTTAAACCAGGCATGATGCCGGTCGCTCATTTGCGAGCGTCCCCATGAGAGAATCACGTGAACGCAAACAATTGAACGCAGTCACCGTAGAAACCGTTGGTTAATGTGCCTTTAAAGTCGGGGGTAAGCGTCGGCTACGACGTGGCGGCAAGCTCGTGGAATTGCTAAGCTAAACTCAGATCTTGCGGGCTCTCTCAAAGACTCGCCTCAAACGGGGAAGGACACGTCTCAACAATGGCCAAAGTCGTCCCGTTCCGCGGCGCAGCGAAAGCAAGCGCTTCGAGCGCAAAGTCAGGCGTCAAAGCCAGCGTCGCCTCGGCGGTCAGAACGCTCAATCTCGAATCGGAAGGACTGGTTCAGCTCGCAAGTGAGCTGAACGGCGAACTGGCCGGTCCGTTCGATGAGGCGATGCGCCGTCTCGTGGCCGTCAAGGGCCGGGTCATCATCACCGGCATCGGGAAAAGCGGCCACGTCGGGCAGAAAATCGCCGCCACGTTCGCCTCGACCGGGACGCCCGCGTTTTTCGTGCATCCGAGCGAAGCTTCGCATGGCGACCTCGGGATGGTCACGCGCTCCGATCTGATCCTGGCGTTGTCATGGTCGGGCGAAACCGTTGAACTGAAGCCGATCATCACCTATTCGCGCCGCTTCGCCGTGCCGCTGATCGCGATTACCTCGCAAGCGAAGTCGGCGCTCGGCGAACAGGCCGACGTCGTGCTGCTTTTGCCGCGCGCGAAGGAAGCCTGTCCGCACGGGCTCGCACCCACGACGTCGACGACGATGCAGCTCGCCCTTGGCGATAGTCTCGCGATCGCGCTGCTCGAATCCCGCGGGTTCACCGCTCACGATTTCAAGATTTTCCATCCCGGAGGTTCGCTCGGCGCCAATCTCAAGTATGTCTCCGATATCATGCACAAAGGCGAACGGTTGCCGCTGATCAAGAGCGGCGAGTCGATGGCCAACGCGCTGGTGGCGATGACGGAAAAAAGCTTCGGCTGCGTCGGAGTCCTCGAAAAGCGCGGTCGTCTCATCGGGGTCATCACAGACGGCGACTTGCGCCGTCACATGGGCGCCGATCTGCTCAAGGCCAGCGTCGATCAGATCATGACGGCGAAGCCGAAAACGATCTCGCCAACGATGCTCGTGTCAGCGGCGCTCGAACTCATCAACGCGTCGTCGATTACGGCGCTGTTCGTGGTCGAGAAGCAGAAGCCCGTTGGCCTCGTGCACATCCACGACCTGCTCCGTCTCGGAGTTGCTTGAGGACGCAGCGTTCGGGACGCAGCCTTCGGTTCTTAAATCCAGCCTTTCAACTCGCGGCGCGTGACCGCCTCGATGACGTCGATGCCCTCGGAGCTGTCGTTGAGCGCGGGCAAGTAGGCGAATTTCTCGCCGCCGTTCGATTCGAAATAATGCCGGTTCTCGCCGTTGAGTTCTTCCAACGTCTCGAGACAATCAGCGGAAAATCCCGGCGCGACGAGCGCGATCCTTTTCGTTCCTGATTTAGCGAGGGCTTCGACCGTCTTATCCGTATAAGGCTGCAACCACGGATCGTTGCCGAAGCGAGACTGAAATGTCGTCAACCAACGATCCGGAGCGATGCCGAGCGTCTCGCGCAGAAGCCGTGACGTCTTCTGGCATTGGCAGTGATAGGGATCGCCCGCCGCGAAATACTTCTCGGGCATTCCGTGGAACGTCGCGATGATCTTCTCCGGCTCGAAGTCGAGCTTGCCAAGGCTTTGCCGCATCGAACGCGCCAACGCGTCGATATATGCGGGATCATCGTAGTAGGCGGGCGCCAGGCGGATCGCCGGCTGCCATCGCATTTTCATTAAAGCCCGAAAGGCTTGGTCCGCGGCCGTCGCGGTCGTCGGCGCGGCGTATTGGGGATAAAGCGGAAACAGCAGGATGCGATCGCAGCCTTGTTCCTTTAGCGCCAGGATGCGGCTTTCGGTCGTCGGATTGGCGTAGCGCATCGCCCAGTCGACGATGACGCCGTCGTGGTCTTGCAGACGCTTAGCGAGTTCTACGGCTTGGTTCCGGCTGATCGTCTTGATCGGGCTTTCGTTTTTCTCTGTGTTCCAGATCGTCGCATAATCCTTGCCCTTGCGGCCGGGCCGGACCGTCAGGATAACGAGATTGAGGATCGGCCACCATTTCCAGCGCGGCTCTTCGATGACCCGCTCGTCCGACAGGAATTCCTTGAGATAGCGGCGCATCGGCCAATAGCCAGTGCCGTCGGGTGTCCCGAGATTGAGCAACAGGACGCCGATGCGTCCGTGCGCAACATTCTTATGACCCGGCGGGAAGGCCGAGGCCGTATCCGCAGGTGCAATCGACTTCGACGCCTCGTTCATCAGCAATCCGTTCCGTAAAATCGTTAGCACAGACTAGCGGATCAAGCGCGCCGTTGCGATGGCGATGGGGTCTCCTCCTTCGCCGCAAGCCGGGGCTTGGCCAGCGCGGGTTTGGCCTCGCTATGGGCTTTCGGAGTGTCGGACGCCGCCAAGTGCAGGGGCTGCGGTTCTTCCGGATGTGTGCGATACGCGATTTCCAGTGGCCGCATCGCGCTCCCGAACTTCCAGTAGGCTCGCATGCGCTTGATGAAGGCGTCCGGCGTCTCGGCAAAAAGCCGCTTGGCACGAAATTCTACCGCGAGACGCAGCGCCTGCTGCTTGCGACGGCATACGGCGACGATATCTTCCTTCTGCTCAGCTGATATATCGTCAGCCCTCGCGGTCTCGGCAATCAGCAGCGCCAGATCGTGATCGTCTCCGAGACTTTGTGACAGCTCCCGCGCATCCGTCACCCTGATCGCGAATTCCTCGGGCCAGGCGCGGGCGAGCAGGCTCATCTGCCGCCAATGCCACTGCACCGATTTGCGCAACGTGTGGAACGTTTCGTCCGCCGGCTCGCTGTAGGCGATTTTCAAAGATTTGCGGGCGTGGCGATAACTTTTCTCAAGCCCGCCTTCGAGAGCGTCGAAACCTCTTTTGTGAATTCGTACGCGTGAAAACTTCTTGGCTTCTTGCAGAAGCATCAGCCGGGCCTGCGCAGCAGAACCCGGATCAAGCGGTTGCTCGGCATCGGCTGAGGCCTTGACGAAATGCGCGGTTAAGGGCGCGAGCGTTGCCGCTCCATCCGGACCGGCCTCTCCCTTGAGCTTTCCCAGCGTCTCAAGCATGACCGCCTGATCGCGGTGACCAGCCAGCAGCTGCGCAATCTCGCTTAGGGCTTTTCCGCGCTTGCGTGCCTTGTCCGTGCCGAGCGCGGACGCCGCCAATCGAACGAGCGCGCGCAGACGCTTCAGCGCCTTCCGGCTTTCGTGCACGCCCTTGGGTTGCACGTCCGGGGCGGCGAGTTCCTGCAGGGCCAGATCGAGCTGCTCGCGCGCGATGCGCCGAAAACCCTTCTCAACCGGCTCGTCGATTTTGAACCTGTACGGCATGCGCGCGAGGCACCTTCATCGGTTATCGGAGAGTTGAGCCGGGAATTAATCCACCGGAACCGGCGCCGCTGTCAAATCGGCTTCTGCAAGCCGATTGGTTAAAGCCGTTTGCCAGCCGCCCAATCAAGCCACTCCCCGATGCGGGCATTTGGATCTGCAGCGGTTACGAAATCGGTAATCACCGCCAAGCTGTCGGCCCCGGCATCAGCGACGCCGCCGGCTCTTTCAGGCGTCAACCCTCCGATGGCGACCAGCGGAAGCGTCCTGATCTTTCCGCGCCATAACTTAAGGCGTTCAAGGCCTTGCGGCGCCCAGGGCATGACCTTCAATTTGGTTTCATAGATCGGTCCCAGCGCGATGTAGTCCGGGTTTACCGATAAAGCCGTCGCAAGCTCAGTTTCATCATGCGTCGAGACGCCGAAGCGGATACCGGATTTCCTCAGCGCGGCGAGATCGGCGGTCTGAAGGTCGTCCTGGCCGAGGTGGATGAAATCCGCGCCGGTTTCGATGGCCACATCCCAGTGGTCGTTCAGGATCAGCTGGCAGCCATGCGCGCGGGTGACGTCGAGTGCACGTCGCGTCTGCACGACGATGTCAGCGCGCGTTGCATCCTTAATCCTAAGCTGCACGAGCTTGACGCCGAGCGGCACGATGCGCTCCAGCCATCCGATATCCGGAACGATGGGATAGAAGGGCGCGAGCTTCACCGGCATGCGAATCACATCCGGCCTATTCGATATCGAAAAAGGGCGTGCCCGCGACCGGCGTCGATGGGACGGCCATGTCGCGCGGCGGCATCAAGCCTGCTTCGTAGCCAGTGCGTCCGGCTTCGATTGCCTTGGCGAAGGCCTCTGCCATGCGGACGGGATCGGCAGCTTTGGCGACAGCGGTGTTGAGGAGCACGGCATCATAGCCAAGCTCCATCGCGTGTGCCGCATGCGAGGGTGCGCCGATACCGGCGTCGATCACGAGCTTTGCATCCGGAAAATAGGCGCGCAGACTTTTCAGCGCCGCGACGTTCGCAAGGCCCCGGCCACTGCCGATCGGCGCCGCCCACGGCATGATGACCTCGCAGCCCGCCTGCTGCAGCCGCTCGGCCACCGAAAGATCATCCGTTGTATAGGGAAACACCTTGAAGCCGTTGGCATTGAGGATGCGCGCGGCTTCGACAAGTCCGAACACATCGGGCTGCAAGGTGTCGTCGTTGGCGATGACTTCGAGCTTGACCCAATCGGTGCCGAACAGCTCGCGCGCCATTTCGGCCGTTGCGATCGCGTCGCGCGCCGTCCGGCATCCGGCGGTGTTGGGAAGCACGCGAACGCCCAGATTTTTGACGATGTCGAGAAACCGTTCACCGACCTTGCCTCCCGCCGCTTCACGACGGAGAGAAACCGTCACGACGGACGCTGCGGAGGCTTTGGCGGCGTCCGCGAGGATTGCAGGCGATGGATAACCGGCCGTGCCGAGCAGCAGTCGCGACGGCACCGTCACGCCGTAGAACGACAGCGTTTGCTCTTTATGCAGACTTTGATCCCGGACGTTCATTGATTTTGGAATGCTCACTCAACCGCCCTGGCGCGCGGAGACGATCTCGACGCTATCGCCAGCCTGGATGTTTGTCGTAGCACGCTTGGCCGCGGGCACGAAATGACCGTTCAGCGCGGTCGCGACCCTGGCATCGGAGAGCTCCTGCTCATCCAAAAGCCCGGCCAGCGTTTGTGCTCGCGTTTCCGACTTACGGCCGTTGACGATCAGTTCAATTTTCGGCATCGCGTTCAGCATTGGCTCGTCCTCGCGCACCCGCTGCAAGTAGGCCTTTTCGCGGCGTTTGCTAGAGGATTTTCTGAATTATTACAGTAAACGCCGTGAACGGGTCAAAGTACCGCCAATCTGCCGTAATGCCTGAGTTCCTTCCCCGCCTGGCTGACCCGCACACCCGCACCGAGGATGACCCGGATGTTTTCGCACTTGATGGCCTCCCGACGCTTCGCTCCTCTGTTCTGGAGCCAGCTGCTTGCGGCGCTGAACGACAACCTGCTGAAGAACGCGCTGGCGATGCTCGTCGTCTATCGGCTGGCAATGGAAAACGGTCCGGCGATCGGGACGCTGGCGGGGGCGGCGCTGATCGTGCCGTATTTCCTGTTTTCGGCACTCGCGGGGCAATATGCCGATAAGTTTGACAAGGCCCAAGTTGCGGCGCGCGTCAGGCTCGTCGAAATCCCAATCGCGCTGGCGGCGGCGGCCGGCTTCCTGCTGCCTTCGGTCGTCTTGTTGTTCGTCACGCTCGTCCTGTTCGGCACGCTCAGCGCATTTTTCGGGCCTGTGAAATATGGTCTCCTGCCGACGCATCTCGAACTCAAAGAGCTTCCAGCGGGCAACGCGCTGATCGAGGGCGCGACGTTCATTGCCATCCTGCTCGGCACGATCGGCGGCAATCTGGCATCCGGCGGCGACCGCGAGATCGGCCTCGTCGCTGTCGCCATCGTCGCGATCTCGATCGCAGGCTGGCTGTGCGCGCGGCTTATTCCCCCGGCACCCTCCGCCGTTCCGGACCTCGTCGTCGACAAGAACATCGTCACGTCGACGATGACGCTCATCAAGGATCTGCGCAGCGACAAGCGCATCTGGCAGGGCGCGCTCATTACGTCGTGGTTCTGGCTTGTCGGCGCGATCGTGCTGGCGCTGTTGCAGAACCTCATTCCGCATACGCTGAACGGAGCGCCGTCCGTTTATACGCTGGCTCTCTTCACGTTTGCGGTCGCGGTCGCAGCCGGCTCGATGGTCGCCGCAAGCGCAAGCAAAAACAGGCCGAATCTGGCGCTCGTTCCGATCGGCGCGCTGATGATGGGGTTGTTCCTCATCGATCTCGCGCTGCTGGCGTCGCGGATCACGCTAGCTCCGCAGCCGATCGGCATTTCCGAATTGCTTGCCTCGTTCAAGGGCATTCACATGCTCATCGATCTCGCGGGCATCGCGTTCGCGGGTGGGCTTTACATCGTGCCGTCGTTCGCCGCCGTGCAGGCTTGGTCGCCGGTTGAACGCCGGTCGCGGGTGATTGCCGGATGCAATGTCCTGTCGGCGGCATTCATGACGCTCGCTGGACTGGGGATCGCCGCGCTCCAGTATGAAAAGGTTTCCGTCGCGCTGCTTTATGCCGGCATCGGCGTCGCCAACCTCATCGTCGTTGCGCTTGTTCTGCGCGCCTGGGGCGCCGAAGGCGTCAAGGATGTCGGCGTCTTCCTGTTCAAAACCTTTTTCGGCGTGGAGGTGAAGGGCCTTGAATACCTGCCTGCTCCCGGCGAGAAGGCGATCATCGCGCCGAACCATGTCAGTCTTCTCGATGCCGGTTTGATGCACGCGCTTCTGCCCTCGCATGCGATTTTCGCGGTCGATACCGGCATGGCCAATACCTGGTGGGTGAAGCCGTTTCTCAAGCTCGCCAAATCCTACGCCATCGATCCGACACGGCCGCTCGGCATGCGACATCTCATTCAGGAGGTGAAGGACGGCTCGTCGCTCATCATTTTTCCGGAAGGCCGCCTGACGGTAACCGGCGGGTTGATGAAAGTTTACGACGGCACGGCAATGATCGCGGACAAGGCTGATGCGCCGGTCATTCCAGTTCGCATCGACGGTCTCGAGCGATCGCACTTCGGATATCTGAGCAAAGCACAAACCAAAAAAGCGTGGTTCCCTAAAACGACGGTCACGATCCTGCCGCCCGTCAAACTGAAGATTGATCCGAACCTGCGCGGCAAGCAGCGGCGGTTGGCGGCGGGCGCGGCTTTGCAGGATGTGATGACCGACTCCGCCGTTCTGACGACGCCGATCGACCAGACACTGTTTGAAGCGCTTGTTCAGGCACGGCAGACACACGACACCGGCAAGCCCGCAATCCAGGACCCGCTCGGATCGAAGCTTTCCTACAAGAAGCTCATCATCGGCGCGCAAGTGCTTGGAGCAAAGCTCGTGCCGATGCTGCCGGAGCCCGGGCAATCGGTCGGCGTTCTTCTGCCGAACTCGGCTGGCGTCGCAGTGACGTTCTTTGCCCTGCAAACTGTCGGCCGGGTGCCTGCGATGCTGAACTTCACGGCTGGTCCGGCGAATGTCATCGCAGCCTGCAAGGCGGCGAACGTCACCGTCGTGCTGACGTCGCGCGTATTCGTCGAGAAGGGGCATTTCGAAGCGCTCGTGCAGGCAATCAGCACCGTTGCGCGGATCGTCTATCTCGAAGACGTGCGCGCGACCGTCTCCTTTTCCGACAAGATCAAAGGACTTGCACAAGGCGGCAAGCCGCAGGTCGAGCGCGACTGCAACGCTCCGGCGGCGATCCTTTTCACGTCGGGTTCGGAAGGCTTGCCCAAGGGCGTCGTTCTTTCCCATCGCAATCTGCTCGCCAACTGCGCGCAGAGCCTGACGCGCGTCGCGTGCAACGGCAGCGACAAGGTTTTCAACGCGCTGCCGGTCTTTCATTCGTTCGGGCTGACGGCCGGATTGCTGATGCCGCTGGTCGCGGGCGTGCAAGTCTATCTCTATCCGACGCCGCTGCACTATCGCATCATTCCGGAACTCGTTTACGGCTCGAACGCGACGATCATGTTCGGCACGGATACGTTCCTCGCCGGCTATGCGCGTGTTGCACATCCTTACGATTTCGCGCGCGTGCGCCTCGTGCTCGCGGGCGCGGAGGCCATCAAGGATCGTACGCGGCAGCTCTACATGGACCGTTTCGGCGTGCGCATTCTCGAAGGCTATGGCGTGACCGAGACCGCACCCGTGCTCGCCATCAATACGCCCCTCGCCAACAAAGCCGGGACTGTCGGGCGCCTGTCGCCGCTGATGGAGGCGCGTCTCGATCCGGTGCCTGGGATCGAGACGGGCGGACGGCTCTACGTGCGCGGGCCGAACGTCATGCTCGGCTATTACCGCGCGGAAAATCCCGGCGTTCTCGAGCCGCCCTCGAACGGCTGGCATGATACCGGCGACATCGTCGAGATCGATCCGCAAGGCTTCATCACGATCAAAGGACGCGCGAAGCGCTTCGCCAAGATCGCGGGAGAAATGGTGTCGCTATCGGCCGTCGAAGCGCTGGCGGCGGAACTTTGGCCCAACCTGACCACGGTCGTCGTCGCGCTTCCCGATGCGCGCAAAGGCGAACGTCTGGCGCTGCTGACGACCGATCCGAAGTGCACGCGCGAGGCGTTCATTCAGTTCGCGCGGCGCAAGGGCGCGACGGAGCTGATGGTTCCCGCGGACATCCTTGTCGTCGGTAAAATTCCGCTGCTCGGCTCCGGCAAGTCCGACTATGTCGCGTCGCTCGAGCTTGCGAAAAAGACCCTTGCGGAAAGGCAGGGATCAGGCGCCGGGACTGTCGAACAGCGGACTGTCACGCCTGCCGTCTGACAAGAAACCGGCGACAGCCCGTGCCAGCGCGGGCGCCAAAAGAAATCCGTGGCGATAGGTGCCGTTCACGCGGATCGTGCGACCTTCGTTTTCGATGACCGCGCGTGGAATGTTGTCCGGGAAGGCGGGCCTGATACCGGCGCCCATATCGAGAATCGACGCTTCGCCGAAAGCGGGGTGCAGCGCGTAGGCGGAGCCTAAGAGATCGAGCGCCGACTTCACCGTCATCGGGATGTCGTCCTCGCGCTCGAGCAGGCTTGCGCCGATGACGTAGCGGCCGCCGCCTTGCGGCACGATGTAGATCGACTGGCGCGGATGCAGCAGGCGCACCGGTCGTGACAGCCCGACGTCGCGCGATTGAATGAGGATGCGTTCACCGCGAACGCCACGAAGCGACGGCAGTTCCTCCCGTGCGCCTATTCCGCGACAGTCGATCGTTACGTCTTCGCCATTAGGCTTATACGCGTGGCCGAACTCTGTCGCGATTCCCAGAGCGCGCCCTTCGGACAGAAGCCATCGCAATGCCTCCGTCGCGACGACGTGGGCTTCGTCCGGATAGAAAAGCCCGCGCTCGAAGCGTCCGGAGAGATCGGGTTCGAGCTTCGCGATCCCTTGCGCGGCAATGATCTCGTGCCGTTCCGTCATCTGCTCGAACCGCGTCAGGTCGGCGCCGTCGCGCGGCGGCGCAACGACAAGCGTGCCGTTGACGACCGTGCTCGGATACGCGTTGCGCCACAGCGCGATGCTTTCGCGGCCGAGATCGCGAACGATTGCAGGCGCGCCTTCAGCTTCGCATTCCGGCGCGATCATCGCCGCCGCCAAGCGGCTTGCGCAGGTGGAAAAAGGCTCGCTGCTTCGCTCGATGAGGCGGACGCGGTGACCCGCGCGTGCGTGCGTATAAGCCTGCCACAACCCCGTGATGCCGGCGCCGACAACAGCTATCGATAGTTTGCTCAACATTTCTCTCCTAATCGCGCGCCATCCCGTTGCGTCAATCGCCCAGCGCCACGCCTTCACGGCGCGGATCGGCTCCGCCTTCCAGATGCCCGTCCTTGCGCACGATCGTATGGATGCCGGAGGTCATCGTCGAGTTGCCGATGGCATGTCCATAGGACGTCAACTCGAACGCGGGCCAGACGTAATATGGAGAATATTCGATTATGAAAGGCCCGCCTTGACTTCCGAAGTTCGCCAGCGAGGCGGACTTCTGCGCATCGAGGCCCCAGTCGAGCAATCCGATGAGCGTTTTGACGACATAGAGAATGATTTGCGATCCGCCCGGCGATCCAGTCACGATCTCGGGCGTCCCTTGCGCATCGAGCACGATTGTCGGCGCCATCGAGCTGCGCGGGCGCTTGCCTCCGGCGACGGCGTTGGCAACCGGCACGCCTTTGTCATCGAAGGGGACGAAGGAAAAATCGGTCAGCTCATTATTCAAAAAGAAACCGGCCGCCCAGAGATGCGATCCGAACGCGCTCTCAATCGTCGCCGTCATCGACAGCGCATTGCCGTCTGCATCCACAATGGAGATGTGCGTCGTGCCCGGAACTTCGTTGGTGAAATCCTTGCCGAACGTTTTCTTGGCGAGCCCAGGTGGAAGGCCGGGCTCTGCCTTGTCCATCGCCTTTTGCGGATTGATCAGCTTTCGGCGCTCGGCGAGATAGGCCTCGTCCATCAGCCCCGACGGAATGGAAATCTGGTCGGGGTCGGCGATGTAGCGATTGCGGTCGGCAAAGGCGAGTTTCTCAGCTTCCGCGATGATGTGGAGCGCGGGGGCGCTCATCATGGCCGCCGAACCCTGCACCTCGGGGAAGGGTTCGATCAGCTTCAACACCGTTCCGACAGACATCTCGCCTGACGACGGCGGACCCATGCCGCAGACTTTCCTTGCGCGATAATCGACACAAACCGGATCGCGTTCCTTCGCGACGTAGCCTGCAAGATCAGCCGCCGTCATATCGCCCGGAATGCTCGACGCACTTTGCACAGCCTTTACGATCGCGTCGGCGATAGGCCCGGAATAAAATGCGTCGGCGCCCTTCTCGGCGATCGCCTTCAGCGTTGCCGCATAGGCGGCGTTCATCATGACGTCGCCTGCCGCGGTCGGCCTGTCGTTCTCATCGAAAAAGCGGGCGCGCGCACCGGCGGAGAAGTTTTCGGCTTTCGTCGCCGCGAGTAGAGCCGCGAGGCGCGGGGAGACGGAAAAGCCTTCCTCGGCGAGCTTGATGGCCGGTGTAACGAGCGCCGCCCACGGAAGCTTTCCGAAGCGCTTATGGACCGCCTCCAGCGTTCGCATCAGACCGGGAACGCCGACGCTCAGACCGGAGCGCACCGCCGCCTCGAACGGCATCGGCTTGCCGTCACGCAGAAAACGATCGGGCTTTGCGGCTGCGGGCGCGGTCTCCCGGCCGTCGAATGTCGCAAGCGACCGGGATTGCGCATCCCAGTACACAAGAAACGCCCCGCCGCCCAAGCCCGACGACTGCGGCTCAACCAACCCGAGAACGAGTTCCGTTGCGATGGCCGCATCCGCCGCCGATCCGCCCTGGCGCAAAATCTCGCGCCCGGCTTCGGCGGCAAGCGGGTCGGCGGCGACGACCATCTGGTGCTGCGCGACGACAAGCGACTTCTCCGTCGTGCCCGATGCACCTTCCGGTGCAGGCCGGGCTTGCTCGGCTGCCAAAGTCGACGCGCCGGCGAGAAGGCACAAAAGAGCGGTCAGCGATCGGGACGTCATTCGTGCTCCTGGGCGGACTGCGGGACACAGTTGGCGGTGGACGAGAACGCGAACATACCTCATCGTCGCGTTCTTAAATCAAAGCCGCGAGAGACACACATGTCCATTTTGAAAGGCCGGGACCTCCGGCTCGGCATCGTCGCGCTTGCCCTTTTTGCAGCTGGAGCGGCGAGCACGAGGGCCCTCGACGCCACGACGCGGGTGATCCCGCTTCTTTCGACCGGAAAAACCGTCATGGACGAGCCGATCGTCTATCCAACAGGCGCGCCAGCGAAGATCACGGCCGCGATCGTCGAGATGCAGCCCGGCGCTGAGACTGGCTGGCATACGCATGGCGTTCCGCTGACGGGGCTGATCCTCGACGGCGAGCTGACCGTCGACTACGGCGCGAAGGGCACGCGCACGTACAAGAAGGGCCAGTCGGTCGCGGAAGCGATCAGCATCCCGCACAACGGCCGGAACACCGGCACGGGCGTTATGAAGCTGTTCGTCGTCTATATCGGCGCGGAAGGCGTCGCGACATCGATCGCGGACAAGCACCCCTGAAGACCGGCCCAATGGCGAGGTCCTTGCCGGAAAGCGAGGCGAGTGTGCCGCCTGATCGTCGAGACGCGTCCGCGCCGTGCGCGCATTCAAACCAGACGCCGGGTTTAACGAATGAGTTGCAATTGCAGCACGTCTTCCAATTCGTTGCTGTCGATGTGCGTCGCACGTTGCGGCGTCTGTTGCGGGGGGTGGAGCGCTCCACTAGGTTCCGGCGCGATATCGTTGCTATATCCTTTGGAGGGGCAAATGCGTTCATTCAAAATCGGCGTCGCGGCAGCGGCCATCGTGTGCGCGCTTTCAGTGACGGCAGAAGCCGGCAGCTGCGTGAAGGTCGGCGCCATCGGCGACGGGCTGACGCATGATCTGGCCGTCGTCATGTCGACCCACGGCTTGGCCAACATCATCGAAGCAAAGGGCTTGAAGGGCAAAGGTCCGGTGCACACGACGTGCGCGCCAGGCTCGGTGCTGACCGAATGCCGGTCCTCGCAGCTCGCCTGCAAGTAGCCTCCGCGATTTCAAATTCGCAGATCAGATGCCATCGCACGGGGCGCGTGCGGTGGCTTTTTTTTGCATCGCACTCCAGTGAGGCCGTGCTTAGACCGTGTTCTTCTTTTGTTTCAAAAACGCCCACCTCGCGCTTCCTCAAGTGCGAGACAAAAAACGAACTTCGCAGGCGGCGTCGTCAAATGGCAACATAGGACGTCAGAAAATTTCAAAAACATCAACAAACTCAGGCTCAAGGGTGGAATCATGATTGAACTGTGACTTCCCTGCTCTGCCGTTGAAAACGGGACTGATTTATACCCGCCTTTCATTAATCAGGGCCAGGATAACCCCCGTTACCCTGTGCCTTAAGTTTTGTCGCCATTGGAGCATCCCCCGATGACCCTTCACCGCCGTTTGAGTGGAATTGCCGTCGCCGCCCTGATCATGGCCGGAGGATTTATCTCCTCGACCGCTGCCCAGGCCGAAGATCTGGTCGATTTCCTCTGGGGGGGCAGCGAGGAATACGGTGGCGGACGCCGGGTGGTTTCCTTCGATTCCAAATATAAGCCGGGACAGATCATCGTTTCGTTTTCTGATCGCCGCCTGTACTTCATCACGAAGCCAGGCGAAGCCATTACGTATCCCGTCGCGGTTCCCAAGGGCGACGCGCGCTGGCAGGGCGTGACGTCCGTTACCAACAAGCGGGTCAATCCGTCGTGGACGCCGACGCCCGAGATGGTGCGCGAAAATCCGCGCCTTCCGCGATGGGTGCCCGGCGGCCATCCGATGAACCCGCTCGGCATTCGGGCCATGTACCTCGGCTCCAGCGCCTACCGCATTCACGGAACCGATGCGCCGTGGACCATCGGCCAAGCCGTTTCGCATGGCTGCATTCGCATGACGAACCAGGACGTGCTCGATCTTTATCCGCGCGTGCCTGTCGGTATGCGCGTGACGGTGACATGGCAGCACTTCACGACCGGATCGGCCGTCTCCAGCAACGCCTATCCGCGTTACGGCGACGACCAGGACGGCAAGTCGAACAACAACAACGGCTACGGGCAGGCCGCCACGCCGACGCGTGCGACCTACACTCGGCCGCAAAACACTTCCGGAGCCCTGTTCTCCTGGGATGACGATGCTCCGCCGCGCACCCAGCGTGCCAGCGTTCGCTCGGAACAGCCGAACGATGCCATCGATTCCGGCGACGCCGTCGATGCGACGGTAGATGCACCGATCGAGACGCAGCCTGCAAAGAAGAAAACCGCAGCCGTCGCAACGCAATCCGAGTCGAAGCCGGTTGAACCGAAGAAAAAGAAGCCTGCCGTTGTCGAGAAAAAGTCTGTCTCGACACCGCCGGTCGTGACGCCGGCTCCGGCCCACTCCCGTTCGGTTCCCGATCCGGTCAAGCCGCGCGAGGCTGCGCCGGCCGATCCGACGCCGACCAAATCGTCCATGGTCGCGCATCCGGAGAAATCGTCCTAACGTCTTCTGGCGATCTGAGTTCGACGGGCGGCCCAAGGGCCGCCCGTTTTTGTTTCGTTACCTACTATTCGGGGATTGCCTACGGGCCGCCTGTCCGCCATGTCAGGCTGTAAGATATCGGCGATCGGGTTATCATCCGGTCATCGCTCGAACCTGAGTTGAACAGCCTTGGTAACGCTTCTCGATACGACCGACCCCAAGCCGCGCCTGCGCCATCCGGAAAAGGCTTCGCGGCCGGACACCCCTTATTTGCCGAAGCCGCCTTGGCTGCGCGTGCGGGCACCCGGTTCGCGGGGATTTTCGGATACGCATAAAATCATGCGCGATCACGGCCTCAATACGGTCTGTGAGGAAGCCGCCTGCCCCAACATCGGCGAATGCTGGGAGAAGCGTCACGCGACGATGATGATCATGGGCGACATCTGCACGCGCGCCTGCGCCTTCTGCAACGTCGCCACCGGCCGGCCGGGGCATCTCGATGCCGATGAACCGGCGCGCGTCGGCGATGCGGTGGCGCGTCTGGGACTCGAGCACGTCGTCGTCACGTCGGTCGATCGCGACGATCTCGCAGACGGCGGAGCGCAGCATTTCGCGGAGACGATCGCCGCGATCCGCAGGCTCGCGCCGCGGACCACGATCGAAGTCCTGACGCCGGACTTCCTGCGCAAGGACGGCGCGCTCGACATCGTCATCGCGGCCCGTCCCGATGTCTTCAATCATAACCTCGAGACCGTACCCGGCCTCTACCCAAAAATCCGCCCCGGCGCGCGCTACTTTCATTCGCTCCGCCTGCTGCAGCGCGCGAAAGAGATCGACGCGCGGATGTTCACGAAGTCCGGCATCATGGTTGGGCTCGGCGAAACGCGCGAAGCCGTTCTACAGGTGATGGATGACCTCAGGTCGGCGGACGTCGATTTCCTGACGATCGGGCAATATTTGCAGCCGACGCGAAAGCACGCCGCCATCGAGCGGTACATGCCGCCCGAGGAATTCGAAGCGCTGGCAACATCAGCCTACGCCAAGGGCTTCCTGCAGGTCTCGGCGTCTCCGCTGACGCGCTCGTCCTACCATGCGGGAGATGATTTCCGCCGTCTTCGTGAGGCTCGCGAGGCGCGTCTCAGCGCCTAGAGCCTGTGCGCTTTTCGTTGAACCGCGGATCGGCTCGAGGTCTTTGTTTTGTGATGCTTCTTGCCGGAAAACCGGTTCCCACTTTTCCGGAAGCTCTCTAAAGCCTTTCCGATTGGTGGAATCCCGGAAAGGCTTTAGCTTTCATTTTTGTCGTGCTTCTTGCCGGAAAACCGGTTCCCACTTTTCCGGAAGCTCTCGTCAACGAAAGCAAATCCATGCCGAGATTCGCGGCCAACCTGTCGATGCTCTTCACCGAGCTTCCGTTTCTCGACCGTTTCGACGCGGCGGCATCGGCGGGCTTCGAGGGCGTCGAATTTCTCTTTCCCTACGACTACGACGCGGACGATCTCGCCGCGCGGCTCAAGGCGAACGGGCTGACGCAGGTGCTGTTCAACCTGCCAGCGGGCAACTGGGCCGCCGGAGACCGGGGCATCGCGATCTATCCGAACCTGACGGCAGAATTCCGCGAAGGCGTTCAGCGCGCCGTAAAATATGCGAAGGCGCTCCGCTGCACGCAGCTTCACTGCCTCGCGGGAACCGCGCCGCCTGGCGCCGATCATCGTACAATGCGCAAGACCTACGTCGATAACCTGACATTCGCGGCGCGCGCGCTTGCCGATGAAGGCATGACGCTGCTGATCGAGGCGATCAACACGCGCGACATTCCAAATTATTTCCTGAATTTCACGGCCAAGGCGGCGGACATCATCGAAAGCGTCGCGGCGCCAAATCTGCGGCTTCAGTACGACGTCTATCACATGCAGATCATGGAAGGGGATCTGACGCCGACGATCGACAAATATCTGCCGCTCATCGCGCACGTGCAGATCGCGGATACGCCGGGGCGGCATGAGCCGGGAACGGGGGAAATCAATTACCCGTTCGTGTTCGACCATCTCGATCGCGCGGGCTATCGCGGCTGGGTCGGCTGCGAATACAAACCCCGCACGTCGACTTCCGACAGCCTTCAGTGGTGGCGCAAGCTGAAAACGCCACCCGCCTGACAATAGCCGATACGCATCACGCTTCGGCGGTTACTTCGGTTCCGGCCTTGACGACCTTTTCGGTGAGATCCGGCGCGCAGAGTTCGATGAACCGATACGCGAAGCGGCGCAGGAAGCGCCCTCGTCGCAATGCGACGCGTGTCGTCGTCTTCGGGAAGAGGTGACTGTTGTCGAGCAGCCGGAGCCCCGCGTCCCTCTCCTTGTCGTATGCCATCGACGCGACGATCCCGATGCCGAGCCCGACCTCGACGTACGTCTTGATGACGTCGGCATCGAGCGCGACCATCACGATGTCCGGCGTCAATCCTGCCTTCGCGAATGTCGCGTCGACGCCAGGGCGACCCGTGAAGCCCTCATGATAGGTGATGATCGGCCACTCGGCGATCTTCTCGATCGTCAGCGGCTTGACGCTTTCGAGAGCATGCCCCTTCGGCACGATGACGCCGTGATGCCAGGAGTAGTAAGGAAACGAGACAAGCTCGGGTGAATTTTCCAACGCTTCGGTCGCGATGCCGATATCCGCGAGGCCGTCGTGCAGCATGGCGGCGATCTCTCGCGGCGATCCCTGCTGGAGCACCAAATGGACATTCGGGAATTCCTTTCGGAACGCCGAGATCGGGCCGGGAAGCGCGTAGCGCGCCTGCGTGTGCGTCGTTGCGATTGTGATCTCGCCGCGATCGGATTTCGCGAACTGATCGGCGAGGCGCTTGATGTTAGCGGTGTCGAGCAGGATACGTTCGACGATCTGGGCAAGCTCCTTGCCCGGCTCGGTCAATCCTAAAAGTCTTTTGCCGCGCCGAATGAAAAGCTCGACGCCAAGCTCGTCTTCGAGATCCTTGATGTGCTTGGAAACACCGGATTGCGACGTATAAAGCGCGTTCGCGACCTCGGTGAGATTAAAGTTGCGCCGTAATGTTTCGCGGATAATTCTGAGCTGTTGAAAGTTCACGACGCGGAGATACCGTTCTGTTCTAGGAAGACGCTGAGGCGGCGGCTTCTGATTTTCACGCGCTGCCCCGTAGAGAGGCCAAGCGAGGTTGCCTCGGTTCCTGGGATTTCGACTTCGAAGAAGTCTTTTCGACCCTCGCGAGCCTCGCCATTCGCCACCAATTCTACACGCGCGACGGCGCCTGTGCCAAGAATCCGATGGACGCTTGCCGTGATACCGTCGTCGGCGGAGACATCCGGCACAATTTCCGTTTCATGGGGACGAACGAATGCGATGACCGCCTGCCCGTCCTCGAAATGTCCGGCATGATGGCGGAGCCGCTCATCGCCGACGCGCACGTAGTCGCCCTCGATGCGGCCCCGGAATTCGTTAACCGCACCAATGAAGCCATAGGCAAACGCCGTCGCCGGGCGCTCGTAAATCTCTTTCGGCGGCCCGATCTGCTCGACGCGTCCCTTGTTGATCAGGACGATGCGGTCGGAGACCTCCAGCGCTTCTTCCTGGTCATGGGTCACGAAAATCGACGAAATATGCAGCTCGTCGTGGAGCGTTCTCAGCCAGCGCCGAAGCTCCTTTCGAACTTTTGCGTCGAGCGCGCCGAATGGCTCATCGAGCAAAAGCACGCGCGGCTCGACGGCAAGGGCGCGTGCCAGCGCAATGCGTTGTCTCTGGCCGCCCGAAAGCTGCGAGGGGAAACGGTTCGCGACCCAGGAAAGCTGCACGAGTTCCAGGAGCTGTCCGACCTTGGCGCGGATGTCTTTCTCGCTCGGGCGCTCACCGCGCGGCCTAACACGCAGTCCGAATGCGATATTCTCGAACACCGTCAGATGCCGGAACAGCGCGTAGTGCTGGAACACGAAGCCGACGCGCCGCTGGCGGACGTCCTTGGTCGTGGCGTCGTCTCCGTCGAGGATGACGCGGCCGCTGTCGGCATGCTCGAGGCCGGCAATCACGCGCAGCAAAGTCGTCTTGCCGCAACCCGATGGGCCGAGCAACGCAACCAGCTCGCCGTCTGGGAAATTGAGCGAGACGTCATCGAGTGCCTTGAACGTGCCGAACGCTTTATTGACGTTGCGAACCTCGATGCTCATTGGCCTTGCCCTTCCACCACAAGTTTACTTGCACGCCACTCGACATAGGTCTTCAACGCCAGCGTCACCAAAGCCAACAGAGCGAGGAGCGAAGCAACCGCGAAGGCGGCTGCGAATTGATATTCGTTATAAAGAATTTCGACGTACAGCGGCATCGTGTTGGTCTCGCCCCGGATATGCCCCGACACCACGGACACCGCGCCGAATTCTCCCATCGCGCGCGCGTTGCAGAGAATGACACCGTAGAGAAGCGCCCATTTTATATTGGGAATTGTGACGCGGAGGAATGTCTGCAACCCGGACGCGCCGAGCGAAATGGCAGCTTCCTCTTCGTCCTTTCCCTGCGCCTGCATCAACGGAATGAGCTCGCGTGCGATGAAGGGAAACGTGACGAAAATCGTCGCGAGAACGATGGCGGGGACGGCAAAAATTATCTTGATGTCATGATCGATAAACCAGGGGCCGAACCAGCCTTGGCGGCCGAACACGAGGACGTAAATCAAACCGGCGACGACGGGCGAAACCGAAAATGGCAGGTCGATCAGCGTGATCAGCAGGTTCTTTCCCCGAAACTCGAACTTCGCGATCGCCCAGGCTGCCGCGAGGCCGAAGACCAGGTTCAATGGAACCGCGATGGCCGCCGCGAGCAATGTCAGCTTCACGGCCGACAGCGCGTCAGGCTCGATGAGCGCCGAGAAGTAGGTATCGGCGCCCTTGCGAAAGGCTTCGACAAATACGGCGATGAGCGGAAGCAGGAGAAAAATCACGAAGTACGTCAGCCCAAGGCCGAGAACGACCAGCTTGACCCAGCCGGCATCCCGCGTCGCCGGGTTGGCCTCGAATTTTCCTGCGCCGTGCAAGCGCGCGTCGAATGTTGCAGCGGCAGTCATCAGACCGTCCTTCCAAAGCGGCGGGCATTCCAAGCCTGCAGCGCATTCACGATGAGAAGCATGATGAATGAGATGATGAGCATCACGGCCGCGATGGCGGTTGCGCCGCGATAATCGAATTGCTCAAGCTTCGTGATGATGATCAGCGGCGTGATTTCCGAAACCATCGGAATGTTCCCCGCGATGAAGATCACCGAGCCGTATTCGCCCACGGCACGGGCGAAGGCGAGCGCAAAGCCGGTCATGAGCGCAGGCAGCACAGTCGGAAAAACCACCCGTATGAAAGCTGTCCAGCGGTTGGCGCCAAGGCTTGCCGCCGCTTCTTCAAACTCAGTTTCGAGATCTTCGAGAATTGGCTGCACGGTCCGCACGACGAACGGCAAGCCGATGAACACCAGAGCGACGAGAACGCCCGCCGGGCCAAAGGCGATCTTGATGCCGAACGGATCCAGCAGGCTACCGATCCAGCCGTTCTTGGCGTAAATCGCCGTCAGTGCGATGCCGGCGACGGCTGTCGGCAAAGCGAACGGCAAGTCGATCAGCGCGTCCACGAGCTTTCGGCCGGGAAACGTGTATCGCGTTAGACCCCACGCCAGCAGCAAGCCGAAGACCGCGTTGATGCACGCGGCGAGAAACGCGGCCCCGAACGTCAGCCGATAGGATGCCACGACACGCGGCGCCGTCACCGCGGTCCAGAATTCGTTCCACGTCATGGTCGACGATTTCAGGAACACGGCGGACAACGGAATGAGAACAATTAGCGAAAGATAGACGAGCGTGAAGCCGAGCGACAGCCCGAAGCCCGGCAATACTCTCTTGTTAACGCTGGCGCTCATCGTGCCGACCCTCGGAATTTTCCAGGAAAGCGAATGTTCTGCACACTATGCGAGAGGCACACGTCTTCGAACGAAGAAGACTTGCAATTGATATTCTTGTGCTTGGAATGCTGCGAAATCGGCCAGTCGACGCCGAATTCTAAAAGCCGCGCGGATGGGATCTGGTGCGATCGACCGGGGCGACGACCAGGAATGCTTTGGCGTCTTTATCGCCTGGATTGTGAAGCGTGTGCGGAGAATCGGCGTTGAAGATAATTGAATCGCCTTCGGAGAGCCGCGCAGGAGAATCTTCTCCGACCTTCAATTCGATTTCGCCGGCGAGAATGACAAGCGCCTTTTTAACCCCCGGCTCGTAGGCCGCGACATCTTCACTGTGCCGGGCGACGATCGTCACCTCATAGAGTTCGATGCTCAGCGGGTCGCCCCATGGGAATAATGCGCGACACGTGAAACCGCCGCTGCTGGAGGCAAGCACCGTTGCCCGGTCGCGCGGAACGATGACGGTTCCGCCGGAACCCGAATTCGAAATGAGACTCGGAACCGAAACCTGCAAAGCCTCGGCGATACGGCCCAGGAGATTGATCGTCGGCGCGCTTTTCCCGGTCTCGATTTGACCAAGCATGGCGCGGCTGACGCCTGATTTTGCTGCCAGTTGCTCGAGAGACAGGCCCGATTTGCGACGGAGATGCCGGAGGTTTTCTCCGACGACGATCGAGAGTTTCGTCACGGCACTCTCCGGATGCTGTGGATCAGCGTGAATCTGCTTTCCGATCATCACCATCACACGCCGCCTCTCGCTCGTTGACCTCTGCAAGTACGGATAACCGGCCAAGCATATCGGCGGAACGAAGAAAAATTGCTGAGCTTATGCGATCACATCAGGAGGTGCCGCAGGGTAAATGCCCTAAAAATAGACAGCAGATCCGCACTTATGCCGAAACGCCGGCACCGCGCAGATCGCCTAGTTCCACTCAAGGAGATGCCGCGTTCACTCCGGCCGAGACGCGCGGGAGCGCCATAGCTTGTTCTCGAGGTCAAAAAAAAGAGCGGCTATTCGAGCCGCTCTTTCTGTCGAAGCTCTGACGAAGCGTCAGACATCGAGAGCCTTAGAAGTTGACCTTCGCGCCTGCGATAACCTGTTGCAGACTATCGATGTTCGTTTTGTTTGCCTCGCCCGCGACCTGCACGTCGCCATCAGCATGCTGATAAACGAGATAGAGCATCGTTTCCGCATTTTCGAGATACTGCGCGAGACCGCCCGAAATATAATCGATTTCAGCATTCTCGGTGCGCAACGTGCCCCTATTCACGTTAGAGCCAGGTGTATCGTGCCGGTAGTTCACGAAAATATTGGTCTTTCCGAGTGAGATCCACTTAGTCTCGATGCCGCCCTGGACGAACCAGGTGTCGTCGGTTTTATCGACGAGCGCCGGATTGCCGACAGTGACGTCAGCTGCACGCGTGTTGTCGATCTGCTGACCATAGCCCGAGAAGAGAAACAAACCCGTCGGCTTATGCTGGATAAAGCCGGACACGCCCCACCATTCGCAATCAGCGCGGAAGTCGGCCGGACCGGTGTGGCAAAGGTTGTTGGTTTCATCGGACGAGTGGCCGTAGCCGGCGCGGGCGTTCACGTCGAAATCGCCAAAGCCGCCCTTGTAGATGAGCGCCGTGTCCCAGATGTCGTCCTCGCCCCAGGACGCCGTGTACGTGAAGCCGGCGATGGTCGGCGAATCATATCTGACGATGTTGCGGCGGCCATTGTCGCCCGGCGTCGAGTTGTTGAAGCCGCGCGCGATGTCGGACCATCGCAGGTTGCTGCCGCCAGCCGGACCCGGAATAAAGCTTCCGCCCGAACGCGCGAAGAAGCTTGCCTGATAGTCCGGCGGGCCTTCACCGTCGAAGAAGTTACGGGTCATCGTCGTGTCGGCGTCGTCGAGAAGATGATACGTCGACGTCCCGTCCTGGCCGATCGTGACCTTGCCAAGCTGGCTGCTCTTCAGGAACCAGCTGCTTTTGCGAACGGAAATGCTGTTTGGGCTGGTGCCATCCGGCGTGTTCTGGTCCCACTTGCCGCCATTACCGCCGAAGACGCCAAGCTCAAGGACATAACCCGCCGACCAGTCCTTATCGATCTTGGCTTCGCCGATGAACCGAACTCGGGATTGCTCAACCGGATTCGTGCCGACGTAGACGTTGCTTTCCGTGCCGTCGTCCCAGAAGGCCACCTGCTCACTAACCCAACCGGATATCGTCAGGCTGACCTTGCGGTTGCCTTTGCGAGCCGTCGTGGCTTCAAGCTCCGCGATGCGCTCTTCGAGATCGGCGCAGCAATTTCCACCGAGATCCGCGGCGGCCGCAGGCAGCGCCGATCCACCGATTAGCGCGCTTGCCGCGCCAAGAAATAACGTATGCCGAAGCCCCAGCGTGCGTGCCATTATATTCGTCCCGTCTGCCATATTAGATTTGTGTAATTCAGATTTGATTGCTGCTCATTCTCCGTCAGCCAATTCGATTTTTTGCATTTGCTTGTGAATGTCAATTAACTAAGTATTTTCATTCTATTATCTGTTATATTGCCGTCTCTCTCCTACATCACGTGTTCTCTTCAAACGGGATTGCGCCACCCCTCCTCTCGGAAAGGCGGCGCGACATGCAGTCGACGATGTGACGGATCAAGCAGAAGCTTTCAGGATGCCCATTGGTGGCCGTAGAGCTGCCCCGCCCGGGATAGCCGGAATGCAGCAACTCGTTCTGCCGCCAAACGAAATTCCGCAGCTCGCTGTAAGCGCTGGAGCAACGCGAGAGCCTCCGGCCATGGCCCGAAACCGGCATCGGCGTTGATGTGGCCAGCCTCACCAAGGTTCACGAAGTCCGCTTTCCAAAGCCGCGACCAATGGGTCGCGCGATCTAAAGCCATCCAGGGATCATTTGTACTTGCAACGACAATTGCCGGAAATCCCAAAGGCTTTGACGGCAGAAATTCCGCAATTCCGAATCGATCGGGATCAGCAGGCGCGACGAGCATAACGCCGCCGATTCGTTCCCGGTGATCACTCGCCGCCTGCACGGCAGCTAATGCACCAAATGAATGGGCGACAATAAAGACAGGATCAGTTGCGCGCGCAATTTCTCGCCGAACGCGGCTCGACCAGTCCGGCAGATGCGGGTCGTTCCAGTCGCGTTGCGTTACGCGCAGGCTTCCGGCGACGCGGTGCTCAAGCCAAGTCTGCCAGTGGGTCGGTCCGCTCGATTTCAGGCCAGGTACGATGAGGGTCGGCATGGAATTCGTCCTTCGATGCTTGAGGCGACTTCGGGGCCTGCGCGTTACGGCGGCATCCGAAGCAAATTCGGGGCGGCTCGATCAGGAGCGCGCGCCACTACACATCTCTTGGATCAGCATCGTTGCCATCTCCGCACCGGGTAACCTGCTTCGTGCGCCGCCCGGCTTCATGCCCGGACGATTGGAGGAGTGCCTGCTCTACGACGAGCGGCGCACGAATTCTTTTAAGTCAGGCAGAGATCAGCTCTTGTTGCCCGGCGTATAGATCTGATCAAAAATCCCACCGTCGCCGAAGTGCGTGGCCTGGGCTTTCGTCCAGCCGCCAAACACCTCGTCAATCGTGAAGGTTTTGATCGGACCGAACTGGGCTGCGTGCTTCTCGGCGACCTTCGCGTCGCGCGGACGATAGAAGTTCTGAGCGGCGATCTCCTGGCCTTCAGGGCTGTAGAGATGCTGCAGGTAAGCTTCGGCGACTTCGCGCGTGCCGCGCTTATCAACGATCTTATCGACGACCGCGACGTTCGGCTCAGCAAGGATGGAGAGCGACGGCGTGACGATCTCGAACTTGTCGGAGCCGAATTCCTTCAGCGACAGGTAGGCTTCGTTTTCCCAGGCCAGCAGAACGTCGCCGATGCCACGCTCGACGAACGTCGTCGTCGACCCGCGGGCGCCCGAGTCCAGCACCTTCGTGTGCTTGTAGATGTCGGAAACGAATGCCTTCGCCTTATCGTCGTTACCGCCCGGCTGCTTCAGCGCATAGCCCCACGCCGCGAGATAGTTCCAGCGCGCGCCGCCGGATGTCTTGGGGTTGGGAGTCACGATCTCGACGCCGTCCTTAACGAGGTCGGACCAATCCTTGATGCCTTTCGGATTGCCTTTGCGAACCAGGAAAACGATGGTCGAGGTGTAAGGAGCGGAGTTGTCGGCGAAGCGCTTGATCCAATCGGCCTTCACAAGCCCGCCGTTCTTGTGAAGCGCGTCGATGTCGGCAGCCAGCGCCAATGTTACGACGTCGGCGTCGAGCCCGTCGATCACCGCACGCGCCTGCTTGCCGGATCCGCCGTGCGACTGTTTGATGGTGACATCGTCGCCCGTCTTCGCCTTCCAGAATTTCGTGAATTCCTTGTCGTAAGCGGCGTAAAGCTCGCGAGTCGGATCATAGGAAACGTTGAGAAGCGTAACGTCTTTTGCGAATGCGGATGGCGTGGGACCTGCCAGCCCGGCGATGCCGAGGCCGAATGCAGCAACGAGCGCCGATCGGCGCGTTAATGTCGTGAAGGGCATATCAACCTCTCAAGTTGGAGTTAACCTGAGAGCGAAGGTATTTGGCGCTTTCGCATCCGCGAACGAAGAAGAATTGCTGAGCTTATTAGAATGTTTGCTGCCTGCAATGGAATTACGAGCCGTCAGCATCCACTAAAATTGTAATCTACGTCTGCCGGTCTAAACGCGATTTTGAACCCGACATCGGGTTCAATCCAAAATAACGGATTTCGTGCGCGGCTAACGCGCTGCAAAATCGATATGCCTTCGCGTCATTTCGTGCGCGGTTCGACGGTGTCGGCCGTGATCGTGTAGCCCGCATCGGCCAAGCCGGTGAATGCAACCGTCGTGTTGATCTTGCCGGTCACCGTGACGGGATCGAACTGGCCGCCGACCTCAAAGCCTTTCTCCGTTTTCACGTAGATGATCTGGTTCGCCGGGGGCGGCGGCACGTGAATGCAGGCGCCGACGAATGGCACCAGCAGAAATTCTTTCACCGTCGTCGCGTCGAAATCCAGCGGCACGACATAGCCGCCGATCGAAACGCTCTGACCGTCGAGTTCGGGAACGACGGCTGGCGGACGATCATTGCCCGGCTGGCGGCGCTTCACCGACATGAACGTGCCCTCCGCGAGCGGCGGAGGCGGCGGACCGCCGTCCGGCGCAGGTGTCGAGCCACCGAAGAAGGTCTTTCCCTGCAGTGGTTGCGCGGGCATCGTCTTGGGCACGAGGTCAGCCCATTTGAGTTGCCGAGCCACATCCGCCGCAAAGGCCGAGGTTGCCGCGACCGTTGCCGCAAGCAGAAGCGCGCCTTGCAACAATCTTCTTTGCCCTGCCGTCATCGGCAATTCCTTTCTTTGCGGCTGCGTTCGATCACGTACGAACCATCATGCCGTCTGCAAGTGATAATCTGTAAGCTCTGAGCGCCGGCAATAGCCCCGCGACAAATCCCGCCACGACGATCAGACCGAGCTTCACCCATTCATCGGTTCGCGGCGGGTCGATCGCGAGGCTCAATCCATAAGCGTGATCGATGTATGGCCGAGCGAAATAGAGTCCGACGTAAAGTCCGATCGCGCCGAGTGCGACACCCGCAAGCGTCAGAAGCCCGCCCTCCGCCGCCAGCAGACCGAGCACGGTTGTCGGCGTCGCGCCGACGGATCGCAGGATTGCCATTTCCCTGCGCCGCTCGTTCAGTGTCGTCAAAATCATCGTCATCATGCCGAGAAGAGCCGTCACCACGACCATCGCCGACACCGCCGACAATGCCGTTTCCGCCGTACCGATCAGACCCCAAAGCTCCTGCAAAGCGACGCCCGGCATGATCGCCGACAACGGCTCTTCGCCATAGTTGTTGATGGCGCGCTGAATTTTGAAGGTCGCGAGCTTCGAATTCAGCCCCACCATCGCCGCGGTGATCGCTCTCGGCGTCAAATCCATTTTTCGCACGTCGTCGGGAGACACGCTTTCGCCGGGAACCGGCGCTCCGTTCTGCCAGTCGATATGGATGGCTTCGATCGCTTCGAGGCTGATATGCACCGTGCGATCGATCGGCGTTCCCGTTTTTGCGAGGATACCGGCGACGCGGAACGGCTTATCCGCGTGCTCGACGAACGAGATATTTCCGACGCCGTGCGCGATGACGATTTTATCGCCGACCTTGTAGTGAAGTGTGTCGGCGACATCCGCTCCGATCACGGCGTCGAAGAGATCCTTGAAAGGACCGCCCCCCGCAAAGGTCATGCTTTGGCCGCGGCGAAACTTGTAGTGCGTGAAGTAATCGGTGTTGGTTCCAAGCACGCGGAAGCCGTGGTGACTGTCGCCTAGCGATAACGGGACGATCCACGAGACTTCCGGCAGCTTCGCGATATCCTCGTAGCTTTTCCAGGTTACGTTATTGGTTGCGTTGCCAATGCGGAATACGGAATAGAGCAGCAGGTTGAGGCTGCCGCTGCGTGCGCCGACGATCAGATCGGTTCCGGATATCGTGTCAGCGAAACTCTGCCTGGCGCCGGTGCGAACTTTTTCGACGCCGAGCAGAAGCATGACGCTGAGGGCGATGGCGAGCACCGTCAGCAACGCCGTCACCCAGCGATTGAGAAGCGACTGCAGCGCGAGACGCATGATCATCATGAGAGCGCTCCCCGCGTCGCGACGGCGATGTCATCGAGCCGCACAATGCGATCGAAGTAGCGGGCGAGGCTTTCATCGTGACTGACCATGATCACGCTGGCTCCCGCCGAACCGCTTTGTGCAAAAAGTAAATTCAAGAATGTGCCCTCGGTGTTGCGGTCAAGCGCGGATGTCGGTTCGTCGGCAACGATAATCTGCGGAGATCCGATCAAGGCACGCGCGGCCGCGACGCGCTGCTGCTGGCCGACACTCAGATTTGCGGTTTTCGCGGTGGCGATGACGGTCTTGTCGATGCCGAGCGTCGTGAGGAGTTCGGCCGCCACGTCGTCCGGCGCACCGTGGACGCGCGCGCGATTACGCCGCGTGCGCGAGAAGTGCAGCGGTAGAAGCACGTTGTCGATCAGCGAGCCATAGGGAAGCAGATTGAACATCTGGAAGATGATGCCGAAATGGTCGACGCGAAAGCGATCACGCGCGGCGCCGCTCAACCGCGCCATGTCGGTTCCGAGCACGGCGATCTTGCCTTTGTCCGGAACAACGATGCCAGCGAGGAGACTCAGAAACGTGCTTTTTCCGCTTCCCGAGGGACCGAGCAGCAGCAGCTTTTCGCCACGCGCCAACGTGAAGTCCGAAATCGCGAGCGTGAACGGCGACGAGCCCGGCCATGTGTATTCGACGTTCGCGAACGAGACAGCATCGGGAGAGCCAGCGCTCTCCCCCTGCCGTCCGACCTCTGCGGTCAGAAGATCGCTCATCCGTTTACATCACGCCCGTGAGATCGAGCGTTGGCTTATCGCGGCTCATCTGCGCCTGCGTCTGCCCTTTCGACGTCGTGATGTTCACATTGAGAAGTTGCGCGCCGGCGAAGTTCGTAAAGTACACTGTCTCCAGACCCGTGACGCTTTCAGGCGCTTCACATGTGATCGTATACGTTGCGTGGAACTCTGAGTGCTCGGGTGCGCCGGGCTTATCATCGTCATCGTCTTTCTCGCCCGGGTGATGCGTTTCCTTGCGATTCTCTACGTTCGCCGTGTCGGCTTTACATTTTGCAGCCGCCGGTAATTTGAAGACGCCCAAGACGTCCGTCAGCTTTGCCTTACCCTTTTCGACTTCCGCCTTTTGCGCGTCGGTCGATGGAACGTGCTCAAACCCCACGATGTCCATGCCGGGAACCACGAGTTCCATCGAGATTTTCTTACCTTCGATGGCGATGTCGAGCGTGCCCTGTCCGTGAACGTGAGGGCCAAGTTGCCTGTGTTCTGCCTCGTCGGCTGCGGCGGGTGAAACAAGAACAAAGACAGCGGCCGCGAGGCCTGTGAATGTCTTCAACATGATGATCTCCAGAATTGGATTGACTATTGCGGTGTCCGGCAAATGCGAAGCGGCGCTCAGGCCTTCATCGCAATGAGCCGAGGCGCACCTCTGCGCGCGATAATGGAAAGCGTGATCGAAGATGCTCAACCGTCGCGGCGAGAAATCTTTCTTAAACGCTCACGCGTCGTCGGCTTCCGGCGGTCCCCGAGCCTGAAAATGATCGCGATGAATGAGGTCGACCGCGGCCACATCGCGGGTATCGAAACGTGCGCCACCTTCGAGCGGCGGCGCGGAAATCTGAGGCAGGGACGGCGGCTCTAGGGACGTCTGTGCGATCGCTGATGCCCAGCACAGCACGCAACCATCGTGAGAGTGCTGACCGCGATCGGGGTCGCAGGGCCGGTTGCTCAAGGGCGCACAAAGCCCGGCCGTGATAGCTCGCGCGGCAATGCCCGATCCGCGATTAACCTCGTGGTGATGATGCGATGCCGCAACGGCGAGCTGCACGCTGAACGCTATTAACGTCAGCACCGCGAGCCAGCAGCGATTTCGCAATATTTTCATCCTGGCCCGCAACCCTCGCCCTTCACTACGAGTCACCCTTCCATATGTCATAATCGTGGCGGCTGAGGCTGCGCAAATGAGACAGCAGAAATTTCGGGCGACGGGGAACAAACCATTCTCCCGGGCAATTCCATTGACGCGAGAGTCTGGCAGATTTTTGGAATAATATAAAGTATCAAATTGTGACCAAGAGGAGGCAAAACCTATTTTTGCGACTTTGGCCGCGTCGGTATCAGGACGCCGGTCAGAATGGCGCCGTTCCGGCTCTCCGCAGGTTTGCCCTGCCCATCATGGTGCTTTTGCCCTGGATCGCGCTCGGCATCGTCTTGCTTCGCGCGCTTGATACACGAGCGAGAGATGCGCTCGAAAGCGAAGCTCAGGTGCGAGCATCTGCCTATGCCGCGCTTCTCGATCAACAGATCCGCAATGTTATCGTCTCTATCGAGCGGTCGTGGATAACATCGAAGGCGAGTGGCGATACAAATGTCGCGAGCGCGTCCGGTTCCGATGTCCCGGATTCCCGCAGTGTATGGCTTAACGCGACGGATGGCGCGTTTACCGCAATGACGCCAGCTTCTGTCGATGTCTCTGCCTCCGATGCGCTGGATGCGCGATCGCTTTCCACTGCAAAGGCCGCGCTCGCGACGAAAACGCCTCGCGTGGCGTCCTACGTCGATGATGCCGGGCTTAGTGGACTCAATTTGTGGCTGCCATTTTTCAAGGACGGCAATGATCCTATCCTGCTGCAGTCGCGCCTGCCGGCGTCGGCGTTAAGCGCATCGCTGCAATATATCGCATCGCGAAGTCCGTGGGACATGACCGTTACGGATGCCGACGGTACAGTCCTTGCCAATTTCATTAACGATGCCGAGAGGGGGAACGCGGCCAGGAGCGCATCCATTTCATCACGCGCGGATTTTGCTCCAGACGGAGCTTACGTAACAGCCACATCCGAACTCTCGCCGTTTGGATTTCGCGTGCGCGCGATGACGCTGCTCGCGTCTATTGAAGACGAGAGCCGGCGCAACTGGACCAGCTTCTTTATCGTTACGTGTATGCTGACAGCGGTAACCTTGGCGGCCGATAGAACCATGTTTCGGAAACGAGTAAGCAAAGACGCCGAGAGGCAACTCGACTCGTTTGCATCGAAGGGGCTTGTCGCAGGATCTGCCGCAGGTGAGCACGGCCTCGAAGAAGCCGGATCAGCCCCATCGAATCCGACGCTAGATCGCGCACGAGGTCTCGACGAAGAGCGCCTGCACCAAGCGCTCGTTGCTGGCGGCATTTGCATTTGGGAGTGGCGTCGAACGAATAACACGATCGTATGGGAAAATTCGCCGGCCACGCTGCTGCGTCAGTCCGGCGACATGCCCCCACCCAGCGTGCGCGCTCTTATTCGGCGGACGTTTCCTCATGAGCGCCGTCGCGTGCTGCATTCGATCCGTATCGCGCTCGCCGATGGCCGGCCGCTTTCGATTGATGTCAGGCTGACATGCTTCGACGGAGAGCAGAGGTGGATCGCGCTCAGGGCCAACCCGATCCGCAGCGACGCCGGACACGTCATCGGTTTCGTCGGTACGGCCCAAGATGTGACCGATCAGAAGCGCGGACTGTCACGAACCGACGCGTTGCTGCGAGAAGTCTCGCATCGATCGAAGAACATGCTGGCGCTCATTCTCGCCATGGCCCGGCTAACGGCGCGCGATGCGATTGATGTCAAATCGCACTTGAAAGAATTCACGCTACGCGTTGCAGGGCTTTCCGCATCGCAAGATTTGATCGTCGCGGCGGAGTGGCAAAGCGTCGATCTCACGAGGCTTGCTTCGGCGGAAATTGAGGCCGTGGCACGCTCCGACGCCTCACGCGTGAAAATTTCCGGCCCTCCCGTGCTTGTTACACCGGAGGCTGCGCAGACGCTGGGCATGATCCTGACCGAGCTTGCGCTGAATGCGATGGCGCACGGCGCGCTTTCGACTGCGTCAGGCGAAGTCGTTCTTTCCTGGGCATTTCCGAACGCTTCGATAATCCGGATCTCTTGGCGGGAAATCGGCGGTCCGGCCTACGACGCCGATCGTTCCAAGGGGTATGGCCTCTCGGTGATCGAGCGGTTCTCCTCGCAGGGACTGAAACTCGACTCTCGCGTTACGAGCGACGGCGATAACGTGACCTGGACCCTCGAAGGCCCGCTCGCGCACATCGGCATGCATTCGACACCTCGTCCGGCTTGAAGTCTGGAGGCGCAGGCGCTGAGACATTTGTTGCTGGTTAGACAGAACGCGCCCCAGAAATTCTGTCACGGCGATGTGAAAATATAATCGGCCGCGCGTGCATCCGCGCGGGAACCGTTGGGCCAAGACCACGTTTTATTATTGTGACCGTGCCCGTTACTCCCTCCCACTCCCCCGTGGCCCAAGGCACGGCGCATTTCATGAGCCCGCACGCCTCCCCCCGAGCGTCGCGGGCTCTTTATTTTTCCAGCAGCACTGCTAACGCCGCACGCTGACGATTATGGCAAAGAACTCAGGAATATACGGCCGGAATGCGGAACTGGCCGAGCGTCGGCGGCGTTTCAAGCCAATAACCGGAAAGTGGAGATTCACGAATGGGCAATCTTCTGCATTACGCCATCGTTTTCCTCGTCGTTGCAATCGTTGCGGCGCTTCTCGGGTTCGGCGGCGTGGCCGGAACCGCGATGGAAGGTGCGCGCCTGCTGTTCTGGGTCGCGATCGTCCTGTTTGTCGTTGCGCTGATCGCGAATTTCGTGCGCCGGGCTTAAACGCTTCGAAGCTTGCGGCATGAGTGAACGTAAATAGGGCGCAACGGTTGAAGCCGTTGCGCCCTTCTCAATTTTTAGGAAACGCGTCGAGATCTCAGGCGGCGCGCTGCCCAGCCTTCGTCGAGCGCAAACCGAAAAACAGCGACTGGCTGATCATTGCCTTGACCACGGCAGGTTCGAACGGCTTGGTGATGAGGAAGACCGGCTCCGGCTTGGTGCCGGTCAGGAGGCGCTCCGGGAACGACGTGATGAAGATTACCGGCACGCTGATCGTCTCGAGGATTTCGTTAACCGCCTCCAGTCCCGAGCTTCCGTCAGCCAAGTGGATGTCGGCGAGAACAAGAGAAGGCGCTTTCTTCGCGACTTCCGCGACGGCTTCCTTGTGCGTGCGGGCAACGCCCTGGACGCGATGACCGATATCGACGACCAGCGCCTCGAGATCCATCGCAATCAGCGGTTCGTCTTCAATGATGAGAACGTCGGCCGAAAGCTGCTCGGCGATTTCGGAACCGGCCATCTGTAGAAGCTCGGTGATGTGAGCCGGGGTGCAATCCAGGATTTGCGCGGCTTCCGCAGTCGTAAATCCTTCGACGGATACGAGAAGAAATGCCTGCCTCGGAAGCGGCGTAATGGATTCAAGCCGGCGCTCGGGCAAAGACTTCTCCGCCGCCGTCTGCTCTTCTCTCTCCTGATTTACAGGAACTGAATTCCAAACCTTCGTGAAGGCCCGATACAGCGCCGCGCGTGGCGACAGCGTCTTATCGAAGGAGCTTGAATCCGCAATCAGGGCTTCCAGCACGGCTGCAACATAGTTGTCGCCCGAATGCTGACTGCCTGTCAGCGACCGAGCATAGCGGCGCAGATAAGGCAGGTGCGGAGCGATAGATTCGGCGATCGACATGGTGAACCTCGCGCGTTCATGACTTCCAAGATGAGCAGTTTAGATATGGGGCCGGTAACGCTCTCGTGCCGGGATTACCCGCGTACGACAGATTGCCCAAGTCGAACGAGCCCCATGAATTCCGGATTCGATGTGAAATCCTCGCCCGATTCGAGGCCAAGTGCTTTGGTCAAGGCGACCCTGGCACGGTTGACTCGGCTCTTGACCGTTCCCACGGCCGCTCCGGTGATTTCGGCAGCTTCTTCATATGAAAATCCTTCCGCGCCGACGAGCAGCAGAACTTCCTTCTGATCGTCACTTAGAATTCCAAATGCCTTTTTAAAGTCGATGAGATCCATATGGACGTGTTGGTTCGGTAGGATCGACATGCGCTCGGCAAGCGCGTTATCGGCGTCTTCGACCTCGCGCCGACGCTTGCGCAATTCCGAGAAATAGGTGTTGCGCAGGATTGTGAAAAGCCAAGCCTTAAGGTTCGATCCTTTTTCGAAGCTGTCGAGATTGGTCCAAGCCTTGACAAGCGTGTCCTGAACGAGATCATCCGCACGCGTTGGATCGCCGCACAACGAATTCGCGAAGGCGCGAAGGTTCGGAACGGAGGCGATCAACAGAGTCTGAAGGTCGTCGGCGGGTTTGGTCACGTTTTACCCCCCCTGGCCTTTTTCCGGACCATCGCCCGGAGTTTTGTCTTCGCGTTCCTTCAACTGCTGCAGCAAGTTTATAAAACGATCCGGAACCGGCTCACAGATCAGCTCGTTGTAAGCTTCACGCAGACGTTTCCCGATTTGCCCCTGAAGCTCTGCAGGCAACTGTGTTTGCGACGGCATGGATTCCCCCAGTTTGGAGGCACTGCTCGCGCCCATATTGTGAAACCCCTTGTGTTAGATCCACGCGTGCTGTTGGAAGGCACCTCGGATCTAGTGGTCGTCTAGACCTAAATACCTGAACGTAACAAAAAGTTCCGTACCGCCTAAACGACTTTTGGTGTTTTAAATTTAATTATTTAAATCAATATCTTATTATGTTCAACAATCGACGACGTGGAGGAACGAGCCGGTCGTCCATGCGCGTCGGCTGCCGCGTTGCGCAAGCGCGTTGCCGTCTGAATCATAAAGGTGGAACAGAGGTGCGTCGGGCGACGACAGAACGCTCGCATAGTGGAATTCGTGGCCGGTCAGACAGTCGCCGGGGCGGCCCAGGACACACGGTTCGACGAGCTCGGCTTTTCTGTAACCGAGGTTGAGCTTGCGGCGGGCGAACGAGGTTTCCAATCCAAGAAGGCCAATCATCTCGTGACGTTCGCCAGAGGCGTCGACGAGGCCAGTGCCGAGAGCCATGTAACCACCGCACTCGCCGTGCACCGCGCGGGTCTCCGCAAATTTCCGGATCGCCGATTTGAACCGGTGGGCTGCTGCCAGCTGTCCGGCGTGAAGCTCGGGATAGCCGCCGGGCATCCAGACGACATGCGCGTCAGGATCTGGGACTTCGTCAGCCAGCGGTGAAAACGTGACGATTTCGGCGCCCGCCGCGCGCCAGGCCGCAAGAAGGTGCGGATAGACGAACGAGAATGCAGCGTCGCGCGCGAGCGCGATGCGCTGTCCGGGCAGCCGGATCGCAGCGGGCGTTCCGGAGGCAACGGAACCGGGCTTTGCAAGCTCAAGGATGCGCGCGATGTCGACGTTCGCATCGATGAAATCCGCGAGTGTGTCAAGGCGGCTCTCGAGTTCCGCTGTTTCCTCGGCCTGCACGAGCCCTAAGTGCCGTTCCGGTAGAACGAGGTTCGCCTCGCGCGGCAAGGCGCCGACGACGGGCAAGCCGACTGCCGTCAGCGCTTCCGACACGAAGCGGATGTGGCGCGCGCTGCCGACGCGATTGAGAATGACGCCGGCGATTTCGACACGATCGCGAAAGTTCTGGAAGCCACGCGCGACGGCGGCGGCCGTCTGCGATTGGCCGGAGACATCGAGCACGAGAATGACAGGCCATCCCGTCGCCGCCGCCAAATCGGAACTCGCCCCGTTTCCCCAATGCCCCGGCTGCACGACGCCATCGTAAAAGCCCATCAGGCCTTCCGCTATTACGATATCGGCGCCGCGCGACGCCTCAGTCAGAAGCCCGGCCACGCGTGGCCAGCGCATCGCCCAGCTGTCGACGTTGTAGGACTCGCGTCCCGCGGCGACGACGTGGAACGCGGGGTCGATATAATCCGGCCCGCATTTGAAGGGCTGCACGGCATGGCCGCGCCGCTTCAAGGCGCGCAGAAGCCCGAGCGTGACCGTCGTCTTGCCCGATCCCGATCGAGGTGCGCCGATCAGCAATCCGGGCGGAAGTGATGTTGCCTCAGCCATGTTTCAAACCCACATCAACCGCCGCGAAACCTACGACGATAGTCGACGCTATAAAGTGCGCTTTCACGGAAATCCTCGCGCCCGAGCGCTTCGCCGACAAGGATCAGCGCGGTCCGCTCGACAGACATTTCTGAGGCCTGAGCGACAATCGTCGCCAGCGTCCCGCGAACGACCTGTTCTTCCGGCCAGGATGCGCGATAGACGATGACTGCCGGGCAATCGACTCCGTAATACGGCAACACGCGCTGCACGACATCCGCGATCGCGTGAATGGAGAGATGCACGGCGAGCGTTGCGCGCGTCGCCGCGAAAGCCTCGAGCGTTTCGGTTTCGGGCATTGACGAAGCCCGGCCGGACGTGCGCGTCAGAACCACGGATTGCGCAACCTCGGGCAACGTCAATTCGCGTGCGAGCGCTGCGGAAGCCGCCGCGAATGAGGGAACGCCGGGTGTGATCGTATATGGAATTTTCAGCCGGTCGAGGCGTCGCAACTGTTCGCCGAGTGCGCTCCAGATCGAAAGATCGCCGGAGTGCAGGCGCGCGACGTCCTTGCCTTCGGCAGTCGCCTTCTCGATGCGGGAAACGATCTCGTCGAGCGTCATCGGTGCGGTGTCGACGATTTCGGCTCCGGCCGGGCAGTAGGCGAGCAGCGCTTGCGGCACCAGAGATCCGGCATAGAGGCAGACCGGAGAGCGCGTGATCAAATCGCGGCCGCGTATCGTGATGAGATCGGGGGCGCCCGGACCGGCTCCGATGAAATGCACTGTCATCGCGGGCTTTCTTTCGTATCGGCGGACTTCGCCGCCGCGACTGTTATGTTTCCGATGATGCGTCTCGGAGCGAGGAGCTGCGAACTTGGACCCGCTGCCGCCAGCGCCGAGGCTTCGGCAATAGATGCGACGCCGAAAAGATCGAGCGATCGTTCCGAACGCGTCCGGCAATCGTCATTTCTTTTCCGGAGTTCAGCAAGCGGCCATTCATGGCAGGTCATCGACTGCCGCGATGCTGCTGCTTCCAGAATAGCGCGAAACGGCGCGTCTTCGAGCGTTGCGACGAGGTCGCCACCGGTCTCGGCGTGAATGCTCACAAGTGCAGCGGTAAAATCTTCTTCTCGCGCTTTGCTGTTGGCTCCGACACCGATGGCGATCATATCTCGGCTCCCGGCTTGTTGCTCGCCCAATGGATGATGGGCAGCGCGGGCCGCCAAGTCAGGCGTTTGCCGAGCGGTTCGGCGCGCTCGACGCTGAGCCGCGTGAGCGTGCCACCATGCGCATCATATGCGCTGAGAAGGGCTACCTCCGATTCAAGCGTCACACTATTGACGACGATGCGGCCGCCCGGCTTCAAAGCGTTCCAGCATGCTTCGATGAGATCGCGGTCGGCCGTGCCGCAGCCGATGAAAATCGCGTCGGGCGACAGCAGGCCTTTGAGCGCATCCGGTGCCGATCCTTTGCGAACATCATAATGCGGAACGCCGAGCGCAACGGCATTGCGTGCGGCGCGTGCGGCGCGCGCCTCGTCGCGCTCCAGCGCGATCGCGCGGTTCGCTGGATGCGCCAGCAGCCATTCGATGCCGACCGATCCGCTTCCGGCGCCGACATCCCATAACAGCTCGCCAGGGCACGGCTGCAGCGACGACAATGTGACTGCGCGCACCTCGCGCTTGGTCAGCTGGCCGTCGCTTTCGAAATAAGCGTCCGGCAACCCGGCAACGAAAGGGATCGGCTGCGCTGCGGGGCCGGCCACGACATCGATGCCGATCACGTTCAACGGATTGATGTCAGACAGCGCGAACGCTTCCGCCGTCGCCGAACGGATACGTTCTCGCGGACCGCCAAGAGCTTCAAGGACGGTGATCTTGCTCGGGCCGTATCCAGCCGCCGTCAGCAATCCGGCGATCTCGCCCGGCGTCCCGCAGTTCAGTGCGAGAGCCAAAATCCTGCGTCTGTGGTGCACGTGACGGCGCAGAAGCGGCGTCAAACCGCGCATGTTGAGGCCGAGCGTTACCGTGTCCTGCAGCGGCCATCCCAGCCGGGACGCGGCGAGTGAAAAGCTCGACGGCGCAGGGACGACCAGCATTTCCTCGACCGGGATCGTGCGCGCCAGCGTAACGCCCGCCCCGAACCAGAACGGATCGCCGGAGACGAGCACAGCGACCGGCGTGCCGCGCCGTTCAATGATCTCCTGGCCCGTCGCCTCAAGCGGTGTGCGCCACTGCATCTTGACGCCGCGCGTCTCACCGACGAGCGCGAGATGGCGTTCTCCGCCGACGATCAGCTCAGCGGCGTCGATCAAGGCGTTTGCGGCAGAGCTAAGCCCAGCTCGGCCGTCTTCGCCAATCCCGATGATGGACAACCAGCGCCCGCTCATGGCATGGGGCTTTCATCATGGACGCGACGATGCAACGACCGCTCAAGCTGCTGCTGCTCGGAGGAACGAGCGAGTCTTCTCGTTTTGCGAAGGACGCGGCGCGCATGCCGGGCGTCGCAACCTTGCTTTCGCTCGCAGGGCGAACGAACCAAGCTGCTCCCAGTCCGGTGCCGGTCCGCGTCGGCGGTTTTGGGGGCATCGACGGCCTTGAAAATTATCTGCAGCGAGAAAACGTCGATGTCGTTGTGGACGCGACGCATCCCTTCGCGGCGCAGATCAGCAGCAACGCCATCGCCGCTTGCGCCAAAGCGAATGTGCCGTTGATTGCGATCGAGCGGCCACCGTGGGAGCGTCGCGATCGCGACACGTGGAGCGAGCACGCGACCGCCGAAGACGCCATCGCGGCGTTGCCCGAGGCTCCGACCACCGTCTTCTCGGCGCTCGGACGCTCGGCGATCCCGTTGCTTTGCGCGCGGCCGCAGCATCATTACGTCATCCGTATCGTCGATCCGATTGTTCCGCCTCCGGAGCTTTCGGACACAGTCATCATTTCTGCACGCGGCCCGTTCCAGGCGGAAGACGATATCGCTTTGTTTCTTGAATATCGGATTGCGCGCGTGCTGGCGAAGAACGCCGGCGGGGACGCGGCTTACTCGAAAATCGAAGCGGCGCGGCAGTTGCAGTTGCCGGTTCATATGGTCGAGCGGCCGACAATCGCGAAACGACTTGCCGTCAGAACGAGCGACGATGCGCTGGCGTGGATCACGCATCTTCAGGCATCCCGAACAAAACGCGGCGTGTAAACCCACGTGCGGCCGTCGCTGCCGTGAACGGCGCGCGTCGAAGGCGATCCAATCAGAACAACCGTGCGCATGTCGCATAGCGCTTTCGATGCATCGGCTAATGTCGTGATCTCGATCGACTCGTCGGTGCGCCCGACAGCCCGCGCAAATGCGACGATGGTTTGCGGTGCGCGGACCGTCTGCAAAACCCGGAACGCTTCCTGGATTTGATCGGGACGCGCCTTCGAGGCCGGATTGTAGAGCGCAATCACGAAGTCTGCCTCGGCCGCAAGACGTAGGCGCTTCTCGATCATCGCCCAAGGTTTGAGGTTATCCGACAGCGAAATCACGCAAAAATCATTGCCGAGCGGGGCGCCAATGCGCGCGGCCGCCGCCAGCACCGCCGTCACGCCAGGCTCGACGCGAATGTCGATTTCGTTTGCAAGCTCCGGCGCGTTGTCGACGGATTCGAACACCGCCGCGGCCATCGCGAAGACGCCCGGATCGCCACCGGAAACGATGACCACGCGTTTGCCGGACGATGCGAGTTCGAGCGCTCGCCTCGCGCGCGTAAGCTCCTCGCGATTGTCCGAGGCTTCGAATATTTGCCCGCGACGCGGCGATAATCGCGCGAGATAGCTCTCGTAACCGAGCACAACATCGGCGGTCGAGATGGTTGCATCAGCGGCGGGCGTGATCCACTCGGACGGTCCCGGTCCCAGCCCAACGACGGTCAGTTGTCCGCTCATGCGATGCGCCGTCCTCGCCCGCCGGGCAAAAGAATAATCGAGAAATAGGGAACGGCGCAGTCTTCGAGTTCCGCGAGTGGCACGACCCGTTCGCCCTGCATCGTCCCGCGTTCGACGTAGATCGCGTCGGCGCTGCGACCAGCTTCGACGAGCGCCTGCTTGATCTTGTCGATGTTGTGACCGACCTTCATGATCACCGCCGCGTCAGCCGTCTTCAGATGTGATGCGAGAGCGGCACCGTCGAGCGTTCCGGGCAGCACCATCAGGATGTCGTCACCGTAGGTGATCGGCGCGGCGGCAGCGGTCCAGCATCCGGACATGCCCGTGATGCCGGGAACGACGCGAACGGGAAATGAGCGCCTGATGCGGTCATACATATGAAGGAACGAGCCGTAGAAAAATGGATCGCCTTCGCAAAGCAGCGCCACGTCGCGACCCTCGGCGAGATGACCCATGATGGCCTGCGCGCTTGCCGTATAGAAATCGCGGATGGCGTCGACGTAGGCCTCTTCGCGAAAATCGATTTCCGTCGTCACCGGATATTCGAAGGCGGCCTCGCTTGCCTCACCCGTTAAATGCGGCGCGGCGATGGTCCAGGCATGGCCTGCCCGACCTTTCTTGCGGAAGTGCGCGATGACCGGCGCGGTTTTCAGAATGCGCGCCGCTTTGAGCGTCACGAGTTCCGGGTCGCCCGGACCGAGACCGACGCCATACAATGTTCCAGATGGATTGACCGTCATTCGGCCTCGCTTGCAAGCGCGTTGACGGCTGCGGCAGCCATGGCGCTGCCTCCCTTGCGGCCTTTTATGATTGCGAACGGAACCCGGCCGTCGTTCGCAAGCGCGTCCTTCGATTCCGCCGCGCCGACGAAGCCGACGGGCATTCCGATGACGGCCGCGGGCTTCGGCACGCCTTCGTCGAGCATTTCCAAAAGACGGAACAGAGCCGTCGGCGCATTGCCGACCACGATGAGCGAACCGGCAAGATGCGGACGCCACAGTTCCATCGCGGCCGCCGTGCGGGTATTGCCGATGTCGTTTGCAATCTGCGGCACACGCGGATCGCGCAGCGTGCAGATGACGTCGTTCTTTGCCGGCAACCGCGCGCGCGTCACGCCGTCCGCGACCATCATCGAGTCGCAGAGGATCGGTGCGCCGTTCTTCAAGGCAGCCGATGCCGATGCAGCGAACGTCGGCGACATGACGAGATCACGCACGATATCGACCATGCCACAGGCGTGAATGATGCGAACCGCGACGCGTTCTTCCTCGGGGGAGAGTCCTGCGAGATCCGCCTCCGCGCGGATGATCGAAAACGAGCGCGCATAGATCGCGGCGCCATCGCGGATGTAGTCTTGGGTTTTTATCGGAGTCGTCATCGGGCATGCTCGATAATGAAACGTGCGACGGCGGATTCGATGTTTTCCGGACTTACGGCTGCAAGGGCGACGGCGCCTGTCGGGCCGTCGTTGCAGATCACGTCGTAACGGCCATCGCGCGCGACGAGTGTCAATGCGGCGGCTCCGCGCCGGGCACAGCCTTTCTCACAGCCCGACACATGGATCGAGGGCAAAAACGCGTGGCCGCGAACACGATCGGCGATGCGGCGCGCATCGCGCCGAGTGTCCGTTGTCGCGTTCGCACATCCGCGAGAGCCCGGGCAGACGTCGAAAAAGAGCCGGGGATCGTCAGGCGCCGTGATCAGGCCCTGGCGTTCCGCCTCGTTCAAGATTTGATCGCGTTGCGCATCCCGATTGACCGGAAAGACGAGAACACGCTGCGGGCTCATGCGCACGGCATCAAGTCCGGCGCTCGACGCGGCAGCATGCAACGCTTCGAGCTGATCCGCATCGATGCGGCCGAAAGGAAGGCCGACACTGGCGGCGAAAACCTGTCCGCAATGATCGTGCGAGCCGACGGGCGGCACTGCGACCGCGTCGGACCGAGCGGCTGCAAGTATTTCCGATTCAAGACCCGCAGCCGCATAGATCGTTGCGCTACCGCTGCGCGCAACCGCATCTTTCATTCGGCCTATCGACGGATCACTGATGCGACGCTCGAGGAAGACGGCTGCCAGCCGCGTCACGGTTTCGACAACGCGGCTCGACGCGAGACGCGCACTGACCTCCGAAGCTCCATCCAGCGAAACCGCATATGTTTCGGGGGCAATCGACGCTACCATGATGTCGGTCGCGCGATCGCCGACGCGCGGCGTGGCCGTTCCGGAAAAGCTCCATCCGAACTTAGCGGGCAATTCCCAGAACGCGCGATCCGCCAGCAGAGCGGCTTCGAGCTTCTGAGCAAGCGAACGAATATCGGCCCGAACTGGGTCAATGCCGCTCAGCGGATCGACCATAATATTGCGGATTGCTTCGGCGCCCTCATCGGCATCGATCAATCCGCTTTCGCCCAAGACGGTCAGCGCTTGCACATGACTTGTCGCATCAAGGCCGCGCAGTTGCAGATTGCCGCGATTGGTCAGATCGATTTCGCCCGAACCAAACTTAGCGGCCACTTTTGCAATCGTCTGTAAGTCCGAGACATGCAACGTTCCGACGCGCGGTCTCACCCGCAATATCAGTCCGTCGCCGGATTGCATCGGCCGCAACGCACCCGGACACCAGCCCTTGCGCAGGAGAGATCGCGTCGTCATTCCGCGGCCTCTCGCGATGAAGGTTCATCTCGCTTTACGTCGCCCGAGGCGCGCAGGTCGACATCGTTGCGGCGCGGATGCCATAGGCCTCGCGCGATGGCTTCCTCGAAGCGCCGCCGCATCGCGTCGATTGCGGCGGGATTCTCGCGCGCGATAAATGCGGCGACAGCCGGGTCACCGAGATAGGCCTGATAAAGCCGTTCAAATCCGCCATCATCGACGGCCTTTGCCGTTGCCGCGAATGCAAACGCCGCATCGACGCTCTGCGCCATCTCGGCGGCGCCGCGAAAGCCATGCCGCATCTGACCGTCGATCCAGCGTGAATTCGCGGCTCGTCCGTGAACGACGCGCGCGCATTCCTCTGCCAGCGTGCGAACGCGCGGCGCGTCGGGCGTGCCGGTGTCGCCATGATAGAGAGAGACTTTCTCGTTTCCGACGGAGGCCGCCGCCGCCGCGAAGCCGCCCTCGTGCGCCGCGAAATCGCCGCCTGTCAGAAGATCGATCTCGCGATGATCCTGGATGTGAACGAAAGCGTCGGCGCTTTTAACACGCGATGCGAAGCCATCCTTGGCCGCTTCCGAAGTGCTGTCGGCATTATAGGTATACGCGGAGCTTTCGATATAGGAGGCGCCGAGTTCGGCTTGGCTCGTCCACGCGCCGCGATCGATCAACTGCATGACGCCTGCGCCGAAGCTGCCGTCAGCCGGTCCGAAAATGCGATCCAGACGCGTTTCGGTCTTGGCATATTCGACAAGCGGGTTGTCGCCTGCGTCTTCGCGAAGTTGGGCGACAAGCGCGACGGCTGTGTCGAACAGCGCGAGCTGCGCGCTGAACATATCGCGGAACAGGCCCGATATTCTGAGCGTAACGTCGACGCGCGGCCGTCCGAGTTCCGCGATTGCTTCTGTCTCGACGCCCGTGACCCGATACGAACGCTCATCCCAAACCGGGCGAACGCCTAATAATGCGAGCGCTGTCGCAAGCTCCTCGCCGCCCGTGCGCAGCGTGGCGCTGCCCCAGAGATCCAACACGATGGCGCGCGGCCAGTCGCCATGGTCGGAGACGTACCGTTCAAGGATCGCTTTCGCGGCGCGCTTACCGTTCGCCCACGCGGTCGGCGTCGGGACGGCGCGCGGATCGACACTGAAAAGATTGCGGCCGGTCGGCAGAACATCGGATCGGCCACGGCTCGGCGCGCCTGCCGGACCCGGCTCGATGAACTTGCCGTCGAGGGCGCGAGCGATAGCATCAAGTTCCGTATCGTTCAGAACGTGCAGGCCGTCGCGAATGCTCAGCTCCTTCACGTCGCAGAGGAACGCATCGATACGCATCAGCGCGTCGGCGGTTGGCATGCCCGCCGTCAAACCGCAGCGCTCGGCGATGCCGGCGCGCGCGGCCGCATCGACGATCTGCCCGGACAATGCTTTCCTGCGGCGCGGGTCTAATCCGTCTGCTGATGAAAATTCGTCGACGAGACGTTCAACGTCGCTCAAGGGGCCGGACATTCCGGCATCAGTCATCGGCGGCGGCTGGTGACCGAGCGTGACGGCCGCGATGCGCCGCTTGGCCTGCGCGGCTTCTCCGGGATCGTTGACGATGAACGGATAGACGAGCGGCAAGGCCCCGAGGATCGCGCGCGGGGCACAGGCTTCGCTTCCCGCGATCGCCTTGCCGGGCAGCCATTCGAGCGTGCCGTGCGCGCCGAGATGGATGAGCGCGTCGATCTTCGCGACGTTGCGCAGCCAAAGGTAGAACGCGACGTAGCTGTGGCGCGGCGGAGTCGCGGGGTCGTGATATTCGGCCTTGCGGTCCTGCGGCTGACCGCGCTCCGGCTGCAATCCGATGATGACGTTTCCGAACTGCGTGGCGCGGAATGCGAACGCGCGGTCCTTACAAAATGCGTCATTGCCGGGTGCGCCCCAGGCCGACGTTACCAAATCCTGAAAGCTCAGCGGCAACTTCTGAAATGCGGTTTCGTAGTCCTTGAGCGGCCAGGAGATTTGCTTCGTCTCGTGCAGGCTGTCGACGATGCCACGCGCTGATTGCGGGACATGCGTCACGGCATAGCCGTCGCCCTGCAAGCGCTCGACGATGCGCAAAGTGCTTTCAAAGCCATCGAGCCCGACGGCGTGTGCAATCTGATCCGGCCGTCCGGGATAGGTCGACAACAGAAGGCCGACTCGGCGCTCGCTTCGCGGCATAGCACGGAGCCGCATCCACGCGGCTGCGAGGTCCGCGACGTGCGCGATCCCATGATCATAGAGCGCATGCTTCAGAAGCGAGACGCCGGATTCATTGATCGTATCGTCGGGCTCCTTGAAGGAGACGACACCGGCGAACAGCCGTCCGTCGAGTTCCGGCAGCACGACATGCATCGCCAGATCCGAGGCACTGGCGCCGCGTTGCGATCGCTCCCACAGCGCTTGCGACGCATTCGTCAGGGCAACCTGCAAGACCGGGCAGTTGGCGACGTCGAGAGGCGACGCATGATCGCTGTCGCGCGCGGCGAATGCCGTTGCATTGATGATGACGGCGGGAGACGTCTTAATTAGCTCGCGTCGTAGCCAGTCGGCCGCATCGGGAGCCTTCAGGCTCGGAACGAACATCGCCGTGACCGCGAGCCCGCGTTGCTCCAGAGCGTCGGCAAGCGCATCGATCGGCGCGACATCACCGGCAAGTAGATGCGAGCGATAGAAGACGACAACGGCGGCACCGCGTGCGGCCTTGCCCGAATTTTCGCGATAGACGCCATAGGCCGGAATGGCGCAAACGGCCGGCATCGCTTCGGCGTTCCCGGTCGCACGCGCTAACAACGCAGTGAGCGCCGCGCGCGTGTTCTCGACGCCGCCTTCGTCGAGCAGGGCTTCGAGATGCGCCAAATCATCGGCCGAAAGTGTCGAGAGCGCGGCGAGGCGCAAGTCGGGCCGTCCGTCGCCGGGGACGATTGCCAACGCGATGCCAAGCTCGCGACAGCGCTTGCTCAGTTGTTCGCCGCCGTAGCGCCAATAATCGAGGCCGCCGAGCAGGCGCACGAGAATGGCCTTCGCGCCGTTCACCGTCGCATCGATAAAAAGATCGACGGACATCGGATGCCGGAGCACGCTTAAATTGACGATGCGCAAGCTCGGCCGCGCTGCTTCCGGCACGTCGCGGAATGCGGCGGCGGCCATCGCCAGGTCTGAATCTGAAAACGACAGAACCAGAATATTCGCGGGCGAGAGTCCGAGGTCCTGCACGGCGGCAGCCTCGTCGAGCTCTCGGGCCTCGCGAACAACGATATGCATCAGGTTTTGCCCGTCAGCGTGCGAACGATCGCGTCGCGGTCGAGACCCTTTTGTCCGATGACGACGAGGCGGCCGATGCGCGTCTCATCCGGCTGCCAGGCGCGCTCATAACGTGTATCGACGCGCTCGCCCACGCCCTGTAGCAGAAGCCGCATCGGCTTGCCGCCGATCGCCGCGTAACCCTTCACACGAAGAACATCGTGAGCGTTGGCGACGGCCTTGGCGCGCGATGCGAGATCGTCGGGCGAGGACACTTCCGGCACATCGACGATGAATGTTTCGAAATCATCGTGATCGTGCTCGGCTTCGTTGTCGTGATGCGAGGGACGTGCCGCAAGATCGTTTTCAGCGGCAGCGGACAATCCGAGCAAGACACTCGCAGGCACTTGTCCTTCGCGCGCGGCGACGATCTTGATTGCACGCGGTACGTTGCGTTTGATCTCGTCCGAGAGGGCCTTGATATCCTCATCCGACAGCAAGTCGGCCTTGTTCAGAACGACGAGATCGGCGCAGAGAAGCTGATCCTCGTACACTTCCTCCAAAGGATTTTCATGATCGACCGAGGGATCGGCGGCACGCTGCGCCGCGACCTTCTCCGGATCGTCCACGAAGCGACCCGCCTTGACCGCCGGTCCGTCGACGACGGTCACCACACCGTCGACCGTCACGCGATTGCGGATATCGGGCCACTCGAACGCCTTGACGAGGGGCTTCGGCAAAGCAAGGCCGGACGTTTCGATGATGATGTGCTCGGGTACGGGCGTGCGGGATAGCAGCGCTTCGAGCGTTGGTATGAAATCATCGGCAACGGTGCAGCAAATGCAGCCGTTGGTCAGCTCGACGATGTTTTCTTCCGGACAGTTTTCGATCCCGCACGAGCGCAGGATCGTACCGTCGACGCCAACGTCGCCGAACTCGTTGACGATCAACGCCAGACGTCGACCCTCGGCTGTTTCTATCGCGTGGCGGACAAGCGTCGTTTTTCCGGCGCCGAGGAATCCCGTGACGATCGTGACTGGAACCTTGCGTGCAGTCATTAGGTGCTCCCGATGCGAACATTCCAATATGGGGATGGCCGCGCATGCGCGCGACCGCGTGACGAATTTCGCATCAACTAAGGGAGCGCACCGAATGGCGCGATAAGAGCTGTGTGCTGCATATTAACCTTTCCGCGCCCCGCCGGCGCCGGTTCGAGTTGGCTGTCTGACGGCAGGTTTCCTGGCTCGCGGGTCGCGGCATCTGGCAACCTTCCCGGGATTACCCAGTGGTATTTTGCCATGTGCTCGCCGCCTACAGTTGCGGGGGCAGCTGCGGAGTTAAACCGCATTCCCTTTAAAACCCTCTTGCGAGGGACCATCAGCCCAATCGATAAGTGAGCCCCCGTGCTTCGTCAATCGCCGAACGCGCCTCACACATCAATCGAAAGCTGATTATGTCCGATCACATCCTGCCGCCGCTAACCTTGGTCCTTGGGGGTGCGCGGTCCGGCAAAAGCTCCTATGCGGAAGGACTGATGTCGGCGTTGCCCCTGCCGTGGGCCTACGTTGCGACGGCGGAAGCGTTGGATGATGAAATGCGCCGGCGTATCGAGCAGCATCAGGCCCGGCGCGGAGCCGGTTGGCTCCAATACGAAGCTCCGCTGGACATCGCGACGACGCTTTCCGGGGATGCCGCCGATCAACCGTGTCTCGTCGATTGCCTGACGCTCTGGCTGTCGAACCTGATGCACGCTGAACGGCATATCGCGCAGGAGACGGCCACACTCGTCGGCGCGCTTTCGAAACGGTCCGCACCCTGTATCATGGTCGCGAACGAGGTCGGACTGGGCATCGTGCCCGACAATGCCTTGGCGCGGCGGTTCCGCGATGAAGCCGGATGGCTCAATCAGCGCATCGCCGCAGTTGCGGATTGCGTTGTATTTATCGCCGCTGGATTGCCGATGACTTTGAAAGGTTGATGATGAGCGCTTCCGAACCCGCCGCAGACGATGCGGAACGTCACAAGTCGAAAATGGCGAAGCGCAAGGCCGTGCAGGACGCCGAAGTCGCGAGCAAGACGATCGAAAAAGGCGTGCTGCTCGTTCACACGGGGCCGGGCAAAGGAAAATCAACGGCGGCGTTCGGGCTGGCGCTGCGTGCGCTCGGCCACGGCTGGCGCATCGGCGTCGTTCAGTTCATCAAGGGCGCGTGGCGGACCGGCGAGCGCGATGCGCTGATGCGCTTCGGCGATCAGGTTTCCTGGCACACGATGGGCGAGGGTTTCACCTGGGAGACACAGGACAGGGAACGCGATATCGCCGCCGCAACGCGCGCTTTTGCGAAGGCGCAAGAACTGATGGCCGATCCGACGATTCGTCTTTTGATCCTGGACGAATTGAATATCGCGCTCCGCTACGACTATCTACCGGTCGACGATGTCGTCGCGGCGCTTCGCGCGCGGCGTAGCGATCTGCACGTCGTCGTCACGGGACGGAATGCAAAGCCGGAACTCATCGCGCTTGCCGATGGCGTCACCGAAATGGGCGCCGTCAAGCATCACTTCACGGCGGGCATCAAGGCGCAGGAAGGCATCGAGTTTTAGTGAGGTCCGATCTTGCACAAGTTTGCCTACTCTCCTCCTCCCCTCCCCCTTGCGGGGAGGGGTCGGGGGTGGGGGGTCTACGAAGACCTGATCGCGCGAGCAAGTCTTCGGCTCTTTCTTTCGCCAATCATTTTGGCAGGCCATCCGCCTGGTGCTTCACCCCACCCCTAACCCCTCCCCGTCAAGGGGAGGGGAATAAGCGGGAAGCGCACGACAAGAACGCGCATTAATGGCGGCGGTAAAATTTTGAGGGAAAATATGCCGGCGCGGGCGTTGATGTTTTCAGGCACGGGATCGGACGTCGGCAAGTCGCTGATCGTTGCCGGGCTCTGCCGTCTGCTCGCCAATCGCGGCGTCCGCGTCGTGCCGTTCAAGCCGCAGAACATGTCGAACAACGCAGCGGTGACGGCTGACGGCGGCGAGATCGGCCGCGCGCAGGCGTTGCAGGCGCGGGCCGCGCGTGTTGCGCCGACGGTGCACATGAATCCAGTCCTGTTGAAGCCGCAGAGCGAAACGGGTGCGCAGATCATCGTGCAGGGACGCATGGCGGGCTCAGCGGGAGCGCGCGATTTTCAGACGAAGAAGCGCGATCTGTTGCCTGCGGTGCTGGAAAGTTTTGCGCGTCTCAAGGCCGACGCTGATCTCGTCCTCGTCGAAGGCGCGGGCAGTGCCTCGGAGATCAATCTGCGTGTCAACGACATCGCCAACATTGGGTTCGCGCGTGCGGCCGACGTTCCGGTCGTGTTGATCGGCGATATCGACCGGGGCGGCGTCATCGCAAGTCTCGTCGGCACGAAGTACGTTCTCGACGCCGAAGACGCGGCGATGATCCGCGGCTTCATCGTTAACAAGATGCGCGGCGATGCTTCGCTGTTCGCGGACGGAATGGCCGCGATCGCGCGGCTCACGGGATGGGCGCCTCTCGGTCTCGTTCCCTATTTCGACGAGGCGCGAAAGCTTCCGGCGGAGGATGCGCTCGGGCTGCGCGATTTATTGAAATCGAGTTCGTCCGGGCGCACCGGCAAGTTGACGATCGCGGTGCCGATGTTGCCACGCATTTCAAACTTCGA